>CAMBDW010000009.1 GCA_945865535.1 Chryseobacterium gleum | reverse complement strand
AATAAAAAAATAATGCAGATATTTTCGGAAGTTATATATTTGCGCCCAGTTATTAACCAAATAAAATTTTTCATGAAAAAATTAATGTACTTGCTTATTGTTGCTTTAATGGTTACTTTCACTGCTTGTGGAGGTGGCGAAACTGCAACTGAAGTTGTTGTTGAAGAAGTTGTTGTTGAAGAAGCTGCTGATGCTGATGCTGCTGCTCAAGCTACTGCGGATTCTTTAGCCCTTGTTGAAGCTTCTGAAGAAGTTCCTGCTTAATTAGCATTCTTATTTAAAAATAAAGGCAACTTAGGTTGCCTTTTTTTATGTCTTTATCTATCGAAAGTAAGGCGCATACCGTTTTTACTCTCATTAAACTTGCCATATTGATAGGCAATATGGCCATTAACTAAAGTGTGAGTGATTTTAGCATTGAAGATTTCTGCTTCAAATGGAGACCAACCGCATTTATAAAGGATATTTTCTTTATTTACTTCCCAAGGATTATTTAAGTTTACTAGCACTAAATCAGCAAAATATCCTTCACGGATAAAACCTCTATTCTCAACTTTAAAACAAATAGCTGGGTTGTGGCACATTTTTTCTACTACTTTTTCGAGACTAATTTTACCATTTTTAAAAAACTCTAACATGGCAGGAAGGGCATGTTGCACTAGCGGCCCTCCAGATGGAGCCTTAAAATAAGAATTGGCTTTTTCTTCTAATGTATGTGGGGCATGATCAGTTGCAATTACATCTAACTTATCATCTAACAAAGCTTGAAATAAAGCTTTTTTGTCGCTTTCTTTTTTTACTGCTGGATTCCATTTTATAAGAGTTCCTTTTTCTTTATAGTTGTTTTCATCAAACCAAAGATGATGGATGCATACTTCTGCGGTAATTTTTTTATCTTTTAATGAAATTTTATTGTCAAATAATTCAATTTCCTTTTCTGTTGAAATGTGAAAAACATGCAGGCGTGTGTTGTGTTTTTTGGCAAGTTCAACAGCCATTGAGGATGATTTAAAGCAAGCTTCAGCACTTCTGATTTTCGGATGTTCTGAAATGGGGACTTCTTCACCATATTGTTGTTTGGCCTTGTTGCTATTTTCTTGAATTATTGTTTCGTCTTCACAATGTACAGCAATTAGCATAGGGGATTTGGAAAAAATTTCCTCTAAAACATTTTTGTTATCTACCAACATATTACCTGTTGATGAACCCATAAAGATTTTTATTGCCCCAACATTCTTAGGATTTGTTTTAAGTACTTCTTCCAAATTGTCATTGCTTGCTCCCATAAAAAAGGAATAATTTGCAAGGGATTTTTTTGAAGCGATCTGGTATTTTTCCTCTAATAGCTTTTGTGTTAGGACTTGTGGATTTGTGTTTGGCATTTCCATAAAAGAAGTAATTCCACCAGCCACAGCCGCTTTACTTTCAGTGTAAATAGTTCCTTTATGAGTAAGTCCTGGCTCTCTGAAATGTACTTGGTCATCAATGACTCCTGGCAATAAATGCAAGCCTTTTGCATCAATTATTTGGTCGGCATCAATTGTTATTTTTGGAGCAATTTTCTTTATTTTCTGATGTTCAATAAGCACATCTGATTGGTAAATTTTACCTTCATTTACCAAAGTTGCATTTTTTATTAATGTGAGCATTTTTAGCTTTTCCAGTTTCTAAAAAAACTTTTGATTTTCATTTGTAGAACGCCAAATGCGGCTTCCATAAAAATACCACCGCTCATTTTTGAGTTTCCTTCAGCTCTATCCGTAAAAATAACAGGCACTTCTACTACATTAAAGCCATACTTCCAAGCGTTGAATTTCATTTCAATCTGAAAAGCATAACCTACAAACTGAATTTTTTCAAGCTGGATAGTTTCTAAAACTTTTCTTTTGAAGCATTTAAATCCAGCAGTAGAATCATGAATTGGCATTCCTGTAACTAATTTAACATATTTGGAAGCAAAAAAGGACATAAGTAGTCGAGACATTGGCCAATTTACAATATTTACTCCCTTAATGTATCGAGAACCAATTGCAAGATCTCCGCCTTCATTCGCAGTTGCATTATAAAGCCGTATTAAGTCATCAGGATTATGAGAAAAATCAGCATCCATCTCAAAAATGAATTGGTAATTTCTTGCTAAAGCCCATTTAAATCCGTGTATGTAAGCCGTGCCCAATCCTAATTTTCCAGCGCGCTCTTGAAGCTGTAATTGTTGAGGATATTTTTGTTGTAGATTTTTTACAATATCAGCAGTTCCATCAGCAGACCCATCATCAACAATTAAAATATGGAAGGATTTGTCCAATGAAAATACCTTGAGAATAATGTTTTCAATATTTTCTTTCTCATTAAAGGTAGGTATAATTATTAAACTATCGGACATAGCACAAAAATAAATAAACTGATTTAAAAAATGATTATTGTGCAGATGTTTTGATTTCCTCCACAACAGCAGGATCTAAAAGCGTACTTGTATCACCTAAATTTTCCGTATCTCCTTCAGCAATTTTTCTAAGAATTCTCCTCATTATTTTTCCTGAACGGGTTTTAGGCAAGCCACTTACAAATTGGATTTTGTCTACTTTCGCAATTGGACCAACTTCTTTGCTTACTAAATCAGAGATTTCTTTTCTAAGACGCTCTTCATTTTCTGGTTTTTTATGACAAATCACATAAGCATAAATACCATTTCCTTTAATAGGATGAGGAAATCCTACAATAGCCGTTTCACATACATTTTGATGCTTATCTATTGCACTTTCAATTTCGGCAGTTCCTAAATTATGGCCAGAAACAATAAGCACATCATCTACCCTTCCAGTTATTCGATACATGCCGGTTTCATCACGCAAACAGCCATCACCAGTAAAATAGTTGTTTTTAAAAGCGGCAAAATAAGTTTGTTTAAATCTTTGGTGATCCCCATAAATTGTGCGCGCAATTGAGGGCCAAGGGAATTTTATGCACAACCTTCCTTCAACAGAATTCCCTTTAATTTCATTTCCTTTTTCATCAACCAAACAAGGCTGAATTCCAGGGAGAGGTAAAGTAGCAAAAGTTGATTTTGCTGGTGTAACTCCTGCTAAATTAGAAATCATTATTCCACCTGTTTCTGTTTGCCACCAAGTGTCTACAATTGGACAATTTTCCTTGCCAATTTCTTTATTGTACCAATGCCAAGCATCTTCATTTATTGGCTCTCCAACGGTGCCTAAAACTTTTAATGAAGACAAATCATAAGGGTTTACAAATTCTATTCCTTTTGCTTCCAATGCACGAATAGCAGTAGGGGCTGTGTAAAAAATAGTAACCTTATTTTCTTCAATAATTTGCCAAAAACGCCCAGAATCAGGATAAGAAGGAATCCCTTCAAACATGACAGAGGTTGCTCCTGCTAAAAGCGGACCGTAAACAATATAAGAGTGCCCGGTTATCCAGCCAATATCTGCAGTACACCAATAAATGTCTCCCTCATTATATTGGAAAACATTTCTAAAAGAATATTCAGTATAAATCATGTAGCCAGCGGTGGAATGCTGTATTCCTTTGGGCTTTCCAGTAGAGCCTGAAGTGTATAAAATAAAAAGAGGATCTTCTGAATCCATAATTTCAATTGGGCAATCAGAATTAGCGTCTTTCATTTCCACATGCCACCAAATATCTCTACCGTATTGCATATTGACATTGCTTTTTGTTCTTTCTAAAACAATACATTTTTCAATAGATGGAGTGCTTTGCATGGCCTCATCAGCAATCTCCTTTAGAGGAGTAATTTTTTCGCCCCTAAATCCTCCATCAGCAGTTATTAGTAATTTGCAAGTAGCATCATTTATTCTGTCGGATAATGATCTTGCCGAAAACCCAGCAAATACTACTGAATGTATTGCCCCAATCCTTGCGCATGCTAAGACTGCAATTGCCAATTCAGGGACCATTGGCATGTAAAGGCATATTCTATCTCCTTTTAGTGCCCCATTTTTTTTTAGAACATTTGCAAACTTACAAACTTGCTTATGAAGCTCTCTGTAGCTTAAGTTTATAGTTTCCTCTTTGGGATTGTTAGCAATCCATTTTATAGCCGTTTGATTTCCTCTTTTTTCTAGATGCCTGTCTAAACAATTTTCTGTGATATTCAATTTACCACCTTCAAACCATTTTATTTCTGGTTTTGTAAAGTCCCAAGAAAGTACATTTTTCCATTTTTTTCTCCAACTAAAATTATGAGCTTTTTCTTCCCAGAACTTTTTAGGATCAGTGATACTTTTTTGGTATTCAATTTTATATTCTTCAAAAGTTGAAATTTTCATTTCCATATTGGTAATTTAAATTAACTCAAAGATAAAAAACAATTCATATTAAAATAAAAGATTAGTTATTACAAATTTGTAAATTAGCACCCTAATTAAAAAACTAAAAAAATGAGAAAAACTTTACTAAGTATATTTACTCTTGTTGCAATGAATACAATTGCACAAGATTGTTCAGACTTATTTATTTCAGAATATGTTGAAGGACCAGGACAAAACAATGCCATTGAAATTTATAATCCAACATCTTCATCAATTGATTTAAGCGGATATTCAATTAATAGATATGCAAATGGAGCTACTTCTGCTTCAGAGGTATGGCCTTTAAGCGGGGCAATTGCAGCCGGCCAAGCAATTGCAATCGGTAATGGTCAGTTAGATTCTATTTGGGTTTCAACATATTGGTCTACGCCTGTAGATGCAGTTTTTTATACTGCCTGCGGTATGCACTGTAGTGGAATTTATCCAACCCCATTTTATTTTAATGGAGATGATGCTATGACTTTAGAAAAAGGGACAGCTATTATTGATATCTTTGGGAAAGTTGGAGAGGATCCTGGAGGGGCTTGGACGGATGATGCAAGTGCAGGTTATACGGATGCAAATGGAGGGGATTGGTGGACAAAAAGAATGACTTTAATTAGAAAATCGTCTATAAAAAAAGGAGTATCTCAAAATCCAATTTTGTTCAATCCAACATTACAATATGATTCTTTACCTGATGCAACATATACAGGAATGGGGTCTCATACTTGTGATTGCACGGGCTCTACTGCTATTACTGAAAATAATGAAGTTTCATATGTTATGTATCCTAACCCTGTCAATAGTGGGGTTGAGGTATCTGTTAATTCAAGTACGCTTGTTAAAAATATTAGATTAACTAATATTTTAGGAGAGCAAGTAAGATTTAATCAATCAATAAATACAAGCGCTTTGTCAAAAGGAACTTATGTTGTAGATATTGAGTTTGCCAATGGAAAGTTTGTTAAAAACAAACTCATTATAGAGTAGTAATACCACAATAAAATTTAAAATACTGATGCCAACATCAGTATTTTTTTATCAGTAAACTATGAAAAAAACAGCCGTTTTATTTTTTGGGACAATTCTCAGTTTTGGAGTTTTTGCTCAAACTACTATAAGAGGGAAAGTTACTGATGCCAATACAGGGGAAGCTTTAATTGGAGCAACAGTTATTTATGAAAAAGGAAAAGGAACTGCTACTGATTTAGATGGCAATTATTCCTTTAGTATTCAAGAGGGAGAAAGAAATATTCAAGTTTCTTATGTGGGTTACAAGGAAATTAGTCAAGTAGTAACTGTTAAAGGAAAATCCCAAGTACTGGATTTTAAATTGAAAACAATTCTGCTCAATGAGGTGCAAGTAGTGGCGGATATTGCAAAAGATAGAGAAACTCCAGTTGCTTTTTCTACTATTCCAATGAAGAAAATTAGTGAGGAATTAGCATCACAAGATATTCCTATGGTACTAAACTCAACACCTGGAGTATATGCTACACAAAGTGGAGGTGGCGATGGAGATGCACGAATAACCATTAGAGGATTTAATCAAAGAAATGTAGCTGTAATGATTGATGGAATTCCTGTAAATGATATGGAAAACGGCTGGGTGTATTGGTCCAATTGGTTTGGACTGGATGCCGTAACAGCTAATATTCAAGTACAAAGAGGATTAGGAGCTTCAAAAATTGCCATTCCATCAGTTGGAGGGACAATGAATATCTTAACTAGAGGAACTGGAGATAAGGCCGGAGGGACAATCAAACAAGAAGTGGGTTCATACGGACAACTTAGAACTTCTTTAGGATACAATTCAGGAAAAACAAAAAATGGTTGGGGCTATACTTTAGCTGGGTCGTATAAACAAGGGAATGGATTTGTAGATGAAACTTGGAGTGAAGGCTATTTTTATTATGCTAAAATTCAGAAAGAATTAGGCAATCATATTTTAAGTGTATCTGCCATGGGTGCCCCTCAAAAACACGGACAAAGATCTTATAAAAGTGATATAGCTACTTATGATACAGCTTATGCCAAGTCGCTTGGAGATACCTCAGATTTCTCAGCAAGAATAGTTAATAAAGGAATCGCATTCAACAAACAATGGGGATATTTAGACAGGTGGACATTGGATGAAAATGGAGATACTATCCATAACAGAGAAACTTTAAATACATCCCAGAATTATTACCATAAACCTCAATTCTCGTTGCGAGATTTTTGGACAATTAATGACAAACTTTATGTATCCAATATAGTATATTTATCAATTGGAAATGGTGGGGGGACAGCTTTAAGTGGCAATTCTTCTAATTATGATACGGATGGACAATACAATTTGCAAGAGGCCTATAATACTAATGTAAATAATATAGATGCACTTTATTCTGATTCCCAAAATAAGGCCGGAACCTATCTTAGAAGCTCTATCAATAATCATTTTTGGTACGGAGGATTATCTACTTTTAATTATCAACCATCTGATGGAGTTGTAATTTCAGGAGGATTAGATATGCGCTATTATAAAGGAGAGCATTATAGAGAAGTATATGATTTATTAGGTGCTGATTATGCTATTGATGATGCCAATAAAACACAAAAATCCCAAGTAAAAAATGCGGGAGATATAGTAGGTTATCACAATGATGGCATAGTAAAATGGAGTGGAATTTTTTATCAAGTAGAACATAAAAATGAAGCCATAAGTACATTTTGCAATATATCTGCTTCTAATTCTGCCTATAAAAGAATCGATTATTTCCGTAAAAAAGATTTAGTATTAGCCGACACTACATATGTGGAAGCATTAGGGACTTCAGTAGCAACTGAATTAGAATTTGATAATGATGGGAATCTTATTGGAGCTCATAAAAAAATGGTGGAAGATACTATTTGGCATAATGGCACTGCTTATACTATGAATTCGGATGAAGCAAAATTAGCAGAAACAGATTGGAAATGGATTAGAGGGCTTACTATTAAGTCAGGAGCAAATTTCAATTTGGATGATCGTAATAATGTCTTTTTTAATCTAGGGTTTATTTCAAAAGCCCCAAGGTTTAATAATGTTTATTATTATGACAATTCACTATTTAGAGATATAAAAAATGAAGAAGTAAAAGCAGTAGAAGGAGGCTATTCTTATAGATCTTCAAAATTTTCGGCAAATGTAAATGCCTATTATACGCTTTGGGAGAATAAGCCAGCAGATGGAGGGGTTTCAATTATGATTGACGATATAACTTATAGAGCAAATATTAATGGAATGGATGCTTTGCATAAAGGTTTTGAAATGGATTTTGTGTATAGAATCTTAAATAACTTAAGTGTTGAAGGGCTACTTTCTTTAGGAGATTGGAAGTGGACTTCATCCGATACCGTAAGGTTTTTAGATGATGATAATAATCCAATTATTGATGATTTTGGTAATCAAATAATTGCAGTTTTTGATGCTGAGGGGGTTCATGTTGGAGATGCCGCACAAACCCAATATGGGTTAAGTGTTAGGTATGAGCCATCTCAAAATTCGTATATAAAATTAAATGGCACGTATTTTGATAATTACTATTCTGATTTTGATCCTCTATCGTTAAATGGTGCTAATTCAGGCAGAGAAAGTTGGAAGATTCCGTCTTATAATTTGATAGACTTGCATGCAGGATATAAATTTAAAATTTCAGAAAAAACTAAAATGGCTTTAACATTTAGTATCCTTAATCTATTTGATGAAATGTATATTTCTGATGCTCAAAATAATGATCCTTATAATGCAAATTACCAAGATTTTGATGCCAAATCAGCAGGGGTATTTTTTGGTCTTGGAAGAAGGTTAAATTTGTCTGCTACATTTAGTTTTTAATTACATAAATAATAATACTTAAATAATATAATAATGAAAAAAACAACAATTTTTATTTTGTCCACTCTATTGAGTTATACAGCATTTTCGCAAGCAAATATTGCAGCAGCTAGAGCTATGGGAGTAGGATCAACAGTCACTATAACTGGGATTGTTACTAATGGAGATGAACTTGGACCAATCCGTTATATTGAGGATGCTACCGCAGGTATGGCTCTTTATGATCCTGCTGTATTAGGAGCTGTAGTTAGAGGAGAGGAAGTTACTGTAACAGGAGTTTTAGTAAATTATAATGGATTAATGGAAATGCAACCGGTTAATTCGGTTACAACAAATTCAGCTGGAAATTCAGTGGTTCCACAAGTGATTACGCCCTTACAAGTTGGTGAAAGCACAGAAGGAGAGTTGATACAAATAGAAAATGTACTTTTCAATAATGGGGGCTCACTTTTTACAGTTGGCACACATGATTTTGTATCAAATAGCGAAACAGGAAAAATTTATGTAAAAACTGGACATCCTTTAGTAAACGCTATGATTCCAATGGGATTAGTTACCCTAACTGGAATTTCTTCACAATATACTTTTTCAACTCCAGCCAATGATGGGTATCAAATTTTGCCAAGAGACTCAGCTGATATTATACAAACAGGAGTATTGATATTTACTTCAGCAATAGTTCAATCTAATATTACTACCACTTCTTTTGATTTAAGCTGGAGCGTTTCAGATTCTTCATCAACTAATTGTAATTACGGATTAACAAATGGATTTGGCACAGTTTTAAATAATGGTGGAAATACTTTAACTCATAGTATGAGTTTAACAGGTCTTTCACCAGCTACTTTTTATTATGTAGAATGTTATTCGATTAATGGAAGTGATACTGCATTTTCATCTATTGGACTATATTCAACTGCTTCAAATTCATCAGGCGTTATTCGTCCATACTTTAATCATTCAGTTGATAATTCATTTTCAACTGGAGTAGCTGCTCAAGATATAAATACTGCTATTAACGATACTATTGCTGCATATATGGATTTAGCTCAAAACACATTAGATATTTGTGTGTATAACGCTTCAGATGCTACCATTGCAGCGGCAATAAATGCCGCTTATAATAGGGGGGTTGCTGTTCGTTATATTGCTGATGATGATGTGGTGAATTCTATGTTATCCTCATTAAATTCGGGCATTCCTATTGTTTATCGTGATCCTGCACCAGCAGGAATTATGCATAATAAATTCATTATTGTTGATGCAAATTCTACTGATAATTCATGGATAATGGGAGGCTCTACCAATTGGACAAATCCAGGTAATTTATTTAATGACTATAATAATATTATTTTTATTCAGGATGAAGCGGTAGCCAAAGCGTATACTATGGAGTTTGATGAAATGTGGGGAGGAACTTTTGGAGCAAATAAATCGGATAACACTCCACATAAATTTATTGTAGGAGGCTCTGATGTTGAGGTGTACTTTTCTCCCTCTGATCAAACCACCAATCAAATTACTAAGGTAATTGAAAGCGTTGATTATACTTTTGAATTCGGACTTCTAAGTTTTACTCGAGACGATTTAGCACAGACAATAATTGATAAAGATGCTCAGTTTGGGGTGAATATTAGAGGGATTATTGAAGATGTAAATACTACGGGCAGTGAGTTTGCAAATCTTCAGACTAATGGTGTAAATATGAGATCTCATATGGGAGTTTCAAATTCATTTCATCATAAGTATGCAATTGCAGATGGAAATATTGCAGGCTCTGATCCTATAGTTCTAACGGGATCTCACAATTGGAGTAATAATGCAGAGAATGAATCTGATGAAAATACCCTTATTATTCATAATGCGACAATTGCAAATATATACTTGCAGGAATTTGAGAAAAGATGGGGGGAGTTAGGAGCTCCAAATGCTATTGATGAATTAATAGATATTGAAATCTCAGTGTTCCCAAATCCATCAGCTGGAAAAGTAACAGTTAAAAGTGATTTAGAAATTTTACAAATAAATCTTTATGCGGTTGATGGAAAGTTGTTGTCTGTTAATGATGGCACGACAATAGCTATTGATACAGAGGGAATTTATTTTGTAAAGGTTATTACTAAAAAAGGGAATACGGTTAAAAAAATTATAGTGGAGTAATTTATACATGTCCAATAATGACGACAACTATAATCACAACATTTTGTCTCCTTCTAATTATTGCTTATGTGTTCGATCTGACTTCTTCAAAGACAAAAATCCCCTCTGTAATTCTTTTATTGATTTTGGGTTGGTCAATAAGACAACTTTCAACAAGGTTTGGGTTTCAGCTTCCTGACTTTTCTTTCCTTCTTCCAGTATTAGGGACAATTGGATTAATACTAATTGTTCTTGAGGGCTCCTTAGAACTTAAGATAAACAAATCAAAGTTAGGGCTTATCAAAACATCTTTTTTTGGGGCTTTAATAACTATGTTAGCTTTGGCATTTCTTTTTGCATTTGCTTTCAACTATTTTGGCAACTTTGATTTTAAGGCCAGTTTGATAAATGCAATTCCCTTTTGTGTAATCAGCAGTGCTATTGCAATTCCAAGTGTCAGAAATCTTTCATCTAACAATAAAGAGTTTGTAATTTATGAAAGTAGTTTATCCGATATTTTAGCAGTTCTTTTTTTTAATTTTCTTGCAGTAAATGCAGCAATTGATATTCTTTCAGTAGCGCACTTTGGCTTGCAACTCATAATCATTTTAGTTTTATCCTTTATTGCGACAATTGGGCTTTCTTTTTTGCTTAACAAAATAGAACATCACATAAAGTTTATTCCAATCATTCTGCTTGTAATTTTAATTTATGCGATTTTTAAAATCTATCATCTACCTGGACTGCTTTTTATTTTGATTTTTGGTTTATTTATAGGCAACATTAAAGAGTTGAAAGGCTTTAATTGGATTGCAAAATTCAGGCCTGATAATTTAATTAAAGAAGTGACGAAATTTACAGAACTTACCATTGAAGTATCCTTTTTAGTAAGAGCATTGTTCTTTTTACTTTTCGGATACTTAATAGAGACAAAGGAGGTATTAAACCCAAACACCTTTATATGGGCTTTGGGGATTGTATTTACCATTTTTCTTTTTAGGGCAATTCAACTAAAACTTTCCAAACTTCCCTTGCACCCTCTTTTGTTTATATCCCCAAGAGGTCTTATTACAATTTTACTTTTTCTCTCTATAGAGCCAACAAGTACCATTTCACTTGTAAATAAATCACTAATCATTCAGGTAATTATTCTGACTGCATTCATAATGATGATTGGTTTATTAACGGTTAAACCCCAAAGAAAATGACTTTAAATCAGATAACGTGTATCGTTGGGCGAAAACAGGCACGAAAGCGTAAGTAGTAATAAACAAAAATGAAAGAGATAATAATTAAAGCTCAAACTAGTGATTGTTTAAACATTATAAATATGAACTAGTACAATTAAAAAAGCCCTCATAAGAGAGCTTTTTTATTTTACATTTCAAATGTTTCCATAAATTTAGTGGTGTAATTGCCTTTTCGGAAATCTTCATTTTTCATTAACTTTTGATGAAATGGAATGGTAGTTTTAATCCCCTCAATAATAAATTCATCTAAAGCTCTTTCCATTTTTGCAATTGCCTCCTCTCTTGTTTGGGCAACAGTAATCACTTTTCCAATCATAGAGTCATAGTAAGGAGGAATCATATAGTTTGCATAGGCATGAGTGTCTATTCTAATTCCATGACCTCCTGGAGCATGAAAATTAGTAATTAAACCTGGGCAAGGCCTGAAATCATTTTTGGGATCTTCTGCATTAATTCGACATTCAATGGCATGCAATTGAGGAGTATAATTTTTGCCTGATATTTTAATTCCTGCAGCAACTTTAATTTGTTCTCGAATCAGATCGTAATCAATAACTTCTTCAGTAATAGGGTGTTCTACTTGAATACGGGTATTCATTTCCATAAAGTAGAAATTTCGGTTTTTATCAACTAAAAATTCTACTGTGCCAACCCCTTCATAATTTACAGATTCTGCAGCTTTAATAGCAGCCATTCCCATATCTTGTCTTAATTTATCAGTCATAAAAGGAGATGGGGTTTCTTCTACTAATTTTTGATGTCTTCTTTGTATAGAACAATCTCTTTCTGATAGATGGGCCGCTTTACCTGAGTTATCCCCAATTATCTGAATTTCAATATGCCTTGGATTTTCAATGAATTTTTCCATGTACATTCCATCATTTCCAAAGGCTGCTTTCGCTTCTTTCCTTGCACTATTCCAAGCATCTTCTAGATCTTCTGATTTCCAAACTAATCGCATTCCTTTTCCACCACCACCAGCAGTAGCTTTAAGCATTACTGGATATCCAACCACATCAGCGGCTAATTTTGCACACTCATTAAAATCTTTTATTAGTCCATCAGAACCTGGAATTGTAGGAACTCCAGCTTTTTTCATAGTTTCTTTGGCAGCAGCTTTATCGCCCATTCCATCAATCATTTCTGGTGAAGCCCCAATAAATTTGATATTATTTTCACTGCAAATTTTGGAAAAGTTTGAGTTTTCAGCCAAAAATCCATAGCCTGGATGAATTGCATCAGCATTTGTAATTTCAGCTGCCGAAATAATATTTGCTATTTTCAAGTAAGACTCTGAACTTGGAGCAGGACCGATACAAACCGCTTCATCAGCAAATCTTACGTGTAAACTGGCTGTATCCGCTTTTGAATAAACGGCTACCGTTTTTATCCCCATTTCTTTACAAGTACGGATAATTCGTAATGCAATTTCACCTCTGTTGGCAATTAGAATTTTTTTAAACATAATTCTTGGTGTAAATTTTTAAGAAGGATCTACTAAGAAAAGAGGTTGATCAAACTCAACAGGAGTAGTGTCATCAACTAAAACTTTTACTACTTTCCCCGATACCTCTGCTTCAATTTCATTAAAAAGTTTCATTGCCTCAATAATGCAGATTGTATCGCCTTCTTTAATAGAATCCCCCACATTTACAAATGGTGGCGTTTCAGGAGATGATGAGCGGTAAAAAGTTCCAATCATAGATGATTTTATAGTAATATAGTTTGCCTGATCAGAAGATGTATTTTCTGCAATTGGGCTTGCAACTTGCGTAGGAGCTGCTACAACTTGAGTCGCTACAATTGGAGCAGGAACTTGCTGAATAATAGCAGTATCTTCATCTTCTTCACCTCTTCTTTTCTTAGCTGGTGATTTGATGGAAATTTTAATGTTGTCTATTTCTAAAGCCACTTCTGTAGCCCCAGATTTTGCAACAAATTTTATTAATTCTTGAATATCTTTTAAATCCATTTTCTTCATTGTAATAGTTATTTAAAAATACAAAAATAACTATTTATTTGAATCGTAAGCCCATTTTAGATAGATTGAGCCCCAAGTAAACCCTCCACCAAATGCAGCAAGAATCAGATTATCTCCTTTCTTTAGTTGGCTTTCCCATTCCCATAAACATAAAGGAATTGTTCCATTTGTGGTATTACCATATTTTTCAATATTTAGCATTACCTTTTCGCTTCCCACTCCCATTCTTCTAGCAGTGGCATCAATTATTCGTTTATTTGCCTGGTGGGGAACTAACCAAGCTATATCATCTGCAGTCAGGTTATTTTTTTTCATTATTTCTTCAGAAACATCTGCCATACCTTTTACTGCAGCTTTAAAAACAGGCTGGCCATCTTGGAAAATAAAATGCTCTTTATTGTCTATTGTTTTATAAGAGGCTGGTTTTACAGAACCACCCGCTTTCAAATGTAAAAAAGCTCTTCCCGAACCATCTGATTTTAAAATTGAATCTTGTATCCCTAGCCCATCCTCAGAAGGCTCTAAAAGAACCGCTCCAGCACCATCACCAAAAAGAATACAGGTGGCTCTTTCCGTATAATCTACAATAGAAGACATTTTGTCGGCTCCCACAACAACAACTTTTTTATAAGTCCCTGTTTCTATAAATTTTGATGCCGTTGAAAGTGCATACAAAAAACCGGAGCAAGCTGCCATTAAATCGTATGCAAAACAATTTGTTGCCCCGACTTTATCTGCAATGATGCATGCAGTAGAAGGGAATATCATATCCGGAGTAGCGGTTGCACAAATAATTAAATCAATTTCTTCTGCACCAGTATTTGTTTTTTGTAATAATCCTTTTATTGCCTCTGCTCCCATATCTGAAGATCCTTTTCCTTCCCCTTTCAGAATTCTCCTTTGCTTAATTCCAGTTCTACTTGTAATCCATTCATCATTGGTGTCCACCATTGTCTCCAATTCCTTATTTGTCAGAATATAATCTGGAACATACCCCTGAATTCCTGTTATTGCAGCTGTAATCTTTCCCATTAGCGGATATTGTCTTTTATTTTATTAACTAAATCCGCTTCTACAATATTTTTAGTAAGCACAATCATATTTTTAATGGCAATTTCATTCGAAATTCCGTGCCCTATGATTACAGTTTTATTCAATCCCAAGATAGGAGTTCCTCCATAATTTTCATAGTTGAAACGCTTAAAGAAATCATCAAGAAGTCCTCTTTTTTTCATAATATTATATATCCCTTCTATTTCTTTTAAAGCTATATTGCCTGTAAATCCATCACAAACAATAACATCACTTTTTGAATTAAAAATATCCCTTCCTTCACAATTTCCAATAAATGTGTAGTCGGGGTTGTCTTCCATTAATGTATAGGCGGCCTGAGTAAGTAGATTTCCTTTTGTTTTTTCTTCTCCTAAATTTAACAAACTTACTTTTGGATTTTTAGTACCGCAAACGTATTGAGAAAATAGAGATCCTAAAGTCCCAAATTGATATAGGACATCTGGTTTACAATCGGTATTTGCCCCAACATCAAGTAAGACTGTGACTCCACCATCTTCTCTAGGAATTAGCACGGTAAGAGGGGGCCTTATAATTCCAGGAATTGCTTTTATGGCATAAAAACCACCTACGAACATGGCTCCAGTATTTCCAGCAGAAGCAAATCCATCAATTTCTCCTTTTGCTAAATATTCAAAGCCTTTTGAAATGCTTGAATCTGGTTTTGATCTGTAAGCTTTTGTGGCATGCTCTTCCATACTAATAACTTCAGAACAATCAACAATTTCAAACTTATCGGCACTAAAGTCATGTTGTTTTAGTTCAGAAAGAATTTCATTTTTCTTGCCAAATAAAACTACTGTTATATTTTTTGGAAGTTCATTAAGAGCAAGAATTGCTCCATGAACTGTTTTTTTTGGGGCATAATCGCCCCCCATTATATCTATTCCTATTTTCATAAATAGACTGTAGTTTTAAAAGTGATAAAACTACAAAAATCTATTATAAAACTATACAGCTGCCGGGCTATTTATTACTATCTTGCCTCTGTAGTAAAGTTTCCCTTCAGACCAATAAGCTCTGTGGTAAAGATGATTTTCACCAGTTTCTGGGCATGTTGCTATCTGCTGGGCAGAAGCTTTGTAATGTGTTCTTCTTTTATCTCTTCTAGTTTTAGAAATTCTTCTTTTAGGATGTGCCATTTTTTTCTTTTACTATTTTAGTTTAAACTTTTTAATGCATCCCACCTAGGGTCGGATGGCTTTTCTTTTATTTGAGTATATTTATTTACTAAATCCACCATTTCTTTATTGCAGGTACTATTTCCCTGTTTATCCAAAGCATGTTGTCGTTTGTTTGGAACACTTAAAATTATTAATTCGAAAATTAAATGTTTCAAATCTACTTTGTTTTCGCTTTTTTTAATGTAAAATATCTCCTCAGTTGACACTAAATCGTCATCAGTTCTTTTTATAATGAGTTTTGTTTCTGCTGCTATTTTTACCGACACTTGATCGGTACAAATATCACACGCTAATTCATTAATTTGTCCATCAAGAGTTAAATTTAGCGAAATATTATCACCATCTTTATCTAGTGTTGCGATAGCACAGATATCTGCATGCTCTACATCTGAAAAAGGAAATGCTTCAAAGAACGAATCTTTAATTTCAAAAGAAAAAGAATTTTTACCAGTAGTTATTGCTTTTAATTTCACTGTAAAATCATTCATTCTGCTGAATTTTAAAGGGGTGCAAATATATAAATTTATTACTATTTACAGTATTAAGTTTATATTTAGCTACTAAAAACTAAAGGATTCTCATTTAATAGTTTGAACTCTGTTCTTTTTTTGTAAATATCACAAGCCATAAATACAGCCTCTCTAAATGATCTTTCATCTGCAATTCCTTGCCCCGCAATCTCATATGCCGTACCATGTACGGGTGATGTTCTTATGATATTTAAACCAGCGGTAAAGTTTACCCCATCCGAAAAAGATAAGGTTTTAAAAGCAGTTAATCCTTGATCGTGATACATTGAGAGTATTCCATCAAAATTTTCTAAATTTTTGCTTGTAAAGAAACTATCGGCAGGGTAAGGCCCAAAAGCCATAATGCCTTCTTCTTTTAGTTTTTTAACCGCAGGAATAATGGATTCATTTTCCTCCCCTCCAAGCAATCCATTTTCCCCGGCATGAGGATTAAGTCCTAATACAGCAATTTTTGGTAGTCTAATACCAAAATCTTGAATTAAAGAAATATTTAATTTTTTAGTTTTTAAAATGATATTTTCAATAGTAATTGATTTTTTTACTTCCGTTAAGGGAACGTGACCGGTTACAAACGCTACTTTCATTCTTTCACTTACCATTATCATTAAAGATTCTCCCTCAAAATTCCCTTGTAAAAATTCAGTATGGCCAATAAAATTAGTTACTTTCTCCTGAATTGAAGCTTTGTTAATAGGGGCAGTAACTAGCACATCAATATCATTATTTTTTAATGCCTCTGATGCTCTTTTTAAAGAATCGAATGAAAGCTCTCCAGATTTAGTAGTTGCCGTTCCAAAATTAATTTCGATATCATCATTCCAGAGATTTAATAAATTTGCTTTTTTAGGATTGGCATCTTTAATAGTATTGATGATATTAAAATTAAAGTCTTGCATTTCAATTGCCTTTCTGTGGATAGAAGCAACTTTTGTAGAACCAAATACTATTGGAGTGCAAAAATCCATCATTCGACTATCTTTAAAAGTTTTTATGATTGTTTCTAAGCCAATTCCGTTTAAATCTCCTATTGAAATACCTACTTTAATTTTGTTCATTATGCTCTGTTTTTAATGAATTGATACAACAATCTTACCCCCATTCCTGTCGCACCTTTACCTCTGTAGCCGTATTTTGTTTGGGTATAAGTTGGTCCTGCAATATCTAAGTGGATCCAAGGATAATCGGCAAAATGAGCTAGAAATTTTCCGGCTGTAATTGCCCCAGCATGAGGCCCGCCTAAGTTTTTAATATCAGCAATATCGGATTTGATAAGTTCATCATAATCTGACCAAAAAGGCATTTCAGCTAAACGCTCATGCATATAATCTCCCGTCTCTTTTAGTCTTGTATGTTCTTTTTCTGCGCCCTCATGCATACTCACAATTCCGTAATGTCCAATTGCAGCTACTGCAGCTCCTGTTAAAGTGGCTAGATCAATTACTAATTCAGGGTTGTATTTTTTTGCAAAACTAAGGGCATCACCAAGAATTAATCTCCCCTCCGCATCCGTATTTAATACCTCAACTGTTGTGCCATCATGCATAGTGATTACATCTCCAGGAGCGTAAGCATTTCCTGATGGTCTATTGTCAGTTGCTGGAGTTAAAGCAATTACATATATTGGCAATTTATTTGCTGCAATTGCTTGCATAGCTCCAATTACAGTGCCAGCACCTCCCATATCTATTTTCATTAAATCCATAGAATTGTGAGTTGGCTTTAAACTTAATCCACCAGTATCAAACACTATACCTTTTCCTATTAAAACAATAGGTTTTTTATTTTTGGCGTTTTTTGGTTTCCACTCCATAATTGTAAATGTAGGTTCGTCAATAGAGCCTTTATTTACCGCTAAAAGCCCTCCCATTTTTAAGGCTTCAATCTTTTTTTTATTTAATACTGTAGTTTTGATTCCATATTTTTTGGCTGATTTTACCGCTGCATTTGCTAAATCTTTTGCGCTAAGATGCGAAAAAGGCTCGTTAATTAAGTCTCTTGTAAAGTAAACGGCATCAATAATATTTTGTAATTCAGCAATATCTTTTTGATTAGAGTTTTTGCACAAATAGATGGTTTCTAATTTATTTGGTTTTGGGTCTGTTTTGTGTTTTGTGAAAGTATAATTTGAAAGGGCTATTCCTTCAGCAATTTGCATAGCTTCAGTTTGATTTTCTTTAAGATCAATAATTAAAGCGGCACTCTCATCTTTTAAGGTTCCAGCAAGACTATCTCCCAGCATTCTGCAGTTTTCAGCATTTTTGTTTGCGTCTTTTTCTTGCTTAGGAAGTATTACAAAAATGTGTCTTCTGTATTGATTTATTGCTACAATTTCTTTTTTGTCTTTTTGTTCTTTTTTAATATAATCTAATTCTTGTTTAGATAGTGGGAAGTCAGATAATTTACTTTTTAAATCGCATAAAAGGATTAAATTATCTTGATCAGAAATTGTTGTTTTCTTTTTGATGAGCGTCTTCATATAAAATGTGTAATTTTGAAGACACAAAACTAAGTAAATTTATGGATAGTAAGCAATTGCTTAATAGGGCATTAAAAAAAGAATTTTTATCAGCAGAGGAAGGGCAATTTTTATTTGAAAATACTCCAACTGCCGAGTTGATGTTTGTAGCAAATGAATTAAGACAACTTCAGGTTCCCGGAAATGTGGTTACTTGGCAGATTGATCGTAATGTTAACACCACTAATGCCTGTACGGCTAATTGCAAATTCTGTAATTTTTTTCGTCATCCTAAGCATGAAGAAGTATATATTACGGATTTAGAAACCTACAAAGTAAAAATTGAAGAAACTATAGAATATGGTGGGGATCAATTGTTATTACAAGGAGGTCATCATCCTGGCTTGGGACTGGATTATTATACACAACTTTTTAGAGATCTAAAAGCACTTTATCCCAATATAAAGCTTCATACTCTTGGCCCTCCTGAGGTGGCTCATATTTGTAAAATTGGAGGTTATTCACACCTAGAAGCACTTACTGCTCTTAAAAAAGCAGGAATGGATAGTATGCCAGGAGCTGGGGCAGAGATTTTAAGCGATCGAGTAAGGCGATTGATTTCCAAAGGGAAATGTTCAGGACAGGAGTGGTTGGATATTATGAAAGTGGCTCATCAAATTGGCTTAACTACATCCGCCACTATGATGTTTGGTCATATTGAAACTATTGAGGAGCGTTTCGATCATTTAGTTAGAATAAGAGAAGTGCAATCTCAAAAACCAGAAAAAGAAAATGGTTTTTTAGCATTTATTGCATGGCCATTTATGGATGACGGGACTCTCTTACAAAGAGTAAAAGGCATTAATAATAATGTAACTTCTGATGAGTATTTAAGAATGGTTGCCATTTGCAGAATTATGCTTCCTAATATTAAAAATATACAAACTTCATGGCTTACTGTTGGAGCAGATACTGCCCAACTTACATTGCATGGAGGAGCAAATGATATGGGTTCTATTATGATTGAAGAAAATGTAGTTTCAGCAGCAGGAGCCCCTCATAGATTTACCGCAAATAGTATGCAAAAGTGCATTAAAGAAGCTGGATTTGCTCCTCAGCTAAGAAATCAGTTATATGAGAAAAGAGAAATGCCAAAAATGGTTGAACAGGTTATAAATTATTGATAGATGTTTACAGGAATAATAGAGGAAGTAGCTGAAGTTGTTGCTCTTAAAAAGCAAGCAAGCAATATTCATTTTTCATTAAAATCCCTAATGACTCATGAATTGAAAATTGATCAATCAATAGCTCATAATGGGGTATGTTTAACAGTGGTTGCTATTGATGCTGATGTATATACGGTTACGGCAATAAATGAGACTTTACAAAAAACTAATCTTGGGCTTTTGGAAGTAGGCAGTAAAGTAAATTTAGAAAGAAGCATTCAAATGGGAGCAAGACTTGATGGACACATGGTACAGGGGCATGTAGATCAAACGGCAATTTGCAAGCAAGTAAAAGAAGATAACGGCTCTCATATTTTAACTTTTGAGCATAAAGACTCAGATAATATTACGGTTGAAAAAGGATCTGTTTGCATAAATGGGGTAAGTCTTACTGTTGTAAATTCTAAAGACACCTCATTTTCAGTTGCTATTATCCCTTATACTTTTAAGCATACTAATTTGCACACCATTCAAGTGGGCGCCTTGGTGAATGTAGAATATGATATATTAGGAAAGTATATATCAAAAATGTTCATAAAAAATTTATAGACTATGAAACCAACTCTATTGATTTTAGCAGCTGGAATGGGAAGTCGTTATGGCGGATTAAAGCAAATAGATGGAATTGGCCCAAATCAGGAGCCAATAATTGAATACTCAATATATGATGCTATCAAATCAGGTTTTGGGAAAATTGTATTTGTTATTAGAAAAGAATTTGATGAGGCATTCCGTTCTCGCTTTGATAAGTTTGCCGATAAAATTCAAATAGAGTATGCGTATCAAGAGGTAAATGTAAAAGTGCCAGGTATTGCTACTGTGGAGCGCACAAAACCTTGGGGAACTTCACATGCTGTTCTAGTTGCTAAAGATGTAATTAGTGAGCCATTTGCCGTAATTAATGCTGATGATTATTATGGAGCAGGTTCGTTTAAGCTCATTGCTGATTTTTTAACTCAGGATTGCTCTCCATTTTTAATGGCCATGGTAGGATATACTTTGCACAATACTCTTTCTGAGCACGGGACAGTTAATAGAGGGGTATGTGAAGTAGATGCTGACAATAACTTAGTTGAGGTTATTGAAAGAACAAAAATTGCAGTACAAAATGGAGTTGTAAATTATAATGTTGGCACTGATGAGCCATTAGGCACTGTGGATAAAAACGCAAGCGTTTCTATGAATTATTGGGGCTTTCATCCTTGTATATTTTCCGAGATTGAGAAAGGATTACATGATTTTATGAGAGCAAATACTGATAATCCAACTGCTGAGTATTATATTCCTAATATTATTACGGATATGATTGCAAGTGGAAAAATGGCTGTACGTGTAATTCCAACTAATGATAATTGGTTTGGAGTAACTTATAAAGAAGACAAGCCTATGGCTGTTGCTGCAATTAATCAGTGTATTGCTGATAGGATTTATCCAAAAAATCTTTGGATTTAGCATGAGAAAGAAAATACTGTTATTAGGATCTGGAGAGCTAGGAAAAGAGGTGGTTATTGCTCTGCAAAGATTAGGCCAATATGTAATTGCAGTAGACAATTATGAAAACGCTCCTGCAATGCAAGTAGCTCATGAATTTGAGGTCATCAATATGTTAGATGGGGAAGCATTAGACAGAATTGTAGCAAAACATCAGCCAGATTTTATAGTTCCTGAAGTAGAAAGCATCAGAACCGAAAGATTTTATGCTTATGAAAAACAAGGTTTTAAGGTCATTCCTTCTGCTAAGGCAGCTAACTTTACTATGAACCGTAAAGCGATTCGAGATTTAGCAGCTATTGATTTAGGTGTTAAAACGGCAAAATATAAATACGCCACTTCTTATGAGGAATTAAAAAAAGGGGTAGCATTTACTGGAATGCCCTGTGTGGTGAAACCACTAATGTCAAGCTCTGGAAAAGGGCAATCTGTAATTAAAACAGAGGCCGATATTGAAAAAGCATGGGATTATGCCATGTTGGGATCAAGAGGAGATTTAAAGGAAGTAATAGTAGAATCATTTATTGATTTTGATTATGAAATTACACTTTTAACCCTCACACAAAATAATGGAAAAACCCTTTTCTGTCCTGCAATTGGGCACAGGCAAGAAAGGGGAGATTACCAAGAAAGTTGGCAGCCTATGCAAATGGACGCTATTCATTTAAAAGCTGCACAAGAAATAGCAGATAAAGTAACTAAAGCACTTGGGGGTAGTGGAATTTGGGGGGTAGAATTTTTTATTGGAAAAAGTGGGGTTTATTTTTCCGAACTATCACCTAGACCCCACGATACAGGCATGGTTACTCTTGCAGGAACACAAAATTTTTCAGAATTTGAATTGCATGCTCGTGCCATTTTAGGAATTCCTGTTTTGGAAATTTCGCTTGTAAGAAATGGAGCTTCTGCTGTGGTATTGGCGGATAAACAAAATAGTAATTTTCCAATTATTACTGGCTTGGTAGAAGCGTCTAATTTTAAAAATACAGACATTAAAGTTTTCGGAAAGCCCACTACAAGACCCTATAGAAGAATGGCCGTAGCTCTTGCTTATGGCTCTCAAAGTACTACTGAGTTAGTTAAAAAAGCAAAAAAGGTAGCTTCTAAAATAAAAGTAGATTAGTTTTTCTCCACCCAATCTCCATGCTTTTTAATAAGCTCTATTAGGGCTGTTACAGCTTTTGATTCTGGAATATTTTTTTCTACAATAGTTTGTTCTTTGTAGAGGGTTATCTTGCCGGGGCCTGTTCCTACATAACCATAATCAGCATCTGCCATTTCTCCAGGTCCGTTTACGATACAGCCCATAATCCCAATTTTTATTCCTTTTAAATGATCTGTTTCTTTACGGATTTTTGCTGTAGTTTCTTGTAAATCAAATAGTGTTCTCCCGCAAGAAGGACAGGAGATATATTCAGTTTTCGAAATTCTTGTTCTGCTTGCTTGCAATATGCCAAATCCTAAGGAATTTACAGATTGGCTGGATCCGCAATTTTCAGTCGCAATAAATATTCCATCTCCTAATCCATCTAAAAGGAGGGCTCCAAAATCACAACTTGCAGAAAGTTGTAATTGATCTTCTGCCAAGTTTTCATAAGCCCTTCCAATAATAACAGGAGTTTTAATTCCCTTATTCATAAGTTCGGTGAAAAGTTTTCTTTGTTCAGCAACCCCATTTGGGTTATAGGTATCTGTAATTAAAACAGCCGTTTTATCTTTTTTTAGTTTTGTAAAGAGTTCCTCAGTTAAATCTTCTAAGCAGACATAAACTATATTTAGTTTTTTTGATAAGTCATTTTCATCTAAATAATTATTCACGGTTAAAAACGGGAATCCTTTTTTGTGTTCTTTCCACTTTTGGTAATTGTAAATAACTCCTAAAGTTCCAGGAACCTCAAAATCTAAATCATGATTTCCAACAAATACATAATCTGCTGCCATATCACTAATGTGCCATTTATCTAAAGGAACTGAATAGTTAGAGCCTATACCAAAAAAAGATGCTGCTGTAATTTTTTCTTTAAAGCAAAAATCAGCCAATACAATTGGCACATTTCCACCTCCAATATTTAGAACCTCATTAGTTTCTCTTCTTTGATAATCAAAAGAGTGGAGAGGATTTTCTGTAATCTGATCAATCTTTTCGTGATTTTCAATACCATTAAAATGAGCAAGTAATTTTTGAGCAACGGGTATTTCAAATTCTGGAGCTTCCGTTAATGAAACTCTTATTGTATCTCCAATTCCATCTGATAAAAGTGTTCCAATTCCCACTGCTGATTTAATTCTGCCATCTTCTCCCTCTCCAGCTTCTGTTACACCTAAATGAAGCGGATAATCCATGCCTTCTTTTATCATTTCAGCAACTAATAATCTATAGGCTTGGACCATAACTCTAGTGTTAGAGGCTTTCATAGAAAGGACAATTTGATGGTAATCTTGATCACGGCAAATACGCAAAAATTCCATTGCGGATTCCACCATTCCTTTTGGAGTATCTCCATATCTGCTTAAAATTCTATCGGATAAAGATCCGTGATTTGTGCCAATTCGCATAGCGGTTCCGTGCTGTTTGCAAATCTTCACAAGCGGAGTAAATTTTTCTCTTATCCTATCAATTTCTGCATTGTAAGTGACATCCGTATATTCAATGATTTCAAACTTCTTTTTATCGACATAATTACCGGGGTTTACTCTTACTTTATCAATTATTTTAGCCGCAATTTCAGCTGCATTTGGAGTGTAATGTATATCTGCAATTATTGGATTATAATACCCTCTTTTTGCCAGCCCATCTTTTATATTTTTTAGATTTTCAGCTTCCTTTTTGCTGGGTGCCGTAATCCGAACAAGCTCGCAACCTGCTTCTATCATTCTAATAGATTCTGCTATAGTTGCTTCAGTATCCATAGTGCTTGTGGTGGTCATGGATTGAATGCGAATAGGATTGTTCCCGCCAATACCAATATTACCGACTTTTACCTCTCTTGTTTTAAACCGAGAATACTCGGTTAATGAGTTGCAATATTTCATTTATTGTTTTACTACTTTTTCGATTACTTTGTTATCAATGGATATAAAATAAATTCCTTTTGCCAAATTTCTAATATCAATTTTATGAGTAGTATTATTTTTATCTATATTAATAGCACTTACAATTCTACCAAGATTATCTTTTAAAATAAGTTTTGATAAATTTGTAAAATCGCCAGTTATGATAATTTCATTAGTTGCTGGGTTGGGAAATATTGTAAAATCTAAAGTATTAATTTCAGAATTGGATAAGGCATCTTCTACTCTAAATTCATGATGAATAAATCTCCCAAAATCACCATCAAAAGATTTTAGCCAACTTGCTCCAATCTCACGAAATCTAGCCATTCCACCGCCATCATTATTTGCCCAAAAATCGAATCCATCATCATCTGTATCAGTGACTTTAAAAATATAGCAACCGTTATTAAATGTTAGCGTATCTCTAAATTGTGTATTTGAGATTAAGTCACCACTAGAATATATTGAATTCCCATTACTGTCAAAGAATTCCCATGAAGATTCGGAGACTTGAGTCAATGAATTTACTACACCACTATTTGTTTGAAACCATAATGCAAAGGTATTTGGATATGTAGGCGCAGATTCAAAACTAGAGCTCACAACATTATTTAAATAATACTGATCACTTGCATTATTAGGTAATGCAATTTTAGCATGAAACAAATTATTACTAGCAGCTATATTACTCCATAAAGAAGCAGGGTCAGGCAATTCAACCTCTTCTTTTTCAAGAAAATTAAGATTTCCATTCCATTGATACATTTCATGTGATGTAGCTCCGTTAACCCAATATTCAATTTGTAGTGAAGTTAATGGTGTATTCCCAGTATTTTGTATTGTAATTTTAGGCTTTGAACATAGGGGGTTAGTTCGCACGTGTAGTATTTGATTGGTAGGAGATAAAATATCAATAATAGAAGCATCTAAAGAGTGATTAGGATCCCCGTAACTAACCAATTGACTACTTACCCAATAATTTGAGTTTCCTGCAGCGCTACTTACCCCATAATCTATATTATGAATTTGTCCTGGAGTTACCAATTGGGTAATATCATCCTCTCTTACATCAGAGGCTTGACCTGGACACCAACCAGCTCTATCATAAATCCATGTTCCACCTTGAGGGTAAATAGGATTTTCTGCACACTCTGTCCAAACCGGCCAAATATATTCTTGAGCTCCACCATCTATATTTAAATAATGATTCCGGGGAATAAATTCGCCCTCCTGGCCATGGCCTGTAATTGTAGTTCTTAACTTATATGCTGATGCATTTGGATGGATTAACACATTTCTTGGCTCAAAAGCATTATTAGTCATAATGGTATTGTATCCATGTTCTTGTGGCCTCCATACTTGTTGCATTTCCAGTACATTTCTAGTAGGAGTTCCTACAATAAATAAAAATTTAATATCCATATCTTCTTGCCATTCTCCACCTCCACTTACAGTTATCCGCTTAGGACCTTTAAATACAGGAGCATAATCTGTGACATCAAAATACCAGGTTTTTCCATTAGTACCTAGATCAAGACCAATACCATAAGGAGTTACAAAAGACATTATTTGAAATGCCATAGGATATCTCTTGTAATAGACCAAATCAGTAATAGTTATCATCCCGCTAATTGTAACAGTATCGATAGCTATAATATTTCCGCTTGTATCGTAAGTATAGCTATATGGCTGCCAGTAAAAACTGGTTGATAGCGTATCAATTACATCATGATTTAGAGTTCCTGGGAATGCAGAAATCCCAAATTCAACAATAGTATCAGCATCTGTTACAATAGAATCAAGCACTATTGATCCTAAAGAATTGAGAGTATAAAAGTAATTGTATACAGGAACTGAACTGTAGTATAGGCTTGTAGCAAGACCAGTTATTGTATGACTTGGAGTTTTGTGCATTATAGAATCAATTCTTGTAGAGTCATGTATATATGTATGACAATTATAATCCCATTCACCGCAAGCAATATTATTCCCCCCGCTAGTATTTACTAGACCATTTTTACATCTCATGCTATAGGACATAATGATCTTTTCAAAGGTTAGATTAGGATTGTTAGGAAAATGAGCAATTGTATCTCTTGGAGGCCCCCATGCTTGGCCATATGTCATGCTGTAATCAAAAGTTTGCACAACAATAGTATCTCCAGGGTTTTGAGCCATAGCTCCCATAATTAAAAACATTGCTGTTAAAAAGTAAAATAGTTTTTTCATGTTATAATTTATTTTTAGATGAATCAGTAATTTCAGTTACTCCACCAGAAACAATGAGTTTCATTATTTCAGATGATGATGAATCAATTGGGGTAATATAAGAGCGATCAACTACAAAAAGTTGTCCTGAAAATGCGTAAGAATGAGGCAGATAAACCAATACTTTTTCTTTTTTAATTCCCAATGTATTTAAATCTTCATTTGTAATAAAACCAATTCGTTCAATAGTTGAATTTTCATAAATTTTTATGAGAACGGGTTGGTTAAATCCTTTTTTTTTGCCTACAAAAGTATTCATTAAATCTTTTACAGAGGAGTAAATTGTTTCTAAAAGAGGGGCTTTTTTTAATAAGTTTCGGAAAAATGAATTTATTGGATTAGCAATTATTGCTGATCCTAAAAATCCTGCCATTGTTATGAATACAAAAATTACAATTAAGCCTAATCCAGGAAAATCAAAAGGTAGAATTCCATCAATTTTTTTAAAAACCCACAATACAACAGCCCCTGTCACCGTTATAGGAACAATGTATAAAAGTCCTTGTAAAAAGTAATTTATAATTTTTTTCATACCTTTAGCCCGTTAATGATTTTGAAGCCATAAAAATACTAATCTTAAAAACAATCGCCATGAAAAATTCATTTTTTAGTAAAACACTAGCTATATGCTTATTATTTGTAGGCATATCTGTAAACGCCCAAGTAAGAGTTAAAACAAATACAAATAACAATAATAAGAATGTTGTTGTCAAAACAAATAACTCAAATCATCATAATGATAGAGGTGGCGTAAGAGTAAAAACAAACAGAAATAGAGTGGTGGTAACTCAACCAAATAGACCAAATGTGATTGTAAACCGTCCTAATTATAATAGACCTGGGCATGTTTGGGTTGATGGGTATTGGGAGTGGAATGATTTTTATGGTCAATATACTTGGCAGCCAGCAAGATGGATAAAGATTAAGAGAAATCATTATTGGGTTCCTGGGTTTTGGGAAATTAGTGAAGGAGGATTCTTTTGGGTTGAGGGATATTGGGAATTAGAATACTAAAGATGATTTATATTTTTTAAAAGCACATCAAATGATGTGCTTTTTTGCTTTAGATAGTTAATCTTTTGCTGTTGAAAAGTATTTATTTTAGTAGAATACTAAGTCTCTTTTTGTGTAATTTTGGAAGAGATAAAAAATACTTATTATGCAAAAATCAATTTTATACCTAGCATCATTTATAGTAATATTTAGTTCGTGTGTGACTTCTAAAGTTCACAACGCTTTAATTGCTGAACATGAAGCCACTAAATCTGCTTTAAATATTCAGGAGCAAAAAGTTCTTAAACTACAATCAGAAGTAGAAGAATTACAAGCAAAAGTTAGCTCCTTACAAGTAAAGATTACTAAATTAGTAAATGATTCTGTGCAAAATGGAGACGCTTTAACAGTTTTGCAAAACAAATATGATGCTTTAAGTGAATCTTATGATTTTCTTACTTCAAAAAATAGTAGAGAAATGTCAGATAAAGCTAAAGAAACAAAGCAGCTTTTAGAACAGTTGGAACAGGCACAATCAGCACTTTTTGCAAAAGAAGATGAATTGAACAAGCTATCAGCATCATTAGATGCTCGATCGAGTAGAGTTGCTGAGTTAGAATCCATTATAAATAAAAAAGACAGTATAGTTACTGCTTTAAAACAGTCTATCTCAAAAGCACTTACAGGACTTGAGGGAGATGGATTAACTATAGAACAAAGAGATGGTAAAGTGTACATTTCCTTAGAAGAAGCCTTACTTTTTGCTTCAGGAAAGTATGAGGTTAGTAGTGGAGGTGTTGCAGCTCTTAATAAATTAGCCACTGCTTTAGCCGCTCAAAAAGATTTGAAAATTTTAGTAGAAGGCCATACTGATAATATTCCATTAGCTGGTAAAGGAGTGGTAACAGATAATTGGGATTTGAGCGTAATGCGTGCTACTAATGTGGTAAAAGTACTCACTAAAAATCCAAGTCTGAATCCCCTACAATTAACGGCTGCTGGAAGAGCAGAATTTGTTCCAATTGCTAGTAATGAAACAGCACAAGGCAGAAGCTCTAACAGAAGAATAGAGATGATACTTTCTCCTAATTTGGATGATTTATTCAAACTACTAGAAGAATAAAATCAAACATTTACCTCTCATATTATTGTGTGTAGTAGTTTTCTTTTTTATAAAGAAGAGATTTTTTGATAACACCGATTATAAAGCCATGCTTGCTGATGGCGGAATAATTATTGATGTTCGATCAGAGGGGGAGTTTTATTCAGGACATATTGAAAAGTCTTTGAATATTCCCTTAGGTGAATTAGCTTCAAAATTGGGTCAATTTAAAGATAAAGATCAGCCGATTATTACTTGCTGCGCTTCAGGAATGAGAAGTGCTGGAGCGGCAAAAATACTTTCGGCTAAGGGTTATACAAATGTAGTAAATGGTGGAGGTTGGTCAAGCTTAGAAAGTAAGCTTAAAAAATAGAAAAAGCTATAAAATCAATTCAATAGACAGTTAGATAAGATGTCTGTTTTCAAATTTAAAAAGTTTGCTATTATACAAGAGAAATCAGCAATGAAGGTTGGTACTGATGGGGTATTATTAGGAAGCTGGGTATCTTGCAAAAAATCAAAAGACATTTTAGATGTTGGCTGTGGCACAGGTTTAATAAGCTTAATGCTTGGGCAAAGAACTCTAAAAAGCAATATTACTGGAATTGAAATAGATGAAATAGCCAGCAAAGAAGCTCAATTAAATAGGAGTAATGCTCTTTGGAAGGAAAGAATTTGTATTAAAAATACCTCATTACAAAATTTTAAAACCAAACTAAAATTTGATTTAATTGTGAGTAATCCTCCTTTTTTCCCATCTAATAAGTCGGATAAAAGTAGAGATATTGCAAGACATAGCAATAGTCTTTCATTTGAAGAACTGATTCAAAATGCTGTAAATCTACTTTCAAAAAAAGGAATTTTAGCGGTAATAATTCCTAAAAATTCTGAATCCTATTTTTGTGAAACAGCCAAAGCTTACAACTTATATTGCACAAGAGTTTGCTATATAAAAGGCAATGAAGCAGCAGAGGTTAAAAGAGTTATGATGGAATTCTCATTCTCTAAGTCTAAAACTAAAGAAGAACACCTAATTATTGAAAAATCAAGACACCAATACACCAAAGATTACATTAATTTATCCCAGGATTTTTATTTAGACATGTGATGCAAAAAATAATGCTTAATTTTGAGAACTTTTTAAAATAGATTAATTATGAAAAAACTACTACTTGTATTTCTTGCTTTTCCTTTTATTGGTTTTGGCCAGTTTACCGATTCCTTTTCGGATGGAGATTTTACATCTAATCCCAGCTGGTTGGGAGATATTGGTGTTTTTGAGGTAGATGCAGATTTTAGTTTGCATTTAAATGATAGTATTGCTAGTTCTGCTTCTTTAGTTACACAAAGTCAATGTCTGGTAAATAGCGAATGGACATTTCGTATAAAATTAGATTTTCCTCCTTCAACTAATAATTATGCTAGAGTGTATTTAACTTCTGATCAGCAAGATTTAAATGGAAATTTGAATGGCTATTTGGTAAAAATTGGAGGACAAAGTGGAAATGAAGATGATATTAGTTTGTATAGTCAAAATGGCACAAATCAGATTAAAATTATTGATGGTGTTGATAGTTTAGCAAGTAATAATGTGGATCTTAGAGTTAAAGTAACAAGAGACGGACTAGGTAATTGGGAACTTTTCTTAGATACTAATGGTGTGTTTTTTTCTCAAGGAACTACTTTTGATAATAGCATAACATCTTCTGATTATTTTGGAGTTTTCTGTAAATATACCATTACTAGAAGTGATAAATTTTGGTTTGATGATTTTAGTGTAAGTGATTCCTCTGCTATTTTTGGATGCACTAATTTGACCGCTTGTAATTATGACCCACTCGCTAGTGTTGATAATGGCTCATGCGACCTTCCAAATGGCTGTGGCGATCCACTTTATTTAGAATACGATCCTTTAGTTACTTGTAGCGATCCGCTTGATTGTATGACAATTATTACTGGCATATCAACTATTTCTAATATTGAAAAAGACTTAGTTAAGATTAGAGATATCTTAGGTAGAGAAACAAAAGCCACTAACCAACTTCTCTTTTACATCTATAATGATGGAACAGTAGAGAAAAAAGTAGTTATAGAGTAATTTAAAACCCACTTAAAAGTGGGTTTTTTATTTAGTGAACCTTTCGATTGCTAGTTCGAACTTTTATAATTATTTAATTAGTAATATTGCAGAGTATTCAATTATTTGAAGATTCACCTTTAGGCGTGAAGTAAACTTTAATTATTTGTTGGATATTGCACATTATTAATTAAAAACTAGATATTATGAAAAAGAAAATTTTACTAATATTAGCTATTCCTTTGGGGCTAACAAAAACAACACAAGCACAAAACACATATCCTATTGAAGGGAAATGGGTTAACGAAAATTACCCAAACACCATGTACATTCTAGACAATGGTGTAAAATATACCTACTACTGTACAAGTGGTAATTGTGATTCTCTTTACAATACTTTCCAAGCAGGAGATTCAAATGCAATGCCAGGAACTAATCCTTATACGTTTGCAAACGACACACTAACTACTGATTTACATTTTGGAAACATTGCCGTACAACCGGTAGAATTTCAATGTGGCGGAAATATCGTTAGTTTTTCTAGCCAAGGACCAAATAGATGGATTAAATTAAATACTAATCTAAATAATTGTAATATGGTAATGTGTGATTTGTTATACTACACACCTTATCAATCACCCAATTTTTTTGTGTTAGTAAATGGAATGCCAGTAATACACTATGTAGATTCTATGCAATGGAATTGGCAGGCATGCAATTCAACAGTGTGTTATCCTGGATATGGTTCATATGTAATCTTTCCAAATATACTAACAACAGATACTGTTAAATTATGTTATGATGTTTATTTGTACTTTGCAGATGCAACTTTAAATGAGGTCTGTAATCATTGTGATTCCTTAATTTTCAATCAAACCACACTAACATGGGAAATACTTAACTCAGGTAGTATAACCTCAATAAATGAATTTACACCAGAAACTATAAACAACAATAAAATATACGATTTACTAGGTAGAGAATTAACAGAGGTTCCAGTAGGTTCTATGTATATTAGAAACCAAAAATTATATATAACTAAGAAATAAATAAATTACTATTAACTTCATTTGACAGAAAAGCTCAAAAGAAGTACTTTATTAAATAACTAAAAACCCACTCAAAAGTGGGTTTTTTATTAAGCGAACCTGTCGCTCCATAGTTCGAACTTTTATAATTATTTAATTAGTAATATTGCAGAGTATTCAATTATTTGAAGATTCACCCTTAGGCGTGAAGTAAACTTTAGTTATTTTTTTGACATTTGCGTATTAATTAAAATATAAAGTTTATGAAAAAGAAAATTTTACTAACATTAGCTATTGCTTTGGGGCTAACAAAAACAACACAAGCACAAGTAATTACAACAGTTGATTGTAATACACTGAGTTTAATAGTTAATGTAAGTGATACTGATTTTGTAAAATTATATCATCCTGGTCATTATTTAACTTGGCCACAAAATGAAAATCACATTGCCTGGACTATTACAAATATGCAAGGCAATATTATTGCACAAGACACTTTAATTAATAACTCAGATTTTTCGTTTTCCCATAACATCCCTCTTACAGATACTATTAATGTTACTGCACATCTATGGAATGATTCTGCAATTCACAATGGCTATCCAGTTAATTGTTTAATTGAGGACCAATTACATTGGGAAGTATTTAATAGTGGTTTGAATCTTGCACGTTGGGAATTTATTCATAATAATTTTGGTGTAGACCAAAATATTATTTTAGGTATTGATGATATTGTTTTAGACAATAAACAGCTGATTAAAATAATTGATATATTAGGCAAAGCAACAGAATTTAAACCCAATACACTATTGTTTTACATTTATAAGGACGGAACAGTTGAGAAAAAATATATTTCTATATAATTGAAAAAAGTACACTTTACATTAGTACTATTTCTTTGTATTGTTAGTAAATCCGTTTACTCTAATATCCAAGTAGATTCTTTAAGCAAAATTTGGCAGAATGAAAAGCTATTAGATACTACAAGATTTAATGCATTACATGAGTATCAGTCAATCTACGAGAATGTTATGCCTGATTCTGTTCTTATTGCACTCGATTATTATTATGATTTGGCGGTAAGAAAGAAAGCAAATAGACAGATATATCGTGCACTTCTTGGCAAGGGAAATATTTATAGACTTCAAGATAAATGTGAAGAGTCGATAAAGAATTACAAAGCAGCCCAAGTAATTGCCAAAAAGATGAATGATTCTCGTTTAGAGGCCATTATAATAGGCAACCTAGGGAATGTTAGTTATCAACAAAGCAAGTATTTAGAAGCAATACAATACTATAATAAAGCGAAATCTATTTTCATTGCAGAAGCTGATTTAGAGGGTGAAGCGCGAATGCTGTTATCTATTGGAGCTATTAATGCTGCCATCGGAAATGATGATATTGCACTCATTCATTACAATGAAGCGCTTACTCTTAACAAGAAAATTAATGCACCTGAATTGAGTATGGCTATAATTTCAATGAATATTGGTCTTATTCATATTAATAATAAGTTGTATAATGTTGCAGAAAAATCATTTAACAATGCATTAAAATTACTTCAAATAAAAAATGATAAATTCTTCATTAAAGATTGTTATTTAAGCTTGGGGGTAATAAAATTAGAGTTAAATGAAATAGAAGCTGCCTCTATTTTTGCAAATAAAAGTTTGGAACTTAATCAAGAGTTAGATATAAAAAGTGGAATTATTAACACACAAGTTCTTATAGCAAAAATCAATTATTTAAAAGATAAAAATAAGGCGATTAGTGAAATGGAAAGTATTCTTACTCAACTTCCTAAAAATTCAGAATTTGAAACAAGAGAAGAAATTTATGAATTTCTTTACAATGGCTATAAATACCAAAAGAAATGGGATTTATCTTTAACAATGCATGAGCTTTTTTCAACTTACAGTGATAGTATTCAAAATAGAAGAGATGGTTTTAAAGTTTTAAGAGAAACGGTCAAGAATGAGTATGAAGCTAAATTATTTGAAACTCAACTTGCCAATAAAAGAGAGCGATTGTCTCAATTCAAAAAGAGCGCTACAATAATTATTTTTTCAGTAATTTTGGCTCTAGTTTTACTTTTCTACATTATATCTAGTAATAAAAAAAATAGAAAAAGAAGGGACTTGTTACTAGATCAAATCAAGCTACTTAAGAATAACAATATTACAAGCATATTAAATTCCAATACATTTGAATTGTCCAAAGATAAAATTGATAGTTATTTAAATAGAGTTCTGAATGAATCAGATTGGAGTATACTTTTAGCATTATTGGAGAATCCAGTTTCTATCAATCAAGAAATTGCCGAAAAAGTTTTTTTAAGTATAGATGGTGTTGGATCTTCACTCAGAAGAATGTATGATTACTTTAAAATTGATGAAACTAAATATAAAAAGATTGCATTACTGCATAAAGCAATTGAAATTTCCAACTCTAAAAAATAAAAACCTTGTAAATTATTGATATACAAGTGTTTTTTAGTTTATTATGCGGTGAGGGCGGGATTCGAACCCGCGGTACATTGCTGTACACAAACTTTCCAAGCTTGCACGTTCGGCCACTCTGACACCTCACCAATAAAGTTTGCAAATCTAAAAATTAGTTGCTTATCTCTCCTCTTAAATTGGTTTGTAATTCAGTTTTAATTTGCTCATCCGTTAATCCTTTTCCTAAAAGAAACATTAATTTGGTAATTGCAGCTTCTGTAGTCATATCCTTTCCACAAATAACTCCTGATTTTCCAAAAGGTTCGCTTGTTTCATAGTGTCCTAAAACAGCACTTCCGTGTAAACATTGGGTAATATTTACTAAGATCTTTCCACTTTTAGTTGCGTTATTAAGTAATTGAGAAAATGCTGATGAGGTAGGTGCGTTGCCCGTCCCAAAACTCTCAATTACTATTCCTTTGGCACTATCAAAAACAGCTTGTATAGTCGCACTAGTAATACCAGGAAATAATTTTAAAATTGCTACATCATCTGAAATATTTATATGTGTTTTAAATACCCCACTTACCTTATTTAAGAAATTTTCGTATTTGATATTTACTCCAGCCTCTACCAAAACAGGAAAATTAGGAGAACGAAATGCTTCAAAGTGTTCTGCATTTACTTTTACCGTTCTATTCCCTCTGTAAAGTTGATCTTCAAAATAAATACAAACTTCATTTATTTTTCCTGATCCAGCAATTTCAACTGAAGTAATTAAGTTTTCTTTTGCATCTGTCCTTCTTTCCCCAATTGGAATTTGAGAGCCTGTAAGTATTACCGCTTTATTCAAATTTTCTAACATAAAACTAAGGGCTGATGCCGTATAGGCCATAGTATCTGTACCATGCAGAACTACAAAGCTATCATATGTAGCATAATTATCGCTTATCAGTTTTGCAATTTCTACCCAATTACTAGGGCTCATATTACTAGAGTCAATTGGTTTTTTTGTGCTGATAGTGGATAAATTTATTTGTTCACTTCTGAGCTCAGGAATTGCCTCAAGAAGTTTATCAAAATTAAAGGGAACAAGGGTATTTTTCATTGGATCTTTTATCATTCCAATGGTTCCTCCGCTATAAATCATTAATATTTTTTTCTTCATATTCCAAAAAGATGTTTTGCATTTTTAGTAGTAATCTCTGCCACCCTTTCAATGCTAATGTTATGTACTTCTGCTAGTTTTTCAGCAATATTTATAAGATACTTGCTTTGATTTCTTTCTCCTCTAAAAGGAGCAGGAGCAAGGTAAGGAGCATCTGTTTCTAAAATTAAGTGTTTTAAATCTATTTCAGCTATTGTTTTATCAAGCCCTGAATTTTTAAATGTTAATACCCCTCCAATTCCCAGATAAAATCCTCCTAAATCGATTATTTTTTTGGCATCTTTCATCTCTCCAGAAAAGCAATGAAACACACCTCTTAGAGTTTCATCATTTAACCCCTCAATTATCTCAATGGCTTCATTAAAAGAATCTCGGACATGAATTGCAATAGGTAATTGGTGCTTTTTTGCTAATTCTACTTGAAAAATAAATGCTTTTTTCTGAATTTCTAGATTAGTTTTATCCCAATATAAATCTAGCCCAATTTCTCCCACTCCAATGTAATTTCCTGCAGCTAATTGTTCTACTACATGAGCAATTTCTTGATCATAATTTTCTTCCCTTACATCACAAGGATGTAAACCTATCATTGGAAAACAATTATTTGGAAATTCACTGCAGAGAGTAAGCATTCTTTCAGTGTAATTACTTGATATATTTGGCAATAAAAAAGTAGTAACTCCTAGTGCTATCGCGTCCGAAACAACTTTTGATCTGTCTTTATCAAACTGTTCGCTATATAAATGGCTGTGGCTATCAATAAATTGCATGAGTGCAAAACTAGGATAAATTTCTTAGTTTTACCCTGTGCAAGAAACACTTAAAATATTAGTAGTAAGATTCTCCTCAATTGGAGATATTGTGCTTACAACTCCTGTTGTAAGAATGCTAAAAAAACAGTTGAATGCTCAGGTTCATTTCCTTACAAAAGCACCTTTCGTTACTCTTTTTAAAAACAATCCAAATGTGGATGCTGTCTTTCAAATTAATAATTCTATTAAAGAGGTAATTTCTGATTTAAAAAAAGAAAATTATGATTATGTAATTGATTTGCATAATAATTTACGAACTCAAATTTTAAAAATTAGATTAGGATTTGCTGCTAAAAGTTTTAATAAATTGAATTGGGAGAAATTTCTTTTAACAAGTTTTAAAAAAAATATTTTACCGGATGTTCACATAGTGGATAGGTATCTAGATACTGTGAAATTTTTTAATATAAATGCCATTGTGAAGGATTCCATTATAGAGGGATTTGGTCTCTTATCAAATGATAATGATGATAAATAAAGTTTTAATTATTCGCTTTTCCAGTTTTGGTGACATTGTCCAGTGTTCGGCAGTGGTTGAATTAATCCGTCAGAAATACCCAGATGCCCAGATTGACTGGGTTACTAGAAGTGAGTTTGATTACCTTGTTAAACTTAACTCACATGTCAATCATGTATGGTCTTTTAATAAAAAAGAAGGATTGGTCGGGCTTTTGAAGCTGGCCAAGAATCTGCGTTTTGAAAAATATGATCATGTTTATGATGCTCACAATAATTTGCGTTCAAATCTGCTCTCTATTTACTTAAGAATGACTCTTGCGAAGAGGCCACACTGGTTGAAAAGACCAAAAGATCGTTTGAAAAGAATTCTGCTTTTTTCATTCCGGATTAATACTTTTCCTTGGCCATTTAGAGGTATTGAATCTTTCTTCCGTCCTTTGAAGAAGTGGGAGATACTTCCTAGCACAAGACAAAAAATGGTATCCTGGAATTTTACTAAAGAAAACCGTCAAAAAGTGCTTCCTTTCTTGAAAAATACGAACCTTATTGTTCTAGTTCCTTCTGCGGCATGGGAGATGAAAAGATGGCCTTTGGATCATTGGAAAAAGCTCATCACTTTAATGCCGGAGAGATCCTTCATAATTCTTGGAGGTAAAGAAGATACTTTCTGTGAGGAATTAAAAGCGATTAGTCCTACAAAGGTGCAAAACCTTGCAGGCAAGCTCTCTCTTGTTGAGAGTTGTGCATTAATAGAGCAGTCTTCTCTTGTGGTATCTGCAGATACAGGATTATTGCATGTTGCTGATGTGTTGGGAGTTAAGGCCATCTCATTAATGGGCCCTACTGCGTTTGGGTTTACCACAAGTGAGCAGATTGTAACGATAGAAATGGATCTTGCTTGTAGACCTTGTACTAAAGATGGAAGAGGGGCATGTTCACAGAGTGTCTACCAGTTATGCATGGTCGGGGTTACTGCTGAACTGGTCGCAAAAGAGATTCGTCGCCTGCTTCGCGAATAGTCTTTATTATGTCCCATAATAAATTGCTGATATATGGCCTCTGCATTTTTTTAGTGGTAAACATAATTATGAAAAAATACTTTCAGTCTCAGCTTAGAGGATGGAAGCTCGACTAATTAAGCTTTCTTATTCATCATGCGGTTAGGAACGTCATTCTGGTAATGCTCAATTTCTCTGGACGTGTGAAAATTTATTTTTAAACGAATAAAGCTTTTAACTCTGAAGCTTCACTGGCTTTTAGTTTACCTGCTAATATAAGAGAAAGTTGTCTTCTTCTAAGCGCCCCATCAAAGCGTTTCTTTTCTAATTCTGTTTCTGGTTTTACCTCCGAAACTTTTGCTGGTTTTCCCATAGCATCAACAGCTACAAAAGTATAAATCGCTTCATTGCATTTTGTTTTATTGCCCGACAAGGTATCTTCAGTCCATACGTCAATAAATATTTCCATAGATGAAGAAAAAGCTCTAGAAATATTTGCTTCAAGGGTTACAATACTTCCTTTTGGGATGGGATGCTCGAAAGAAACATTGTTGACAGAAGCCGTTACACAAGTTCGATTGCAATGCCTGTGAGCCGTGATAGCAGCCGCAATATCCATCCAATGTAATAAGCGTCCCCCCATCAAATTGTTTAAGTTATTGGTATCATTTGGCAAAACAATTTCTGTTAAAATTGCTCTTGATTGGCTTGGCGTTTTTGCGATCATATTTTATTTAGTAAGTAACCAAGCTTCAGGAATTTCTTGCTTGATTTCCTTTAAAGCAAATTCAGCATCTTCTTTATTGTAAAAAGAATCGTAACTCACTTTTATAAGACCCTCACCTTCTAAAATTTCAGGACTATTGTTACTATTGTAAAGCGTGTTAAGCATATTATTTGCATTCTTTTGATCTGCAAAAGCTCCGACAATTAAGAAATGCGTTTTCTCAGGCGTAATGACTGAAAATACTTCTGCTTCAGGTATTTTAATGACTAATAGTTCTTCAATAATGTTAGTTATTGGAGTATTCATTACTTCAATTTCTACTGTTTTTTCAGCATCAGATTTTATAACTTCTTCAACTATTTCAGTTGAGGCAAATGGATTCAGTGTTGCCATTTGGCTATAAATACTATTGATTCTGTCTTGTTGAGAGATGCTTAAATACGAAAGTGCAACTAATGGAATAATGACTGCTGCAGCCCGAAATAATGCCTTAGGATTTCTGCTTGTAGTTCTTATTGTTTGTACTGTTGCCTCTACTTGTTTCTCAGTTTCAGTTTTTCTTACAATGGTTTTGTTGTAAGTTGGCTTCATGCCAAAAGCGTCTAAACTGTAATTTGTTGAACTATCTTGTAAAAAGATAATGTTCCCTTCTTTTCCTGCTGTGAATAAACCAATATTTTCTAGTCTTAATACTTTTGAAGCAGATAGTTTGGTATTGTTCTCATTTGAAAATAGCTCCACATTTTGTTTTGCAATTTTTTGTGGAATCCCTTCTTTATTTGCAATATGTGTAATCAATAAACCATCATTTATTTTAAGATTTGTATTGAATAAAATTTGTTTTGATGGAGGCGTTAATGTTCCAGTAGTTTTATTTAATTGAGCTGATTTTTTGTTTCCTACAAAACCACCAAATTCTGGTACAATTACGCAATCGTGTAAAAAAAGTAATTCAGAAATATAATGTGCAACGGATTTATTCATAGTGCGAAATTAAACATTTTATCTCATTTGAACTTTAATTTTTTCAATATCTTCAGGGGTGTCAACCGAAAGTGTCTGAAAATTGGTAATCCCTACCTTAATGGTATAGTTATTATCAAGCCATCTTAACTGTTCTAAGCGTTCTTTTTTTTCATTAGTACTTTCTTGTAATTGGCATATTTTCTCTAAGACATCTTTTTTATAAGCATAAATTCCGATATGTTTATAATATGTGAATTCAGTGGCTATATTTGAAATTTTTCTGGAAAAATTTAGAGCATTTCCTTGTGTATCAAAAATGGCTTTTGGAGTGTTTTCATCCTCAAGAGTTGCTGTATCATCAATCTTTTTTGCCAGTGTTCCTATTTGTGTTTTTGGATCATCAAAAAGTTGAATTATTTCATTTATTTGTAAAGGATTTATCAGTGGTTCATCACCTTGAATATTTACAATAACATCAAATGGAGTATGTAAATTTTGAGCCACTTCATTGCACCTTTCTGTTCCTGTTTTATGTCTTTTGGATGTCATTTCAGCTTTCCCTCCAAAGCCTAAAACATGATTGTAAATTCTGCTGTCATCAGTAGCGACTATTACATCTGTAAGTGAAGCACATTTTTTGGATTGTTCATATACTCTTTGAATCATGCTTTTGCCAAGAATATCTACTAATGGTTTGCCTGGAAATCTTGTTGAGCTGTATCTACTAGGGATAATCCCAATTACTTTCATGCTATATTTTAAGCGCTAATTGAAAAGCAAAAGTTCTTGGTGCCATCATTGTAGCTGGTCGTGTCGTGTATTCCCTATTCAGCAGATTATTTACAACAAAACCAAGTCGTAGCATATCATTGAATTGATAGCCCAATCTTGCATCAATAATAAAATCTCCATTTTTATATTGTTCTCTTGATTTGTTTATTCCAGGAATTAGGCCATTGTCACCACCAATAAGTTCTTCTGTAAATACTTTGTCAATATTTTTCATAAAATCATTATATCGCAAACTCCCTCCAATAGATGTTTTTTTGTAAATTATTTCAACATCTGTTTTAGCAATATGAGTATAGCGATATTTAAGTATAGAAGGGTCTGAACTACTATTACTATAAGTTAAGCTATCAATAATAGTAGCACCACCATTAAGATACATTGGCTCATCAAGCACTTCATAAACTTCATCAGGGCTCAATGAAATTGGCTGCATGTAGGTGTATCCTGCAAGTAGATTTATTGCTAATGCATTGTTAATTTTACCTTGACCCGTTATAGTTACTTCAATTCCAGAAATTTGTGTTTTTCCTACATTTATAGACTTAAAGCCTAGACCATAAAAATTTAAAGAACCAAAACCAGAAGGGTCTGAAGGATCGGGCTGATTTGCAGCAAATTTACCAAACGAAAATTCCATCATATCATCATATTGCATTAAGAATCCCGCAAGATCTAAGTACCCCATCCAGTTTCCAACTTTTACTCCTTGTTTAATGCCAAGTTCTGAACTCCAACCACTTTCAGGTTTTAGTTCAGGGTTTGGATATATTTCAATTCCTGCTTGATTGGTAGAGATAAATAGCTCAGCCATTGATGGAAATCTATAACCTTGCCCCCAAGAAGCCCTTAAATATGTAGCTTCTGCAGCTTGGTAATTTATTCCAGTTCTAAAAACAGGTTTCCCTGCCGAAAAACTTTTTAAAGAGTCTCCATCAATCAGATATTTTTTCTCTGAACTAATTTTAAAGTTTTCATATCTTGCTCCAAAAGATAAATTTACTCGTCCCATTTTTTTATCCACTTGAGTATATAGTGAATGGTTTTCTCGGGTGTTATTTCCCTGAAATATATCTGAACGAGCATACACCATCTCGTTAGTTGTTCCTGTTGTAATTCGTAAATTATAGGCCTCAATATTTTTCTGCCATTGGTAGTCAGTATAATAGGTTTCAGATTCGTTATCCTGCCCATCATCTTGACCTTTAGTGCTGTTATCATTTACAACTTTTAAATATCTTGTTCTTAATGAATGCCTATTGTTTCCAGTTAAATAAGTGACAAATGGATCAACATTATAAGTATCGCCATTAGTATTTGTTATCTCATTATTAAGGGGAATGTAAGCCCTATCGTACCCATCCCAAACTATTGCAGATCCTGTTGTTTGAAATAAGAAATTTCCATTTACCCCATAGGATAAGCCTTCAATTTTTTTACTTTTATAAGTAGAATTTATATTAAATCTTTTTCGATCTGTTATTTCACCCTTTCTAAAACCATCATCTTTAAAGATATTCCCTCCTAATGATAAGTCTAGATTATTTAGCTTCATGGATTGTAAAAATTCAATGCCTTTAAAAGCTCTTCTTTTGTCTCCATTCCAATTTAAAACCTCTCTTTGCGGCTTATCAATTAGTCCAAAATGCATATTTACTTTTGTAAATCCAGGAAGTTCATTTTTATCAATATCTTTTTGACTTGGGAAAGCAGTACGGATATTTATAATCCCATTTAATGCAGAGGAGCCATAAAGAGCTGAAGCAGCCCCCTTAATTACTTCCACTTGATTGATGTTTTCAGTAGCAATCAGTTTCCACTGTACTTGGCCTGCATCTCCAGAAATAAGTGGCATATCATCAACCATAACCAGTACTCTTGTGCCTGCACCATAACTCCAGCCGCTACCCCCTCTAATATTAGCTTGTCCGTCAGTAATATTTACTCCTGGAATTTGATCCATAACTGTTTGGATGTCAGTAGTATTTTTATTTTCAATTAATGATGGTTTGATTACTTCCATGGATACGGTAATTTCCTCAATTTTTTGCTCAAACCTACCTGCCGATACTACAACAGTACCTAACTGTTTGGTTGATGGGGATAGCGCAATATTAAGAGTTTTGCTTTCATTTTTTTGCACAGTTATTGTTTTTACAATATTTTCATATCCAATATATTTAAAGCTTATTTTTTGCTCTCCTTCTGCAATTTGCAATAAGTATTTCCCATCAATGTCAGTAGAAGTTCCTCCTCCATTAGTTAAAACTATATTTACTCCAATTAATGCTTCTTTGGTGGTAGCATCCGTTATTGTACCGCTTATTTTTTGTGCCTTTGCAGCTTCAAAAAATAGCATGCCAATCATCAATAATGTGCAAATCTTTCTCATATATTTACTGAATTATTTTCACAAAGATAAAAATTTGAATGACACCACAGGAAGACGAAAAGAAATATCAAATCGGACTCTCATTAATTAATGGGGTTGGAGATATTGTAGGAAAGAAATTATTTGCTCATTTTGGCAGCGCAAAAGCAATATTTAAGGCCAATAAAAACTCTCTAGAAAAAATTGATGGTATTGGAAAAGTGTTGATTGACGCTATACTAAATGCTGATGTTCTAAAAAGAGCTGAATTCGAGTTACAATTTATTAGTAAAGGGAATATTCAGCATTTTTTCTATGGAGATAAAAATTATCCTTTTAGACTAAAACAATGTATTGATTCCCCTTTAAATCTGTTTTATAAAGGAGATATTGATTGGGGAAATGATAAATTTATAAGCATTGTTGGCACCAGAAAAGCTTCAAATTTCGCCAAACAATTTACGGATGTTTTGATAAAAGGATTAGCTCCATATAATCCTGTAATTGTAAGTGGATTAGCCTATGGTATTGATATTGAAGCTCATAAAGCGGCTTTAAAATATGGACTTAAAACTATTGCAGTTTTTGCTCATGGATTAGATAGAGTTTATCCTGATACACACACTAAATATGCAAATCAGATAACAGCTAATGGCTGTTTACTTACCGAGTTTTTAAGCGGAACAACTTCAATCCAGCAAAATTTTGTTAAGAGAAACAGGATTGTTGCTGGTCTTTCGCAGCTAACTATTGTGATAGAAAGCCCTACAAAAGGAGGATCTTTAATTACTGCCGATATTGCAAATTCTTACGATAGAGAAGTTTTTGCAGTTCCGGGCTTTCCATCACAAGTTGGCTCAAAAGGATGTAATTATTTAATAAAAACCCAACAAGCCATATTACTTGAAAGCGCTGAAGATATAGTAAAAGCTATGAATTGGGATTTAGAATCAAAAGAAATACAGCAACAATTATTTACGGATTTAACTAAAAATGAACAAGCCATAATGGAGTTATTATCAGAAAAAGAAATGCATATTGACGCCATTGCTGAGCATTTGCAATGGGGATTTTCAAAAGTGGCAAATGAACTTTTGCAAGCCGAATTTAATGGTCTTATAATTTCATTGCCAGGTAAAATATATAAGAAGTGCATATTTTGAAATTAAAAAAATAATATACATTTGCCAAAATTTTCAACTAAAATATTAATAAAAATAAAAAAAGATGGGACAAAAAATCCATGATTTTATGAAGGGGGTAATCGCAAGTAACCCAAATGAAAAAGAATTTTTACAAGCAGTAGAAGAGGTAGCGGAAGCGGTTATTCCTTTTATGGAAGGAGCTCCAAAATACAATAATAAAATGTTACTAGAGAGAATGGTAGAGCCTGAACGGGTTTTAATGTTCAGAGTGCCATGGCTAGACGATAGTGGAAAAACTAAAGTAAACAGAGGATATAGAGTAGAGTTTAACTCTGCAATTGGTCCTTATAAAGGAGGTTTGAGATTTCATCCATCCGTAAACTTATCTATCCTTAAATTTTTAGGATTTGAGCAAGTATTTAAAAATTCTCTTACTACACTTCCAATGGGAGGGGGTAAAGGAGGTTCTGATTTTGATCCAAAAGGAAAATCGGATAATGAAGTAATGAAGTTTTGTCAATCTTTTATGACAGAATTATGTAAACATATTGGGGCTAACACGGATGTTCCTGCGGGAGATATAGGAGTTGGCGGTAGAGAAATAGGCTTTATGTTCGGACAATATAAAAGAATAAGAAACGAATTTACTGGAGTATTAACTGGTAAAGGAATGAGCTGGGGAGGATCTTTAATTAGACCAGAGGCAACAGGATATGGAACTGTATATTTTGCTCAAAATATGTTGGCTGTTAAAGGGAATTCTTTTTCAGGTAAAAAAGTGGTAATTTCAGGATCTGGAAATGTTGCTCAATACGCCTGTGAAAAAGCTACAGAATTAGGAGCAAAAGTAGTTACACTTTCCGATTCTTCAGGATATATTTATGATTCAAAAGGAATTGATGCCGAGAAATTAGCATTTTTAATGGATATTAAAAACGTAAGAAGAGGAAGGATTAAAGAGTATGCCGATAAATATGGTTGCGAATTCCATCAGGGAAGACCTTGGGGCGTTAAATGTGATATCGCTTTACCTTGTGCAACCCAAAATGAACTTGATGAAGCAGAGGCAAAAACATTGGTAGCCAATGGATGTATGTTGGTTGCAGAAGGGGCAAATATGCCATCTACTCCAGAGGCAATTGCAGTTTTTCAAAATGCAAAAATCTTATTTGCTCCAGGAAAGGCTTCTAATGCTGGCGGGGTAGCAACTTCAGGATTGGAAATGAGCCAAAATTCACTTAGAATGAATTGGACTAGAGAAGAAGTAGACGCAAAATTAAAGCAAATTATGAATGATATTCACAGCTCTTGTGTGAAATACGGAAAAGACGCAAATCATATTGATTATGTAAAAGGAGCTAATATTGCAGGATTTGTAAAAGTTGCAGATGCTATGCTAGATCAAGGAGTAGTATAATTTATAGTATATAGTACATTTAAAAAGGAGGCAAACACCTCCTTTTTTTATTTGTGTATTTTTGCTCTTCCAAAAAATGATTTTATGCTAGGAAAATTTCAACAACAAATACAGGATGAATTAGCAACCATTAAAGAAGCTGGTCTTTTTAAAAAAGAAAGAGTAATTACCACTGCTCAAGGAGCAAGCATTCGAGTAAGTACTGGAGCTGAGGTGTTGAATTTTTGCGCTAATAATTATTTAGGATTGTCTTCCCACCCTGATGTGATTCAATCAGCAAAAGATGCTTTAGATACGCATGGTTACGGGATGTCATCTGTGCGTTTTATATGTGGCACTCAAGATATTCATAAGAATTTAGAAGCAAAGATTTCCAACTTTTTAGATATGGAGGACACCATATTATATGCAGCAGCTTTTGATGCTAATGGTGGTGTATTTGAGCCTCTATTTGGTCAAGAAGACGCCATTATTTCGGATTCTTTAAATCATGCTTCTATTATTGATGGAGTTCGTTTGTGTAAGGCAGCTCGTTATCCTTATGCAAATAATAATATGGAAGATTTAGAGCTTCAGCTAATAAAAGCACAAGAGCACAGAAATAGAGTTATAGTTACGGATGGCGTTTTTTCTATGGATGGAACTATAGCTCAATTAGATAAAATCTGTGATTTAGCTGAAAAATATGATGCTATAGTGATGGTAGATGATTCCCACTCTACAGGTTTTGTTGGCAAAACAGGTAGGGGAACACACGAGCATTGCGCAGTTATGGGAAGAGTGGATATTATTATCTCTACTTTAGGAAAGGCATTGGGAGGGGCAATGGGAGGATTTACTTCAGGAAAAAAAGAAATTATTGATATGTTACGCCAAAGATCTCGACCATATTTGTTTTCTAATTCATTAGCTCCGGCAATTGTAGGGGCTGCAACTAAGGTGATTGACTTGTTAAGCGAAAGTTCAAATTTGAGAGATAAACTAGAAGAAAACACAAAATACTTCAGAACTAAAATGACTGAGGCGGGCTTTGATATCAAAAAAGGAGTCCATCCCATTGTCCCCGTAATGTTATATGATGCAAAGCTTTCACAAATTATGGCAGATAAGTTACTAGAAGAAGGAATTTATGTAATTGGATTTTTCTTTCCAGTTGTAGCTAAAGGGCAAGCAAGAATTAGAGTTCAAATATCTGCTGGGCATAACCGTGCACAGTTGGATAAAGCAATTGCGGCTTTTACTAAGATTGGAAAGGAGTTAAGCATCATCAACAATAATAGTTAATAATATTTTGCTGAAATAGAAAAAAGTGTAAATTTGCACCCCTTTTATAAAGGACTAAAACATATTATACAGTGGATACATTAAGTTACAAAACAATATCAGGAAATAAGGAAACAGCAGGAAAACAGTGGTTTGTTGTTGATGCTGAAGGACAAATTCTAGGAAGAATGGCATCAAAAATTGCCAAAGTTTTAAGAGGAAAATTCAAAACTAATTTCACTCCTCATGCTGATTGTGGTGATTATGTAATCATCCTTAATGCAGGTAAAATTGTTATGACTGGAAAGAAAATGACAGACAGAGAATTATTTTCTCATACAGGATATCCTGGTGGACAAAAAAGAGTTTCTCCTTCCGAAATGTTAGCTAAAGACGAAACTTCTGTAGTAAGACATGCAATAAGAGGGATGTTGCCTAAAAATAAATTGGCCTCAGCAATCTTAAGAAATTGTTATATTTATCCAGGGGCTGAGCACGATCAAGAAGCTCAAAAACCAAAAACACTCAACTTAAACGACTTGAAATAAATTATGGATATCATTCACACAATTGGAAGAAGAAAAGAGGCTGTTGCAAGAATCTACTTGTCACAAGGTAAAGGAAATATTACTGTAAATGGTAAAGATTTTAAAGAGTATTTTCCTGTTGATACTATGCAGTACAAATTAGAACAACCATTTAAAACAGCTGATTTATCAGGCAAGTTTGATGTAAAAGTAAATGTTGATGGAGGAGGTACTACTGGTCAAGCTGAGGCTATCCGTTTAGCAATTTCAAGAGCTTTATGCGAATTTAATCCTGAAAACAGACCAGCTTTAAAGTCACAAGGTTTATTAACAAGAGACGCAAGAGTAGTTGAGCGTAAAAAACCTGGACAGAAAAAAGCAAGGAAGCAATTCCAGTGGGTTAAAAGATAGAGACAATCAATTAATTAATAAATGTTTAGCATCTAAACTGCAAGGACAAGTAAATTACTTCTACCGGGCAGTTGCTTAACGAAAAAAGAAAGTAAACATGGCAAGAACAAATTTCAAAGAATTATTAGAAGCAGGTGTACATTTTGGTCACCTAAAGAAAAAGTACAATCCAGCAATGGCTCCTTATATATTTATGGAGCGTAATGGACTTCATATCATTGATCTTAACAAAACAGTTGCAATGATTGAGGATGCTGCTAGTGCAATGAAGCAAATAGCAAAATCTGGTAAAAAGATTTTATTTGTTGCTACAAAAAAACAAGCTAAAGACGTTATTGCTCAAACAGCTGAAGCGCTTAACATGCCTTATATTACTGAAAGATGGCCAGGGGGTTTATTAACCAATTTTGCTACTATCCGTAAGTCAATTAAAAAAATGCAAACAATTGATAAGATGAAAGAAGATGGGACGTTTGATTCTTTATCAAAAAGAGAAAGATTGCAAATTGATAGGCAAAGAGCCAAATTAGAATTAAATTTAGGAAGTATTGTAAAAATGACAAGAATGCCAGAAGCAATTTTTGTTATTGATACTAATAAAGAAAGTATTGCTATAGCTGAGGCTAATCATTTAGGCATTCGTACATTTGCTATGACCGATACCAATACTAATCCTAGAGTTATTGATTTCCCTATTCCAGCCAATGATGACGCTTCAAAATCTATTGAATGCATAGTAGCAATTGTTAAAAAAGCTATTACTGAAGGGTTAGAAGAAAGAGGAGCTGAGCAAGAAGTAAAAGATGAAGAGAAAAAAGAAAAAGCAAAGCAGATTTCTGAAGAAAAATAGTAAATAAAAGATATTAAGAAGATAAAATGGCAGATATTAAAGCGGCTGATGTAGCCAAATTAAGACAGCAAACAGGGGCAGGAATGATGGACTGTAAAACGGCATTGATTGAGGCAAATGGTGATTTTGAGGCAGCAATTATTGTATTAAGAAAGAAAGGACAAAAAGTAGCAGCTAATCGTGCTGATAGAAATGCTAGTGAGGGTATTGCAATCACAAAAATTAATCCGGATAACACTTCTGGTGTTGCAATAGTGTTGGCTTGCGAAACTGATTTTGTTGCTAAAAATGATTCCTATATAGCTTTAGCAAACGATTTTACCGATATTGCTTTAAATTATAGTAGCAAAGATGCTTTTCTTGCAGCTGATTTTGGAGGGATGAGCGTTGCTGATAAGTTAATTGAACAAACTGGTGTTATAGGAGAGAAGATAGAAATTTCAGGATTTGAAAGAGTTGATGCCAATTTTGTTGGGTCTTATACTCATGGCAGTAAGATTGCTGTTTTAGTTGGGCTTAATAATTCAGTTAGCAATGCTGAGGAATTATCAAAAGATTTAGCAATGCAGATAGCTTCAATGGGAGCAACTACTTTGTCTTACAAAGATTTTGATTCTGCTTTTATTGCATCCGAAACTGAAGCTAGAATTGCAGTTATTGAGAAAGAGAATATTGAGCTTGGGAGATTAGGAAAAACCTTAAAAAATGTTCCTGAGTATATTTCAATGGCACAATTAACTGATAAGATTATGTCTGAAGCAAAATCGGTTATTGAAGCAGAGTTAGCTTCAGAAGGTAAGCCAGAGCATATTTGGGATAAAATTGTTCCCGGAAAAATGGATAGATTTATTTCTGACAACACCACTTTAGATCAAGAGATGTGTTTATTAGATCAGAAGTTTATTAAAGATGAAAATAAAAATGTCGCTCAATATATTGCAACTTATGGAGATGTGGCTGTTTCAGTATTTAAAAAAGTATCATTAGGATAATTTTTATAAATAGTATTTAAGACCACTCTATTTAGGGTGGTTTTTTTATGTTTAAAAATTAATTTTTACTTTAAATCAATTAGTTATCTTTGAAAAACTTTTTAAGCTATGAAATATAAAAGAATCCTTTTAAAACTTAGTGGAGAATCATTAATGGGCAATGGAGAATATGGTATTGATCCAAAAATGCTGAGTAAATATGCAAATGATATTAATGCTATTATTAAGAAAGGTGTTGAAGTTGCTGTCGTAATTGGTGGCGGAAATATTTACAGAGGAATCCAATCAGAAGGAGCAGGTTTTGATAGGGTTCAAGGAGATTATATGGGTATGTTAGCTACTATTATAAACGGGATGGCTTTGCAATCTGCTTTGGAATCAATAAGTATAAAAACTAGACTACTTACAGCTATAAGAATGGAGCAAGTTGCCGAGCCGTACATAAGAAGAAGAGCTATGAGTCATCTTCAAAAAGGAAGGGTAGTTATTTTTGGTGGAGGTACTGGAAATCCGTATTTTACAACAGATACAGCTGCTGTTTTGCGTGCCATTGAAATTGAGGCAGATGTGATACTTAAAGGAACAAGGGTTGATGGAATTTATTCAGATGATCCTGAAAAAAATCCTTCTGCAAAAAAATACGAATCAATTAGTTTTGATCAGGTATTGCAAATGAAATTAAGTGTTATGGACTTGACGGCATTTACGCTTTGTCAAGAAAATAATTTACCAATAAAAGTATTTAATATGAATGTAGAAGGGAATCTTACTAAAGTATGTGAGGGAAAAAATGTAGGCACTCTTGTAGAATCTTCAATAGAATAAATTATGACAGAAGAAGTAAATTTTAACCTTGATGTTGCAAAAGAAGCAATGCAAGAAGTAATTACACGCCTTGAAAGCGCTTTAGCTAAGATTAGAGCTGGAAAAGCAAATCCGCAAATGTTGAGTGCGATAAAGATTAATTATTATGGTGTCCAAACTCCATTAGCACAAGCCGCAAATATATCTACTGCTGATGCCCAGACTATTTCTATTCAGCCATTTGATAAAAGCTTAATTACCGATATAGAGCAAGCAATTGTTGAGGCAAATCTTGGGTTTAATCCAGCAAATAATGGAGAAAAAATAATTATAAATGTTCCTCCACTAACAGAAGAAAGAAGAAGAGATTTAGTAAAACAAGCTAAAGCTGAAATTGAAAATTCTAAAGTTAGCGTAAGAAATATTAGACAAAAGACTAATGATGAAATGAGAAAACTTGGGAAAGATGGTCTTTCAGAAGATCTTGTTAGGGATGCAGAAGATTCAGTCCAAGATTTAACAAGCACTTACTCTTCTAGAATTGATGCTATTTACCTTAAAAAAGAGTCAGATATTATGACTGTTTAATAAAGAGTAGAATACAATGAAAGGAATAATTTTAGCAGGAGGATCTGGAACAAGATTGCATCCACTTACATTGGCGATGAGTAAGCAAATGATGCCAATTTATGATAAACCCATGATTTATTATCCACTATCTACTTTGATATATTCGGGTATCAATGAGATTTTGATTATTTCTACTCCTCATGATTTGCCCTTATTTAAAAAGTTGTTAGGTGATGGAAGTAGAATAGGATGCAAGTTAGCTTATAAAGTACAAGAAGTGCCAAACGGATTGGCTCAAGCATTTGTTCTTGGAGAGGAATTTATTGGAAATGATAAAGTTTGCTTAATACTTGGGGATAATATTTTCCAAATGCCAATTAAGACTTTGCAAGAATGTAAAAATGTAGATGGAGGGATAATTTTTGGCTATCATGTTCACGACCCTGAAAGATATGGAGTAGTAGAATTTGATTCACATTTTAAGGCCGTTTCTTTAGAAGAAAAACCAACATATCCTAAGTCAAATTATGTGGTCCCTGGACTGTATTACTACGATAATTCTGTAGTGGAAATTGCTAAAAGGATACAGCCATCTGCTAGGGGAGAATACGAAATTACAGATGTAAATATAGAGTATTTAAAAAGAGGAATGCTGGATGTACAGGTTCTAGGCAGTGAAACTACTTGGCTAGATACAGGCACTTTTCAATCTTTATTACAAGCAAATCAATTTATACAAGCAATTGAACAAAGGCAAGGGCGAAAAACTGGTTGTATTGAGGAAGCGGCTTACAGAATGGGTTATATTGATGATGCAAAATTACTCGAAATTGCAGAGCCATTACGCAAAAGTGGCTATGGCGAATATTTAGTTAATCTTGTAAAAAAATAGTGAAAGATTTAACAGAGCTTGGAGAAATTATTGAAAAAGAGTTAGGGAATTTAACTTTTCCAAAATCTCCAGAGTTACTTTATGATCCCATTAAATACATTATGGGATTGCAAGCTAAAAGAATGCGCCCACTACTAGTTTTAATGGCTCATCAGCTATTTGATAAGCATGTCGAAAAAGCACTTTCTCCAGCAATAGCCATTGAACTTTTTCATAATTTCACACTACTACATGATGATATTATGGATAAGGCTCCCCTTAGGAGAGGCAACCCAACAGTACATGAAAAATGGAATAACAATGTAGCTATATTATCTGGAGATGTGATGATGATTCAGGCCTATCAGTTGCTTGCAAAAGTAGATTCAAATAGTTTAAGAGAGGTTCTTGATGTTTTTAGTAAAGCTGCTGTTGAGGTTTGTGAAGGCCAGCAGTGGGATATGAATTTTGAGACTCAGGATAAGGTAAATCTTGCTGAGTACATGAAAATGATAGAATATAAAACGGCTATTCTTTTGGCGGCTTCTTTACAGATTGGAGCAATTACTGCTGGGGCTAATAAAGAGGAGCAAGATCACCTGTATGAGTTTGGGATTAATATGGGTATTGCATTTCAATTAAAAGATGATTTGTTAGATGTATTTGGTAGCCCTGAAGCTTTTGGGAAACAAGTAGGAGGAGATATTTTGGCTAATAAGAAAACCTTTTTATATTTAAAAGCCTTGCAATTAGGGGATGATTTAACTAAAGAGAAATTGCAAGTTTATTATACCAGTAATGACGATTCTGAATTAAAAGTGAATGCAGTAAAAGATATTTTTAAAAATTTAAATATCCAAAAGCATACTATTGATATGATGAAGGCTCATTATACAAAAGCCATGAAGCATTTGGATGCTATTAATTCTGAAAATAAGCAACCTTTAATTTTATTTTCTAATAAATTAATGGAAAGGATTTCCTAATTATTTTAGTAAATATTACTCTTTTAACTTCTTATCCCAGTAATTTGGTTCTAAATTGTTTGTTTTTTGGTTCCAATAATCTGGAGTAACTTTTTTACCTTCAGGAGTTTTTAGTTTTCTCTCGTAGATCCAAATAATTGAATGAAAAACCAAATCGGTTACCCCTAAAAGATAAGTTTGAGGATCCCCTTCCTCCTTTTTGCTTTCTTCCGCAGTCTTCACTTCCAAACCATTTAGGCTAAGCAAATTGGTTAAGAAACTTACTCTTTCAGCACTAGCTCCTTGTTCCACGACAGTGCACCTAACGCCATCAATTTCTTTAATTGTATGTTTTCCGTTTAATAAACTCATAGCCCTATTGAAACAGTATTAATAAACTCAAAAATATCACTATAAAACCCTAATACAAAAATACCTATCAAACAAATTACAAAGGAAATTTTAGTATAAATGTTATTCTCAATACGAGCAATAGGAGTATCATTTTTATTGATAAATAGAGTTTTTACTAACACTAAATAATAATACAGTGAGAGGGTGGCATTTAAAGCAGCAATAAGTACCAGCCAGAAATATCCATTTTGCGCTGCTGCTGTAAATAAGAAAAATTTACCAAAGAAACCAGCCAATGGAGGAATTCCAGCCAAGGAAAATAAAGCCAGCATCATTAACAAACTCATATTCGGGTTGGTATGATAAAGTCCATCATAATCTGATATATCCACTTTGTTTGTAGCATTCTCAATTGCTGATACAACTCCAAAAGCAGCAAGGTTAGTAAATGCATAAATGAGTACAAAGTAGATAACAGTAGCCATTCCAAGTTCATTTGTACCCAGTAATCCTAATAAAATAAATCCTGCTTGGGCTACTGATGAAAATGCTAAAAATCGCTTTATATTTGTTTGTCTTAAAGCAAATAGATTTCCTATTGTCATTGTAAGAACCGCCAAAATACACAAGATTTCTGACCATATTGAAACTATGGATTTGAACACTGTAAAAAGTAATATGCTAAAAATGAAAACAGCCGCCCCTTTTGATACTACAGAAAGATATGAAGAAACATTTGTTGGAGCTCCTTCATAAACATCAGCTGTCCAAAAATGAAATGGAACTAATGATATTTTGAATGCTAAAGCTGAAATAAACATAATAAAAGCAAGTATAGTAAGTGGAGCATTCATATTTTCTGAAATTAGTTCCGCAAAATAAAGAGATCCAAATTGACCGTATAATAGTGAAATCCCAAACAGCATTACAGCAGAAGAAAATGCAGCAGACATAATTAATTTTAATCCTGCTTCAGATGATTTAGAATCAGAAGTATTATAAGCCACAAGTACCGCCATTGGTATTGTTGCCAGTTCCAATCCTATATAAAACATTAAGAAATCTCCAGAGGAAATCATAAAGTTCATGCCAATTAAAGTACTAAAAAGTAAAATAAAAAACTCTGATATTCGTGCTTTGTTTTCTTCTTTTAGCAGCCAAGTGCTAGCTTGTAATAAAATGATAAACACTCCAATATTCAAGATGTTTTTCATCAGCACAATTAAAGGAGAATTCTGGTACATGCCACCAAATATCTCCCCTGTGCTATTTCCAAAAAATCCGTAAAGGGTATGCAGTCCAAAAAGTGTAATTGCAAAAGAGATAATTTTTTTCTTATCATCAATTGTAATTTCGGCAATCAACAGTATTAAAGTTGCTAAAGTTAAAAGCAACTCATGTTTCATAATGATGAAGTTTGACATTTCCATTTTTAATGTGTTGCTAGTGCTAATTTTGCTATTATTGGCTGTAGGCTATCCATAATTAAATCAGATAACCAAAGTGGCGCCACACCAATACCAACAATTGCGATTAAAAGTACAATTAGTGGTAATTTCTCATGCCACAGAGCATCTGTTAATTTTGCATGGGCTTCATTTACAAAAGGACCAAAAAGTACTTTTCCTACTACTCTTAAAATATATACTGCTGTTACAACAATTGATGAAATCGCTATTATTGTTGCAATTCTGTGAAAAATATCTTCATGTTGGAAAGCTCCTACAAAAATGGTCATTTCAGCAACAAAACCACTTAATCCTGGTAGTCCTAATGAAGCCAATCCTGCTATAACATACAGCACCGCTAAAAAGGGCATTACTTTCATCAGCCCTCCTAATTGTTTAATATCCCTTGTGCCTACTCTTTCATAAATCATGCCTATAAGTGCAAAGAACATTGCAGTCATTAATCCGTGAGAAATCATTTGCAATATAGCCCCATTAAAGGAAGTTTTATTCATCATTAATATTGCAAAAAGTATTAAGCCACAATGGCTAAGTGATGAATAGGCGTTGATATATTTCAGGTCAGTTTGGGCAAGTGTCCCCAGGGCACCATAGATTACAGAGATACTTGTTAGGATGATAAATATCCATGCCATTTCATTTGCTGCTTCTGGCATTAAATAAGTAGCAACACGCAAACATCCGTATCCGCCTAATTTCATAGAAATGCCTGCTAAAAACATAGAAGCTGCAGTTGGTGCTGACGAATGCCCGTCAGGAACCCAAGTATGAAATGGAAACAATGCAGTGAAGATCCCAAAACCAATAAACAAAAAAGGGAAAATAAATAATTGAGCGGCTAAAGGAATTTGCATTTTGGCAATTTCAAGTAAATTCCAAGTATGATCCTCATCACCAATACCAGTATTGAAATAAGTCATTAACAAGCCAATTAATATCAAAGCCGAACCGCCCATCAACATCAATGCTAATTTCATGGCACTGTATTCTTTTTTCCCACTACCCCAAATTGCTATCAATAAAAATTTAGGAATTATTGCTAACTCTAAGAAGAAGAATAGAGCAAATAAATCCAAAGAGATAAAGAATCCAAATGCTCCAACGGATAAAATAATGAGTAAGATAAAGAATTCTTTGGCTAAATAAGTGACTTTCCAAGAGGCAAATATTGCCGAGAAAATAATAATTGCAGTAAGTAAAATCATTACAACAGAAATCCCATCTACTCCAACATTATACTGAATGTTCATGCTCTCAAACCACTGATAAGATTTTTGAAAAATCATTTCAGAGGTGTTGCCGCCTGCTCTTTCGGCCCTATACATAAATAATAATCGGATAGATTGTATCAGCTCAATAAACATACCAATAGCTGCTATTAATCGGATTTGCTTTAAATCTTTCACTAGAAGTAATGCAATTACTGTTATGATAGGGATTATTATTAATGAGTTTAAAATATCCATATCAGATTATAAAATAAATTACAATAAATACCAAAACAATAATGGAGACCAACATTGCAGTTAAATAATCTTGCACCTGTCCAGATTGCATCCCTTTAATTTTATCAGAACAATAATTTGTTGCCGTTGCAATTCCATCTACTGAGGCATTAATTACATTTCTATCAAGCCAAGCCATTGGAGTAGCAATTCTTTTGAAGATTATCTTTTTTGTAACAAAAATATATAGCTCATCAAAATAGAATTTATTGAGGGCATAAGTATAGAGACTCCCAAAGGATTTTTCCATTTTATTTGACCAATCATTTTCTTTTTTATAGAAAATAAATGCAATAATAATACCCACTAAACCAATTGCAATTGATGCCAAGGCAATGTCCCAATGCATATGTATATGAAGCAATCCTCCATCTGAAGTAACCAACTCATTAAAAGGAATAAATCCTACAAAAATGGTAGCAATTGCTAATAGGATTAATGGGAGGGTCATGCTAAATGGAGATTCATGTGCATGTTCGTATTTTTTGTCATTTGCCCAAAATATTCCAAAATATAAACGGAACATATAAAATGCGGTAAGACCAGCTACAGCCCATTCGATCCAAAAATAAATAGGATGATGATTCATTGCTGCTACTAAGATTTCATCCTTACTGAAGAACCCAGAAAAAGGAGGGATACCAGCAATTGCTAAACATGCAATAAGAAAAGTGATATGGGTTATTGGCAGGTACTTTCTTAAGTTGCCCATTTCAGTTATATTGTTGGAATGTACCGCATGTATAATAGATCCAGCCCCTAAGAAAAGCAATGCTTTAAACATTGCATGAGTAAATAAATGAAACATAGAGGCCATAAATCCGGTTCCTTCTTCTCCCATTCCAGACACCCCAAGAGCCAACATCATATAGCCAATTTGTGACATAGTAGAAAAAGCTAAAACTCTTTTAATGTCTACTTGGGTACAAGCAATAATGGCGGCAAATAAAGAGGATAGCCCTCCTATAATTGCAACAATTTCTAGTGCTATTGCATCAACTGCATTAAATAATGGGAATAATCTGGCGACAAGAAACACCCCAGCAACAACCATAGTAGCCGCATGAATAAGTGCTGATACTGGAGTTGGGCCTTCCATGGCATCAGGAAGCCAAATGTGCAAGGGAAACATTGCGGATTTTCCTGCCCCTCCGATAAAAATTAAGATTAAAGCCCAAGTCAATACAGACAATCCCATAAACCCTATTGGAGCAGCTTGTGCAAATACAGATGCATTTTCATTTAAGCTAATAAAATCAAATGTTCCGGTTGTGTACGATAAAAATAGAATCCCAATTAAGAAACCTAAATCAGCAAAACGTGTAACGATAAAGGCTTTCTTAGCTGCAGCTACAGCAGATGGCTTGGTGTAATAATATCCTATAAGTAAATAAGAAGAAAGCCCTACTAATTCCCAAAACATATACATTTGAAAAATGTTAGTAGCGACTACTAAGCCTAGCATGGAGAAAGTAAATAAAGAAAGAAAGGCAAAGAATTTTGAAAACCCTTTATCTCCTTTCATATAGCCTAAACTGTAAATGTGTACAAGTAACGAAACGGTTGTGATGACTACTAGCATCATTACAGAAATAGGGTCAATCAAGACTCCTAAATCAATATGTAGTTTATCCGTAAAATTAATCCAAGTGGTATTGAAGGCGGTTATCGCCTTGTAAACACCCTCTACTTTGCCTACTTTGAAAAAGTAATTATAAGCAGTTAAATAGGATATAACTGCAGAAGCTCCTAAGCCAAATGTTCCGATTAATCCACTAACAGCATCTTTTATTTTATGACCCAATAATCCAGTTATAAGAAATGTAAATAATGGAATTAAAACAATATATAGAGTATAAGAGAAATCCATAATTAGTGTTTCATATTATTTACATCCTCCACATCAATAGAGTTGAGATTTCTGTATAGGTTAATAATAATTGCAATAGCCACTGCTGCTTCTGCTGCTGCTATTGCTATAATAAATAAGGCGTAAAAATGTCCTTCCATATTTTGCGGATGTAAGTATTTGTTAAAAGCAACAAAATTGATATTTACTGCATTTAGCATCAGCTCAATTGCCATCAACATAGTAATTAAATTTTTACGACTGATAAATCCGTAAGCACCAATAAAGAACATTAATGTACTTACTGTGATTATATCATATATGCTAATTCCCTTAATCATTTTGCCTCTTTTTAACAATTATAATTGATCCAATCATTGCCGCTAATAATAAAATACTAATGACTTCAAATGGCAAGACATAACCTCCTTTTTCATAACTTAGAAGCTGCCTTCCAATTGCATTTACTGAGGTATCAGAAACTTCCAAATCAATTCCCAAAAATGGGTGATTATATATTGTATTAACTACTAAAATAACTCCAAATAATGCGGCAAGCGCAGAGGATATTATTTTAACCGTACTTATTTTTTTCAGATCTAAATTAATTTGATGGGTAAGTAAAATGGAGAAAATAATCAGCACTACAATCCCTCCAGCATAAACAGTAAGTTGTACTGCCGCTAAGAAATTATACTCCATCATAAAATAAAATGCAGCAGTTGCCACCAATGTAAATAGTAAATATACTGCTGCTCTCAATATTTTTTTTGTAGTAACCGTAAGCACAGAAAATACTAAAATGATAAAGGATATTGTATAAAATATAGTGGTCTCCATTATTCTTCTTCTACTCCAGCTCTCAATTTTGATCCAGGCCTATTCAACACTTTTGTTAGCTTAGATCTATCAAAAACAGCATGCTCAAAGTTTTGTCCCATAATAATTGCGTTAGTGGGGCAAGCTGGGATACAGAGATTACACATAGTACACATGCTTAAATGATAAATATGCTTTATAATAGTTTTCTTCTTTTTACCACTTTCTTCATCTAAAACTCTATCGTGAATAATTTCAATAGATCCATTGGGACAAGCAATTTCACAGGCCTGACATCCGGTACATGCATGCTCATTATTTTCATCATGAGGCATAATCACCTCTCCTCTAAAACGATCCATCATTTTTAGAGTGTCTTTATTTTCAGGATACTGTTGGGTAATAATTTCTTTAGGATGCGAAATATAGTAACCTGTAACTTTCATCCCATTTATTAGGGTTTTTACTCCGCTAACAACTTCTTTTATATAATCAATAATCGCTTTCATCATTAAAAGTGCCAGCCCATTAGGACAATAAATGCCATTATTAAAATATTAACTAGATTTATTGGGAGTAAATATTTCCATTCCAATGTAAGTAATTGGTCAATTCTTAACCTTGGGAAAGTCCATTTAAACCACATCATTATAAAGATAATAAATGCAACTTTTCCTAAGAACCAAAAAATAGGAGGGATAAAGTCCATTATCTGGTTAAATGCTGTAAGCTCCCCAAAATGTAAAGGCATCCAGCCTCCTAAAAATACAGTTGCTCCTATTGCGGCAATGATGAACATATTTACAAATTCTGCTAAAAAGAAAAAAGCAAATTTCATCCCCGAATATTCAGTATGAAAGCCCGCAGTAAGCTCCGATTCTGCTTCTGCTAAATCAAAAGGCCCTCTGTTTGTTTCTGCTGTTCCTGCAATTAAATAAATTATAAAAGCAATACATGCAGGAATATGGCCTCTAAAAATCCACCAGCCCTCTCTTTGGCTTTCAATGATTTCAGAAAATTGTAAAGACCCTGTTAGTACTACAATAGTTAAAAGAGAAAGACCAACGGAAAGTTCGTAACTTACAATTTGAGCTCCACTTCTCATTGCTCCAATAAGAGAGTATTTATTATTTGATGCCCAACCGGCAAGTAAAATTCCTGCAACTCCAATAGAGGAAATAGCAGTTACATAAAAGACTCCAATATTTAAATCCAATGCATGTAATCCTAGTGCAAACGGAATTGCAGCCAATCCCATAAAGGATGAGGTAATAATGATAAAAGGAGCTAAGTTAAATAAAAATTTATCTGCTGATTTTGTCATTAAAGGCTCTTTTAATAATAGTTTTATGGCATCAGCAAGTGTTTGTGCTGTCCCCCAAAACCCAACTCTCATAGGACCTAATCTTTGCTGGAAGAAAGCACATACTTTTCTTTCCGCATATACAAGAACTAATCCTAATAAAGCAAAAAGAGTAAGGAAAACAATTCCAACAATTATCATTTCAGTAATCATAACAGCCGTTTCTCCCATTACCGAACTTAATGATTTGTGAATGGATGATGTCAATACAGTAAAATCGTAAATATCAAATTTCATTATCTGTCTATATCTGGAATTACTAAATCTATAGTTGACATTATTGTTACTAAATCGGCAATTTTACCTCCTTTTGCCATTGTGTTAAGGGCGTTTAAGTTGGAAAATCCTGGCGAACGGAACTTTACTCTATAAGGGTTTTTTTTGCCATCACTATTAATATAAACTCCCAGTTCACCTCTTGCCGTTTCAACGGATTGATAAATTTCGGTTTGGGGTAATTTAATAACCGCTTTTGTGGGTTCTTTATATTCACCCTGGGGAATATTATCAATTAGTTGTTCTATGATATGCATACTTTCCCACATCTCCTGTATTCTTGCTTTGTATCTTGCAAAGGAATCTCCCTCAGCGTAAATAATTTCTGTAAAGTTAACCCTGTCGTATGCAGAATATGGGTTTTTCTTTCTAATATCATTACTCCAGCCAGAAGCCCTGCCAGTTGGCCCAGTTACCCCATAAGAAATGGCATCTTCTTTTGTAAGAATTCCAATTCCCTCTGTTCTGTTTCTAAAAATTACATTATCTGTCATTAATTGATCGTACTCAGGTAATTTTTTTCTAAAATGGACGATAAATTCCTTCACTTTAGTTTGAAAGTTTGGATGAATATCGAACATCAATCCCCCTGGAATGTTGTAATTCATGGTTAAGCGAGCTCCACAAGTTTCCTCAAAAATATCAGTAATCATTTCTCTATCACGAAACCCATAAAGAAATGATGTAATTGCACCTAAATCCATACCCATAACTCCCCACCAAAGTTGGTGTGAAGAAAGGCGCGTAAGTTCAGACATTATAGTTCTAATTACTTTTACTCTATCAGAAACTTCTAGTTCAAGTCCTTTCTCAACCGCTAAGCAGACTGCCTCATTATTTATATGACAGGAAAGATAATCCATTCTGTCTGTTAGGTGAACAATTTGCTGATATGAATCTTTCTCACACATCTTTTCAATAGATCTGTGAATGTATCCTAAATGGGGCTCAACATTAGTTATTGTTTCGCCATCTAAAGTAAGTAATAAACGCAAAACCCCATGAGTTGAAGGGTGTTGGGGGCCCATGTTCACAAAATATTCTTGTGATTCGGCTGCTTTAGATAATTGCTGGAGACTCATTATAGTTCTACAATATTGACTTCATCTTTGTAGTCTTTTCTTAGAGGATATCCTTCCCAATCATCATCCAAAAGTATTCGTCTTAAGTCTGGATGATTGATAAACTGAACCCCAAACAAATCAAAAATTTCTCTTTCGTGATATTCGGCTGTTTTGTATAAATCATAAACCGAATCAATACTAGGGGTTTCTCTAGTTTCAATTTTTGCTTTTACAACAACTTCATGATTGAGTGTAGTAGAACGTAAATGATAAAGCACCTCCATGTGTAAAGGAAAATCAATTCCGGTTTGACAAAACATATAATCAAAATGAGTATCAGAGTTCTTTAACTTTGAAATAAGTTGATGAGTATTTTTAGATGCTACTTCAACAGTTAAGAATTGAGTAGGAGTTTCTGTTTCAGGAAAAGAAATTTCTATTCCAAATGAATTGATTTTATGCTGTAATTCATCTCTTGTCATTATATGAAATCTTTCATTGGGTCTCTTGGCTTTAAGATGGATTCTGTCTTAATCTTCTTTTGAAGCTCCATAATACCATGCAGTAAAGATTCTGGCCTTGGAGGACAACCAGGGACATAAACATCAACTGGAATAACATGATCAGCACCTTTTACTACCGAATAAGAGTTATAGAAAAATGGGCCTCCAGAAATGGCACAAGCCCCCATTGCAATTACGTACTTTGGCTCTGCCATTTGGTCGTATAATCTTTTTAGTACAGGAGCCATTTTATTTACTATAGTTCCAGCAATTACTATTAAATCAGCTTGCCTAGGAGTTGCCCTTGCAACCTCCACCCCAAATCTTGCCCAATCATGTTTGGAACTGCCGGTCGCCATCATTTCAATAGCGCAACAAGAAGTTCCAAAAACAAGAGGCCAAAGTGAATTTGCTCTTGACCAATTAATTACTCCATCAATTGAGGTAATAACTATATTTGCTCCATTGCCTGCCGCTAGTACTTCTCCAGGGAAGTCAGAAGCTAAATTTGATTTCTCAAAAGGATCCGAGTTTGTATTATTTATTCCCATTTTAAAGCATCTTTTTTCCAAGCGTAAATTAATCCTAAGCCAAGAATAATGAAGAAAATTAATATTTCAATAAAAGCGATCATTCCCATTTCTTTCATTACAGTGGCCCAAGGAAAAATAAAAACAGTTTCTACGTCAAAAATTAAGAAAATGATTGCAAATAAATAATACCCAACTTTAAATTGCAGCCAAGCTGGTCCCTGAGTTGGAATACCACACTCATAAGCTTCTTCTTTGACGTCATTTTGTTTTTTAGGTGCAAGTAATGAGGATAGAAGCATACCCATTCCCACCAGGATAATTCCTGCTAAAAAGAACAATACTAAACCCTCTGAGTTCATTAGTTAGGTTTTTTAAATTAAATTAGCTCACCACCCAAGTATCGCCACTAGTAAAAAGATCATCTGCAGTTTTGAATTTTGCCGATTTTATATTTTCTTCCAATTGGGCATTCATTCCTTGGTCAAAAGTTAATTCAGTTACGGCTCTTATTACTCCCATGGCAACTGGGAAATTAGGAGCTCTCATTGTTGCAATCATCATGTGTAAACTTATATCTTGCTCGTGTGCATCATGAACTAACACATCTGATTCACTAATACCATTTTCCCCTAGAGTTACTACTTCAAGTTTTAAGCCATTTAGAATAATTCCTTTATTGTTGTCTGCTCCAAAAATCATTGGTTTTCCATGTTCTAGATAAAGTTGCATATCTAGCTTCACATCTTTTCCCGTTACCTCTGCAAAGGTTTTGTCATTAAAAATAACACAGTTTTGAAGAATTTCAACAAGGGAAGTCCCTCTATGATTTTCAGCCGCCAAAAAAACTTCTTGCATCTCTTTAGGATTTGTATCAGGAATTCGAGCTATAAATGTCGCTCCTGCTCCAAGCGCTAATTTTGTTGGCATAAAAGGCTTATCTACGGTCCCATGAGGGTTGGATTTTGTTTTAATCCCCGTCTGAGATGTCGGAGAAAATTGGCCTTTAGTTAGCCCATAAATTTCATTATTAAAAAGTATAATATTAATATCGATATTTCTTCTAATTGCATGAATAAAATGATTTCCTCCAATTGCTAAGGCATCACCATCACCTGTTATTTGCCAAACTTTTAACTTAGGATTTGCTAATTTTACTCCAGTTGCAATTGCTGGGGCTCTACCATGAATGGTGTGGAATCCGTAAGTATTCATATAATAAGGAAATCTAGATGAACATCCTATTCCTGCAATAAATACATAGTTTTCCTTTTTTTCTTCTAATTGAGGAAGCGCTTTTTGCATAGCCCTCAAGATGGCATAATCCCCACAACCAGGGCACCATCTTACATCTTGGTCACTTGTAAAATCTTTATTTGTTAATGGTTGAACTGCTACTTCTGTCATAATTTAAGATAATAAATTGTTAAAGTGTTCTATTAATTCTGATGTTTGGAATGGAAGCCCTTGAATACGATTAAATTGTTGGTATTTAAAATCAGGATGTTTCATTCTTAAATAATTCACAAATTGTCCATTATTGATTTCGCAAACAACAATTTTCTTGAAATTTTTCAAAATATCTGCTGTATTTTTTGGCAAAGGATTGATGTAATTGAACTGTGCAAGGGAAATACTTTTCCCCTCTTTTCTTAGTTGTTTTACAGATGAATAAAGGTGTCCATAAGTACCTCCCCAACCAACAACTAGCAGATCTCCTTTTTCATCACCAATAACCTCTTGATTTGGAATAAATTCAGCAACTCTTTCTACTTTCTCTTGTCTTATTATAGACATTTTTTGATGGTTCTCCGGATCGTAAGAAACATTGCCAGTGATAAAGTCTTTTTCCAATCCACCTAATCTATGTTCTAATCCTGGAGTTCCTGGAATTGCATGCTGTCTTGCCAGAGTTGAAGTGCTTCTGGCATAAGGATGATATTCTTCTCCTTCTATCGCAACAAGTGGAGTAATATTTGGCATATCTTTAACCAATTTTATTTTCCAAGGCTCAGCTCCATTACCTAAATAACCATCAGTTAATAGTACAACAGGAGTGTTGTGTTCTAATGCTAATTTAGAGGCTTCATACGCCCAATCAAAACAATTTCCAGGAGTACTTGCCGCAACTACTATTACAGGACTTTCTCCATTTCTACCATAAAGGGCTTGAAATAAATCAGATTGTTCGGTTTTAGTGGGAAGTCCTGTTGAAGGCCCGCCTCTTTGCACATCAACAACAACCAGAGGGAGTTCTGTAATCATAGCAAGGCCTAAAGCCTCTGCTTTAAGAGCAAAACCTGGTCCAGAAGTAGTAGTAATAGCAAGAGCACCTGAAAAACTAGCACCAATAGCAGAGCAAATTCCAGCAATTTCATCTTCAGCTTGAAAGGTTTTTACTCCTAAGTTTTTATATTTTGCTAGCTCGTGTAAAATATCAGATGCAGGGGTAATAGGATAAGATCCTAAAAACAATTCTTTTTTTGATTTTTCAGCTGCTGCTATAAATCCCCATGCAGTTGCTTGGTTCCCCATTATGTTTCTGTAAGTCCCTTTTTCTATATTGGCTTTGAGGACAGTATAAGATGTTGGTAGGGCTTCAATTGTTTCAGCAAAATTGTAGCCTGTATGCATCACTTTAATATTAGCATCAATAAGTTCTGGTTTTTTGGCAAATTTCTTTCTTAAAAAATTCTCTGTTTGTTCCATTGGTCTTGAAAACAACCAATAAACAATACCTAAAGCAAACATATTTTTTGATCGCCCTATGCTTTTACCATCTAGCCCAGAATCTGCTAGGGCATCTCTAGTTAAAGAACTAATAGGTGCTTGAATTATATTATAACCTTCAAAAGATCCGTCTTCAAGAGGATTATTTTTATAGCCAGCTTTTTCAATTTCTCTTGTATCAAAACTATCAATATTTACAATGATTGTTCCTCCATTTTTTACCCAATTCTTATTTGCTTTTAAAGCAGCTGGATTCATAGCGACCAAAACATCAGCAACATCTCCAGGAGTGGTAATTTCTGAATTCCCAATGTGAACTTGAAATCCTGAAACCCCAGCAATAGTGCCTTGTGGGGCTCTAATTTCGGCAGGAAAATCAGGAAAAGTGGCTAAATCATTGCCAAACAAGGCAGATGTATCGGTAAATTGGGTCCCAGTTAATTGCATTCCGTCTCCGGAATCTCCTGCGAACTTAATAACTACTTTGTCAAGTTCTACAGTATTGGTTGTTGTACTCATTCGATTAGTCTAATTTTTAAGTTCACAAAAATACATATGCTAGAGGATTTAACATACTTTTTAAATGGTTTTTTTACCGTTGTATAACATTGTTTTAATAATTTTTAGTTTCTCTTATTTAGACTAGTTATAAATTTCATTCTACATGTAAAAACAATTGAAAAAATTCCTATTTTTGCAGCAATTAATAATTAAAAATCTAAAATAATGGCAATTAGAATAACAGATGACTGTATTAATTGTGAGGCCTGCGAACCGGAATGTCCTAATAATGCAATTTACGCACCAGAAGAAGCTTGGAAATTTTCTGATGGAACTACCATGCAAGATGATAAAGAAAGAGTAAATGGAGGTTTTTCGGATGAATTTTTTTATATAGCAACTGATAAATGTACTGAATGTATAGGTTTCCATGAAGAGCCTCAATGTGCTGCTGTTTGTCCTGTTGACTGTTGTATACAAGATGATGATAGTGTAGAGTCAAAAGAAGAATTGATGGCTAAAAAAGAAAAACTACACGCTTAATAGATGGTAATAGATATTTAAAAAGGGGAGCATTGCTTCCCTTTTTTTATTCAGCAAAAAAGTACCTGAAATCGATAGTGATAAAATTACCTAGCATTTCTAAAAAAAATTTGTCATCATCATTAAAAGTATTATTATCTACTTGTTTATATTGTGGGTAAATCCTACTTATCTCTGTCCATGGACGGTGAAGGCTTGCACCAATATAGTAGTGTCCCTTTCCTTCCTTTTGATATTCCATTCCAACATTTGCAAGTAGTGCTCTATATCCTCCACTTTTTCTATAAGTATTTTGAAAGTAATCTTCTGTTTTTTCTCCAGAGGAAAGAATATCAGAAGCCAGTACATTATGGGATATTCCAAAAGCAACATTAAGATACCAAAATTCAGAAGCACGGACATAAGTTAAAAGTTGTACAGGCAGTTCGTATGACCTCATCCCAAAAGTAGTAAAGTCATTAATATTTTGATCGTTGTTGCTTATGCTTAGTTTGTAATTTCTTTGGGTGTAGTTCAATCCAGATTCTATGGAAAAAGTGTTGTTTATTTTATGCCTTAATACCATCCCAAATGAGTTACTGTATTTTGGACTTAAGTTAAAATTATAATCTCCTGAACTTTCATTAATATAAGAAGAATTAAAATATTCAGAGGGAATTATGGGTTTGTATTGCAAGCCAAAAGTTGTTCTAGTATTTTGACCTTTTAAATTAAAAAAACCAATTGCTAGAACAAGAATTAAAAGCTTATTTCTCATTAGCAATAACCTCAATATCTGGATTTATTTTTTGTTTTAGCAAAGCTTCTATTCCTCCTTTAAGAGTGCTTGTTGAAGAAGGGCAGCCACTACACGCCCCTTTTAAATCAACACAAACGACATTGTCTTTGTAATAGTTTAGTGTTATTGCACCTCCATCAGCTTCAACTGCTGGAGCTATATATTCATTTAAAATAGCTTCAATTTCTTTTTCAGTAGCAGTAAATTCTTTGATGGTGATTTTGTCATCATCAGTATTATTTACGACAGCTACTTTTTCTGAAGAAAGATTCTCAGTATAATTTTTTATATCATTACTATTTAAATGATCTGCAATAAAGATTCTTAATTGCATGGCAATATTTTCCCATGCTATTGTTCCAGTTTTTGAAACCGATATAAAGTTAGAGCTTAAATAAATGCTTTTTACAAAAGGAAATTTTAACAATTCTTCAGCTATGGAAATTCCTTTAGCTTCTGCTAATGTAGTAATTTCAATACTTTTATCGGCAAGCATTCTATTTGCCACAAATTTCATCACTTCAGGGTTTGGAGTGCTTTCAGCATAAATACTATAATTCATAATGTTTACTTTTGTGCAAAAATACAAACAAACTATAGCATGGCATTGATAAAAAGTGTAAAAGGCAAAAATCCCGTTTTTGGTAAAAATGTGTATTTGGCAGAGAATGCCACAGTTGTTGGAGAGGTGTATATGGGGGATAATTGCAGTGTCTGGTTTTCAGCTGTAGTAAGAGCAGATGTAAACTCTATTAAGATAGGAAATAAAGTAAACATACAAGATGGAGCAGTAATTCATTGCACCTATCAAAAAGCAGCTACTGTACTTGGAAATAATATAACTGTTGGGCATAATGCTATAGTTCATGGCTGCACCATTAAAGATAATGTGCTTATTGGTATGGGGGCCATTGTAATGGACGGAGCAGTTGTTGAGAGTAATTCCATTATAGCTGCTGGAGCAGTAGTTTTAGAAGGAACTCATATTCCATCTGGAACAATTTATGCAGGCGTACCAGCTAAAAAAGTAAAGGATTTAAATAAGCAGCAAACGGCTCAATTAATTGAAGCAGTAGCTGATAATTATGTACTGTATTCGTCTTGGTTTAATGATTAAACAAACAGATTTACTTCTTCTAATGTAATCATTTCTTTAAAAAAGAATTTTGCGCTTTTTTCAAAAGATTCGGTATAGTTTGAAACGTAAAAATGATGTTTAGTTGACTTTCCATTATTTAGCAAATCAGCCTCTTTAAGTTGTTTGGCAATATACTTTGCAACAATATTGGCAGAATCAATCACATTCACATTTCCTTTATAATAATCTTTTATTTCCTGCTGAATTAAAGGATAGTGGGTGCAAGCCAATATCAAATGGTCAATATTTGCTAGCTTCTTATTAGATAAATAATTCGCAATAATGGTATTACTGATCGTTTCATTAATGAATCCTTCTTCAATCATAGGCACTAAAAGTGGAGTGGCTAATGAATTAATCTTTGCACTACTGCGTATTTCTTTTATTTTTCGTTCATAAATGCCCGAGCTAATTGTTGCTTTTGTGCCAATAACACCAATATTATTTTCTGAGCAAATTTTTGCTACTTCAATAACAACGGGATCAATTACATTAAAAACAGAGGTCTTCCCTGCAATGTTGGTAACACTTTTATCAGCAACTGATGAGGCAGAATTACATGCAATAACAATAATTTTACATTTTTTTTCTACTAAGAAAGTGATGATTTTCTTGCTAAAACTTTGTATGGCTTCTTTTGATTTTTCTCCATAAGGTAAGTGCTCGGTATCTCCAAAATAAATGATATTTTCATTTGGCAATACATTTTTTATGGCATTAGCTACTGTAAGGCCCCCAATACCTGAATCAAATATGCCAATAGGAGAATTTTTCATAATATAAAGATATAAAAAAAGCACCACTAAGGATGCTTTTTAAAATGATGAAATTTTGGATTATAGTTTTAATTTCTTTTTTACAAGGTCCAAAACATTTTCGCTTTCTTTTGCATATAAAATTGATCCTTGACTTTTATCAAAGATATAAGTAAATCCTCCTTCTGTTGCCACATCTTCAATTGCTTTTCTAGCTTTTGATAAAATAGGCTCCAACAATTCCTGTTCTTTTTTTTGTAATGATTGTTGAGCATTTTGTTGAAATTTTTGAATTCTTTCTTCTAGTCCTGTAATTTCCGCAACTTTATCTTGTTTTACTAAATCGTTATAAGTAGCTTCCTTTGATTGATATTCTTGTACTCTCTGTTGATACTCAGCAGTCATTGATCCTAATTGGGTTTCTAAGCTTTTCCCAAAATTTTGAAGTTCAGTTTCTGCTGCTTTTCTTTCGGGCATTAGTTCTAATAATTCTTGCGAATCAATGTATCCGAATTTATTTTGAGCAAATGAAGTTAAAGTTAAAAAACTTAATAGGGTTAAAAATGTAATTTTTTTCATTGTGTTGTATTTGTTAGTAGTGTTAATTTCAGTTGTTATTAATAGCCCATCAATTCCAAAACTTTGTCCGATTGATCAAGGTTATTATCTTTATAAAGTAGTATTAAATCGCTAGAGCTATCAAAAATAATTTGATATTTATTATTTGCTGCTAATTGCTGAATAGCATTTTGAATTTTATCTTGTATAGGCTTTATTAATTCTTGTCTTTTGGTATAAAGATCTCCTGTAGGACCAAAATATTTTTGCTGTAAGTTTTTTGCAGCATTTTCTTTGGCAATAATAGCTTCTTCCCTTTTAGTTTTCATTTCATCAGTTAGTAAAACTTGTTCTTGTTGGTAGGCTCTGTACATTTGCTCTACATCTGCATATTTACCTTCAATTTCTTTTTGCCAATCAGCTGAGAAATCATCTAATTTATCCTGAGCTTGTTTGAATTCTGGTATTTTGTTCAAAATATAATCAGTATCTACATATGCAAATTTCTGAGCTTGTGTAGTTGTACCCACTAAGAAACTAACTGCTAAAATGAATATAATCTTTTTCATAATTTATTTTTTTAAAAGTTTACAAATTTAGTTAAAATTGTTGACCTATAGAAAAATGAAACTGACCGCCATTTGCATCTGGTTTTCCAGCAATGTCATCAAGTCCCCAGCCATAATCAAGTCCCATCATTCCTATCATAGGTAGCATAATTCTTACTCCAAAACCTGCGGATCGTTTAACTCCAAAAGGATTGAAATTATCAAAATTATCCCATGCATTTCCCGCTTCTAAGAAACTTAAGGCATATACCGTTGAGCTCGGGTTTAAGCTAATGGCATATCTTAACTCTGTGGTATATTTGTTATAAATGGTTGCTCCTGTTGTTGGCGAAATAGAGTTGTTGCTATAACCTCTTAATGAAATTAATTCTCTTCCGTCAAATTGATAGCCCATTCCACTCATACCATCACCCCCCACATAAAACCTTTCAAATGGTGCAACGCCCAAACCATTATCGTATGCTCCAAGTAGTCCCATCTCTATTCTAGTATTTAGCACTAATTTATCAGTAAATGCAGAGAACCAAGAGGAGTTAAACTTCCACTTATAATACTCTATCCAAGAGTATTTTTCTTGATCAGAAATTGTAGAATAATCATCAACTCCATCAAACATAGAGTAGGGAGGGGTTACTTTTAAACTTAAAGAGAAATTAGACCCCCTCCTTGGATAAATTAATTGATCCACAGAATTTCGGCCTAGTTTAATAGTATAATTTACATTGTTTGAATAACCATTGCTAAAAGAAAAGAAGGATTCGTTATTAATTAATTTATATTGCTGAAAACTAATTCCATTATATAGAGAAAAATAATCATCTGGGAATTGCAACTTTTTGCCTATTCCAAGACTAACTCCAGTAATTTCAATAGCCTGTCTGTCATCACCATCTTGCCCGTTTGAAGATACGGATTTGTATAATGATACCGTTAAAGAATTTGGCTTTTTCCCTCCTAGCCAAGGCTCGGTAAATGAAATATTATAATTTTGATAGTAAATACCGTTTGATGAAGCCGATAAAGAAAGTATTTGGCCATCACCTGAAGGCAGTGGAGTCCATTTGTCTTTTTTGAAAATATTTCTTGTAGAAAAATTAGAAAAATTTAAACTTAAAGAACCAACAATCCTCCCAGCGCCCCAACCGCCTTGTAATTGAATTTGGTCTGATGATTTTTCTTCAACAACATAAGTGATGTCAACTTCATTTCTTGCAGGATCAGGATCCACTTTTACATCAAATTTTTCAGGGTTAAAGTATTGCATTTGAGCAAGCTCTCTTTGAGATCGCATAATATCAGAGCGCTTAAATAAATCACCAGGGCGAGTTCTTAACTCACGCATAATGACATGATCGTTTGTTTTTTCATTTCCTTTTACCATCACTTTATTTATTCGAGCTTGTTTCCCTTCATAAATTCTTATTTCCAGATCAATTTTTCTTTCTGTTACTGCAATTTCAACAGGAGTTGCATTAAAAAATAAATACCCATCATCAAGATATAAGGAACTGATATCTGTTCCTTCTGCTGATCCTAATAATCTAGCATCTAAAACAGACTGATCAAAAACATCATTAGATTTAATTCCTAATTGCCGAGTTAATTCTTCAGATGAATAAACGGTATTTCCAACAAAAGTAATCGCACCAAATCTATAAGGATCTCCCTCATTTATGGTTATTTCAATAGTCATAGTTTTATCACTATTCATGTATGCTGTATCGAGCTGAATTCGAGCATCTCTATAACCTACTTCATTGTATTTTGCAATAACATTTTTTTTATCCTCTTCATAATTAGCGTCTATAAATTTTGAGACTTTCCAAAACCTCCAAAAACTTTTAGATTTTGTTTCTTTCATGCTCTTTTTGAGCTT
>CAMBDW010000008.1 GCA_945865535.1 Chryseobacterium gleum | reverse complement strand
ACTGTAGTGAAAGTATCACAACCATTGGCATCCATTACCTCCAAATAATAAGTCCCAGCACTCAAACCAAAAGCCGTGTCATTGATACTGAAACTATTCAAACCTGAATCAAACCACTCATAACTATAACCATGTGTACCCCCTGCTGCTGTACCAACAGCAAGAGCCAAATCACTTCCGTAACACGTATTTGTTGAAGTCGAAACTAAGGCCTGCAATGGAAAGCCAGGGGCTAAAATGGTAATTGGAACATCTATAACACAACCACTAGTAACATCTGCAACAGTAAGAATATGAGTCCCCGCACTAACACCATTAAAAACAGTATCCATAGGAAAAGGATTGGTATTTACGATTCCATCCAATGAAAACTGATACTGTAAAACATTAATATAATCATCTACATCAACACTAATAAAGCCATCTGTATCATCCCAACAGTTTACATCAGTGGAGCTAACAGAAAACTTAATAGGTGAAATCGTGTCTGAAGGGACTGAGTTATCTGCACAAGTTGATTCACTTGTTACGTAAAAAAAATTTGAGCCTGCTGGCAATGAAGATGCAGCTATAGTATAATTATTATTAGGATAAAAAACATCCGCAACAATAGAATATGGCCCCCCTATATTTGAAGCCGCATGTATATGATATTCAGTTGATATACTAGCACCTGCTGAATGATTCCAATTGAAAATAATATTTCCTTGATCCTCCCAAGCACAATCAAAATCAACAGCAGGTAAAGAATCTGCTGAAGTTACCTCAATAGTAATGGTTGCAATTGTAATTGCATTAGCTGGGCAAAAATCATCAAAAGCTTTTATTGCAAAAGTATAGATATTTGAAGTGATTCCACAGCCAGCATCAGTAGCAACATGACTACAAGCTGTTTGCCATTCAAAAATCCCTTCAACTAATTGAGCCCCAGTAATTGGAGGAGGCTGATTAGAAATGCTAGTAAAAGTTGCACAAGGAGGATTATCACACATTGTATTAGTAATGTAATCATCAGCAAATTGGCCCCCTGATACCTCTAAAGTAATATCTTGCACGGCACCATTGGCATACAAATCATTATCAATGGCAGTAATATTAAAAGTAACAATAGCCCCAGCCGGAACAGTTGTATAATATTGAGTAGGTAACGGAAATGGTGGCGAAACAACTGGAGGTAAGTTAATTATACCCCCAGGTAAAGTGGGACAAGAGATTAAAATTGCCTGAATCTCTCTGTAAATTGATGCTACTAACTGACCACATTTAAAAGCATCAATACGAATAACGGACACAAAATTTCCAGAAATATTTGAATTATAAGATATTTCACCTGATTGAGGATCTAGTACAACACCTCCAGGCAATGGAGCATTAAACGTATAAGGAGCTAAAAAAGGTAATGGAACAGGATTTAATGGGGGGTTATATGCTTGACCAAAAGCAATATCATCTAATGGTTGATCCCAATTATAAACAATACTATCTAGTTCGATATCTGAAGCGTTATGAGTGTAAGAAAAAGGGTATCCTGTACAAATAATAGTTTGAGGACTTTCATTAAATTTTGGAGAATTATCAAAGCAAGGATCTGCAGGAATCGGATTTCCCAATGCATCTAGGTAACGGAACATGGATGCTCGTAGAGTAAAACCTTCTGATGGATTACTACCTCCAGTAATCACTAAATTTGTAATTGCCCCATTTCTACAGCATGAATCCCAGGTAAAATGCCAGCCATTTACAGGAGGAATCCCAGGCAATGAAACCGGCTGAGATACATAAATATATTCTTCCACTGCACCAACAGGGTTTGTAACACAATCTAAAGCTCCATTTCCACTATTAAATACATCACAATTTGGTGAAATATCAGCACTTAATATCCAGTCAACGGTAATTTGAGTAACAGATGGGTGATTCCAAACATCCAATGTTTGAGCAAAAGTTGATAAAGTAGTTCCATCACAATCACGATACAATTTCATTTTAAAAATATACTTACCAACATTTGGATCAGAAGGATCCTTAATACATTCCCAGGTAATCTCACCTCCCATAATATGGGTTGCATTCGCATTAACAAAAACAGATAATAAAATTAAAAGAAAAAGTAGTTTTTTCATAACATTCGTATTTTACAAAAATACAAAAATAATAAACAACATCAGTCATTTTTATAGCAGATTCTTAGCAGTAAAAAATTATGACATTAACAAATTCTAAACAAGCTTTATTTTTATTTTTGTAATTCTAAAATGTCCAATGGAAGATTATTTGCAACAACTAAATCCGGAACAACAAAAAGCGGCAACTCACATCAAAGGTCCACTTATGGTTATTGCTGGAGCTGGATCTGGGAAAACAAGAGTGCTTACCTACCGCATTGTTCATCTTCTAAAACAAGGCATAAGTCCTTTTAATATTCTATCACTCACTTTTACTAACAAAGCATCCAAAGAGATGCGGAGTAGAATTGAAAAAATTGTTGGCGAATCTGTCGCAAGAAACTTATGGATGGGAACTTTTCACTCGGTATTTTCAAAAATACTACGATTTGAATCTGAAAAACTAAACTATCCTCCCAACTTTACAATTTACGACACGGATGACTCCAAAAGTTTAGTAAGTAGCATCATCAAAGAATTAAACCTTGACAAAGATATTTACAAACCAGGAATGATTAGAAATAGGATTTCTACACTTAAAAACAATTTCATAACTCCAGAAGGATACCGAAATCATTCCGAATTAAACAGGCAAGATACGATTGCAAAACGCACTGATTTTGGTAGAATTTATCAAATGTACACCCAAAGATGCGAAAAAGCATCAGCTATGGATTTTGATGATTTATTATTGAAAACTTACCAACTTTTAGAAAATCATAAAGATGTACTGTTAAAATATCAAGAAAAATTCAAATACATCTTGATTGACGAATATCAAGACACGAACCATGTTCAATATTTAATCATTAAAAAATTAGCTGCACTTTATGAAAATATTTGCATAGTGGGTGATGACGCCCAAAGCATCTATGCTTTTAGAGGAGCGAACATTCAGAATATTCTAAATTTCAAAATTGACTACCCTGATTTCAAAACCTACAAGTTAGAACAGAATTACCGTTCCAGCTCAACAATTGTTGATGCTGCAAATAGCATTATTAAGCACAATGAAAAACAAATTGAAAAGATTGTTTGGACAGAAAATGCAACAGGAGAAAAAATAATTGTTGTAAAAACAGGCTCAGATAATGATGAGGGGAGATTAGTTGCCAATACCATTTCTGATATTCAAATGCGAAATCAGGCCCATCATAAAGATTTTGCAATTTTATACCGAACAAACGCTCAATCAAGAGCCCTTGAGGAATCACTTAGAAAAAGAAATATCCCTTATAAAATCTATGGAGGATTGTCTTTTTATCAAAGAAAAGAAATAAAAGATTTATTGGCATATTATCGCCTTGCTATAAATCCAAATGATGAAGAGGCTTTTAAACGAATTATAAACTATCCTACAAGAGGTATTGGAGCAACTACAATTCAAACGCTAACCATTTTTGCAAATACACATAACAAATCTATTTGGAAAGTTATAAATCATCTTGAGGAGTTAGCAATAAATATCAATAAAGGAGCTGAAAAAAAACTCAAAGAATTTGTTGTAATGATAAATAGTTTCATCATTAACGCCAAACAAAAAGATGCCTACACCGTAGCAGAAGAAATTGCAAAACAGACAGGACTTTTTAACGACTTATACACTGATAAATCTCCTGAAGGAGTGAGTAGATTTGAGAATATTCAGGAACTCTTAAACGGAATAAAAGATTTTAGCGAAAGCGCAGAAAAAGGACTCAATAAATTGCCTGATTTTATGCAAGATGTTGCCCTATTAACCGATCAAGATAAGGAAACAAAAGATGACTTTAATAAAGTTACCTTAATGACCGTTCATGCTGCAAAAGGATTGGAATTTCCTTATGTTTTTGTTGTGGGATTAGAAGAAAATCTTTTTCCGAGCATGATGAGTGGAGAGAGTCAAGAGAACCTTGAAGAAGAAAGAAGACTCTTTTATGTTGCAATTACTAGAGCTGAAAAAAGACTCTTTCTCTCTTTTGCAGCAACACGATTTAAATGGGGACAATTTACCGATTGTCAGCCGAGCCGATTTATTAGTGAATTAGATAATAGTTGTCTTGAAAAACAAGAACTTTCATTGCCTAAGAAAGATTATCGCCCACATGAAATTTATGCTAAAATAAAATACCAAAAAAAGGAATCCAGTCCAATTACTCAAAAATTTGTTGCACCCAAAAATTTAACTAACATTAATAGAGCTAAAAACATCAGTATTAATGAAAGTGATTTAAGCAAAATCACAAACGGAATGCAAGTAAAACACAGTAGATTTGGAGAAGGAAAAGTGCTCCACATCTCTGGCCAAGGAAGCGACAAAAAAGCGACTGTATTTTTTACTGGAATTGGCCAGAAACAACTCTTGTTAAAATTCGCCAAATTAGAAATATTAGCTTGATAAAATTTGATCTTAATTTAACAAATCAGCTAGCTTGATAAATTAAAAATCTGCTTGCAATTTATTGCATCAATTTTAAGTTGAGATTTCAATTTTTCTAAATCAGAAAATTGCTGCTCATCTCTAATCCTTTGAATAAACTCAATTTTTAATTCTTCATTATATATAGTAGCGTTAAAATCAAAAAGATGAACTTCAATCGCAAAAGAATCATCTGAAATAGAGGGGCGATTTCCTAAATTTAACATTCCAAAATACTCCTGATTCTTAAGTGCTATTTTAACTGCATAAACGCCATTTTTAGGAAGAATTTTCCACTGATTTTCTATTTCTATGTTAGCAGTTGGGTAGCCAATGCTACTTCCAATTTTATTTCCTTGAACGACTTTTCCGGTAATAGAAAAATTAGCAGACAAATAAGCATTTGCTTTCTTGCAATCACCCTCCAAAATTGCATTCCTAATTTTAGTAGAACTAATAGTAACCTCCCCTATATTCTGAGGTTTAATTTTTTCTATTTTAAAACCATACGCATCTGATAATTCTATTAAATTGTCAAATGTTCCTTGCCTATTTTTACCAAAATGATGATCAAAACCAACCACCATATACTTCATGTTAAGTTTAGTTACTAAAAAATCTCTAATGAAATTAACCGATTCTGTTCTTGAAAATTCTTTTGTAAATTTATGAAGTACTAAATTTTGCACACCAGTCTTACTTAATGCTTCTATTTTTTCTTCAAGTGTATGAATCAATCTTAACTCTTGATCATCAGGATAAATAACATGTCTGGGATGAGGATCGAATGTCAACACAACACTCTCCAGTGCTTGTTTTTTTGCAATCTCATTTATACGATTAATGATTATTTGATGCCCCTTATGCACGCCATCAAAAGTTCCAATAGTAACTATAGTGTTTACATCTGAGGGAAAATCCTCAATAGAATGGTATATTCTCACTTAACTTTAATCTATTTTCTTATGTTGAAAAAGTGTTCAAAATTAACAATTAATTTAAACCCTTATTTATTAACACAGAACAATTTAAAAATAGTAAGTTTGCGCTCGATTTAAACAAAGATTTTAACGACTTTAAAAAGAAATAAAAAATGTCAAAACACACCGGAAGAGTATCGCAAATTATTGGACCTGTAGTTGATGTAACATTCGACAACAATGAATTAGGATTACCAGATATCTATGATTCATTAGAAATTACTAGAGAAAATGGAAGTAAATTAATTTTAGAATGCCAACAACATATTGGTGAAGATACTATAAGAACTATTTCCATGGAAACAACAGATGGTATTAGTAGAGGCACTCAAGTTGTAGCTACTGGTGCGCCTATTAAAATGCCTACTGGAGAACATATCAAAGGAAGGGTTTTTAATGTGATTGGAGACGCTATTGATGGCATGGAAAATCTAGACAAAACTTCTGGATTACCAATTCATAGAGATCCACCAAAATTTGAAGACTTATCAACAGCAACAGAGGTTTTATTTACAGGAATAAAAGTAATTGACTTAATTGAGCCTTATGCAAAAGGAGGAAAAATTGGTTTATTTGGAGGAGCTGGTGTAGGAAAAACAGTACTTATACAAGAGTTAATTAACAATATTGCTAAAGGTCATGGTGGTTTATCGGTATTTGCTGGAGTTGGAGAAAGAACTAGAGAAGGAAATGACCTTATGAGAGAAATGCTAGAGTCTGGAATTATTAATTACGGAAAAGAATTTAACCACTCTATGGAACAGGGAGGATGGGATTTATCGAAAGTGGATAGAGCAAAAATGGGGGATTCTAAAGCAACCTTTGTTTTCGGACAAATGAATGAGCCTCCTGGAGCAAGAGCAAGAGTTGCATTATCAGGACTTACAATTGCTGAATATTTTAGAGATGGAGATGGCGAAGGAAAAGGAAAAGACGTGCTTTTCTTTGTTGACAATATTTTCCGATTTACCCAAGCAGGATCAGAAGTATCGGCACTACTTGGTCGTATGCCATCAGCAGTAGGGTACCAACCAACATTAGCCACTGAGATGGGAACCATGCAAGAGCGTATTACTTCAACTAAAAATGGTTCAATTACCTCTGTACAAGCGGTTTATGTTCCAGCAGATGATTTAACAGACCCTGCTCCTGCTACAACATTTGCTCACTTAGACGCAACAACTGTACTCTCAAGAAAAATTGCCGAATTAGGTATTTATCCTGCCGTAGATCCATTAGATTCTACATCAAGAATCTTAACTGAAGATATTGTAGGATCTGAGCATTACAAATGTGCACAAGATGTAAAAGAGCTATTACAGAGATATAAAGAATTGCAAGATATTATTGCAATTTTGGGTATGGATGAATTGTCGGATGAAGATAAGTTAGCGGTACATAGAGCTAGAAGAGTCCAAAGATTCTTATCTCAACCTTTCCATGTTGCGGAGCAATTTACTGGACTTAAAGGTGTGCTTGTAGATATTCAAGACACTATTAAAGGATTCAACATGATTATGGATGGAAAAGTGGATCAATATCCTGAAGCTGCATTTAACTTAGTTGGTTCTATTGAAGAAGCCATTGAGAAAGGTGAAAAAATGTTAGCTGACGTTAAATAAAAAAACCATGATATTAGAAATTATTACCCCTGAGAAGCAAGTGTTTAGTGGAGAGGTAACATCAGTTCAATTTCCGGGTATAAATGGAGGATTTGAAATACTTAACAATCATGCACCAATCATTTCTACTCTTGGAAAAGGAGAAATACGAATAATTACTACTGATAAAAATACTAAAAAATTTGACATTAATGGCGGTGTAATTGAAATGCAAAACAATAAGATTATTGTTCTGGCAGACTAATTTTTAAATGACTAAAAACTCAAAAAGGGGATCATAATTGGTCCTCTTTTTTTTATATTTGACAAATGAAAAAATACATTTATCTCTTATTTATTTTACAATCTTCTTGCGCGAGTAATTTTCAGTTGCAAGAGGGAGATTTATTGTTTCAGGATTTAGATTCCTCTGCGCTTTGTGATGCGATAGAATTAGTAACTCCTGGATATAATGACGCAAATTTTTCACATATCGGATTTATTGTTTCGGATGATGGAAAATTAAAAGTTTTGGAGGCAATTCCTCCAAAGGTAATACTTACAGAACTAGAAGATTTCCTAAGCAGATCAAAAGATAAAGATGGAAATCCAAAAGTAATTGTTGGAAGATTAAAAAAAGAATATAAAAAAACTATACCAAAAGCCGTTGAATTTGTTTATAAAAAAATTGGAGCAGATTATGATGGTATTTTTATTATGAATAATAACAGTTATTACTGTTCTGAATTACTTTATGAAGCTTTTTCAAAAGACACTATTTTTCAATTACAACCTATGACTTTTTTACATCCAGATAGTGGTGACACGCTACAAACATGGAAAGCCTATTATGCAGAACTTGGAGTTAAAATTCCTCAAAATGAATTAGGAATAAACCCTGGAATTATGTCGCTTTCAAAAAAAATAGAAATCGTGCACATCTATGGAATTCCTGATGGAATGAAAAAATAATTACTCCTTATTTTTAGTATCTATAATTATAGTAACAGGACCCTCATTTGTTAAATTAACTTTCATAGCTGCACCAAACTCTCCTGAAAAAACCTGTTTAGAAATTAACTTTGATAAATCCTTTTTAAATTGCTCATACAGAGGAATTGCTTGTTCTGGCCTTGCAGCATTTATATAAGAAGGTCTGTTCCCTTTCTTGGTTTTTGCGTGTAGAGTAAACTGACTCACCACAATTACCTCTCCATCTATATCTAAAAGCGAATTATTCATTTTTGCCTCAGAATCAGAGAAAATTCTAAGTTGTACAATTTTATTAGCAAGCCATAAAGAATCTTCTTTGGTGTCTTCAATTTCAATCCCTAAAAAGATTAATAGTCCAAAATTTATTTTTGAGACCATGGTATTTTCAATGGACACAGAGGCCTCACTTACTCTTTGAATTACAGCTCTCATTTAATAATCATTGCTTCTGAAATGATCCTCTTCTTCTACTAGCATATTTAAATAATTCTTGTACCGACTCTCGGCAATCTCTCCTTTTTCTAAGTCAATTTTTACTGCACAATTAGGCTCATTTTTATGAATACAGTTATGAAACTTACAAGCTGTTTTCAAAGCAAAAAACTCTGGAAAATAATTGCCAATTTCACTTGGTTGTAATTCTACTAAACCAAATCCTCTAATACCAGGAGTATCAATAATAGAAGCTCCAAAATCTAACTCATGTAACTCAGAAAAAGTAGTAGTGTGTTGGCCTTGTTTATGGGTATCGGAAATTTCTTTAGTATTGATATTTAAATTAGGCTGCAACTTATTTATCAAAGTAGATTTGCCTACTCCAGAATGACCAGATATTATATTAACCTTATTTTTCATCAACGCCTTTATTAGTGATAAATCATCATTAATTACTGAAAGTGCGAAACACTTATAGCCAATTTTTTCATAAACTTTTTGTAGATTTTCTTGTTCTAATTTCAATTTATCCTTTAATAAATCAATTTTATTAAACAGCAAAATAACAGTTATGCCATAAGCATTTGCCGCCACTAAAAACCTATCAATAAAACCTGTTGTGGTCATAGGACTATCTAAAGTAATCATCAAAATAGCTTGATCGATATTAGCCCCAATGATATGTGTTTGCTTGGATAAGTTTACCGATTTTCTTAAAATGTGATTTTTTCTTTCATGTAGTTTTACAATCATCCATAGTTCGGACTGTTGCTCTAGCTCTACTTTATCTCCAACTACAATTGGATTGGTGCTTTTAATACCTGCAATTCGGAATTTTCCTTTTAAACCACATTGCACAATTTCATGAGTATCCGTTTTTACGCTATAGTACTTGCCTGTAGTCTTAATTACGATTCCATTCATTGTTGCAAAAATACGATTATAAATTACTTATATTTGCCACATGTCAATCACTATTGAAAAATTAAATAAATCTTACGCAAAACAACAAGCACTCACGAATGTTTCCTTTTGCTTAAAAAAAGGAGAGATAGTTGGTTTTTTAGGCCCAAATGGAGCTGGGAAATCTACACTGATGAAAATTATTTGTTGCTATTTAGAACAAGATAGTGGAAAGATAAAAGTCTGTGATTTAGATACACTAGAAAATAATCTTTTAGTAAAAGCAAAAATTGGCTACCTTCCTGAACAAAATCCACTCTATTTAGATATGTATATTAAAGAATACCTCAACTTTGTAGGAGGTATTTATAAAGTTGGAAATCTTAAAAATCGTATTGCGGAAATTATACAACAAACAGGATTAAGCCCTGAACAGCATAAAAAAATAGGAGAACTCTCAAAAGGATTTAAGCAAAGAGTAGGGCTTGCTGCTGCGCTCATTCATAATCCCGAAATCTTAATTTTGGACGAACCAACTACCGGCTTAGATCCTAATCAGTTAGTTGAAATAAGAAATTTGATAAAAGAAGTAGGAAAAGAAAAAACAGTTTTACTCTCTACTCATATCATGCAAGAAGTAGAAAAGATGTGCAATAGAGTGGTCATCATCAATAAAGGAAAAATTGTTGACGACAAGCTAATTTCAAATCTCAAGAAAAATAATGTTGATTTAGAAGATCATTTTAGAAAGCTAACTTCTTAAGCAAAATTAGCAACAATTTCCACTACATTATCAGATTTTCCCATAGTATAGAAGTGAATACATGGTGCCCCAAACTCAATCAATTCTTTAGTTTGTTGAATAGCCCACTCCACTCCTACTTGACGAATATCTTCATTATTTTTACATTTAATAACGGCATCCACTAAAGGATTTGGCACATTCAAATTAAACCTTTGAGGTAGTAATGTTAATTGTTTAGTGGTTGAGATTGGTTTTAAACCTGGTATAATTGGAATAGTAATGCCATTTTCTCTGCAGAGATTTACAAAATCAAAATATTTTTGATTATCAAAAAACATCTGAGTAACAATATAATCGGCACCCGCCTCAACTTTCTTTTTCAAAAAATGAATATCTGAACGCATATTAGGGGCTTCAAAATGTTTTTCAGGATAGCCAGCAACCCCAATACAAAAATTAGTAGGAGCCGAATTCTTTAATTCTTCATCCAAATAAATTCCTTTATTCATATTAAAAACTTGCTGGGTAAGTTCACAAGCGTAAGTATGTCCACCTTGTTCGGAAGTGAAATAGGTTTCATGTTTTATGGGATCTCCTCTTAATACTAAAACATTATCAATACCTAAGAAATCCAAATCAATTAAAGCATTTTCGGTTTCCTCCTGACTAAATCCTCCACAAATAATATGAGGAACCGTATCCACATTATATTTATTCATTATAGCGGCACAAATTCCAACTGTTCCTGGTCTTTTTTTAACCGATTTTCTCTCTAATAAACCATCCGTTCTTTGCTTATAAACATACTCTTCTCTATGATAAGTAACGTCAATAAATGGAGGATTAAATTCCATTAAAGGATCCAAAGAATCGTAAATAGATTGTATACTTGTTCCTTTTAAAGGGGGTAAAATCTCAAAAGAGAATAAAGTTTTTTTAGCATTTTTAATATGTTCAGTTACTTTCATAATCTTATTTTATATGTTTGAGCGGAGCCATTTCTCAACTCTCTCGACACTCATGTTTTTTCGTTTTGCATAATCTACTATTTGATCATCTTGCACTTTACCTACACTAAAGTATTTAGCCTCTGGATGAGAAAAATAATATCCACTTACACTAGCATTTGGGCTCATTGCCATACTCTCAGTAAGAGATACTCCTATACTTTTTTCAGCATTCAATAATTCAAATATTTTTAATTTTTCGGTATGATCAGGGCAGGCTGTATAACCTGGCGCAGGGCGAATTCCTTTATATTCTTCTTCAATCAAATTCTCATTTTTAAACTGTTCATCAGCTGCATAACCCCAAATTTCTTTCCTAATTTTCTCATGCATATACTCGGTAAGGGCCTCTGCCAATCTATCCGCAATAGCTTTAAGCATAATACTATTGTAGTCATCTTGGTCTTTTTCAAAAACAGCCAATTGCTTTTCAATTTCCAATCCTGCTGTACAAACAAAAGAACCTATATAATCTTGTTTTTTTGAAGAAAGTGGAGCTACAAAATCAGCAAGACACCTATTTGCTTTACTCTTTTTACCTTGCTGGCGCAAGAAATTATAAGTTTCTATTTGCTTTTCATTTTCAAATAAATGAACATCATCTCCCTCTGAATTTGCTTCCCAAATACCAATAACAGCTTTGGCTTGCAGCCAATTATTTTTAATAATATTATCTAACATTTTATTTGCATCATCAAATAACTGAATGGCCTGCTCACCAAAAAAATCATCTTCTAAAATTGCAGGATATTTTTCACGCATCTCCCAAGTAAAAAAGAAAGGCGTCCAATCAATATAGCTACGAATAGTAGCTATATCAATATTTTCAAAAATTTGTACCCCCAACTGATTTGCAGTATGAATTTCTTCTTTTTCCCAATCGATTTTAACAGCATTTCCTCTAGCATTTTCTATACTTACATAATCTTTATCTGATTTTCTATTCAAATAATTTTCTTTAATTGCATCATACTCTGCTGCAACATCTGCTCTAAAATTGACTTGTTCTTTGCCTAGTAATTTACTGGTAACCCCTACAGCTTTGGAGGCATCTAAAACATGTATAACTGTATTGTTATTGTAATGCTGGTTAATTTTTACAGCCGTATGAATCTTGGAAGTAGTGGCCCCACCAATCATAATAGGAACTTTAAAATCATTTCTTTGTAATTCCTTAGCAACATCAATCATTTCATCCAATGAAGGTGTAATTAATCCACTTAATCCAATTACATCAACTTTATGTTTTTTTGCTTCTTCCAAAATTTTATTGGCAGGAACCATTACTCCTAAATCAATAATTTCATAATTATTACAACCCAAAACTACTCCAACAATATTCTTGCCTATATCGTGTACATCTCCTTTAACTGTGGCTAAAAGAATTTTTCCTGCTTTAGTGCTTTCTGTTTTTCCTTTTTCAATATAAGGAGTAAGAATAGCAACTGCTTTTTTCATTACCCTTGCGCTTTTCACTACTTGTGGCAAAAACATTTTTCCTGCGCCAAAAAGCTCTCCAACTACTCCCATCCCATCCATAAGAGGTCCTTCAATTACATCTAAAGGCCGCTGTGATTTTAATCTTGCTTCCTCTGTGTCCTGCTCAATAAAAGCAACTATTCCTTTTACCAAAGCATGAGATAACCTTGCTTCAACGGATTGCTCTCTCCAAGATAAATCTTCTATTCTTTGCTTTCCTTCGCCTTTTATATTTTCGGCTAAATCGACTAAGCGTTCAGTAGCTCCATCATCTTTATTGAGAAGTACATCTTCAACTGCTTTGAGTAAATCTTTTGGAATATCTTCATACACCTCTATCATTCCGGCATTCACAATTCCCATATCCATCCCATTATTAATAGCATGAAATAAAAATGCTGAGTGCATAGCCTCACGGACAATATTATTCCCTCTAAACGAAAAAGACACATTACTTACCCCACCACTTACTTTAGCATGTGGCAAATTTTCTTTTATCCATTTTGTAGCTTTGAAAAAATCAACTGCATAATTATTATGTTCCTCAATTCCTGTTGCTACAGTTAATATATTAGGATCGAAAATAATATCTTCTGCTGGAAAACCAATTTCATCTACCAAAATTCGATACGCCCTTTTACAAATTCTGATCTTATCATTATAATCAGCCGCTTGCCCCTTTTCATCAAAAGCCATGACCACCACAGCTGCTCCATATTTCAATATCGTTTTAGCATGTTGTTTAAATACCTCTTCTCCTTCTTTTAAGGAAATAGAGTTTACAATACCTTTACCTTGTATGCATTTAAGGCCCGCTTCAATAATATGCCATTTAGAAGAATCCACCATAATCGGTACTTTAGATATATCTGGATCAGCAGCAATTAAATTCAAAAAACGTATCATGCACTCCTTTCCTTCCAACATTCCATCATCCATATTGATATCAATGGCTTGAGCGCCTCCCTGAACTTGATCAAGCGCAACTTCCAATGCCTTTTCCAAATTATCCTCTTTTATTAAACGCTTAAATTGTATAGACCCCATTACATTTGTGCGTTCCCCAATATTTGCAAAATTACTTTCTGCTGAAATTGTAACTGCTTCTAATCCGCTAAGGCGCATAGCCTTTTTAAGTTTTGGAATTTTTCGGGGGGCATATTTACTCGCAATTCGGGCAAATTCTTTAATATGCCCAGGTGTTGTTCCACAACAACCTCCTACAATATTAACCAAAGAACTTTGCATAAAATCTTCTAATTGAGCTCCCATTGCTTGGGGACTCTCATCATATTCTCCCATTTCATTAGGCAAGCCTGCATTAGGATAGGCACTTACAAAAAATGGCGCTTTTTTTGCTAATTCTTTAACATAAGGGCGCATTGCTTTTGTTCCCAAAGCGCAATTAAACCCAACACTCAAAAGTGGAATATGTGAAATAGAATTCAAAAAAGCCTCAGCTGTTTGTCCTGAAAGTGTCCTTCCACTCTCATCTGTTATTGTGCCAGAAACCATAATCGGAACCCGAATTCCTTTTGCTTCAAATACATCCTCAATAGCAAATAATGCCGCTTTACAATTAAGAGTGTCGAATACGGTTTCTACCAATAATAAATCTACTCCACCATCAAGCAAAGCATTTACTTGCTCGGTATATGCTTGTTTTAACTGATCAAAAGTAATGTGCCTAAATGCAGGATTTTCAACATCAGGAGAGATAGATGCCGTTCGATTAGTTGGTCCAATAGAACCTGCTACAAATCTTGGTTTTTTATCAGTTGAACAGTCAATTGCAACTTCTTTTGCAATTTTTGCTGATTGAAAGTTTAACTCATATACAGCAGATTCCATACTATAATCTGCTTGAGCAATAGTGGTACCGCTAAAAGTATTGGTTTCAATAATATCGGCTCCAGCATCTAAATATTCTTTATGGATTGCTTTAATAATATCAGGACGAGTAATAGAAAGCAAATCATTATTTCCTTTTAAATCACGCTCATGATTCTTGAATTTTTCTCCTCTAAAATCTTGTTCCAAGAGAGTATATTTCTGAATCATAGTTCCCATTGCGCCATCTAGGACTAAAATCCGTTCTGCTAATAGTTCTTCTATTGTCTTACTCATAAATTTAATTTATAAGACTTACTAAGAAAGATTGATGTGAGGAATTTTTGAATTCCGCTCATCTTCCTCCATTATGGAGTGGGATTTGGCACCTTGGATTTTCAAGGTTGCCAAGACTTCATAGGGCCCATCCCTCAGTCTTTCTTGATAAGTAGGGTGCAAATAAAAACAAAAAAAGTGAAAAAAAATTAGGTTATATCAAAAAAATTTCGTTCCATTATAATAACAAACTTAAATTAACTTAGAAGATTTTAAAAAAAACTATAAATTTGCAAACTAAAGTGGAAAGATTTGGCCTATTGCAACCACTAAAAAAAATGCTAAAAAAGTTTTCTTTTAGCGCTTATTCGCCAAGTCTCTCTTAAATTAATTTATAAACTTAAAAGAAAAGAATATGTCCTATTATTTCACATCAGAGTCCGTATCAGAAGGACACCCAGACAAAGTAGCCGATCAAATTTCGGATGCCTTATTAGATAATTTTTTAGCCCAAGATCCAAACTCAAAAGTTGCTTGTGAAACTTTAGTAACCACTGGACTTACAGTACTTAGTGGAGAAGTTACAACAGATGCTTATATTGATGTGCAGAAAATTGCAAGAGAGGTAATTCTAAAAATAGGATACAACAAATCAGAATACAAATTTGATGGAGATAGTTGCGGTGTTATTTCAACAATTCACGAACAATCTCCTGACATTAATCAAGGTGTAGTGGAAGGAAGAGGATTAAATAAAGAACAAGGAGCTGGTGATCAAGGAATGATGTTTGGCTATGCAACAAACGAAACTGAAAACCTAATGCCACTTGCTTTAGATATTTCGCATAAAATACTTATTGAACTTGCTGATATCAGAAAAAAGGGAGTTGAAATGACTTATTTACGCCCAGATTCAAAGTCGCAAGTTACTTTAGAATATCATGATAATCACACTCCTAAAAGAATTAGTGATATTGTTGTTTCTACTCAACATGATGATTTTGCAGATGAAAAACCTATGCAAGAGCAAATTGACAAAGATGTAAGAGAAATTCTTATCCCTAGAATTAAAGAACAGCTATCAGATGTAAATAAAGCTTTATTTGGGAGTGAAAAGTATCATGTAAACCCAACAGGAAAGTTTGTTATTGGAGGGCCTCATGGAGATACCGGACTTACAGGAAGAAAAATTATTGTAGATACTTATGGAGGAAAAGGAGCACATGGAGGTGGAGCATTCTCAGGAAAAGATCCATCAAAAGTGGATAGGTCAGCAGCTTATGCAACGCGTCATATTGCAAAAAATTTAGTAGCAGCTGGTATTGCTGAAAGAATTTTAGTACAAGTAAGTTATGCTATTGGTGTAGCAGAGCCAATGGGAATTTTTGTAGATACTTACGGAACTTCAAAAGTAAATATGACAGATGGGAAAATTGCTGAAACAGTTAAAAATATGGCTTGTTTCAACTTAAAACCTGCATCAATTATTAGTCGATTAAAATTAAAAAATCCTATTTATTCTGAAACTGCAGCTTACGGGCATATGGGAAGAAAATCAGAAAATAAAACGGTTACTTTCAAAATCCAAGGCAAAGACACAAGCTTTAATGTAGAAACATTTACTTGGGAGAAACTAGATTGCCAAAAAGAAGTGAAGGCTGCTTTTAATTTGTAAATAACTATTAATTAAATGTGTATCACCTCATCATAAGCATCAGCAACTGCTTCCATCACAGCTTCACTCATTGTTGGATGAGGATGAATTGCCTTTAAAACTTCATGGCCTGTAGTTTCTAATTTACGAGCCAATACTGCCTCAGCAATCATTTCTGTTACATTATGTCCTATCATATGGCAACCTAACCATTCGCCATATTTAGCATCAAAAATAACTTTTACAAAACCATCTTTATGTCCTGCAGCAGATGCTTTTCCTGATGCAGTAAAAGGAAATTTTCCTACTTTAATTTCATATCCAGCTTCTTTAGCGGCAGCCTCTGTCATACCTACTGATGCAATTTCTGGAATTGCATAAGTACAGCCTGGAATATTTCCGTAATCAATGGGATCAGGATGGTGTCCTGCAATTTTTTCTACGCAAGTAATTCCCTCAGCAGAAGCAACATGAGCAAGCGCTTGATTAGACAAAACATCTCCAATGGCGTAATAGCCATTTACATTTGTTTTATAGTAATCATCTACTAGAATTTTACCCTTATCTGCTTTAATTCCTACTTCTTCTAATCCAATATTTTCGATATTAGCAACAATCCCAGCTGCAGAAAGAACTACATCACACTCAATTATTTCTTCACCTGTTTTAGTTTTTATAAATACTTTACATCCAACTCCTGATTTATCTACTTTCTCCACTGATGAGTTGGTCATCACTTTAATACCTGATTTTTTAAATGACCTTTCTAGTTGCTTAGAAACATCAACATCCTCAACAGGAACAATATTTGGCATAAATTCTACAATAGTAATATCAGAACCCATAGCATTGTAGAAATAAGCAAACTCTACTCCTATTGCTCCAGAACCAACAATCACCATTTTTTTAGGAGCAATTGGCAAAACAAGTGCATCACGGTAACCGATTATCTTTTTCCCATCTTGTGGTAAATTAGGCAACTCACGAGATCGAGCACCAGTTGCTATAATAATATGCTTGGCACTATAATCAGTAGCCTTTCCATCATTAGTAACATTAATTTTATTTCCTGGTTTTACTTTACCAAAACCAGTGATCACCTCCACTTTATTCTTTTTCAATAAGTAAGCAATGCCATTACTCATTCCATTGGCAACATCACGGCTTCTTTTAATAATTGAGGGGAAATCAGCATTGGCATCTTTTACCGTAATTCCGTAATCTTGAGCGTGATTGATATATTCAAAAACCTGTGCTGATTTTAATAGCGCTTTAGTTGGAATACATCCCCAATTTAGACAAACTCCACCTAAACTTTCTTTTTCTACAACTGCTACCTTTAATCCTAATTGTGATGCGCGAATAGCCGCAACATATCCTCCAGGACCACTTCCTAACACTATTAAATCATAGTTCATTTTACTATTTTTTTAAATTCTTATATAGTATGGCAATATTACTCAAAACATATTGTTTAGCATGTCATATTTAGAATTTTTTATTACTCTAAAACTACTCTAAAACTTGTAAGTTTGTATCCTAATTTCTTAAGATGATAGATTATACTATAAGCTATAGCAATCCTCACAGGCATTTTGTAGATTTTCAGCTTTCTACAACTACAAATGGCGTCAATAAAATGCAGTTTCAACTTGCTTCATGGAGACCAGGAAGGTATGAGCTTGCTAACTTTGCTCAAAATATACAGAAATGGGGAGCTTTTGATGAAAATAACAATCCATTATCTTTCAAGAAAATCACTAAAGATTTATGGGAAGTGGAAACTGAAAGCGCCAAGGAAATTACTCTTGTTTATAATTTTTATGCCAATCAGTTAGATGCTGGAGCTTGTTATTTGGACGAACATCAGCTTTATTTAAATCCTGTAAATTGTATGTTTTACATAGTTGACAGGATGGAGGAAGAGTATCAATTAAATATGCAAATTCCTAAAAATTATGAGATTGCTTCTTCCATGAAAAAAAATGGAAATGTTCTTTCAGTTAAGGGTTATGATTTGCTTTCAGAATCTCCTATTATTTGTTCGGACACATTACAACATGGAACTTATCAGGTAGATGGAATTACATTCCATTTGTGGTTTCAAGGACAGTGCAAGTTAGATTGGAAAAAACTAAAAAAAGATTTTACAGCTTTCACGAAAAGCCAAATAGAACACTTTGGTGGTTTTCCTGTTAAGGAGTATCATTACTTTTTTCAAATAACTCCTTATAAGAGTTATCATGGAGTAGAACACACTAAGAATACGGTTCTGCTTTTAGGTCCTGGAGACGAAATTATGAGCAAAAGATATGAAGATTTGCTGGGTGTTTGTTCCCACGAACTCTACCATACTTGGAATATTAAAGCGATACGACCAGAAGAAATGTATCCTTATAATTATACTCAGGAAAATTACTTTAGAACGGGTTTTGTTGCTGAAGGAGTTACCACTTATATGGGAGATTTGATGTTGTATAATTCCGGAGTTTTTAATTGGGAGGAATTTGTAAAAACTCAGAATCAAAACTTGGAACGGCACCTCACTAATTATGGGAGATATAATTTATCAGTTGCAGATAGTGGTTTTGACAATTGGCTTGATGGCTATAAATTAGGTTCTCCTAATAGGAAAACTTCCATTTATGCAGATGGGGCACTTTGCATGCTAATGATTGATTTGGAAATTATAAGAAATACAAACGGAAAAAATAGTTTGCATTCTGTTATGAAAGAGCTTTATGAAGATTTTGCACTTAAAAAAAAGGGATATTCTGAAGATGATTTCAGAAATATTTGTGAAAAATTTGGAGGATTGAGAGTGGCTGAAATATTTGAAAATCACATTTATGGAACTGAGGATTATATTCCTACCCTTAAAAATACTTTTGAAGTAGTGGGCATTGAATTGAAAGAGAAGAAAAACCCTAATCTTGGAGCCCAGTATTTTGGTTTTATTGCTGTAAAAGAAAATGAAAAATTAGTAATCAAAAAGGTAGCTCCAAATTCTATTACCGATAAAAATGGAATAGTACCTGAAGATCAAATTACAAAAGTAAATGGAAAAGCAGTAGATGAAAATTTAGCTGATATCTTAAAAGAATGTAAAAAGAAAGTTGCATTTACCATTAAAAAGAAATTCTCAGAAAAAACAATATCTTTAGCTATTGGAAATCATTATCAGTTATTAGAAATTGTAAAAACAGAAAATGCTTCAGAAAAGCAATTAATTTTAAGAAAAGTGTGGTCCAGTTAAGATGAAAGAAATAGAACTTCAAAAAGATAAAAAATACAGTATTTGCTCCTATGGATTGAGCAAAACACTCCACTTTTGCGATCATGCCCACAGAGAGTACAATGAAAAAAATGGAACCAACTATAAATCCGCGAAAATTATTGCAGATGAAACAGTTACAGTAAACATGGATTAATCAACTTGGAATATTAAATAAGGAGCGCATAATGAAAACTGTTATTTTACATAATAAAACATTTGAGGTATCTATTTCTGATACTGAAATTTCAGCAATAGTAGATACTATAGCAAATAACATAAATGCAACACGAATAAAAGACCCTATTTTTATTGCAGTAATGAATGGAGCATTTTTGTTTGCCGCAGATGTAATGAGAAAGATTACTATTCCAAATGCGGAAATTTCTTTGATAAAATTATCCTCTTACTCAGGAACAAAAACAACGGGTGAGGTAAACGAATTAATTGGCATTGGTCAAAATATAAAAGATAGAAATGTAATTGTATTAGAAGACATCATTGATACTGGAATTACTCTAGAGAGAATAATAGCATTATTAGAAAAAGAAAATGTTGCGACTATAAAAGTAGCTACATTACTTTTTAAGCCAAAAGCGTACACCAAGGAGATTCATATCGATTTTATTGGAAAATCAATTCCTAATGATTTTGTTGTTGGTTATGGCTTAGATTATGACGAAATTGGCCGTAATTTGCCACATATTTATAAACTTAAAGAATAGCCTGTGTTAAACCTAGTATTATTTGGCCCTCCAGGAGCTGGAAAAGGAACACAATCCAATCTATTGATTGAAAAATACAATTTAATTCACCTTTCAACTGGGGATATTTTAAGAGGAGAAATTGCTGCTGGTACTGTGTTGGGGCTTAAGGCAAAATCCATAATGGATAGAGGCGATTTGGTTTCTGACGAAATAGTAATTAGTATGATATCTTCTAAATTGGATAACCATCCATCTGCCAATGGATTTATCTTTGATGGCTTTCCAAGAACTACAGCACAAGCTACTGCATTAGATATTTTACTAAACCAAAAAGGAACTTCTATTGCTGCTATGCTATCCTTAAAAGTAACGGATAAAGAGTTAATAAAAAGATTACTTTCAAGAGGTAAAAATTCTGGAAGAGCAGATGATCAAAATGAAGAAATTATTGGCAACAGAATTAACGAGTACAACAATAAAACTGCTCCTTTGAAAGCATTTTATTCGGCTCAAAATAAACTTTATGAAATTGAAGGGACAGGAAGCATTGGTGAAATTGCAAATAAATTAAATGCCGTAATTGACACCCTTTAAATGAGAGTTAGAAATTCCAATTTTGTCGATTATGTAAAAATCTTTTGCCGCTCTGGCAAGGGTGGTGCAGGTTCTTCTCATTTTAGAAGAGATAAATTAACCGCTAAAGGTGGGCCTGATGGTGGAGATGGTGGACATGGTGGCAATGTTGTAGTAAAAGGGAATAAACAAATGTGGACCTTACTCCACTTAAGATATCAAAAACATATTTTTGCAGAACATGGCGAGTGGGGAACTGAAAGTAACAGTTCAGGCAAAGAAGGTCAAAATAGCTATATTGATGTTCCTTTAGGTACTACTGCAAAAGATTCGGAAACAGGAGAAGTGCTCTTTGAAGTTACAGAAGATGGAGAAGAGTTTGTGCTAGTAAAAGGAGGAATGGGAGGAAGAGGAAATTCACATTTCAAATCGCCTACCAATCAAGCCCCAAGATATGCACAGCCCGGTGGAGATGCTGTTGAGGGCTGGTTTGTTTTAGAATTAAAAGTACTAGCCGATATTGGTTTAGTTGGATTTCCAAATGCTGGAAAATCTACTTTACTTTCGGTTGTTTCGGCAGCCAAACCAGAAATTGCAAACTATCCATTCACTACTTTAGTGCCTAATTTGGGTATTGTTTCATATCGCGATCATAGTTCTTTTATTATGGCCGATATTCCAGGAATTATTGAAGGGGCAGCTGAAGGAAAAGGATTAGGATTAAGATTCCTTAGGCATATTGAAAGAAACTCAACCCTACTATTTATGGTTCCGGCAGATTCTGATGATATTACTAAAGAATATGAAATTTTGTTAGCAGAACTTAAAAAATACAACCCTGAGTTGTTAGACAAAAACAGAATTTTAGCAATTAGCAAATCTGATATGCTAGATGAGGAGCTCAAAAAAGAAATTTCTAAACAGCTTCCTAAAGATATAGCATCTCTTTTCATTTCATCTGTAGCACAACAAGGACTTACAGAACTGAAAGATTTAATTTGGGAAAAACTGAATCAATAATGGAGAGTCTGCAAAAAATAGATGAATATTTTTTCAGATTAATTAACTCTACAGGATGGGAGCAAATGGATGAGGTAATGCTATTGATATCCTCAAAATGGGTATGGATACCACTTTACATTTTCATACTTTATACACTCTACAAAACATATCCAAAGCAGTTTTTTAAAATTCTATTCTCTTTAGGATTACTAATTTTTCTTGCAGATTTTGGTTCCGTCCATTTATTTAAAGAAGTTTTTCAAAGACCAAGACCCTGCCATTTCTTAGAGGGAATTAGAATAGTAGATGGTTGTGGCGGTCCATTTGGATTTATCTCCTCCCATGCGGCAAACTCTTTTGCGATTGCCTTTTTTATTTCTTTATTATTAATGCGTTATTGGTGGTTTGTAAATTTGTTTTCTTGGGCGGTACTCATTGGTTTTAGCAGAGTTTATTTAGGAGTTCATTATCCTTTTGATATTTTGGGAGGTATGTTTTGGGGACTTTTTGTAAGTTTGCTAGTGTATTACATTTATAAAATGAAGCTTAAAGATTTTGACTTCTTGTGGTTTATTTGGCTAGCATTAGTATGTATTTGGAATTTTGTATTTCCTGAAGTTCCTGCCTTTGCAGATGTAATTGTGGCAGTGGTTTTATCATTAGGAGTGATTGCAACTAAGATATAGAAAAAAATGAAAAACCAAATAATTACATTTTTACTTTGCTTACCTTTGATTGGTGCTGGGCAAAACCAAAATCTTTCAAGTGGGATAATTTTTGATGGAGAACCTTTTATTGTAATCAATCCAAATAATAATCAGCACATGGTGGTAGCTTGGATGGGTTATAAATGGCAGGAGGGCATTGTAATAAAAACAATAGCAACTTTTGATGCAGGGCAAAATTGGAGTGCTTTTAATTCCATTGCTCATACAAATCCTATTTATAGCTCTGCCGACCCTTCAATAGAATTTGACAATAATGGAAACCTCTTTTTGTCTTATGTTGACTATAGTGCATCCATAGATTCTGGAGCTATTTATATGGTAAAATCTGTTGATGGTGGATTGAATTGGCAAAACCCAGTTGAGGTGATTAATGCACAGTCTGATGCTGGGAAATACCCAATTGATAGACCATGGATTAGTATTGATAGGTCAGGAGGAGTATATGATGGTGTAATTTATATTACATCTATGAGTCCCAAAGTTTTCGGTCCGTTAACTCCTCCATTTCATCCTTATTTTATGTATTCAACTAACGCAGGACAATCATTTAATAATTGGAGGTATTTAGACACAATAAATTGTCTTGCAGGAAACACCATCCAACAACAAATGTCCACACATTGCGTAAGTTCAAACGGAACATTTCATGCTATTTACCCTTCATATCTTACATCACAAAGCTTATACCTACAATATATTTTAGCATCTACTTCTACTATAGGTAATAATTTTAATTATAACATTGCCTTACAAAATGCAAATCCTCTTACAGACCCTCTCATGAAAAAAGGGTATTTACTTATTAGTAACCCAACAAATGAAAATCATTTGGTTTTAATCTTTTTATCTGTAATGTACGGAGATGAAGATGTGCTTATTATCGAAAGTTTTGATGAAGGGGCAAACTGGACTTCTCCTATTAGAATTAATGATGATATCATAGGAAATGGTAAAATGCAGGATTTAGTATGGTCAGATTTTGATTCAGATGGTGATTTAGTAATTACATGGAGGGACAGAAGAAATAGTTCTTCAAATGGATACCAAACAGAATCTGAAATTTGGGCTTCTGTAAGATGGAAAGATTCTACTAATTTTTCACCTAATTTTAATATTACTTCACAACAAGTTGCTTACGATTCTGTTTTGGCTGAAAAGGGCAATGATTTTATGTGTGTAGCAGTTGAAAATGATACTCTAAATGCTGTTTGGGGAGATACAAGAAATGGAAAATTAAACATTTGGTTTCAAAGAATGTCATTACAAAATGGAACGGTAAACAGCATACAAAATATATCAGATAACAAACATAAACAACTCATTCTAATTGTTGATGAGATAGGTAGAGAATCAAAACCAAGAAAAAACATCCCTCTGTTTTACATCTTTGATGATGGCACAGTAGAGAAAAAAATAAATATTGAATAAAAAAATAAAAGAAAAAATGAAAAAACTACTAATCTTATTAATTGTACTTTTTACAACAACACTAGCATTTTCCCAAGCAAAACCAAAATTAGTAGTGGGTATTGTAGTAGATCAAATGCGCTACGATTACATCTATCGTTTTTGGGATGATTTTTCAAATGATGGTTTTAAAAAACTAATAACTGAAGGCCACTTTTTTCGTAATTGTCAGTTTGATTATGTCCCAACTTACACAGGTCCTGGTCATGCTTCTATTTATACTGGAACAACTCCTGCAGTACACGGTATAATTGCTAACGATTGGTACGATAAAAATTCTGGAGAGTCTGTTTATTGTGCTGGAGATGGAGATATGCATACAGTTTGCAATTGCGAACAAAAAAGTATTGATGTGCAATCTGGAGATGGAAAAATGTCACCTCATCATATGCTTACAACAACCTTTTCAGATGAGTTGAAGTTATTTAATCAAAATAGTAAAGTATTTGGAATATCCTTAAAAGATAGAGGAGCTATATTACCTGCAGGACATAGTGCAAATGGTGCCTATTGGATGGATAGTGATGGAAAATGGATTACCTCTTCTTTTTACATGCAGGCGCTTCCAGATTATATCCAAAAAATAAATGAAATGAATCCCTCTCAAAACTATCTTAAAGGCCTTTGGGAAGTAAAAGGAGAATTTGCTCTTAACCTAGATTCTTTGCACAGCAAATCAGGAGGAAAAGCTATAAAAAACACACCTTTTGGCAATACTATTTTGAAAGATTTAGCTCTTGAGATTCTAAAAAAAGAAGCCTTAGGTCAAGGTAAAGCAACTGATATCTTAACTATTTCCTTTTCTTCTACCGATTATATTGGTCATCAATTTGGGCCTCATGCCCCTGAGATAAAAGACACTTATATCCGTTTGGATAAAGATATAGCAGCACTTTTAAAAACGATTAATCTCACAGTTGGTTTTGAAAATGTTGTAGTATTTATTACTGCCGATCATGGTGTAGTTGCTGAACCCTCCGAACTTTTAGAAAGAAATATTCCCTCTGGCTATTTTGACGCAACCATTATGAAAACGGAATTGTTAACTCATCTTAACACTACATATGAAGATGGGAATTGGATTAAAAATTACTCTAATGATCAACTATTTTTAAATCATGATTTGATTAAAGAAAAATACATCAATATGGAGGAAATTCAAAGAGATTGTGCTCAATTTTTATTAAAATATGAGTGGGTAAAAAACACCTATACTGCAACTCAGCTGAATGAAAATGAATATCAAAAGTCCTTTCATTCCTTAATTCAAAGAGGGTATAATCAAAAAAGATCGGGTGATGTAGTTGTAAACATAGAAACTGGATGGATATCAACATATTGGTCTAATGGAGGCACCACACACGGTTCTTCTTACAGCTATGATACTCATGTTCCACTAATTTTCTGGGGAGGAAAAATTCCAAAAGGAAAAACCGATAGAAAAGTAACTATCAGTGATATTGCGCCAACTATTTCTACTATTCTAGGAACTGCATATCCTAATGGATGCACAGGAAATCCTTTACCTGAAATTACGGAGTGAAAGAAATAATTGCATCTAATTATTCAATATGGATTGGAGAAAACTCACTTTCTAAGTTAAATGTTGGATCCTATTCTAAAATTGCGATTTTAGTAGATGAAAACACCAAGAGAGATTGCCTAAGTAAACTCCCAAAACTTGAAAATCCAATAATTATTGAAATACAATCAGGAGAAGAAAATAAAAATCTTGCTACTTGTAATTTTATTTGGGAAGAACTTACAAAGCATAATTTTGACAGAAATTCTTTACTCATAAATTTGGGCGGTGGAGTAATTGGTGATATGGGAGGTTTTTGCGCCAGTACTTACAAAAGAGGGATTGATTTTATTCATATCCCAACAACTTTACTTGCAATGGCAGATGCCTCAATTGGTGGTAAATTAGGAGTTGATTTTAACCATCTTAAAAATCAAATTGGATTATTTACCAATCCTAAATCAGTAATAATAAATCCTGTTTTTTTACAAACCCTTATAGAAAATCAATTTAAATCAGGATTTGCAGAAGTGGTAAAGCACGCACTTATTGCAGATGAAAATTTATGGTCAATAATAACTACTACTGATTTTGAAAAACTAAATTGGGAGAAGATTATTACCCTCTCAGTGGAACTTAAAAATAAGATTGTATTTACTGATTCCAAAGAAAAAGGAGAGCGAAAAAAATTAAATTTTGGACATACTTTCGGACATGCAATAGAGAGTTATTACCTGGAAAAAGGAACTCCTATTTTGCATGGAGAGGCCATTTTTATGGGAATGATTTTAGAAACTGAGCTTTCAAATTTGTCAAATTCCAAGAAAAATGAAATTAAAAATTACATTCTTAGCAACTTTGGATTGCCTTATACTCCTGCTAAAACGGAACTTTTAAAGTTCTTGAAAAATGACAAAAAAAATAAAGCGGAAAAGATCAATTTTTCTTTATTAAACGGAATAGGAAATTGCACCATAGACAATCTGTTAACTGAAGATGAATTATAAAGTTTCACATCCTACAAAAATGGTGAATTGTGAAATTGATTTACCTTCTTCTAAAAGTATTTCCAATCGTTTGTTAATTATCAAGGCTCTCTGCAAAGATAATTTCGAAATTGAAAATCTCTCCGATGCTGACGATACTAAAATTTTAGAGCAAGCTTTGAATTCTTCAGAAGAAATGATTGATGTAAATCATGCAGGAACTTCTTTTCGTTTTTTAACTGCTTATCTTTCTTCAAAAATTGGAGAAAAATTTATATTAACTGGTTCTGACAGAATGAAAGAAAGACCTATAAAAGAACTTGTTTCAGCTTTGCAAAAAATGGGAGCAAAAATTGAGTATCTGGAAAAAGAAGGATTTGCTCCATTAAAGATAATTGGAACTAACTTATCAGATGGAAAGGTTGAAATTGATGGAGGAATAAGTTCTCAATTTATCAGTGCTATTTTACTAATTTCCCCTACTCTTGCTAATGGAATTGAACTTAAAATAACTAGCAATTTAGTTTCAAAGTCTTATATTTTAATGACTTTGGAACTAATGAAAGAGTTTGGGATTGAATGGACTTGGAATAATGATGTAATCACCATTAAAAAACAAAAATACAAAGCAAAAAACTATACTGTGGAATCGGATTGGTCGTCTGCTTGTTTTTGGTTTCAAATGGCATCCCTATCAGAAAAATGCACTATAAAATTAAGCGGACTACAACAAAATTCTTTACAAGGAGATAAGAGAGTTATGGATATTTTTAAAAGTTTGGGAGTTTCATCAGTTTTTGAAAATGAAACATTAATTTTAACAAAAAACAAACAAAATTCTTTCTCGCAACAAATTAATTTAATAGAAACTCCAGATTTGTATCAGGCCTTAAAATGCACACTATTTGCGAAAAATATAGCTACTGAATTTTCAGGAATTCAAACTCTAAAAAATAAAGAAACCGATAGAGTTACTGCCACAGAATCTGAACTTCTGAAATTAAAAACCACCAAAATAATTGAAACCCATAAAGACCACCGAATGGCAATGAGTTTTGCCCCACTTTGCCTTAAATTTGGAGAATTGCAAATAAATAACTCTGAGGTTGTAAGTAAATCCTATCCGAATTTTTGGAACGATTTAAAAAAAGGAGGATTTACAATATCTCCATTATCTGACTAAGACATGAAATCTCGAATGTTACATTTTCATCATGTCTTTTCTTTTTAGGATTAAAATAAATTCCTTTAATACCAGCATTTTGACAAGCTAGAATATCTACAACTAAATTATCTCCAATATAAATACTTTCAGTTTTTTTTGCATTTGCCAAATCTAGTGCATAAGAGAAAATTAAAGGATTTGGCTTTTTCATACCAGTAGTTTCAGATGTAATAATTTGATTAAAATAAGGCGATAAATTTGAATGCTCTAATTTTATATGTTGGGTTTTATCAAATCCGTTTGTAATGATATGTAATGTGTATTTCTGTTTGAGATAATCTAAAACTTCAAAAGCATATGGAAATAATTTGTTTTTTCTGGGGCAAACTTCAATATATTTTTCTCCCATAGTTTCAGATAACATAAAGTCATTGATTCCAAAATCAACAAAAGTTCTTTGAAATCTCTCTCTTCTTAAATCCTCCTTAGAGATTTTATCTGAATTGTATAAATCCCAAAGTATTGCATTATGAATCTTGTAGGAATTCATAAATACTTCATAGTCCAAAATACCTTTTTCTTTTAAATTATAGGTGGAATAAAGCTCCAAGAGTGTTTCATTAGAATTAGTTTCAAAATCCCAAAGAGTTCCATCTAAATCAAAAAAAATATGTTTCATTTATTTGTTAAAATAGATAGGTGATCCCAGTTGTAATGAGTCCATTTAAACAAATCCCAGAGACAATCAAAAAAAATGTATTTTTATTATCTCCGTAAAACTTAGCAGTTATAATACTGCCTAAAGGAATAGATAAGAAAAATGGAGCCCAAAATGCAATTCCAATAATTCCCACAGAACGTTTCATATATACTACAAATTTATTTGTTCTAGTAAAAAATTTTACTGGATTTGCAAGTCCTTTATATAGAAATTCTTGTCTATTTTTCGCTTTTTTTTCAATGGATTTCTTTATGAAATAATTTGCTGAAAAGTAAAAAATTGCTGCACTAAAAATAGCGCCTGAACAGCAACTTACATAGGTCTCAATGAATGTTAATTTAGCAAGTTCTCCTGCGAAAGGAGCAAACGAAAATTTAATAGTTGACGCTCCAAATAATCCTAACATTCCTGCCCAATTCATAAATTATAATTTAGCCCCATAAGATAAATCTCCAGCATCCCCTAGTCCTGGTACGATATAAGATTTTGAGGTCATTTCAGAGTCCTCTGCACCAATCCATAAAGTCCAGTTCTTTATGGGAGCATTTTCTTTCAAATACTGAATCCCCTCAGTGCTAGCAATAACCCCAACAATATGTATGTGTTTTGGCTTTCCTTTGCTTAAAATTGCTTCCATTGCCATAATCATAGAAGCGCCACTTGCTATCATAGGATCGCAAAGGATTAGCGTTTTCCCATTTAAATCAGGAGCTGACATGTATTCAATTTTTATTTCGAAATGACCTCCTTTTTTATGTTTTCTGTAAGCCGAAATAAAAGCACTATCTGCATCATCAAAATAATTTAACAATCCTTGATGAAGAGGAAGTCCTGCTCTAAGTATTGTAGCAAGTACAGGTTTCTCAGTCATTAAAGTTTCGGTAGAAATTCCAAGTGGAGTAGTGATGTCTTTATTTTCATACTCCATTTCTTTACTAATTTCATAAGCAAAAACCTCTCCAATTCTTTCCATATTTCTTCTAAAACGCATAGAATCATTCTGAATATTTATGGCTCTTATTTGGCTAATAAAATGACTAAATACCGTATTTTGTTTTCCTAAATTGATTGTTTTCATATTTATGATCTTATTGGTTTAATCATTTGCTGGTCGAAATGAATGAACCAAATATAAAAAAAGGGGATAATCAAATGATTGGCCCCTTTTTTTTTGTTATTAAATCATTATTAAGACAATGCATTTACATGCTTAGTTAATTTTGATTTTAAGTTTGACGCCTTATTCTTATGAATAATATTAATTTTTGTTAATTTATCTAACATAGCCGAAACTTTTGGCAACATTGCAGTAGCTTCCTTTTTATCAGTAGTTGTTCTTAAGTCTCTAACCGCATTTCTAGCAGTTTTATGCTTGTACTTATTTAACAATCTTTTGGTTTCAGTCTGTTTAATTCTTTTTAATGCCGATTTATGATTTGCCATAGTTTTTATTTTATTTTTTAAGTAGCCCGACGGGGAATCGAACCCCGATTACATGGATGAAAACCATGCGTCCTAACCATTAGACGACCGGGCCTCAATATTCTCAAAATTAAGGCTGCAAATTTATACTTTTTTTTAATTTCACAAAGAAATTACTCATTTTTTGTGTCATTAGAAAATTTGAAACCCAATCGCTTTGAAGTTTTTATTTTATGATTATTATTTATATCTAGTATTTCATGAACAGAAACTAATTTTACATCATTAAAATCAGGGGTAAGTAAGTCAAAATTCAAAGAATACTCCATTGCGCAGTTAATAATGTTATCCATCTGCTCTTTAGTAATTTGCTGATTGATAAAATCATTAAATAAAAAACCTAATTCCCTATCGCCCTCAACAAAGAAATGACCATCTTTATTAATAAATATTCTAGCAATCAAAAAACCAGCATCATTCAATCTATTATACTTTAACGAATCCGAAAGAAAATTATAAATATTTATTAGTCCACAGAAAGATCTCATTTTATCCTCTTTAACATATGCAGTTTTATGAATTTGATGAGAAGGTTCAAAATCAAAAATATTTGTATGCATATGAAAAAGAAGGGTGTCGCCAGAGAATTTTAACTTAGCATCAAAATCGCCAGACTCTCCATAAGATATATCAACATCAACATCAGATACCCTAGCATTTAATCTAGTCGCTTTAGCACTTAGAATTTCTTGAATTTCACCAAAAACCCCTTTAGTTATTTTATAAACTTTTTGTTTTGTGCAAGATTTCTCTTTTAATAATTTAAGTATTTCTTTTTCAGAATCCATATTAATAATTTTTAGCAAATAATACTCTTTTACTAGATATCTTGCCTGTAAATAAACACAGGCCAGATTCTTGTTTTGCATCTAAAGGGACGCATCTTATAGTAGCTTTTGTTTGTTGCTTTATCAACTCCTCTGTTTCAGAAGTACCATCCCAATGGGCATAAACAAAGCCTCCTTTTTCAATTAATTTTACAAACTCCTCTTTTGAATCTGCTTTATAAGTTTTCTCCTCACGAAAAGTAAGAGCTTTTTTATATAAGTTGTCTTGTATTTTCTCTAGCAAATGCTCCACTTTATTTTCAATATCAGCTATCTGATAGGTTTCTTTTTCTAAAGTATCTCTTCTAGAGACTTCAATAGTTCCATTTTCTAAATCACGAGCACCCAAAGCTAAACGCAATGGCACTCCCTTAAGTTCATATTCTGCAAATTTCCATCCTGGTTTATGAGTATCTCGATTGTCAAATTTCACTGAAATTCCTTTTAATTCTAATGATTTTTTAACTTTTAGCGCCACCTCAGAAACTTTTTCAAATTGTTCATCCCCTTTATAGATAGGAACAATAACCACTTGATAAGGAGCTAATTTTGGAGGCAAAACCAAACCATGATCATCAGAATGGGTCATAACTAAAGCCCCCATAAGTCGCGTAGAAACTCCCCAGGAAGTAGCCCAAACATAATCTTGTTTTCCTTCTTTTGTTGTAAATTTTACATCAAATGCTTTAGCGAAATTCTGACCTAAAAAATGAGAAGTCCCCGCTTGCAATGCTTTACCATCTTGCATTAAAGCTTCAATAGTATAAGTTTCTTCAGCACCTGCAAATTTTTCTTTTTCAGATTTTAAGCCTATTATAACTGGCATTGCCATAAAATTCTGAGCAAATTCAGCATAAATATTTATCATTTGCTCAGTTTCGGCAATCGCTTCTTTTTTTGTTGCATGAGCGGTATGCCCTTCTTGCCACAAAAACTCAGTAGTTCGCAAAAATAACCTAGTACGCATTTCCCATCTTACCACATTTGCCCACTGATTAACTAAAATTGGCAAATCACGATACGATTGTATCCATTTTCTATAGGTATCCCAGATAATTGTTTCAGATGTTGGACGCACAATAAGTTCTTCTTCTAACTTAGCTGTAGGATCAACAACTACTCCACTGCCATCTTCAGCATTTTTCAAACGATAATGAGTAACAACAGCACACTCCTTTGCAAAACTATCAATATGACTTGCCTCTTTACTAAAATAAGATTTAGGAATAAAAAGAGGAAAATAAGCATTCTCATGACCTGTTGCTTTGAACATTTTATCCAATTGTGCTTGCATTTTTTCCCAAATTGCATAGCCGTAAGGCTTGATTACCATACAGCCTCTTACACCTGAATTTTCAGCCAAATCTGCTCCTTGAACAATCTCATTATACCATTGAGAATAATCTTGCTTTCTTGATATTAACTTTTTTTCCATTTTAACTTAAAAAAATGTAATTTTGTAGTATTATTTTCGTTCACCTTATAAAAATTGTACAAAACTAACAAATTAAACGAGCATCAGTTTATGAGTCTTAAACAAAATAATAGAACTATGAAATCTTTTATTCTACCTTTAGTATTAATATTGTTTTTTACATCATGTATTACAACAACTCACGTGCATTATAGCGATCCTAATTATTTGAAAAGTGATGAATTTAGCACTTATGAGCAAATGACTGCAAATAATCAAGTGGAAATCGAATCTTTAACTACTGATACTTTAGTAGAATCGAATACTGAATATATAGCAGATGATTATTATGACTATAGTTTTTCTTCTAGAATAAGAAGATTTCACAGACCAATGTATTATAGTGGATATTATGGGGGAATTTATACTGATTACTATTGGTATAATAACGACCCATTTTATTGCGGAACAAGTATCTATTTCGGATACAATTGGTATTCTCCATACTATTCTTATTATAGTTATTCGCCTTATTATTTTGATTATTATTATACTCCTTATTATTATGGAAATTACTACTCAAATTATGGATACAATCCTCATTGCTATTCATCATACAATAATTATTACACCAATAGTAACGATAATAATGCTTACGTCACAGGGCATAGAGGTAGTTTATCCTCAAATGGTGGAGTAAGGGGGGTTAATGTAAATACTCCTACTAATACTATTTTATCAAATACAACCAACAAAACCTCTACTTTAAATATTAGAACGAATACTACTGTAAAGAATAACACGATTACTAATAGAAATGATAGATCAAACATTAAAACTAATATAAATAGAACTAATTCAAGCGTAGAAACGGGCAACAGAAGTAACCCAAACAATAGTAGTAATACAACAATAAAAACAAATTCAAATAGAGAAAATAATACTTATTCTACCCCTAACACAAATAACAGAAGTTACAACTCAAACAGTGGGAATAACAGGTCAAATAGCGGCAGCAACAACAACAGTGGCAACAGCAGGTCAAATAATAGCAACAACTCATCTGGAGGAGGAGGTAAAAGAAGTGTGAACCCAAGAAGATAAAATGATAAATAGATTTTTAGGAATTGCTATTGTAATTAGTACAATAACAGCAAATGCACAAAATGAAGTAGATGCATTAAGATATTCAACACAAAACTTAAGTGGAACGGCTAGATACTCGGCAATGGGAGGCGCTTTTGGATCATTAGGAGGCGAATTTTCATCTTTAAGCTCAAATCCTGCAGGAATTGGAATGTATCAATTCTCTGAACTTACTTTCACTCCTTCTTTTAATTTAAACGCTACTAAATCTTATTATAATGGCAGCAATTTATCTGCCTATAAATCTGAACTTTCTATAGCAAATCTTGGACTCGTATTTACCATTGCTCAAAATAATTCTAATTGGAAAAGAATTAATCTTGGAATTGGCTGGAATCAATTGGCTAATTATAACAATAGTATAAAAATTGAGGGTATAAATACCCAAAGCTCAATAGTTGATAGAATTGTAGAACTAACTAACGGAACACTAACCAGTGAACTGACAAACGGAGAAGGTAATTATTATTCACAAATGGCATGGAATACTTATTTGATTGACCCATTATTTAATAATAACATCTTAGTAGATGGAGAGTATGTCTCTAACTTTTCTTCAAACTCTAAATCACAATCAAAAGTTACTACAAGTATTGGAGGTATGAATGAGTTTGTTTTTTCTGTAGGAGGATCCTATCAGGAAAAACTATATATAGGAGCTACAATAGGAATTCCTACTTTCGACTATTATGAATATTCAGAATATACTGAACATGATGAAATATCTGATACTTCAAACAACTTACGAAAAATGTTATTCTCTGAGGAAATATCAACATACGGAACGGGTTATAATCTTAAAGTGGGTGCTATCTACAGATTATCAGAACAAATAAAAATTGGAGGAGCATTACACACTCCAACATTCTTTAGTATTGAAGAAGATTACAATACCTCTATAACAACCTTCTTTAAAGATAGTACGCTAGATTATTCTTTTGGATATTTAACTCCATTTAATTATAATCTAATTACTCCTTTAAAAGCAAGTATAAGCGCATCAACAATTTTTAATAATCTCCTAATCTCCGGAGAATATGAGCTAATTGACTACTCTACAGCCGAATACTTTACATCTGATTTTGAAAATGAAAATGCAACAATAGCAAGCATTTATCAAAGAACTGAAAATATAAAACTAGGCACTGAAATGACTATAAAACCTTTTGTTTTAAGAGCCGGATATTCAAAATACGGAAGTGCTTTTGTAGCAAAAGATTTTAGTAGGGAAAACTTTAGTTATGGAATAGGAATAAATAATGGTGCTTACTTTATTGATGTAGCCTATGTTTTATCTCAAGGGGCAAATGAACATTTATTGTATAGTGAAACTCCAATAAGTTTAGTAAACACTAACCATAGCTTACTATTTACATTAGGATTTAGATACTAATCTGCAATTCTTGCTAAACCCGCTTTTGCTTTTTGATGGATCCCTCTTTGGTAATCAAACCCTGACATTGAAAGACATTTATTAAAGTAAGATTTAGCCTGCTTAAAATCCTTTGCTTTCTCATAAATCAAGCCGATTTGCAAAGCTGACATAGGAGCATAATAGCACGAAACATTTTGTCCTTTTTCAAATGCTTTTTTGTAATGTGCAATTACTAGTTTATCATTTTTATTCAATTCTGATTCAACACGAGCCAATCGATACCAATATTCAATTTGATTGGATTCAGATGAAAAATAATGATCTCCATCAATTTGATTAAGTTCTGCTAATGCTAAAGAATAATAGCCTCCATCACACAACAATCTAGTTTTTAATAATATAGGATGACTAATGTTATTTTTTTTTGCATCCTTTAAAGCAACTTTATCCTCATCAATTAAAGTATTACCATCTGAAATAACTTTGGCGAAATAAGTACGCCTCTTTGCAGTATTATTTTGCAAAAAAGCAAGCCATGCTAATTTATGATTAGCCGATTTAATATAATTTACGCCTTTAAAATTTGCAAGGAAATACTCAAATTTTTGTTGTGCATTTTTTAAATCTAGGATATATAAATAAGACATTGCCTGTAAATAATCAAGGTAGTGGAATTTAATTGCTCCACTTTTATTTGGCTTGTTTTTTTAATACCGTTAAACAGTAATCATTTTTCCCTAAATCATGTGATAACCGAGCAGCAGCAAAATTCAACAATAAATTATCTTTATATCTAGCTCTAACCCTATTAAGATGCTTGTGAGCAAGAGCATCATTATTGCCTAAGTTAATTTGAAAAAAAACAACAAAAACAAAACCTCTTCTTCATACATTGTAAAACGCTTATCATTTAAAACAGCATCTAATTCAATAAGCCCAAGAGAAACATTCCCCTTTAAGCCACCAAGATTTAATATCCAATTAAACTCCTTAGGAACAGCCCCTAGTAAAGCATGAATCAAGCCTAATCCTTTTTTATTAAGTGTAAAATCAGGGAATTTTTTCTGATTTTCTTCAAGTAATTTATATGCTTTTACAAGTTCATAAGCAGCAGTAGGATACTGTTCAAATTTTAATCGAGAAAAAGCCCACTGCAAACTAACCTCTGCTTGCGAGTACAGATAATACGGAGAAGTTTTGTCATTCTCTTCTAATAAACCAAGCCTTAGATCTTTGAAATTTTCATGCGATTCAAAATACTTAAAATCCTCAGTTATAAGAATTGTTAAAAAGTCAATATCGTTTTTATGTAGTGGAATAAATCCATTTTTAGGATTCTGAGATTGCTCCTTAGCTAGAAGAATGGTTGCTTTTTCAAATTCCAAGTTTATAATATGAGAATAGGATTTTTGCATATTTTCGTTCATATCAAATGATGCAAAAGTCAATTGACTGAAAAATAAAAATACCAGTGTAATTTTTTTCATTGCATAAAAAAAGGGACTCCAAAAATATGAAATCCCTTTTAAATAAGTTTTTTATTGATTATGCTTCTTGCTCTTGAAAAATGTTAGCATCAACCATAATTCTACCACAATGCTCACAAACAATCACTTTTTTATGCATTTGTATATCCAATTGTCTTTGTGGTGGAATTTGACTAAAACAACCCCCACATGCTCCACGCTCAACGGAAACAACAGCCAGACCATTAACTACTTTTGAACGGATCCTTTTGTAAGCATCTAATAATCTTCCATCAATTACTTTCTCTGCTTTTACAGAATCAGCCATTAATGATTTTTCTTCTTTTTCAGTTTCAGTAACAATCTCATCAAGCTCAGTTGATTTTAATTTTAATTCCTCTTCTCTTTCAGTAATTTGTGCTTTACAGGCATTAATTATTTCTGTTTTATGAAGCACATTTGCAGCATTTTGAACGGCTTTCTTTTCAGTAATCTGAATTTCTAAGTTTTGATACTCTACTTCCTTAGTTAAAGAAGTAAACTCACGATTATTCTTAATTTCTTTAAGTTGAGTTTCATACTTTTTAATAGCATCAGTAGCTAAAGAAATAGTGTTTTTATTAGCCGCAATATTTTCATGTATTGCTTCTAATTCGGTTTCAAATTTCTCTAATCTTGTATTTAAGCCGGCAATTAAATCTTCTAGATCTTGAATTTCTAAAGGTAATTCTCCTCTTATAATTCTAATTTTATCAACTTTAGTGTCAATAACTTGAAGTTGGTGTAACGCTTTTAATTGATCCTCTACAGATCCTGTATTTGTTTGTGTGTTTTTTGCCATTATAGGTACTTTATCGGATTAGTATTCACTTTTGATAATCGGACGGCAAATTTAGTAAAATTTTTGGTAAGTAAATCATAAATTAAGTCCTTTGTAAATTGCTCACTTTCATAGTGGCCAATATCCGCAATAATAATGTCATTTTCAGCATCAAAAAAATCATGATATTTAAAATCAGCTGAAATAAAAATATCAGCATCTAACGCTTTAGCATGACTGAGCAAAAAACTACCACTACCCCCACAAACTGCAACCTTTTTAATAGTATTCTTTACTAGTGAAGTATGCCTAACACAATCGGTTTGCATAATGGTTTTTAGGCTTTCTAAAAACACCTTACTCTCAACCGATTCGGCTAACTCTCCTAAAATACCAGAACCTACATTAATGCTGTTTTTCTCATCCTTAGGACAAAGAATCTTGCAATTTCGCAAACCTAATTTATTTGCAATTTTAGCACTAACACCATTGTGGACATTATCTAAATTAGTATGAATTGCATAAATAGCAATGTTATTTTTTATTGCTTTTATAACAGTTCTCTCAATATAATTACTCCCATTTAACTTTTTAAGCCCAGAAAAAATAATAGGATGATGCGCTATAATAAGATTACAGCCTGTTTCTATTGCCTCATCAATTATAGCTTCAGTACAATCAAGCGTTATAAGAGTTCCATTTACATCAGTATTTTTATTCCCAACTATTAAGCCACAGTTATCGTAGTTTTCTTGATAAGCAAGTGGCGCAATTTCTTCTAAATAACTAGTTATCTCTTTTATTTTCATTTTTCAAAAATACAAAACTCTTTTATAACAAAATACTATCTTTGCCTTATGCGTTTGTTTTTATATTCTCTTTCAATTATTTATGGGATGATAACTTCTCTTAGAAATTCCCTTTTTGATTACGGTATTTTGAAAACAAAAACCCATAACATTACTATTATTTGTGTTGGAAATTTATCAGTAGGTGGCAGTGGGAAAACACCGCACATCAATTACATTGCAAAACTATTATCTCCAAACTACAAAGTCGCAATACTTAGCAGGGGATATGATCGTAAATCTTCAGGATTTAATTATGTAGAGTTGGATAGTATTACATCTACTGTTGGTGACGAGCCCTTACAACTAAAACAAAATAACCCAAATTGTATCGTGGCGGTAAATAACAACCGAAACAAAGGGGTGGAAAAAATTCTAAGTGACCACCCGCAAACAAATGTCATTTTGCTAGATGATGGCTTTCAGCACAGAAGCATAAAAGCAGGACTAAATATTATAATAACTCCATTTTCCAACCCATTTATAAAGGATCATCTTCTTCCTTTAGGCACTCTAAGAGAGTCTGCAACTGCAGCGACAAGAGCAGATATTATTTTAGTCAGTAAAACTCCTAAAAATGCAAATCCAACTGAAAAAAAAGGAATAATTGAAAGTTTAGATCTAAAAGCACATCAAAAAGGATATTTTTCATCAATTACATATCATAAATACAAGTGTATTGAGAATAATACTGAGTTAGAAAATGAGCAAAACTATAATATCACCTTAGTCTGTGGTATTGCAAACCCGACTCCTTTAGTAAACCATTTGCAGGAACAGGGGAGAAAAGTCAACTTAATTAAGTTTGCCGACCATCATAATTACACCTTAAAAGATGTTGAAAATATCTTGTTAGTACACAGCAAAGATAAAAGCACAAAAAAACTTATCTTGACCACCGAAAAAGATGCCACTAAATTACGCCAATTTTTAGCTAATTTTAAGGCAGAGAATGTATATTACATTCCTATTGATGTGATAGTAAATGACAGGGAAATATTTGAGAAACAACTATTAGACTATGTTACAAACAATTAAAGAGTCAGCAACATTTTTAAAAGAAAGAACAAATTACAAGCCACAAGTCGGTATTATTTTAGGCACTGGACTAGGTGGATTAGTAGCTGAAATAGAGATAGAACATTCAATATCATATAAAGACATTCCGCATTTTCCTGTATCAACTGTTGAAGGACATTCAGGCAGATTAATTTTTGGAAACTTAGGAGGTAAACAGGTAGTTGCCATGCAAGGACGCTTTCATTTTTATGAAGGATATTCTATGGAAAAAGTTACTTTCCCAGTCAGAGTAATGAAATTTTTAGGTATTAAACACTTAATTGTTTCAAACGCTAGTGGCGGAGTGAACCCTGATTATGAAGTGGGTGATTTAATGATATTAAGCGATCATATTAACTTAATTCCTAACCCATTAATTGGTTCAAATATTGATGAACTTGGACCAAGATTTCCTGACATGAGTGAATCTTATTGCAAAAACTTAATTACAAAAGCAGAAAATATTGCAAAAGTCAATAAAATTCCTGTGCAAAAAGGAGTGTATGTTGCGCTTACTGGTCCAACTTTAGAAACTCCATCAGAATACAAATACATGAGAATTATTGGTGGTGATACTGTTGGAATGTCAACTGCTCCGGAGGTAATTGTGGCTCGCCATATGGATATTCCTTGTTTTGCAATGTCAGTAATTACTGATCTAGGAGTTCCAGGAAAGATACAAAAAGTAAGCCATTCAGAAATACAAAAAATAGCAGAAATAGCCGAGCCCAAACTAACCCTAATTATTAAAGAATTAATCGCATCCATATAATGAAAAAACTATTATTTATTTTAACTTCAACTTGCATTTTAACGACTACTCAAGCTCAACAGACAGCAACTCTTTTATACAATTGGCAAGACACTACTTTGGTGGGCTCATGGACATATGATAATACCTATAATGAATGTTGGGGATTGGTAGTAAACGAACGTGAATTTGCAGTAATAGGATCAACAGCTGGAACTCATTTCTTTGATGTAACTGATCCAGCAAATAGCACTCAAGTAGCATTTGTTGCAGGAGGATCAACTGGAGGAGTGGTTATACATAGAGATTATGATGATTTTGGCGGGTACTTGTATATGGTTTGTGATGAAGGCAGTACAAGCACACTTCAAATTGTTGATATTTCTAACTTGCCAAACTCAGTAAATACAGTATATGATTCAAATGCACTTTTTACAAGATCTCACAATATCTACATTGATACTGCGGCTGCAAAGCTCTATGCCTGTGCTTCAAATTCAGCTATGGATGTGTATAGTTTAACAACCCCAACAAGTCCTAGTTTAATCTACTCCTATAATGGTGTTGGGCATGTACATGATGCCTTTGTAAGAAATGATTCTTCCTATCTTAATTGTGGAAATGATGGACTAAGAGTAATGGATTTTTCTGGCGTTAATCAGTGGGGAGATCAACCTGTTTTATTGGGTTCACTTACTTCATATCCTGATGCAGGGTACAATCATTCAGGATACTTAAATGATGAGGGAACCATTTACATCATGCAAGATGAAAATCACGGTTATGATCTTAAGATATTAGATGTTTCCGATTTAAGCAACATTACGGTCTTATCTACTTTTAACTCTGGAGTTGACTCAAACTCAATGGCACATAATGGTATTATAAAAGGGAACTTAGTGTATGTTGCATATTATCATGATGGCTTAAGGGTTTTTGATTTTTCTGATCCAAGCAACCCTTTTCAAACTTGGGAATACGATACTTATGCTCCTACTAGTCACGCATCCTACAAAGGAGCTTGGGGAGTTTTTCCTTTACTGCCATCTGGCAATATTATTGTTTCAGATATGCAAACAGGTCTTTATATTATTGAACTAAGTACTGGAACAACAAATTTAGTTGAAAGTAGTTTCCAAAATAATATCTATCCCAACCCAGCAACTGATAGATTTACATTTAACTCAAATGCAGACAACATCACTATTTATAATAGCTTAGGAGTAAAAATAAAAGAAGAAAGATTAAACGAAAATCAAAATACTATTTTCAGAGATAAATTAGCTAATGGGTTGTATTTTTACTCTCTAAATAAAGATGGAAAAAATATAAAGTCAGGAAAAATAATTTTTAGATAGTGACTATTTACGATAAATATGAAGCTGTAATAGGACTTGAAGTTCATGCCCAATTACTTACCAAAACTAAAGCCTATTCTTCTGATGAAAACATATATGGCGCTACACCAAATACAAAAACATCAGTAATTTCTTTAGGCCATCCTGGAACTTTGCCTAAAAGCAACTCAAAAGTTATTGAGTATGCCGTTAAATTAGGAATTGCTGTTGGTTCTAAAATCAGAGAAAGAAATGAATATGCTCGTAAAAATTATTTTTATGCTGACTTACCAAAAGGCTATCAAATAACACAAGATAAAACTCCAATCTGCAATGGAGGTGTAATTAGCATAAAAGATGCAGAAGGTAACAAGAAAGATATAAATATTATTCGAATCCATATGGAGGAAGATGCTGGAAAATCCATACACGATTTAGATCCTTTTAATACCCTTGTTGATTTAAACAGAGCTGGAGTTCCTTTGGTAGAAATCGTTTCACAGCCAGATATCAGAACTTCTGATGAAGCCTATCAATACATCAATGAAGTAAGAAAATTAGTACGCTACCTTGATATTTGTGATGGGAATATGGAAGAAGGATCATTAAGATGTGATGCAAATGTTTCAGTAATGCTAAAAGGAGCCACAGAATTTGGTACCAAAGTAGAAGTGAAAAACATGAATTCAAACAGAAATGTAAAGCGAGCTATTGAATTTGAAGTAAAAAGGCAAGTAGAAATACTAGAAAAAGGAGGCAAAGTTAGCCATGAAACAAGAAGTTTTAATGCGGCTAATAATACTACTATTTCTATGCGTCACAAAGAAGATGCTAATGATTACAGATACTTCCCTGAACCTGATTTACAACCCGTAATTGTTACTGAAAAATACATTAATGAAATAAAACAAACATTACCTCCTTTACCAAATACACTATTCATAAAGTTCACAAAGGAGTTTGGTTTATCCGAATATGATGCTACTATTTTAGTGGATGAAAAAGGGATTGCACTTTACTATAATGAGCTTTGTAATTTTACAAAAAACTATAAATCAGCTGCCAACTTTGTTAATGGAAGTATTAAATCCTACTTAAATGAAAATGCCCTTGATATCAGTGATTTTAGTATTTCTCCTGATAGGATGGCAAGTTTAATTACTATAGTTGATGATGGAAAAGTAAGTAACACAGTCGCAACATCAAAAGTATTTTTTGAAATGCTAAAAACGGATGATGATGCAGAAAAAATAGCTACAGACAATAACTGGATACAAGAAAGTAATAGTGATGCTCTTGGGGAATATATCGCTCAAGCTATTGCCAAGTACCCTGAAAAAGTAACTGAATATAAGTCTGGTAAAAAAGGGCTTATTGGTTTATTTATGGGAGAGGTAATGCAACTTTCAAAAGGTCAGGCTGACCCAAAATTAGCTAATCAATTACTGAGAACTGAATTAGAAAAATAACATTGACAAAAGACAAAATATATTTTGCTTCTGACTTTCATTTAGGTAGTCCTAATACAGAAGAAAGTCATAAGAGAGAAAAGCGCATTGTAAACTGGCTTACTGAAATTGAGCAAGATGCAAAAGCAATCTATTTAGTAGGAGATATTTTTGATTTCTGGTTCGAATACAAAAAAGTTGTGCCAAAAGGATGTGTAAGGCTACTTGGAAAACTTGCTGAACTAACTGACAATGGAACTCACATACACTTATTTGTAGGAAATCATGATTTATGGACCAAAGATTATCTTAAAAAAGAAGTAGGAATTACAATTCATCATAAGCCAAAAATACTAGAAGAACAAGCTAAAAAAATATTTATCGGCCATGGAGATGGCTTAGGAGAAGGAGATTATTTCTATAAATTTGTAAGAAAAATATTTACTTCAAAAATTTGTCAATGGGCATTCGCTCGTTTGCATCCTAATTTAGCCCTTTCTCTAGCACATGCATGGAGTGCTGGTAGCAGAAAAAACCATGATGCCCCATTTGTGTCTGAAGAAAAAGAAATACTATTTGGTTATTGTAAAAAGCAGCAAGAAATCACCCCTGTTGACTATTATATTTTTGGCCATAGACATATTCCTCTAAAATTAAAAGTTGATGATAGCGCAACATATATCAACCTTGGTGACTGGCTTACCCACAATACATATGCAGTGCTTGAAAAAGGAATGCTTCAACTAGAAAAATACAACAATTAAAAAAAGCCATCATCTCTGATGGCTTTAATTTTATCTCTATTGTTTATCTTTATTGCTATTATTCAACAATCAGTTTATCTGTCATAATCACATCTCCATTACTTACCACTTTTACAAAGTAGATTCCTTTCTCAAGTCCAGTTAAATCAGCAGAGATTTCTTGATAATTACTTACAACTGTAGCTGAAAATAATTTACTAACCTCAGCACCTAAGATATTAACTAGAGTAACTGCTACATTCTTATCAGCAACATTATCTAAAACAATAGTTGCATTTGCTTTAGCTGGATTAGGAAATACGGAAAGTTTTGAACTAGTAGTATTTTCAGCAATCATTAAAGATGCCTGTTCACCAATTTGAATATGATCTAAATAGAAATTGTTAGAACTTCCATTTACAACATACTCAAACCTAAATCTAATATTTGAATCCTTAAGCTGTGTTTTAGTCATCACAGTATCTTTCCACTCTGAAGAATTTGGCTTAAATTTCGTAGTATAAAGCCCAGCATTAGATGCCTCTACCGCTCCAATTGCACCTAATGATTTCCATGACTCTCCACAATTATCAGAATAAGTGACTACAAGGGTATTAACTGGGAATGTATTTTTAGAAGCTCCAGACCATGAAAATTTAATCGAAGGAGTTGTGAAAGCACTTAAATCATAAGCTTTAGAAATTATTTCAGTGGATACTCCAAATAACATTTCATCTCCATCAACTTTTATTGAGGAAGATCCATCAGCAGCTGTTCCACTCTCCCATTTCCAAGCTGTATTACTTCCAGCATTAAAGTTCCACTGACTTTCAATATTTGTTGATTGACTTAAAACCCAATCTCCATTTAACTCAGATGCGGTTTCAAAACTATATGAATAAGAAGATGCATTTGAGGATGCTGTTGTGGTATTTACAGTTACAAAATCATCTTTAGTAACAGAACTAGTACAAGAATTTACATAATATGCTACATAAGTAACTTTCTCTAAATAACCTCTAAAATAAGAAGAATCATTTATTCCCCAATATAATCCTAAGCTATATAAAGTAATTTCAATAATATTAGTCGCTCCTAAATTATTTAATTCTGATTGAGTACCTTGAACAATTAGATTTTCGACTATAGAATCATATGAAGAAGCAGTAGCAATATCTAAATCGGCTAAACTTGAAGCTCTTGCCTCTGTGGTTTCATTATACACAATGGTTAAAGTTACATCAAAAGAACCCACTGAATTATAAGTATGAGATACAAGGTTATTTCCTGAATTATCACTAGTGCCGTCTCCAAAGTCCCATACAAATGAAGAAACATTGCCCGTTCCAAACATTGTTTTATTCCCTTTAAAAATAAGTGCTTCCCCCTGACAAAGAGAAGATGCTCCAGTAGTTACAACAAAAGAAGCTTCTTGTGTGCAAGTTGGCACTTTAAAACCATCTCCAGTTCCAGTATTTGCAACATTCTCTGTTGACCACATATATTCTCTAAAACCAATACCAGAAACTCCTGTTGATTCATCATAAGAGCCATCTAGAGTAGTATTCATAATTGCATTTTGATCAATAGTAAACATAGTAACATCAGGGTCAGAAGAATAATCCATATAATTCACGAACATTTCTCCCGCCCAATTCATTGAGTCTCCTAAACAACCAGCACCAATACCAATATTACCAACATGATATGGGAAATCTGATAGATTAACACCAAAATTAGGGTCTCTTGCAGGAGGCGTATCTTTTACCCCATCATCACCACACACTGCATCTCCCCAAGTATGTCTTAATCCAAGCCAATGACCAACTTCATGAGTTAAAGTCCCTCCACTAACCATTTGGGAAGACAACAATACGACACCATCAGTCGACATACGGCCACTATTAGGGAATTGTGCATATCCGAGCAAAGTATTTCCATCATCTTGAGGTAAAAATTTCTTAACCGTCCAAATATTAAAATACTGATATGAATTCCAATAACTCAATGCTTTTACTCCATTTGCTGGATCTGGTTGGTCAGTTAAGGTGGATCTAACCCTGTTAATTCCAGTTGTAGGATTTCCTAACGGATCTATTTTCGCCAATCTGAACTCCACTTTAGCGTCTCCTCTTACAGCAGCAAAAACATCTGGTGTTTTACTTAGAAAATTTGCTCCTTGCCCATTAATGTTTGCATTTAAAACATCAAGAGCACCTTGTATAGATGCATCAGAAATATTTTCACCACCTAAATCATGAATAACATGAACTACAACTGGAATAATTTTTACTCCATTTTCTGTTTTCAGATTCGTCATCTTACTTAAAGCTTTTTCATTTTGTAGTTTCAACTCCGCATTTTTACTTTCTAAACTTTCATAAAAAAGAGGATATTTTTGAATATCTTTTTCTAAAGAGCCTTCATAAGTACCGCAAACTTGAGCAAAACCAAAGTTAGTAGTAAATAAAGTTCCTAAAAATAATAGTAAAATTTTATTTCTCATATCTAATGAATTTTTATTGTAATATTTAAGGTTACAAATATAGCTTTTATCAGCAAAAAAACCAATAAACTAAAAAAAAATTATAAACTCGGTGATTTACTAGTGAATATGCTTTTCGGCATGATAAGAAGATCTTACCAAAGGACTACTTTCAACATGCTGGAATCCAAGAGAAAGGCCTATTTCTTTATACTTATCAAATTGTTTAGGCGTAATAAATTCAACAACGGGTAAATGCTTTTTTGAAGGTTGTAAATACTGACCAAGAGTGAGTATAGAAACTCCAACTGCTCGTAAGTCGTGCATAGTTTCTACTATTTCCTGCTCTGTTTCTCCAAGCCCTAACATCACTCCAGATTTAGTTTTAATACCTCCCTCATTCAAATACCTTAAAGTATCTAAACTTCTATCGTATTTAGCTTGAATTCTTACCTTTTTAGTCAATCTTCTTACTGTTTCCATATTGTGCGAAACTACCTCAGGGGCTGCATCAATAATTGGCTGAATATCTTTTAATCTTCCTTTAAAATCAGGAATTAAAGTCTCCATTGTTGTTGAGGGATTCGCTTTTCTAATCTCATTAATAGTCTCTACCCAAATACTAGCTCCACCATCTGCCAAGTCATCACGATCTACTGAAGTAATAACTGCATGTTTTACTTTCATCAATTTTATGGACTGAGCCACTTTTTTTGGCTCTAAAACATCAACAGCTAATGGGCGTCCGGTCATTACATTACAAAAACCGCAAGAACGGGTACATATATTGCCTAAAATCATAAAAGTAGCTGTGCCTGCTCCCCAGCATTCTCCCATATTAGGACAATTTCCGCTTTCACATATAGTATGTAAATTATGTGACTTAGTAATTCCTCTTACATTTTTATAAGCTTCACCAGTAGGTAATTTTACCTTCAACCAATTAGGCTTTCTTATTTTATCAACAGCTTCCAAACAGAAGTAGTTTATGAATTTGGTTTGCTAGTATTAATTTGCCCCACTCCTTCACACGGTTTTTTATAAACACTACAAGAACTGGTTAATAAAATGGCAAAAAATAAAATAGAACAGAAAATATATTTTTTCATAAAATGGTAATTTTTTGGCAAAAATACATACTTAATTTGACTAAGAAAAAAAACTATCAATAGTTTATATCTTTGTAATGTTAATAAAATGAAACACACAACTCCATTAATAAATAATGATTGGGATATTATTTTAAAAGATGAATTCCAAAAGGAATCATTTAAAGAATTAACTCAATTTGTTGCTAATGAGAGAGAAAAATATAGTGTTTTTCCTTTAGAAGATAATGTTTTTACTGCTTTTAAACTTTGTTCTTTTTCGAAAACTAAAGTAGTAATTATTGGACAAGATCCTTACCATGGAAAAGGACAAGCTCACGGACTTGCTTTTTCAGTTCCTAATGGGGAAAAAATACCACCTTCATTACTCAACATATTTAAAGAATTACAATCAGATTTAAATATTCCAATATCAAGAAACGGTAATTTAGAAAGCTGGGCAAAGCAAGGAGTACTGCTGTTAAATGCAACATTAACTGTGCGGGAAAAAGAAGCTGGATCGCATCAATATTTAGCTTGGGAAGATTTTACCGATTCAGTAATATCAAAATTATCATCAGAAAAGAATGGATTGATTTTTTTACTTTGGGGTGCTTTTGCTCAAAAAAAATCAGTATTAATCAATACTAAAAAACATTACATCTTAAAAACAAATCATCCCTCACCATTATCAGCTTACAGAGGATTTCTAGGATGTAAACACTTTTCAAAAACTAATAAAATACTAATTAAAAACAATCACAAACCAATTAATTGGAACTTATGCATATCTACTTCTATTTCTGCTCAAAATGACATCATTAAAAAAGCTAAAAATTACATTACTGAAAACTTTAATGAATTGCTTTTTATATCTTTTGAGAATCAAGAAATGCATCATATTAAAAACGGGAAAGTAATAAAAACTTACACTATTTCATCATCAGCTTACGGTATTGGCAATAAATCAGGAAGCAATAAAACTCCAATAGGATTGCATAGAGTTGCATCTAAATTTGGCTCCAAAACTCCAACAAATGGTATTATGAAAAGCAGAGTTTTTTATGGTGATATCGCTACTATATATAATGACACCACAAAAAGCAAAACAGATGATATAACCAGCAGAATATTTTGGCTTGAAGCACTAGAGCAAGACAAAAATAAAGGCAAAGGGATTGACTCTTACAAACGCTACATTTATATTCACGGCACATCTGAAGAAGGAAGATTAGCAACGCCAGCATCACACGGCTGTATAAGAATGAAAAATAAAGACGTAATTGATTTGTTCAAGATAGTAAAAGTTGGTACTTTGGTCCTAATTTTATAATTCAAAAAATATCTTGATGAATAAACAAGAAGAAAAAGAAGAAGAAAACTATATTTTTGGAATTCGCTCTATAATTGAAGCAATTCAAGCGGAAAAAACTATTGACAAATTATTTATTCAAAAAGGATTGCACAACGATTTATTTGCAGAACTCTGGAAATTAGTTCGGCTCAAAAGAATCAATTACAAACATGTTCCTTTAGAGAAAATAAACCGCCTCACAAAGAAAAATCATCAAGGCGTTTTTGCCTTTATCTCTCCAATTGACTTTCACAATATTGAAGATGTTATTCCTTCTTTATATGAAGAGGGAAAAAATCCTCTAATTTTAGTTTTAGACAGGATTACTGATATTAGAAATTTTGGAGCAATTGCCAGAACGGCCGAATGTGCTGGGGTTGATACTATTTTAATTCCTGAACAAAATGCGGCTGCAATTAATGCAGATGCTATAAAAACCTCAGCTGGAGCGCTTCATAGAATTACGGTTTGCCGAACTTGGAATTTAAAACTCTCTTTACAATTTATGAAAGATAGTGGAATACAACTGATTGCTTGTACTGAAAAAACTCAGGATAATATGTACAAACCCGATTATACGCCTCCTACTGCTATTATTATAGGATCAGAAGAAGATGGAATTTCGCCTGAATTTTTAAAAATGAGTGATGCTAGAGCAAAAATTCCTATGCTTGGGAAGATTGCCTCATTAAATGTTTCAGTGGCAACTGGAATTATTTTGTATGAAGCAATAAGACAGAGAAAATAACTAAACCCACAATTATGAGTTGGTTTGTAAATTGGTTTGACTCTCCTTATTATCACATACTCTATAAAAATAGAGATGGGAAAGAAGCAGAATTTTTTATTGACAATTTAGTATCTCATTTACAAATTCCAAAGCAAAGCAAACTCCTAGATATTGCTTGTGGAAAAGGTAGGCATGCTAATTATTTTAACAAAAAAGGCATGGATGTTGTGGGTATTGATTTATCACAAAGCAGTATCAATAGTGCCAAGAAAGATGAAAATGAAACTTTGCTATTTGCAGTACATGATATGCGTAAAGTCTTTCAAAAAAACAACTTTGATATAGTCACAAATCTATTCACCTCTTTTGGTTATTTTGAAAAGTATGAAGATGAACAAAAAGCCATAAATGCAATGACTTTAAATCTAAAGCAAGAAGGAATTCTAATTATTGATTTTATGAATGTTAAAAAAGTAATTAAAAACTTAAGAAACTCTGAAAAAAAGACAGTTGATGGAGTTACTTTTAGAATTAACAGAAGTATTAAAAACAATTATATTATAAAAGATATTGCTTTTGCAAATAATGGAAAAAATCATCAATTTCAAGAAAAGGTAAAAGCATTAACTTTAACTGATTTTTCTAACTTAATTAGCAATGCAGGGCTAAAAATTATTGATATCTTTGGTAATTATAAATTGGAAGATTTTAATGCGACTTCTTCTGATAGATTAATATTAATTTGTAAGAAATGAACACGCCACTAACACTAGGAATTTTATTTTTATCAGTACTAACTGGAGCAATTATTGTTGACCTATTCAACATCAAAAAAAGTAAAATTCTACAATTGCTACTCACTTTTAGCGGGGCTTATCTTTTAGCGGTAAGCGTACTTCATTTGATTCCCGAATTATTTAGCAACAATCCTTCAAATAATATTGGGATTTTTATTTTGGCTGGTTTTCTAATCCAAATTTTATTAGAATATTTTTCACAAGGGATAGAACACGGTCATTTTCATAAGAGCAATGTAATTCCATTTTCGGTATTAATCAGTCTTTGCTTACATGCTTTATTAGAAGGAATGCCTTTAGCAGGTCACTTAGACGATCATGCGCACAATGCTTTACTTACAGGTATAGTCTTACACAATTTGCCTGTTTCTATTGTGCTTATGACATTCTTCTTGCAATCAAATATCTCAAAGAAAAAGGCCTACATTTTAATCTTATTGTTTGGTCTTATGTCGCCTTTAGGTGTTTTTGCTGGCGATGTATTTATAGGGCTTGCAAATTACCAAAACGAAATTATGGCAATTGTAGTTGGCATTTTCTTACATATCTCTACTACTATTTTATTTGAAAGTAGTAACGGCCACAAATTCAGTATGCAAAAAGTGCTCGCTATAATTATTGCAGCATTTATTGCTGTTTTGAGTTTGTAGATGAATCAAAAATACATAATTACTGGAGCTCCTGGAACAGGAAAAACGGCCATTATTAATGAGTTAAAAAAAAGAGGATTTCACTGTATTGATGAAAACTCACGAGAAGTTATTGCTGAACAAATAAAAAATGGAGGCGAAATTCTTCCCTGGAGAAATCAAATTGCTTTTGAAAATAAAATTGCAAATATGCGCACCGAGCAATATTTAACAAGTGCGGAAGATGGCATTTGCTTCTTTGATAGAAGTGCCATTGACTGTATTGCATACTTAAGATTAAATAATTTAGAAGTCACAGTACAAATTCTTGAAGATATTAAAAAATGTAATTTTAATAGAACCGTTTTTTACACACCTATCTGGCAAGAGATTTATGAAAATGATAGTGAAAGAACAGAAAATATAGCATCCGCTAAAAAGATTGAGATCTCTATTATAAGCACTTACAAATCTCAAAGCTATGAATTAGTAGAAGTGCCTAAACTTTCAATTAAACAAAGGGCTGATTTTATTATTTCAAAAATATGATTCTTGTTTGATTTAATGTAGATTTGCTCCCAATTTAATAATCATAAAAAATAGACTATGGCTAACATTACTTTATCAAATAATCCAACAAAAACATTAGGTAATTTGCCAAAAATTGGTGAAGCCGCAAAAGATTTTTTGCTAATAGGAAACGATTTGCAAGATATAACCCTAAATGATTTTAAGGGGGTAAGGGTTGTAATGAATATTTTTCCTTCTATCGAGACAGGAGTTTGTGCTAGTTCTGTAAGAAATTTTAATGCCAAAGCGACAAGCCTTTCTAATACTAAGGTGCTTTGTATTTCAAGAGATTTGCCCTTTGCCCAAAAGAGATTCTGTGGAGCTGAAGGAATAGAAAATGTTATTACATTATCAGACTTTGTATCTGGTAAATTTGGAAAAGATTATGAATTAACTATTTTAGAAGGGAAATTTGCTAATCTTTTATCAAGATGCATTATTGTTCTTGATGAAAATCATAAAGTAGTATACACTGAGCAAGTTCCAGAAATAGGGTCAGAACCTAACTATGAAGCTGCTTTAGCTGTATTATAAATAACTTAGTCCAGAGTAAATTCATACACACAAGTAGCTGCCATTGCCCCAAATATTGGTCCAACAAAATAATACCATAAGTTAGCTAAGGTCTTGCCATCTCCTAGTATTACATCAACTAATATGGGGCCTGTTCCAACAGCTGGATTATAAACACCTCCTGAAATTCCTCCGCCAGCAAATGCTGCTGCCATTATCGTAAATCCAATAGCTAAACCATAATAGGAATTTCCTGCTGTTTTTGGATGAGTAGCAACATTTAAAATTACTAACATAAGAGCAAAAGTAAAAATAGCTTCTACTGCAAGAATTTGCATAACAGAAGCTGTATTGCTTGGTGCAACTTGCATAACATCACCTATAAACCAATTAACTGTTAATGCTGCTAAAAAGGCACCAGCTAATTGAGAAAGGATATACTTAATAGCTTCTTTAGTGGTAAGTAAGCCTCTATATATCATAGCTATACTTACTGCTGGATTATAATGAGCCCCAGATATATGACCGCCCATATAAACCATTGCCATTAGCATTACTCCTATATAGACAGGTTCTCTAGTAAGCCCTATTGTAAGTACTAAAAAAAATGTACCTATAAATTCTGTGATGTAATTCCTCATTTTTATGTTTTTTTATTTGATGTAAAAGTATAAAATATTCAATTTGAAAAGAATTTATATAGCAATTAATTATTTTTGCAACATGAAAATACCAAGATTTGTTATCAAATTTGTTTTAAATATTTTTCCTCCATTATTATTTAATAGAATCGTACTGAAAGAAATTTCTGATGATTTTTTAGAAATGAAAGTGGTTCTTAGAAGAGCCTTATTTAATATTAATTTTCGTAAAACTATTTTTGGAGGCAGTATTTTCTCGGCTTGTGATCCTTATTTTCCTACTATGTACTATCACATCTTTGCTAATAAAAAAAGAAAACTAATTATCTGGCTAAAGTCAGCAGAAATACAATACCTAAAACCAGCAGATAGTACTTTAAAACTTGATTTTAAAATCACTAAAGAAGATATCCATCTTGCTGAAAACACTTTAAATGAAAAAGGAAAATTTGAAATTTGGCACACTGTTGAGGCAATCAATAAAAAAGGTGTTGTTTGTGCAAGAGCAAAAATGCAGGTCTATCTTAGGGATGACACAAGAAATGAAAAATTAGGGTTTTAGGCTTTAGTAATAAGAACACTTGCATAAGCAGAAATACCCTCTTCTCTGCCTACAAAACTTAGTCCTTCGGTTGTAGTTGCTTTAATAGAAATCAGATCTTTATCAACTCCCATACAAGAAGCCAAAACTTTCTGCATCTGAGAAATATAAGACCCTATTTTCGGTGTTTGCAAGCAAATAGTAGAATCAATATTTCCTAATTCATAACCTTCTTCTCTAATAAGTTTCATAACTGAAGATAAAAGAATCTTACTGTCAATTGCTTTGTATTTCAGATCTGTATCAGGAAAGTGTTTGCCTATATCGCCCAAATTGGCAGCACCCAATAAGGCATCACAAATAGAGTGTATTAAAACATCAGCATCCGAATGGCCCAAACCACCTTTGGTATGAGGAACCATAATCCCGCCTAACCAAAAGTCTAAACCTTCTTTTAATTGGTGGACATCAAAACCAAAACCTACTCTAATTTTCATTGATTAGTTCATTTCTTTCATTGCTCCAAAATTCCATGTCATAGAAAAACGCATGGTATTTGCTAAAGGATTAGTCGCTCCAGCATCAGTTGAAGCATTTACAAGATATGAAAAATCAAGAATAAATGCACTATACTTTACTCCAGACCCGAATGTAAAGAATTTTCTACCTCCTTTAGTATCGTGTTCAAAGAAATAACCCGCTCTGATAGCAAACTGATCGTTATACCAATACTCTGAACCAACTGAATAGTTAATTTCTCTGAATTCCTCTTTATAGCCTCCTGGGGCATCACCAAATGATTGAAATATTCCTGAAACCACACCAACATCAGAATCTTTGCCTGAAACAATTTCACCATTATCAGTTATAGGTGGTGTTGGTACCAGTAATTTATTCATATCAATTGCCAAAGAAATTTTATTATAGTCGTCAATATCAGCGCCTAATGCCGTTCCTAATCTCATATTAATAGGGATGAAGTCTCTAATTGAGGTTTCAGTATATGAAACTTTACTACCAATATTTGAAATATTTAAACCAACAGCTAAATCAATATCCTGTCCTCCCATCCTTACGGGTTTAGTATAAAACCCCGCTAAGTCTGAAGCAATTGATTGGCCGGCAACTGTTTCAATTCCTCCTGCAGATTGTCCTCCTGTAAGATTAGAATAAATGTATCTTCCTGAAATAGCCAATGAAAACTGATCAGACAACTTTCTAGCATAAGAACCTCCTAATGCAAATTCATGCGGCCTGTATTGTCCGATTGTAGTACCTACTATGTCCGTAAAAGTAATATCTCCTAATGAAAAATATCGCATTTCCAAACCAACAGCTTGATTATCATCTAGCTTTTTATAGCCTGTAATATATGACAAATTAATATCAGGAACTAATGCTCTTAACCATGGGACATAGGATATTGAAGCACCTATATCTTCTGAAGTAAAAGCTAATTTTGCAGGATTCCAATGCATAGAATTTGCATCAGGGCTAGTAGCTACTCCAACATCTCCCATAGCGCCTGACCTAGAGTCAGGAGCAATTAACAAAAATGGCACTGCAGTTGTAATGGTATTTAGTCCTCCTGTTAATTCATCATAAGATGGATCTTGAGCAAATACGTTAAGCGTTAATACTGATGCACTAATTATTCCTATTATCTTCTTCATCCTTTATTTAATTTGCAAATGTACTTTATTATGTGAGTAAACGCCATTATTAGGGCAATAGTATAATTCTTATAGATTTTGATGAAAAATCGCCTTCCTCAGTAGTAACTCCTAAGTTTGCAATATACATTCCTGCACTAATTTTGCCTCCATAATTATCTTTTCCATCCCAACGAATTGGCCCAATTCTATATCCTTCACTATTATAAGAAGTTTGCTCAACTCTTTTAACCAAAATTCCTGTAATAGAATAAATCTCCAAAATATAGTCGATTTCTTGATTGGCTTTATTATGCTGAAAATAAATATCAGTAGAAACTGAAAAAGGGTTGGGATAAGTTGTAAAGTCTGCAATAGCCAAATCATTTGCATCTGTTACAACAAAATTAATTGTTTTCTCTGAAGAATTATTAAACACATCCCAGACTTTTAAGCTTATAGAATGTTCCCCTTTTGCTAAGTTATACAAAGGAAACCTAATGATTCCTCTAGTGTAATCATCCTTGTTAGCTTCATAAAAATCATTTAGCACATAAGGATTTGCTGTATTGCCATCCAAAACAGCTGTAATATCATGTCCAATACCATTTCCAACAGTATTTATACCGCTCAAATCAAAAATATGAGCCAAAAGTATTGGATTGGCGTCAGTTATTCCTCCATTTACAAAAAGAGTGTCATTCATAAAAAGAGACAACTCAGCCTCATCATAATCATACATTATATCATCTGCTGTGCCTCCAATTACAAAATTTTCCTCAGTTCCATTAGCATCAAGAGGGTTTTGCTCATTATCGTTCAGCGCATAATATGAAATTTTTCCAGCGCCATAATTGTAAGCAATATCCTTAGGGACAATAAATGAAAAAGAAAATTTTCCATCTGTTACAGTTGCAGCACCTTTATAGAGTATATTATTTTGATCTCTATACGGCATAGGAGTGCAGCTTTCTTGCCCTAAAGTAGTTTTGATTATTTCTTTATCATAAACAGTAGGAAAAATGGTGCCGTTAAAATCAGATAACAACATTCCGTTATCTTCAATCTGTCCTTCAATAGTAACCTCTCCCAATGCCTTTAAAGTATCATTAATTGCAGTAGTGTTTACTTCAAATTTTGGATATGCTAAACGCAGTGCAGGATCTCCCAAAAGGGTAAAATTTCTATTATTAGAAGAAGTTCCACTTAAAACTTTTGTTTTCTTAAACACATCTCCGAGCCTTGGAAATTCTCCATTTTCTTTTTCAAAAATGGTTTGAATAAACCTAGTATTTAAATTGTAATTTGGAGCTGAATAAACCAAACGAGTGGTACTTAATAAAGCAATTGCCCCTCCTTGAGGATTCAACAAAACATACTCTCCTGCTGATTTTTCTTGTGGATTATCAAAATAAGAAAACTTACAAGTTGCCGTCATAAAAAGCGGTAAATTATCTAAGTTATCCCATTTTTGAATTTGATCAATCTCTAAAATTCTTTCTTGTGTCAAACCTAAAGGACCTCCATGGCCAGTATAATTGATTAGTAAAGCTCCTTTATCCACTTTATTATTTATTGCATTTTGAGTGTCAGGACTTCTTGGACCTCCTGCAGTAGATTCCTGATAATAATTGTCTAAATAAATCTTTTGAATATTTATCTCCTCATAATTATCTGCTATATAATTTGCCAAACTATCAGCTTGCCACATATGTGTATTCCCATCATTGCTATCGCCATCATCAGCAATAAAAGCAACATCATTTCTCCAAGTACCCAATGATGATATCTTATAATATTGCGCCACTTTATCAACCAAAATATTCGCCTCTGAAAGTGTCGAAACGGGAAATCTACCGATACCAATATCTACTAAATCATTATTAAATAAGCCTTCATTATCATTTAATAATCCAAAATAATCGTCAGTTACATAACTTTCAGTTGGATGAGTAGAGTTAGCTGATTGAAAAGTAGGAATATAATTAGTATTATTTTCAATTCTATTTTTAGGATCGTAGGAGCCATCTCCAAAAAGCAAAAGATATTTTAAATTAGAATTTTCTTTATCATACTGATATTTTACAAAATCACGAATAGCACTTACATCTTGCATCCCTGATGAAAACTCATTATATATTTGCTGAGGTGTAACAACAACTGAGATAATTTTATCTTTTTCTAAATGAAAATCAGCCAATCGATTTGCAGCCGACAAAAAGTCAGGATGACAAACAATAATAAATTCAGTATTAGAAGAAGTGCTGTGTATATTCTGATTTGCAACACTTCCTTTTAAAGCAGGAGTTAAATATGCCGAGCTATTGAAAGCAATATACTCATGCAAAACATTTAAAGAATCATTAAAAGATAAGTCATTTGTAGTAATTGATGTTACTAATTTTCTTGGATTAGTGGGCTCTGTAACATCCCAAACCTCAAGCCCTACTCCATTTTCAATCTTATACTGCACTATTTCGTTTCCTAAACTCTCAGCATCTCTAAAATTAAAATAATTACCACTTAACTTGAGCTTTCTTTTTGCATTAATTTGTATATAATCAAGCCATGCTTCTGCTCCATTATCTGAAGAGGAATATTCTATATCTATATTTAAATTAGATGAATTTGCTAAATACGGAATTGTAACGGATGCTTCTTTGGCATATTCTTGTGCGTATTGTGACGAAACTGCTGGAACAACTATTTGCGATAATACAGATGAGTTTGAAGTAACTTTAAAAGTAGAGCTTTGAAAAGACCTTGCAACAACTGCAATTTTTATATCAACAAAATCTGACTGAATTAAATCTGGAAAGGAAAATGCAAAAGATTGTTTACTATCATAAAATCGTTCTCCGAACCATTTGCTTCCAGACTGAATTAAGTTTTCTAACTCTTTTTCATGATAAGAATATGCATTATAGGTAGTGATTGTTTTTGAAGGATTTTGGAGTGCAGTCTTTTCAACAATCCTCTTCCCGATTAATTGATTTTCAATAGTAAGAAAATAACTTGCTTCATCAGCAAAAAGATGTGTTTCATGCTCAAACAAATTAGTATTTTGATTAAAATTCCAAACATCAGCAGACATTCCATAAAACAAAATATAATCGCCACTTTCAAAAACCCCATTATTGTTAGAATCATACACTTTTATTGCATTTTCAGTTAAATCTGAATATCTAAAATCTGAATTTAATTTTGACAACATTCCACCACCATTTCCATAGAGTTTTATAGCGGAAGTTTGGAGGTTAGCAACACTAACTCCAAGAGTTTGAAAATCAGAGTAATTTAGCTTATAAATTCCATCTTGATTGGTAGAAACTTTATGCCAATTTCCATTAGCCAAAACAGAGTTATTTTGAGCTGATAAATTAAGCAAAAAACTCATCTGAGACATCAATAAAATTAGCCATTTTTTCATCATTGCAAATTTATGTATCCTTTTTAATAACAAGGCAATAACGAACAATAAATATAAATAGTATATAATTTTTATCTAGTAAAAGGTAATATTAAATAATTTGTTTATTTTTGTGAAATTAAAATATGAATAACCTATATATGTTTAACAACATTTTCAAAGTTATAATTTCAGTTTTTGCATTGATATTTATAACGAATACTGCTTCTGCTCAGGATCCTGCATTTAGTCAATTTTATGCAAATCCCTTGTATTTAAATCCTGCATTTGCTGGTACAAATGATTGTCCAAGAGCAAATTTAAATTATCGTGACCAATGGCCAGGAATAGGAAGAACCTATGTAACTACATCTGCATCTTGGGACCAACACATTCAAGCAATTGGTGGTGGATTAGGAGTAATGGTTTCTCAAGATAGAGCAGGCGCTGGAAATCTAAACACTTCTCATGCCTCATTATTATACTCTTATAGATTACAGGTAAACAATACTTTCGCTGTGAAAGCAGGTTTTGAAGCTTCTTACAGAATGATACAATTAGATTGGGATAACCTTACTTTTGGAGATATGATTCATCCACAATATGGTTTTATTTACGACACTCAAGAAAATGTAGTAAATAATCCTACTTCTAGAAATTTTCCTGACTTTTCAACCGGTATACTTGGTTACTCTGAAAATTTCTTTTTTGGCTTTGCAGCACATCACTTAACTAAACCAAATCAAGGTTTTATTAGCGAGAGTCAATTGCCAACAAAACTTACAGTTCATGCGGGAGGAAACTTTCCATTAAGCAGATACAGAAATTCAGTTACTACTATTTCGCCTAACTTTTTATACCAAAAACAACAAGATTTTCAGCAATTCAATTATGGTATTTATGTAAACAGAGGGCCTGTTGTTGGTGGTTTATGGGCAAGAAATAGCTTGGAGAATTTTGACTCATTCATCCTTATGCTAGGACTAGTACAAGAATCCTTTAAATTTGGGTACAGTTATGATATAACAGTAAGTAACTTAAAAAATAGCAACACACTGGGAGCGCATGAATTATCTTTCACATTATTTATGCCTTGCCGATCAAAAAGCAAATCGTTTAACACAATAAGTTGTCCACAATTTTAGTTAATAACAAAAACTGATTAAATTTTTAATACATAAAAATGAAAATAAATAAATTAATTTTAGTAGCAAGTAGTATGATTATATTTGCATCATGTTCTTCAAGAAAAGAATCTTCTTCAACAGGGTGGGAATACAACAACCCCAAAAATGGAGGATATGAAACAAATGAGCATTTTGTTGAACAAAAAACAGGTCCTGGATTATTATTTGTAGAGGGAGGATCTTTTACAATGGGGAGAGTAGAGCAAGATGTAATGTATGAATGGGACAATATTCCTAGAAAACAAACTGTTTCATCATTTTATTTAGATGAAACAGAAGTTAGAAATGTAGATTATCTAGAGTATCTTTTTTGGCTTCAAAGAATATATGGTTTATCTTACTCTGAAGTATACAAAAAGGCTCTTCCTGACACCTTAGTATGGAGAGATAAATTAGGTTATAACGAACCTTTTGTTAACGGATATCTAAGACACCCTGCTTTTAAAAACTATCCTGTAGTTGGTGTTAGTTGGCAACAAGCTACAGATTACTGTGCTTGGAGAACCGATAGAGTAAACGAAAGAATACTAACTGATAATGGTATTTTAAAAGAAGATATGGAGCAAATAGATGATAATGTATTCACTACTAAAGGGTATTTAGCGGGACAATATGAAGGTATCGTAAGAAGAAACCCAAAAAACCTTACAAATGAGAATTATGGTAGTGGAGAGAAAACTAGAATCATTAATATGGCAGATGGTTTGTTATTACCAAACTACCGATTGCCTACTGAAGCTGAATGGGAATTTGCGGCATTAGGCTATGTAGGAAATACTCAGGAGGAAAATACAGATGAAAGAAAACTTTATCCTTGGAATGGCTCATCATTAAGGAGTTCAGATCCTAAAAATCAAGGAGCAATTATGGCTAACTTCAAAAGAGGAAGAGGAGATAATATGGGAGTTGCAGGAAATTTAAATGACAAGGCAGATATTACGGCTTCTGTAAGAACATATTGGCCTAATGATTACGGATTATATGATATGGCTGGTAATGTTTCAGAGTGGGTTATGGATGTTTACAGACCAGTAATTGAACAAACTACAACTGCAGATCACAGGAGCTTTAGAGGAAATGTCTATCAAACTGATTCATTGGATTCAGATGGCATGATAGTATTTGATGACTTAGGCAAAGCAATTCAAGTTAATGTGAATGTACAAGATAATGCTTATAGAAGAAACTACAAAAAATCGGATAATATCAATTACTTAAATGGAGATATTGAATCTCAAATGGGGGTTAATTGGAACGATTTACTTGAAGAAACAGCTGCATCTGACACAGGAAAAGTTAATATTGACAAATGGAATAAAACAGCTAGCATGTATAAAGATGATGCTCCTGAAGGAAATAGTAACGAAATGTATGTTTACGGAACCTCTTCTCTAATAAGCGACAGAACAAGAGTTTTTAAAGGGGGGTCTTGGAAAGACAGAGCGTATTGGTTAAATCCTGGAACAAGAAGGTTTTTAGATCAAGATCAATCAACTGATGCTATTGGGTTTAGATGTGCTATGGATAGGCTTGGATCATCAACGAGTAGAGCAAAAAACAATCAAAGAAGAGCTACTGATTATAGCAAAAAAAGCAAATAATCATCAATTAAGAATTTACTCAAAACCCCACTAAACATGGGGTTTTGTTTTATATTGACTTATGGAGATTTCAGAACTTTACAAAATATATAAAAGCAAATCCAGTATTTGCACTGATACTAGAAAGATTAAAAAGGGAGGCCTATTTTTTGCTCTAAAAGGAGAAAACTTTAATGGAAATCTCTTTGCAGCAAAAGCAATTAGTGATGGTTGTAGTTTTGCAATAATTGATGAAAAAAAAATCGCTAAAAACGATAAATTTATTCTTGTCAAAAATGTTTTAGAGACACTTCAAAATTTAGCAAGACATCACAGAAAACAACTCTCAATCCCAATTATAGGAATTACTGGAACTAACGGAAAAACAACCTCAAAAGAACTAATACATGCTGTATTAAAATCAGAGCTAAATAGTTATGCTACAAAAGGAAATCTAAACAATCATATAGGAGTGCCTTTAAGTATTTTGGAAATCACAAAAGAACATGAAATTGCAATTATTGAAATGGGGGCAAATCATGAAAAAGAAATTGAATTTCTTTGTGAAATAGCAAAACCTACCCACGGAGTAATCACAAATATAGGATCCGCCCATCTTGAAGGATTTAAAGATCACCAAGGGGTTATTAATGCAAAAAATGAACTATTTAATTTTATCAAAAAAAATAATGGTGTCTTATTTGTAAATGATGATGATAATTTATTGCTAAACTTATCCGAAAAGATTGAAAGAATTACCTATGGAAATAACGGATTTTGTAAAGGATTTATAACAAAAAACACGCCTTTCTTAAATATTAAGGTTAGCAATACTGAGATTAATAGCCAACTAATTGGAGAATATCAATTTAGCAACATTATGCTTGCAGTTTGTATAGGAAACAAATTTAACATCAAAGATTCAAACATAAAAAAGGCAATTCAAAACTACACTCCTAAAAATAACCGTTCTGAAATTCTTAAAACTAAAGATAATCTATTAATCCTAGATGCTTATAATGCTAATCCATCAAGCATGAAAGCTATGATTACTTCATTTTCCAAGCAAGATTACACTAATAAATTGTGCATACTAGGAGATATGCTTGAGCTAGGAGAATACACTATAAAGGAGCACTCGGCAATATTAGATTTGATAGATATACTTAATCTAGAAATAATTCTAATAGGAAAAGAATTCTCTAAAATCAGCAAGGAAGCTTTTAAAGATAGAAATGCCTTTGAAATATTTTTAAAATCTAATCCTATTAAAAATAAGACAATACTTTTAAAAGGATCAAGAGGTATTGGATTAGAAAAGCTACAGAATTTGCTTTAAGCTTCCGCTAAGGCATCTTTAAATAACTTTCTGAATATAAAGAAACAAACCGAAAGGAAACCACCCAAGAAACCTCCAAGTATTCCTGCTACTATTTTTGATATTTTATCCTCCTCTAAAGGAAGAATAGGCTCATCTATAATGTTGATAATAGGAGTTTTATTTAATAGCGTTATTTTAGAAAGCTCCAGATTTTTTACAAGTTCCAAATACATAGCATTTAGCACCTCTACTTCTCGCATTAGCTGAAGTTCTTTTAATCTCCCCGTTACTTTAATAATTCTTTGATTGATATCTTTCGCCTTTGCAAGTTGTTGCTCTGCAATTACCAATTCTGAGAATACAGAATCTGCTCTATCTTGCAAAAAATCCAAAGTTTTATTTGCTTGTGCAGTTTGATGTGCAATGTACATCTTACTCATTTCATTAATTAGCTTCTCTACAAATTCTTTAGCAAATTCTTCATTTAAAGAAATGTAAGATAACGTAATAATATTAGCCTCATCAGATTTAAGTTCAACAGTTAAATTATTTTCAATAATTTTTTGCCAAATGATACCGCTAATACTGTCATGTATATAACTACTCTTATCATGAAATGAAACTCCTTTAAAATCATCACTCGCAGCCCATGTATCTTTTATCTTATCAATTTCAAGATAATGCTCTATCAGTAAATCAGTTTTACCATTAACTTTAGCACTCTGCATTAAAGCGCTCTCAATAACACCTCTAGAGCTCAATAATTCTAGTATATTCTGCTGACTAAAAGTAGCGCTTGAAGATCCGCCAATATCAAAACCAAACTGACTTGCAATACCTGACATAGCCCCAAGTGAGCCACCAGAACTTTCTTCTTCAACAACAAAAGTAAGGTCGGCAGTGTATTTTGTATCTGAAACAAAAGCATATACAACTCCAAGCACAACAAACAAAAAAGAAAATCCAATTATCCTAAATTTATTTTTAAATAAATATGCTTTATAATCTGATAATTTTAACAGAATATCTTTTAATTGTATTTCATCATTATGCCGTTCCATTATTGTGCGACAGCTAATCTATCCATCAACAAATAAAGCGAAATGATCCCTGTTAATTTTAACAAAGTCTTTTCAATAGCGACATTCCAATCAAGAGGTTTTTTCTCAATTTCTACTGTTTTATCATCTACAACCTTAATAATTGACCCCGGTTTTACTTTTGGAGAAATCGTAAATAAACCTAAATCTAATGACTTCTTAACGGCACCATTAGCATGAATAACTAGAGTATTAGATTTTTTATTATCCTCAGAATAACCCCCTGCAAAATTTCGAACATAATAATCAGCTCGTTTTCCAAAAAAAGGAGCACTAATTGAGCTCCCACTTATATTTTTTAAATCACCTGAAATATGTACAACATCTAATAGCTTTGGAATGATTACACTATCCCCTTCCAATAAAACCAAATTATGTTTAGACCTATTTTTTGACATTGCCTTTTGCAAATCAAAATACACAACATTATACATCAAACTATCATAAGTAAAAACCTTTGCCTTCAACTGTTCTCTGTTTAATAACTCCTTATTATAAATATTTGAAAGCTCTGGATTAATTAAAATTGAATCTAATAAATCATTTGGAATAGTTAACGGATTATCTTTAATTTGTTCCACTTCAAACTTTCTAAACATCTTAACCCCATCCATATAAGCATAAGTAGTCAGCCCACCTGCTCTTTGAATAACTGATGCAATTTTTTCATTCTTTGAAAGTAAAGAATAAGTACCAGGATATTTCACTTCTCCACTTAATACAATATTTACAGGCTCTTCATAATCTGGATTTTCTCTAACAAATATCTGATCAAAGGGTTGTAAGGTAAATTCTTGAGCTTCAGAACTCAACATTAAGTCCTCTCCTATTTTTATATTTTTTACTACTGCTCTTATTGGTTTTAATTTATTAGAAGAAATATCATAATCCATAATTCTACTAACTTCTATCTTACTTCCTTCTGCCTGTTGAGTAAGCCCTCCTGCTTGTAAAAGCACATCTTGCAAGGTCATCCCAACTCCAAAATCAAAATCACCAGCACCTCTTACTGCTCCTAAAACTGATACTGAAAATTCATCATCAAAATCATCAATAGAAAGTACACGAACAATGTCATACTCCTGCACCCATATATTATCTTCATGATTTGAATCTTTGATAATCGCACCTAAATTTACAGCTATATGTGTTTTTGTTCTGTCCTCATTCAATCGGATAACATATACTTTATCCAAAAATGTTTTATCATCAATACATTTAGCTCTTTTAAGTAAGGATAATAATTTCTCTCCTTTTATAAACTCGTAATCGCCCTCAACTCCAATACTTCCTTTTACGCTCACTAAATTCGATAATTTATTAGAAATCGTATTTACTACAATCTCATCTCCATTTTGAACAGCAATAGAATTGGCATGATCCTTATGCACATCATTTACTCGAATTGAATTATACTCTATTCTTTTCAAAGTTACAACATCCGTGAAAGCATTAGTAGTGAAACCACCCGCATATTTAATAATACTTGCAACTGATTCTCCTGTTTTAGCCTCATAAGTATAAGGACGATTTACCGCACCACCCACCTCAACAATGTGCTTTGCAGGAGGAACAAATAAATAATCCCCATCTTGCATATAAATGTCTTGCGAGCGCGTAGGATTAAATAAAAACTGATAAATATCTAATGAATCGACTGTTTTCCCATCCCTTTTAAGGTAAATATTTCTAACCGTACCTAACTGATTTGGCCCCTTGGCTGCAATCAAAGCGTTAAATGCTGTATTGATTGCCGGTATTGAATACGACCCAGGATGATAAACCTCTCCAACAATATTTACAGTTATTACTCTTGAATAAGCAAGTGTAACATCAATTTCAGAATTTTGCATATCCAAGAATCCTGAAAATTTACTCTTTAAAAGTGAACGCATCTTTTCAAAAGTTAATCCTTTTACATAGATTCTTCCATAAGAACTTGGGGTAATATAGCCGTTAGCATCTACTAATAGGGTCTCAGAAAACTCATTATATCCCCAGACAGAAATTGAAATCTCATCTCCACTACCTACTTTATAATTCTCGGGAGCCTTTGCATCTAGTGCTTTTTGATAAAAAGAAAGTTCATTATTTCTAAAAATATCTTGGCCATAGATTCTTGCTTTAGGGTAAGTAGCGGTATCAGTAACCAAAGTATCTCCAAAACTTTCATAGAACATTGAAAGAGATGAATTGGCTCCAATTGTATCTTTAGCACTTTTAGCATATTTTCCTCTAGAATTTTTAAAATCCATTGCTTCAGCAATTTCTTGATCAGAAAAGCCCATTTGTTTTAGCACTTGTTCTGATGGAATATCAGAAGGACGTAAATCTTCAGGTTTTGCATTTGAAGGCAAGAACTGCAAATATGATGGGTTAATTTTTGATTTATCAATTTGAGCACTTACTACAAAAGTAAGTAAAATCAAAAATGATAGTAAGATTATTTTTTTCATAATTTTTAGTTTAAAATAGAACGAGAAATTACAATTCTTTGAATCTCAGATGTTCCTTCATAAATCTGTGTAATTTTTGCATCACGCATTAAACGCTCAACATGATATTCTTTTACAAAACCATAACCACCATGAACTTGGACTGCTTCAACAGTAGTTTTCATTGCGGTTTCTGAAGCAAAAACTTTAGCCATCGCTCCTATTTTATCATAATTTTTTCCATTATCTTTTAGCCAAGCTGCTTTTAAACAAAGTAACCTTGCTGCCTCAATTTCAGTAGCCATATCCGCTAATTTAAATGCGATTGCTTGATGTTTTGAAATTTCTTTTCCAAAAGCTTTTCTCTCTTTAGAATATTGCAATGCTAATTCATAAGCCCCAGATGCAATTCCAAGAGCCTGAGCAGCAATTCCTATTCTACCACCTGACAATGTTTTCATAGCAAAAGTAAAGCCAAAGCCATCTTCACCTATTCTATTTTCTTTTGGAATTTTTACATCAGAAAACATTAATGAATGTGTATCTGATCCTCTAATGCCCAATTTATTTTCTTTTAGCCCCACAACAAATCCTTCCATTCCTTTCTCTACAATAAAAGCATTGATTCCTTTATGTCCTTTTTCTACATCTGTTTGGGCAATAACTAAATAAACAGTTGCTGTATTGCCATTAGTTATCCAGTTTTTTGTTCCATTTAGCAAATAATGATCTCCTCTATCAATTGCTGTTGTTTGCTGTGAAGTTGCATCCGAACCAGCTTCTGGTTCTGACAAACAGAATGCCCCAATAATCTCTCCTGTTGCCAGTGGTTTTAAGTATTTCTCTTTTTGTGACTCTGTACCAAAAGTTTCTATTCCCCAGCAAACTAAAGAATTATTTACTGACATAATAACAGATGCTGAAGCATCCACTTTAGAAATTTCTTCCATTGCCAACACGTAAGAAATAGTATCCATCCCAGCCCCTCCATATTTTGGATCCACCATCATTCCTAAAAAACCAAGTTCTCCTAATTTCTTAATCTGCTCTGTTGGAAATTTTTGAGCTTCATCTCTTTCGATAACTCCAGGAAGTAATTCAGTTTGCGCAAAATCTCTTGCTGCATCCCTTATCATCTTATGCTCTTCAGATAATTCAAAATTCATTATTTGCTTTTTAAAAAAAACAGGCAAAAATACACTTTTTAAACTATCTTTGGAATCTAATGAATAGGAACGTAAAATACCGTGTTTTAGGAGTGATGTCAGGAACTTCTTTAGATGGAGTTGATTTAGCAATTTGCACCTTTGCCAAAAATACGAAATGGGAATTCATAATTGAAAAATCAGAAACTCAAAAATACACTGATAACTGGCAAAAAAAATTAGCAAATCTGCATACAAAAAGCAAAACCATCATATCAGAAACTGATATCGAATATGGTGAGTTTTTAGCAACAACGATTACTACTTTTTTAGCAAATGAAAAAGTGGATTTTATTGCCTCTCATGGGCACACTATTTTTCATCAACCAGAAAACAATTACACATTACAAATCGGAGATGGAAAAACAATTGCAAATGTCACAAAAATCAAAACAATTAATAATTTTAGAAGCTTGGACATCTCATTAAATGGCCAAGGCGCTCCACTAGTTCCTATTGGGGATTTGCATTTATTTCCAGATTATAAATATTGTGTCAATTTAGGAGGTTTTGCAAATATCTCAATAAAACAAAAGGTGGAAATTACCGCTTTTGATATTTGTCCAGTCAATATTGTAATGAATGAAATCAGCAAACAAATAGATCTTGAATTTGATATAAATGGTGATATTGCTAAAAAAGGAAAGCTTATACCCGAACTTTTAGAAAAATTGAATAGTTTATCCTTTTACAAACAAAAACATCCTAAGTCTTTAGGCCGAGAATGGGTTGAAAAATTTATACATCCATTGTTTTTAAAAAACTACAAACCAGAAGATCTTTTAAACACTTTTTGCGAACATATAGCAATTCAAATTGGTGTATTTTTAAATGATAACTCTGCCCTGTTTACGGGAGGAGGAGTTTTTAATACTTATTTAATGAGTAGAATATCCTTTTATTCTAAATCAAAAATCTGTATTCCAAATCTTAAAATTATCAATTTTAAAGAAGCTTTAATTTTTGCATTTTTGGGAGTTTTAAGATTAAGAAATGAAGTAAATTGCCTACAATCTGTAACTGGTGCTAAAAAAGACAATTGTGGAGGAGAAGTTAACAATCCAATGTAATAAAATATAACTTTTAACTATCCAATATCTTAGCGGCAATGAATACATTTGCGATAATTAAAGAGCAAAAAAGAGATGGAGGAATTGTTAAAGAAATTTGAAGCTAAAAGACCAGAAATAGTTTTTGAATGGAAAGATACGGAAACTGAGGCGGAAGGGTGGTTGATTATAAATTCTTTAAGAGGAGGCTCTAGTGCAGGAGGAACAAGAATGAGAATGGGCATTACAAAAGATGAAGTTTTAGCACTAGCTAAAACAATGGAAGTTAAGTTTACAGTTTCTGGACCTCCTATTGGTGGTGGAAAATCAGGCATCAATTTTAATCCAAAAGACCCGAGAAAAATAGAAGTATTAAAAAGATGGTTTGCTGCTACAAAACCACTTCTTAAATCTTATTACGGTACAGGAGGAGATATGAATGTAGATGAAGTGCATGAAGTAATCCCTCTTTGTCAAAAAAATGGAATATTATTTCCATTGGAAGGAGTAGTGAGAGGTCATTATAAAAAAGATGAAAAAGGGACAATGAATATTATCCATCAGTTATCCAAAGGAGTGCCTTTGATTGTTGAAAATAAAAAACTTACTCCAAATTCATCAAAGAAATATTCAGTAGGAGATTTAATAACTGGCTATGGAGTTGCTGAATCAATCTTGCATTATTACAACATTTATGGAGGGGAAGTAAAAGGGAAAAAAGTAATTATTCAGGGATGGGGAAATGTTGCAGGAGCTGCTGCTTATTATTTGGCACAAGCAGGAGCAATTATTGTCGGCATTATTGATATTGGAGGCGGTCTAATTAATACAGATGGCTATACTTTTGAACAGGTGAAAGCACTTCTAGAAAACAGGTCATCCAACTTTTTAGAATCAGATAATATGCTTTCCTTTGATAAAGCAAATGAAAGAATATGGAGTGTTGGAGCGGCAATTTTTGTTCCAGCTGCTGCATCAAGATTATTATCTCAAAATCAATTAGATCAAATGATTGCTAATGGCCTAGAAGTTATTGCCTGCGGAGCAAATGTTCCTTTTGCCGATAAAGAAATCTTTTTCGGACCTATCTCAAAAAGTGCTGATGAAAGAGTAAGTGTACTGCCTGATTTTATTGCAAATTGCGGAATGGCTAGAGCGTTTTCCTATTTTATGCAAGATAATTGTGAAATAAATGATCTCGCTACTTTTAATGCAGTCTCAGAAACAATAAAAGAAGCACTTTTAAAAACCTTTAAAAAGAGTAATGCTAAAACAAACATATCTAAAACTGCTTTTGAAATTGCTTTAAAGCAGTTAGTCTAAATTAATGATTATGGAGCGCTTTTTGTTACAAGAATTTTTGGGCAACACTATGCAGGATTACGCTTTGTTTATTGGCGCAGTTTTATTGAGCCTGATTTTCAAGAAACTTATTTCAAAATACTTAAGCCGCCTACTTTTTAAACTTGTAAGTAAAAAAGATACAGAAATAAAAGTGGAAAATTTTGATGAGCTTTTAACAAAACCTATTGGGTTTTTTATCATGCTATTTATTATTTATTTAGCAAGTTCTCTCATTGAATATCCTGCGCAATGGAATCTGGTAAGTGAAAATGAAATAGGTCTCAAAATGCTAATTAGTAAAGGATTTTCCTTACTATTTATATACTCTATTTTTTGGATTTTAGTAAAAATGATTGATTTTGTAGGATTGATTTTACGCAAAAAAGCAGAATTAACCGAAAATAAAATGGATGATCAGTTCATCCCATTTGTTATTAAGATTGGCAAAATATTGATTTGTATTTTTGGAATTTTCGTCATTATGGGAAGTGTCTTGAATGTCAATATTGCTGCACTAGTGACAGGGCTTGGAATTGGAGGTCTTGCACTAGCAATGGCATCCAAAGAAAGTTTGGAAAATCTTTTAGGTTCTTTCACTATATTTTTTGACCAACCTTTTACCGTTGGCGATATCGTTACAGTGGGCTTAATTACAGGAACAGTAGAAAAAGTAGGACTAAGAAGTACTCGAATAAGAACTTTTGACAAAAGTTTGGTATCTATTCCTAATAAAAAAATGATTGATGCAGAATTAGACAACCTAGGCTTGCGACCAGTTAGGAGAGTGAAATTCAATGTCGGTTTAACTTATGAAACATCTATCGATCAAATAAAAGCAATTGTTGCCGATATTCAACAGGTGATTGATCTGCATGAAAAAACAAATGATGAAACTGAAGTTCGGTTTCAAGAATTTGGATCCAGTTCATTAGATATTATGGTATTGTATTTTGTGAATAGCCCAGAATGGGAAGATCTAATAGATGTGAAAGAAGAAATAAATTATAAGATTATGGAAATTATTAAAAAGCATAATTCTAATTTTGCCTTCCCATCTACAACAGTATATTTACAAAAATAAAAAATAGTTAACTCGTTTAAATTATGATTGAAACATTAATGATTATCGTATTCGTGCTGGGATATTTAGCCATTGCCCTTGAACATAAAATTAAAGTAGATAAAGCAGCAACAGCACTACTTATTGGTGGAGTTGGGTGGGCACTTTACGCTTTTTCAGGAGTTGACTCTCACATTTTGAATGAGCATTTATCTCATCATTTTAAAGGTATTGCTGAAATTTTGTTTTTCCTTTTAGGCGCAATGACCATAGTAGAACTTATAGATGCACATCAAGGATTTTCTATTATCACCGATAGAATTACAATCAATAAAAAAGTTGCTTTAATGTGGATTTTGAGTTTAATTACTTTCTTTTTATCTTCTGCTTTGGACAACTTAACAACTGCAATTGTAATGACAGCTTTAATCACAAAACTCATAAAAGAAAAAGAAGATTTATGGATGTTTGCTGGTATGATAATTTTAGCTGCAAATGCAGGTGGAGCCTGGTCTCCTATCGGAGATGTTACAACCATTATGCTTTGGATTGGAGGTCAAATTACAGCAATCAATCTTATTACAAATTTGTTCATACCATCATTAGTATGTATATTAGCTCCTCTTATATATCTTTCTTTTAGATTAAAAGGAAATGTAGCAAGATCGGAAAATCCGATACTAAAAGAACATGAAAAAAACCCAAGCACTCATTTTCAAAAAAATCTAGTTTTCTATCTAGGGGTTTTTGGACTACTTTTTGTGCCAATTTTTAAAACAGTTACTCATCTACCTCCTTATATTGGGATGCTTATTTCATTAGCAATTCTATGGTTAACAACAGAAATCATTCACAGAAGTAAGAATCATGAACAAAAATCAGCTCTTTCAGTAATTGGTGTTTTAAAGAAAGTGGATGTTCCTACCATCTTTTTCTTTTTAGGAATTTTATTAGCAGTTGCTTCTTTAGAATCAGCAGGTCAATTAAAAACTGTTGCACAATACTTAAACACAAGCTTTAATGGGCAAACTGCTGAAGGCACTTATATAATTAATATATTTATTGGTTTCCTTTCTTCCATAGTTGATAATGTGCCTTTAGTTGCTGGAGCAATAGGAATGTATCCAATTGCAGAAACTGGCTTATATGCTGTTGATGGTATATTCTGGGAATTCTTAGCCTATTGTGCAGGTACAGGTGGTTCCATTTTGATTATTGGTTCTGCTGCTGGGGTTGCGGTAATGGGAATACTAAAAATTGACTTTATTTGGTATTTAAAAAACATTACTTTTTTAGCTATTATGGGCTACCTAGCAGGTGCTGTTACTTATATACTTATGCAATAAAAATAAAACATAACGTTTAATAAAAACAACAAACAAATTAAAATGGAAGAAAAAGACACGATAGTTAAAGATAGCCTAGAGCTTGTAAAAACAGTTAATGAAGAAACTACTGAAAAAACATTATCTATTATTGAGTTAATCACTTCAGGGGGTGTTGGAGGCAACTTAGTGATGGGAGCTATAGGCATCCTTTCAATTTTTGCTGTCTACATCCTAATTGAACGTTATATTGCTATTTCTAAAGCAAGTAAAGAGGATTCAGGTTTTCTTAAAAGCATACAAAATTTTATAGAATCAAAAGATATTGAAGCGGCAAAAACCTTATGTAGAAATACAGATAGCCCAATAGCAAGAATGATTGAAAAAGGAGTTAATAGAATTGATAAACCAATGACTGATATTTCTGCAGCTATTGAAAATCAAGGAAAGTTAGAAGTGTTTAAAATGGAAAACAACCTAGCCAATTTAGCTACAATATCAGGTGCTGCTCCTATGCTTGGATTCTTAGGAACTGTAATTGGAATGATTGTCGCTTTTCATGAAATGGCAAGCGCAGGAGGGAATATTGATGTTGCAATGTTATCTCAAGGTATTTACACGGCAATGGTAACAACAGTGGCCGGTTTAGTAGTTGGGATTATAGCTTTTATTGCCTACAACTATTTAGTATCAAAAGTTGATAAAGTAATATTTATGCTAGAAGCTAAAACAACGGATTTTTTAGATCTATTACATCATACCAAATAATGGCATTAAGAAGCAGAAATAAAGTAAGCCCAAATTTTAACATGTCCTCAATGACGGATATTGTTTTTTTATTACTCATCTTTTTTATGCTTACCTCTACACTAGTAAGCCCAAATGCTTTAAAATTATTATTACCAAGTAGTAAAGCAAAAACTCTTGAAAAGCAAACTATTTCTATCTCCATTACGAAAGATATTGAATTTTACATTAATGAGAAACCTATAGCAGAAAGCGCAATTGAACAAGAGTTAAAATTACTCATTAGTAATGAGCAAGAACCTGCTATTATTTTACATACTGATAAATCAGTAGCTATTGAACACGTAGTGAAAGTAATGGATATTGCCTACCGCAATAAATACAAAATTGTATTAGCCACAAAACCTAACTAAAATGACTTCTTTAGAGAAGAAAAACAAAAGAAAGGGCATTATTGGAACCATTTTGTTTCATGCTTTACTTTTAGTTGCCTTTCTTTTTATGGGGCTCACCTACCAAGTCCCTCCACCTCCAGAAGAAGGAATTGCAATTGATTTTGGCAATGAAGGGCAAGGAAATATAAATCCTGAAGTAGAAGAAGTAGAAGATCAAATTAAAAGCACTGAAGAAATTTTAACTCAATCTGAAATTGAAGCTCCTACTGCAAAGAAAACAGAGAAAATTATCAATAATGAAAAACCAATTGAAGAAAAAAAACCAGAGGTAAATAAAAAAGCAATTTATACTCCTAAAGGAAGTGGGGGGAAAGGCGATGGAAAGGGTAGTGGAAAAAGTGACGGAGAAGGAGATGGAGAAGGAAATAATGGAAATGGTAGTGGTAAGGGAAATGGTAGTGGTGATTATCAATTAGGAGATCGAGAAGCAATTGAAAAACCGAAACCACAAGGCAATCAAGCAGAGGGTAAAGTAGTGGTAATTATTACTGTTGATAGGTTAGGAAATGTGATTTATGCAAATCCTGGTATACAAGGGTCAACAACACTCAACAAAGATCTTTTAGAAAGAGCAAAAAAAGCAGCATTAAAAACCAAGTTTGAACCTAAACCCAGCGCTCCTGAAAATCAGCAAGGAAAAATTATTTACGATTTCAGGTTAAATTAATGACATATCAGCAAACCCTCGATTATTTATTTAGTCGTTTACCAATGTATCAAAGAGATGGGGTGGTGGCTTATAAAGCGGATATTGGTAACATAGTTGCAGCTTCAAAAACGCTAGAAAATCCTCACAAGAAATTTAAAAGTATTCATATTGCTGGAACTAATGGAAAAGGATCGGTTTCCCATATGTTGGCATCCATATTTCAAGAAGCAGGCTACAAAGTTGGCTTATACACCTCCCCTCATTTAAAAGATTTTAGAGAAAGAATAAAGATAAGTGGCAAGATGATTGCCAAATCAGAAGTAATACAATTTGTTTCAAAAAATAAAACTGCTTTTGAAAAGATAGATCTTTCCTTTTTTGAATTTACAGTTGCTTTGGCTTTTCACTATTTTGCCTATCAAAAAGTAGATATTGCTATAATTGAAACCGGCTTAGGCGGTCGATTAGACAGTACCAATATTATCAATCCTGAATTATCAATAATAACAAATATTGGGCTTGATCATACCAATTTACTAGGGGACACTATTCAAAAAATAGCCAAAGAAAAAGCAGGAATAATCAAATCAAATACTCCAATTATTATTGGCAGAAATCAAGAGGAAATTAAACCCATTTTTGAAAATATTGCTAATGAAAAAAAGGCTCCTTTGAAATACGCCACTGCTCACAACTTCATAGCTGATTTAAAAGGAAATTATCAAAAAGAAAATATAGATACAGTTGTCACGGCAATTTCAGAAATCCAAAAACAGGGTTGGAATATAAATGAAGATAATATAAAAGACGGATTACTAAATACTATTAAAAATACAGGACTATTAGGAAGGTGGCAGATATTGGGCCAAAACCCTCTAATAATTTGTGATACGGGTCATAATGAAGATGGAATAAAAGTAGTTTTTAATCAACTAAAACAAACCCCACATAAAAACCTACATATAGTTTTTGGAGCTGTTAATGATAAGGATTTAGATACAATACTGAATCTGCTACCAAAGGATGCCAAATATTATTTCTGCAAACCAAATATTCTAAGAGGACTAGATGAGAATATCTTAAAAGAAATTGCTAGTAAAAAAGAGATTAAAGGCGATTCCTACTCTAGTGTAAAAACAGCACTTGCTAGAGCAAAAAAACAAGCACAACTTGAAGACCTAATCTTTGTTGGAGGAAGTACTTTTGTGGTTGCTGAAGTCGTTTGATTAAGTTTATTAAAAACTTGTCTATAATTAGAAATGGTATATATTTGCAATCCCAATTTCAGGGCGATTAACTCAGTTGGTTCAGAGTGCCTCCTTTACACGGAGGAAGTCGGGGGTTCGAGTCCCTCATCGCCCACTAAAAAAAACCCACTTTTGAGTGGGTTTTATTTTTAGTGGGCCTCTCGCTAAATAGTTCGAACTTTTTTAGAGAACTGTTAAGTCTTAGTTTGTAATTTTGCTGGCCTGACTTTTTTATTTTTTGTAATTTTGCTGCCCTCTTAATCAAAAATAATGACAAAGAACACTTTATTTTTTTTAATAATTTTCACTACACTATTTAGAATGCAAGCCCAAGAAGATACTTACCTATGGTTAGAAGTCATTGACAGCAAAAAATCACTAGAATTCGTTAATACCCAAAATAAGATAACCCAAGATAAATTAAGTAGTAATGCTGAATATCAAGCCATATACGATAAATCTCTAGAAATATATAATTCTACATATAGAATCGCTTTTCCATCAATAATAGGCAATCACATATATAATTTTTGGCAAGATAAAGAACACGCTAGAGGTATTTGGAGAAGGACTACTAAGGAAAGTTATTTAAGTAATAATCCTATTTGGGAAACACTTTTAGACATTGATGCATTAGCATTAAAAGATGATATAAAATGGGTTTATAAAGGATCCAATGGATTGTATCCAAATTACAACCGATTTATCATAAATTTATCAAATGGTGGAGGTGATGCTGTTGAAATTCGTGAATTTGATATTACAACTAAATCATTTATAAAAGACGGTTTTTATATCCCACAAGCAAAAGGATATGCAAGTTATTTAGACGAAAACAACTTAATAGTCTCTACAGATTTCGGTGAAGGCACAATGACTACTTCTGGATATCCTAATCAAGTTAAACTATGGAAAAGAGGAACTTTGCTTAAAGATGCTCAGTTAATTCATACAGGAAACATCAATGATGTATCATCTTCAGGATATGTAATGCGTGATAACGATAAAAATTATTTGCTCATTCATCAAGGCACAACATTTTATACAAGGATTGCCTACCTATGTGAGAACAATAAACTAATAAAATTAGATTTGCCAGAAGATATTTCAATCTCTACCATTTTAAACGATCAAATTGTACTTAATTTAAAGTCGGATTGGAATGTAAATGGAATAATTTACAAACAAGGATCAATTGTAAGTGCTAAATTTTCATCTTTAATTAAAGGGATAAAAGAAATAACTTTAATTTTTACTCCTGATGAATTTACAAGTGTCAATGAAGTTAGCTCTACAAAAAATAAAATTTTAGTAACCATTTTAACAAATGTAAAAAGTGAATTAAATAGTTACACTTTTGAAAATGATAAATGGGTAATAGAAAAAGTAAATGCTCCAGATGTTGGAACAATATCTATAGTAACTACTGATCATTTTTCAGATGAGTATTACTTTAATTTTCAAAATTTTTTAACTCCTCCTTCACTTTATTTCGCCAACTCATCAAACAATTCTGTAAAAGAAATTAAAACGTTACCTTCTTTTTTTGATTCTAGTAAATACAAAGTAGAACAATTTAAAGCAAAATCAACTGACGGTACAATGGTTCCTTATTTTGTTATTTCTTCTAAAACAATGGTGTACAATAGTCAAAACCCTACCATTCTTTATGGATATGGTGGATTTGAAGTATCAAAGGAGTCTTCTTACTCAGCAGTTATGGGCAATGCTTGGCTTGAAAATGGTGGAGTTTACGTATTATCAAACATTAGAGGTGGTGGTGAATATGGTCCAAAATGGCATCAAGCTGGTTTAAAAGAAAACAGACAAACTGTTTATAATGACTTTCATTGCATAGCTCAAGAATTAATTGCTAAAAAGATTACAAGTAATAAAAATCTTGGAATAATGGGGCGCAGTAATGGTGGCTTATTAGTTGGTGTTGCCTTTACGCAAAGACCTGATTTGTATAATGCGGCGGTTTGTGAAGTTCCGTTATTAGATATGCAACGCTATAATAAATTACTTGCAGGAGCTAGTTGGATGGGAGAATATGGAAATCCAGATATACCAGAAGAATGGGAATATATTAAAAAGTATTCTCCATATCACAATCTAAAAAAAGATGTTGACTATCCAGAAGTATACTTTTATACGTCAACTCGTGATGATCGTGTGCATCCAGGACATGCAAGAAAAATGGCTGCTAAAATGATTGATATGGGATATCCAATCTATTACTATGAAAACACTGAAGGAGGTCATGCTGGCGCTTCAACAAATGAACAAAGTGCCAAATATAGCGCTATGACATTTTCATACTTATTGATGAAGTTAAAGTAATTAAATGTTATTGCTTTTTTGTATAACTTTAAAGAACTATAAGTATTACTTGCAACAATAGCTATAAGTAAATGCTCTTGCTTCTTATTTAGTCATTTTTTTAGTGGGCCTCTCGCTCCATAGTTCGAACTTTTTTAGAGAACTTTTAGGTCATAATCTGCTGGTTTGACTTTTTCTCTTTCATCTTTGATTTAATATTTGTGTAAGTTTGCTTTATGAAAAAACTATTATTTAATATTACATCACTTTTGTTAATTATTCCTTTTGGATATTCGTTCTTAAATGAGATTACAATGTTTAATATTGATGTTTCAAGAAATTATATGTTTCTCTTAGGAATTATAGCGGTTCTTATTTTATACTTTATTTTTTCTAATAAACTACAGTATTTTTCTACATTTAAACATGAGTTGACACACAATATATGGGCTCTTCTCTTTTTCAAAAAACCTAAAGGATTTCATGTAAATACTGATGGATCCGGCTTGTTTGAATGGTCAGGTTCATCCGGACTACTTAGTAAAATATTTATACTATTGTCTCCATATTTTTTCCCTACCATAACTATGTTTCTAATTCTTTTCAGCCTAATAATTAAAGATAGATTTATATCAGTATATTTCTTAGTTATTGGTATGAGTTTTGGATATCATATAGTTAGTGCTATAAAAGAAATGCATTTAGGACAAACAGATATAACAGAAAATGGGTATTTCACATCATTTAACACAATAGTACTTATGAACTTAATAATGAACGGAGTAGTGATTGCATTTGTTAATAATGGATCTTATGGAATTGGTGAATTTTTTACCTCTACATACGTATATGGATATAATTTAGTGGTAAGTATTTTATAGAATCTTTAGTTTTAGTTCCAAAGTGATACTATTAAAAATTACTTTTTTTCCAGCAATGCCATGTAAAATCCATCAAAACCTGACTGGTATGCAAACACATTGTTTTCTTTCACAAAAGTAAAACTTTGTCCTGCTTCAGATGTTAAAAAAAAGTCAATTTGTTGTCGATTTTCAGAAGGTAAAATAGAGCAAGTTGCATACACCATTTTCCCTCCAGATTTTACCATTTTGGAGTAGTTTTGCAATACTTCTTGCTGTATTTGTTTGATTTCTTCAATAAATTGAGGTTGCAATTTCCATTTTGAATCTGGATTTCTGCGTAAAACTCCCAAACCGGAACAAGGTGCGTCTATCAATACCCTGTCTGCTTTTTCATGTATTTTTTTAATAACTTTGGTGGAATCAATTACTCGTAAATCTATATTGTAGGCTTTATTTCTTCGGGCTCTTATTTTGAGTTTTTTCAATTTACTTTCATAAATATCCATTGCAATGATTTGTCCTTTGTTTTGCATCAAAGAAGCCAAGTGCAATGTTTTTCCTCCTGCTCCTGCACAAGCATCTACTACTTTCATTCCAGGTAAAACGTCTAAATAGGCTGCTACTAATTGTGAAGAAGCATCTTGCACTTCGAACAATCCTTGCTTAAAAGTTTCTGTGGTAAAGACATTGGCTCTTTTTACCAATTTTAAAGCATCAGGATATGAGGGGATGATTTCAGTTTCAATAGTTTCCGCTTTCAACTTTCGTTGCAATACGTCTTTGGTCACATTCAAGGTATTGGTTCTTAGCACCACATCCGCTTGCTTGTTAAGGGCAGCAATTTCTTTGGTCCAAAGTGTTTCGCCCAATTCTCGCACACCCAATTCATCCAACCAGTCAGGAATGGATTCACGGTATTTTCTGATTTTTGACAATTCTTTAAACTTTCCTTTGATTCTTTGTACAGAGACATTCCCAATTTGATTCCAATCGGGTAATGGAATGCCACGCAACACACACCAAACAGTGAATAATCGCCAAAGATTATCCTCATTAAAAGGCACTTTTACTTCACAAATTTCTGCATATAAACGATTCCAACGAACTATTTCATAAATGGTTTCCGCCACAAATTTACGGTCTCTTGCACCCCAACGTTTGTCTCTTTGTAGGGCTCTTTCAACAGCTTTATCGGCATAAACTCCTTCGTTAAAAATATCTCTGATACTCTCTATAACTGCAAAGGTTAAGTTTCTGTGTAATCTCATTTTTTTTGTAAATCGGCTACAAAGTTATAAAATCCACACAGAGATTATTAAAAGTAAAAAGCCCTTTTGATAGTTTATAGCATAAAAAAGCTGAACCTAACTCAAACTGCGACTTTTAGACCTCACGGTTTATCTGTAAGAATCTATTGGTATTTATTGATTCCAATACATAAAATAATCTTCCAAGGGATGATAAGCAAAATTGCCAAATAATTTACTAAAAAAGTTCGAACTATGGAGCGAGAGGTCCACTTTAAATAAAAACCCACTGAAAAGTGAATATTTATACCTCAAATATGATATTCAATTAATGTCCTCCAGCTACTTGAGCATCAAAATCAAGTCCTTGTTTTTTTAATACACTCTTTAATTTTAATGCAAGTAGTGCTAAAATAGCAAAACAAACTGCAGCTAGTAAATAAGATTGATGCATTCCAATACTCGCGTTGTCACCCAATACCCCTTGTAATGGAGGTATAATTGCGCCTCCTAAAATCATCATAATTAAAAAAGCAGAACCTTGACTTGTGTATTTTCCTAAACCACCAACTCCAAGTGAAAAAATACACGGCCACATAACAGAACAAGCCAAACCTCCTGCCATGAATGCATAAACGGAAGTAATCCCATTGGTAAATACCCCAATAAGCATCGCTATAGTTGCAAAAATTGAAACAATAAATAATGTTTTAACTGGTTTTTCTTGACCATAAAAGAAAGCGACTAATGCAATTACAATCCATAAAGCATACCCATATAAATCAGAAATATCGTTTCCATATATTTTGCTTACGCCCAATACTACAGCGAAAGCAATAAAAGGAACAACAATCATCATAAATTTTTTCATATTACCTTTTAGGTTAAATACACTAATTGCTCCTGTCCAACGACCAATCATTAAACTACCCCAATACAAAGAGATGTATTTAGAAATTTCACTTTCATCTAATCCTAATTTAGTAATGTATCCTGGATTTTTTAATAAAGCACCAAAATTATTATCAATGGTAACTTCAACTCCCACATAAATAAATATAGCTATCATACCATAAATAAGTTGTGGATATTTCATTGCTCCCCAACCAATATCATTTTTTATGGCACTATTATTTGAATAAAATAATATGCCAATCACTGTTAACAATGTAAAAACAAGAAGATTTAATTTAGGAACATTGGTTAATTGACCCACAACAATGAAAGCTCCAATTAATAAGGTCATTATTAGTAATGAACCAGCCGCTTTATTAGCAGTTTCAAATTTTTCATCATTTTTTCCATCTGGTAAATTTTTAGATATAGTAAAAAAAATGGCCACTACTGCAAAAACACCTGCGACTATCAAATACAATACATTAATATTAGTAACTGTTACAATACTGTTTCTTGCATCAGGGCTACCAAAAAGGAAAAAACTGACAATTAATGGTCCAATGGTTGTGCCAATACTATTTAAGCTACCGCCTAAATTTAAACGGTGAGAGCCAGTGGCAGGATCTCCTAATAAAATAGCAAACGGCTGCGCTGCGGTTTGTTGTAATGAAAAACCAAGTGCCACTACAAAAAATGCAGCTAAAATTGCTGGAAATGAATTCGTATTTGCTGCTGGAATAATAAGCAAAGCTCCAATAACCGAAATCCATAATCCATAAATAATGCCTTTTTTGTACCCAATTTTATTTAGAATGTCATATCCAATTAAGTTCGAACATAAAAATAGGACCAATGACCCAATAAAATAAGCACCATAAAATGCCGATCCAATCAATTGGGATTCAAATTGACTTAGGTTGAAGTGAGTTTTGCAAAATGGGATAAAAATACTATTAGATGCAGCTATAAATCCCCAAAAGAAAAACACTATTACCAAAGTCAATAATGCTTGGTTGTGATTTTTGTTTTCAGTCATTATTTTGTAATCTTTTTTTTAATTGTATTGTTCAATGCAATATTATCAAAAATAACAACGCCTTATTTAATCTATTTGATTTTTTATTAATTTATTACAAAAAATATCTCTGAAAAAATACAAACTTAGAAACATAATACACTCATAAAATAAACTTACATGAATTTTGATTAACTCAAAATCAAGTATAGCATCATCATAGATATCTCTTTTCAGTTATATTTGCCTAAATAATTTATTCTATGATTTTAATTGCTGATAGTGGTTCAACAAAATGCCACTGGGCCTTATGCGACACTGATGGAAATCTTATTAAAGAGATTTCAACTATTGGATTTAACCCCTATTTTATTGACCATCCTTCCATTTTAAGTCATTTAAAAAAATCAGAACTAAATCAATATAAAGATAAAATTAAAACCGTCTTCTTTTATGGTGCAGGATGCTCTTCAATAGAAAAAAATAAAATTCTAGAGTTACCATTTGAAGAATTCTTTAAAAATGCAGAAATAACGATTAGCCACGATTTAGATGCGGCATGCTTTGCAATGTACAATGGAAATCCTAGCATAACTTGTATTTTAGGAACAGGATCTAACTCTTGTTTTTATGATGGCAAAGAGATTTTCGAACACGGCCCTTCACTAGGTTTTATTATTGGAGATGAAGCATCTGGAAATTATTTTGGGAAAAAAATTCTAAATATGTATTTCAACAATATTATGCCCAATGAATTAAAAAAAATATTAGAAGCTTCATTTGAAACAGATACAGCTGTTATTAATAAAAATGTATATAATACTAGTAGAGCAAATGTATTTCTATCAAAATACTTTCCATTTATTATTGAAACAAAAAGTCATCCATTAATACAGCAATTAATAAAAGACACATTAGATGAATTTATTACTCTTCATGTCAAATGTTTTAAAAATAGCGCTGAAGTTAAAATTAACTTTATTGGCTCTGTAGCTTACTTTTTATCTGAAGAAATACAAGAAGCACTAAAAAAACATAATTTAAAAGTTGGAGAAATAATAAAAAATCCAATTGAAAAATTAATGGAATTTCATTTTAAACAAGCAAAAAACTAGGCAAAGCCACAAAACGTTAGCTGCAACTGTAAGAATATGAAAATCCAACTTGAAAAATACAATCCTGACTGGATAAATATTTACAAAGGCATTGAGAATGACCTTAGTTACCACCTGGGATTTTTAAATCCAGTAATTGAACATATTGGTAGCACTTCAATTTTTAACTTGACAGCAAAGCCCATAATTGACATTCTTGTTGGAATTCCGAGCCAAGACCAACTTGACAAAATTGTACAACTATTGACCAGTAACGACTATATATTTTATGAAAAATATAATTCAATTATGCCCTATAGACGTTTCTTTGTTAAGCTAAAGAAAAAACCAGAAAAAATATTTATACCAACTATGTATTCCGAAAATGATGATGTGCCAAATGAATTAAATGAATACAAATTAGCGCATATTCATATACTCGAATATAATTCATATCACTGGATAAGACATATTGCATTTAGAGAATATTTAAGAAAACATTTGGACATTAAAAATGAATATGAGCAAATAAAAATTCATTTAAGCGCTTTGGATTGGGAAGACAGCAATAAATATAATTCGGCAAAGAATGTCTTTATTAAACAGACTGAACAAAAAGCTATAGAATGGTACGAAAGTAAAAACAACAGCTTATAACAGTACCTACCCAAAAGTGGCGGGGGAGCAAATTACAAACTAATACAAAATAATTCTCTAAAAAAAGTTAGAACTATGGAGCGAGAGGCCCACTTAAAATAAGAAGCCCGAGCAGATGCCCGGGCTTCTCTTATTATTAAAATTAACTACTTCTTATGAAGTTCTTATTGAAGAATTAATTTTTTGTTAACTACACCATTATTTGTTGTAATCTCTAAGAAGTAAACTCCTTTTGTGTAAGTAACTAAATCAATCGATTTAGTGT
>CAMBDW010000007.1 GCA_945865535.1 Chryseobacterium gleum | reverse complement strand
AACAAAAAAGAAAAAGATGAGTGTATTAGTAAATAAAGATTCAAAAATAATTGTACAAGGTTTTACAGGAAATGAAGGAACTTTTCATGCAGAACAAATGATAGCATACGGTACAAATATAGTGGGTGGTGTTACCCCTGGTAAAGGAGGTCAAACTCATTTAGACAGACCGGTATTTAATACGGTTAGTGAATCTGTTAAAGAAGTTGGGGCAAATACCTCTATAATTTTTGTTCCTCCAGCATTTGCAGCTAATGCGATAATGGAAGCTGCTCAATCAGGGATTAAAGTCATTATCTGTATTACTGAGGGTATTCCTACTAAAGATATGATAATGGTAAAAGCATATTTATCAGATATAGATTGTACTTTAGTAGGGCCTAATTGCCCGGGTGTGATTACTCCTGATGAGGCCAAATGTGGGATTATGCCAGGCTTTGTGTTTAAAAAGGGAAGGATAGGTGTTGTTTCAAAATCAGGAACCCTTACTTATGAGGCTGCTGACCAAGTAGTAAAGGCTGGAATGGGCATTTCCACGGCTATTGGTATTGGTGGCGATCCTATTATTGGAACTACTACAAAAGATGCTGTTGAGTTGTTTATGAATGATCCTCAAACGGACGGCATCATTATGATTGGTGAGATAGGTGGCCAATTAGAGGCAGATGCTGCAAGATGGATTAAGAAATACGGCACCAAGCCAGTTGTTGGCTTTATTGCTGGAAAAACTGCTCCTGTAGGCCGAACAATGGGTCATGCAGGTGCTATTGTAGGAGGGAAGGACGATACAGCAGAAGCTAAAATGGCAATTTTGAGAGAATGTGGTATTACTGTTGCCGAATCTCCTGCCGAAATTGGAAAACTAATGGCAGAAAAAATGGGAGTTACTGCTTAATTTTTTAGTAATATAGAAATGAAAAAAGCCAAGCATTGCTTGGCTTTTTAATTTATGATGCTTTTTTGTTTAAAATTATCTCTTGATATTTTTAAGTAAGTTACTTTTATTAAACCAAGAAGAGTTTCCTTTTCTTTGATTTACAGTAGTATTTGTAAGCCCACTAGTATTTCTAGAACAAGTGATAAAATATGTCAATGAAGATGTTTCAACTCCTCCTTGTCCATCATCATCAACTTCAGTCTCACTCATTGTTCCTGTAAAAGTTGTTGCTGTAACTGTACATGATGTCATTGTTGTTGTTTCTCCATCCTCATTCATTGTTAAGGTATTATTAGAGTAAGTGTAAGTTCCAATTACCTCTCCATCCTCTTTCATATCTCCATCTGCAGTAAACTCTATAGTACTTGCCTCCCAGTCCGGGTCGTTACTAGTTGATGTGTAAGATGTGTCCATAGAATATATCAAAATACCATTTTGATAATATGTATAAGAAGACTCAAGCGCCATTGATGTTGGTGTCCATACTCCTACAATGCTATAAGTACATGAGCCATCATCTTCTTCAGCATCAGCATTGTAATTTGTTGCCATTGAATTCGTACATCCTTCTTCTTTTTTACAAGCAGTAAAGATAAATGCTACTGCTAAGCATAGATAAAGTAATTTTTTCATTTTATTTTTTTTGGTTATTAGGGAGTAAATATATAAAAAAAATGAACAAAGTGTCTTTTTTTAATTTTTTGTATTTTTAGTCAAATGCAAAATTGGAATAAAATACCATTGTTCAGGCTGTTGCTACCTCTAATAATTGGGATAGTGCTGGCTTTCTATTATTCTTTTTCAGCTGAGTATTTTTTTATTATTTCAAGTTGTTTGTGTTTTTTGATTTTACTAAGCCACTTTCTAAAGTCTATCTTTTCAGATTATAGTAAAAGGTGGGTATTTGGACTTTTTCTCAATCTTTTTTTTGTAACTTTTGGAATTTTTATTACTGAAAATCAAAAACCAGAAAATGAATCCAATCACTATACTAATTATCCATCTAGAAATTCAGTAATCCGTTTGCTAGAGGATGTGATTGTAAAGCAAAATTCTTATAAATGTGAGGTTAAGGTAATAGCAGTTAAATCAGATGAAAAATGGGTTAACACTAGTGGAAAAGCAATCTTATATTTGGCTAAAGATAGCTTATCCGAATTATTGCAATTTGGTGATGAACTGATAATTAATTCTCAGTGGAAATCAATAGATGCCCCTACAAACCCAGCACAATTTAACTATAAAAATTACTTGTATAATAGTGGTGTTTTATCCCAACAGTATGTTGATGCTAAGAGCTGGAAATTAGTAAAATCCCAAGAAACATTTTCAATAACAAAGGCTGCTTTTGTATACCAAAGGAAGCTATTAAATATTCTTAAAAGTAATTTTAAAGATGATGAGCTTTCCGTACTTTCAGCACTGCTTTTAGGCTATAAAGATTTTCTAGATAGAGAGATAATAATGGTATACTCCAGTTCTGGTGCAATGCATGTCTTAGCCGTTTCTGGTTTGCATGTCGGGATTATTTTTATGGTGCTTAATTCTCTTCTATTTTTCTTTGATAAAATCAAATATGGAAGTTATCTTAAAGCAATACTTTTACTTCTTTCTCTTTGGATTTATGCTTTAATAACTGGAATGTCTCCATCTGTTTTACGAGCAGCAACTATGTTTTCTTTTGTAATAGTTGGCGGAGCTTTAAAAAGGCAGACAAACATCTACAATACTTTGGCTGCATCCGCTTTTATTTTACTTCTTTACGATCCTTTTATTTTATTGCAAGTTGGATTTCAATTATCCTATGCTGCAGTTTTGGGGATTGTTTATTTGCAACCCAAATTGTATAAGTGGTACAGGCCTAGCAATTGGCTGTTAGATAAGATTTGGGCAATAACGGCAGTATCTATTGCGGCCCAGATTGCTACTTTCCCTCTAGGGATTTATTATTTTAATCAGTTTCCCAATTACTTTTTACTCTCGAACTTATTTGTGATTCCTTTGGCTACTTTTATAATTATTGGAGGTATTCTACTTTTTGTGATCCATGCTATTCCACTTGTTCCCCAATATCTTGTTTGGGCTGTAAATAAACTGTTGCTTTTCTTAAATTTTTCTGTAGAGTGGGTGGATGGCTTACCTTTTTCTTTAAGTTTAGGTATTAGTATCACCATTTTGGAGACGGTGTTGATTTATAGTATTATACTGCTAATCCTTCCGGCTTATATAAATCGAAATTTCCAAAAAATAAAAATAGCTTTGTTTCTTACTTTGTTGCTGATTTCTTTTCAGATTTTTGAGAAGATGACTATCCAAAATCAGCATTATTTTGTGGTGTATAATATTGCTGATGAAAGAGCCATTGATTTTGTAGATGGCACTAAAAGTTATTTTGTTGCCTCTGAGCATCTAAATAATGACCAAAGCAAAATGCGGTTTAATATTATGAATTACAGGTGGGAGAGGGGGATACAAAAATCTAATTTAATTACTGATTTATTTAGTCACCAAAATTATTTTAAAAATGGAAATTTTATTCAGTTTTATGATCAAAGAATCTTACTTTGGGATCAGGAATTTAAAAAACCCTCTAATATTGCAAAAATGCAATTTGACTTTATCATTGTATCTGATAAAGTTAAAATTAATTTAGAAAATATCACTTGCAAACAACTGATTATCGATTCTTCAGTTTCGTATTATGCTAGTGAGCAAATAAAAAAGGAATGCCTCAAATGGGACATTCCTTTTTATAATGTAAGCACTGAGGGTGCTTATTTGTTTGAAAACACAATTAAATTTTAGAATTGGTAATTTTTAGAATTTCTGCTTCCATTTTGCAAGCGTCATCTACTAATTGTTGCCCTTTCTTTAAAATATCATTAACAAAAGCTTTGTCTTCACAATCCCCACAGTTTATTTTTACATTTAAAAAAGCACCCATTACAGCCGTTCGAGCACAAAGAGCGCCCACTGCGGCATCTGTTATCGAATTAGGGTTTCCGATATCCGCCATAGCTTTCATCACTTCCATAGAAGCAAAGGCGGTTTTCATAACCTTAAAAGGTGTAAGGATAGCATATTTTGTAGCCTCTTGTATAGCAGTCTTTCTTTTTTCTTTTTCTGCTTGAGTATCTTTTGGTAGTTGGAAAGCAATCATAATTTTATTAAAAGCATGTGTATCTTCATCCACTAAATCCAAAAGAATATTTTGGTATTCCATTCCTTTTTCTGCCCAAGTTGAAAACTCTTCCCATCTCTCATCCCAGCCTCTTTTGTGGGCAGAAAGGTTAGCAACCATAGTCCCAAGCGATACTCCCATTGCCCCGCAATAAGCAGCAATTGAACCTCCTCCTGGTGCAGGGCTTTCGCTTGCAGTTTCATTAGCAAAATCGGTTAGTGTCATGTTTACTAATGGCTTTTTAATACCATCCTCCAACATATATTCAATTACTCTTTCTCTAACATTAAAAGGAGCTAATTCATTCAATCCTAAAGTTCTAATAGCAATTTTTATGATTTCAGATTCATGAATTCCTGTGGAACGCTCTTGTTTTCTTAAGAAATGTTTCCCAGCATCAATCAACACTTTTTTAGGTACCAATCCTACCAATTCCGATCCTGTAACTCTCATTCCTCTTGCAAGGGCTCTCTCACAGCTTTTGTCAAAAACCTCATGCAAAGGGGAGATGTTGATGTCTGTTAAATTGTAGGAAATTTGGGCTACTCCATACTCTTCAATAAACCAGCCAATTCCTTTCACAGCTTTAAATAATCCAGGCTCTTTTAGAGGATCTCCATTGGCGTCTTTCATTATTTTTCCAGATACCCTATCTTTTTTTATTCTTCCTGCCTCACGGATATCGAATGCTACTGCATTTGCTTTTCTGGTAGATGTAGTGTTTAAATTGATGTTATAAGCCACCAAGAAATCTCGAGCAGAGATAGCAGTGGCTCCAGATTTCTCTACTGATTTATTAAATGCTGCAGGTCCAAAATCAGGTTTCCAATCAGGGTCAATTAATTTTCTAGAAAGTCCTTCATACTCACCTTGGCGGCAATTCGCAAGGTTTTTTCTTTTTTCTTCTTTGGCTGCCGCTTCATAGTGATAAACAGGAATACCGAGTTCATTACCTACTCTCTCTCCTAATTTATGGGCCCATTTTGCACATTCTTCCATGCTAATATTAGCAATAGGTACTAGAGGACAAACATCCGTTGCTCCCATTCTTGGATGTTCTCCAAAATGTTTGCTCATATCAATTAATTCCTGAGCTTTTTTTATCAGTAAAAATGCAGCATCAATTACTTGTTGAGGTTCTCCAACAAAAGTAATTACCGTTCTGTTTGTAGCTTTTCCTGGATCAACATTTAGTAATTTTACCCCATCTATTTCTTCTACTACAGATGAAATAATTTTGATTTTGTCAGCATCTCTTCCTTCTGAGATATTTGGCACACATTCAATAATCTGTTTCATGCTTTCAATTTTTATAAAAAGCAAAGATAGTATTCTTCTTTATAAAAAACATATTTTTGCCATTATGGATAAACTAGCAAAATTAGCAGTTGATAAGGGTGAAATGCTCCCTTTAATGGAAGCTTTTTATACCATTCAGGGTGAGGGTTTTTATTCTGGTACAGCCGCTTATTTTTTGCGCATTGGGGGTTGTGATGTAGGGTGTCATTGGTGTGATGTAAAGGAAAGTTGGAATGCTGATTTGCATCCTCCAACTACAATAGCTGATATTTTAAAAGGAATTGCCAAATATCCTGCGGATACAGTCGTTATTACTGGAGGAGAGCCATTAATGTGGAATTTAGATAAGTTGACTGCTGCACTTAAAAATAATGGCTTAAAAGTACATTTAGAAACTTCAGGTGCTTATACATATAGTGGTGATTTTGATTGGATTTGTTTATCTCCTAAAAAAATGCAACCACCATTAGATCTAATAAAGCCAATTACAAATGAGTTAAAAGTTATTGTAAACAATAAGCATGATTTAATTTGGGCTGAAGAGCAAAGCAAAGGTTTAAGTAAAGATTGTAAATTGTATTTACAAGCCGAATGGAGTAAACGAGAACTAATAATACCTATGATTATTGATTTTGTAAAAGTGAATACAAAATGGACTATTTCTTTACAAAGTCATAAATATATGAATATTCCATAAATGAGAAAATTGCTTTTCGTTTTATTGTTTTTTCCTTTTATATCTTTCCCTCAAACTAAAGACTATAAGAATTTTGATAAAGCCGTAAAATACAATGCTGAGGGAAATATGGAGCAAGCAATTAAATATGCTAATAAGGCATTAGAAAACACTCCAGATTGGAGGCAACCAAATTTACTTTTAGCATCTATTTATGCAAATAATAATCAAATTGAACTTGCTGCTGATTATCTTTTAAAAGTTTATAATGAAAATGACCCCATAGATGTAAAAGGAATTGAGCAAGTAGTAAAGCTCTACTATTCTAATGGATTCTATAATGAGGCTTTGTTTTATGCTGATAAAATAATTATTCATAATACAAATACAATAGATATGGATATCTATATAGAAAATTGCAAGTTTGCTATTGAGGCTATAAAAAATCCTGTTGATTTTAAGCCCGAAAATTTAGGGCTACATATCAATTCAGAAAATGAGGAGTATTTACCGGCTATTTCTGTTGATGGTAAAAAGTTAGTTTACTCTAGGAGATTTATGAAAAATAATGTCTTGCAAGAGGATTTTTTTATTTCAGAAAAGGATACAAATAATTCTTGGAGTCTAGCAGTTCCTTATGGCAATAGTTTGAATACCTATGGCAATGAAGGTGCTTTCTCATTTTCAACAGATAAAAATAGGGCCGTTTTTACTGCTTGCGATAGAGAGGATAGAGTAGGTAGGTGTGATTTGTATTTATTCATTGATGGTAAAACGTATAATGCAGGTAAGGTTATTAATTCAGAATATTGGGATTCTCAAGGCTGTTTTTCTCCTGATGGAAAATATTTGTATTTTGTAAGTAGTAGGCAAGGTGGTTATGGGGGTAAAGACATTTGGCGCTCTGAAATTACTCAAAATGGATTTTTAGAGCCAGAAAATTTAGGATCTTCAATTAATACAAAACATGATGAAATGTCACCCTTTTTACATCCTGATAACCTAACCTTCTATTTTGGATCAAATGGTAATATTGGTATGGGAGATTACGATATCTATGTTAGTAGAAGAAAAAACACTCTAGAGAAGTGGGGAACTCCAAAAAATATTGGTTATCCAATAAATACACATAATACTGAAAACTCCCTAGTAGTAGCCAATGATGGCAAAACGGCTTATTACACCTCTAATAAAAGTGGTTTTGGATTAGAAGATATTTTTGTTTTTGACTTGCCTGAAAGCATTCAAGCCAATGAGATATCTGAATTAGAGCTAGATATAATTACTCAGAAAATAGGAGAGGAGGTAGTTTTAAAAAATGTAACTTTTGCTTCTAATTCCTCCGAGATTGATGCCTCATCATATGAGGAGTTGGATAAATTGATTGCGTACCTTGCAAAAAACCCAAATTTACAGATTGAAATACAAGGACATACAGATGATGTTGGTAGCGATTTTGATAATCTCATTCTTTCCGAAAAAAGAGCAAAAGCAGTGTATGATTACATAATAATTAAACTTGAAAACAAGCTTTCTTATACAGGCTATGGTGAGTCAAAACCACTTGCACCAAATGAATCAGAGAATGGTAGAGAGTTAAATAGAAGAACTTCTTTTGTTATTCAATAAAAATATCTTGCTTACTTTTTGGCTGTTCAGCGCCTCTCCAATTAAATCCTTTTAAATAGCGGTTTTTTTCTTCCAAATCTTTGTAAGGAGTAGTCAATGAGTTTGGTTTTATCTCGTAATTAACCATATCCAATTTATTATTTTTAAAGTATAGAATCAAATCAGTACATTCGGTATAATTAAGGCCTATTTTATCATTGGTTTTTTCATCAGTTACAATAAATATACTTTGGCCATTTCCTTCAACATCCATTCTGCTCATTTTATTATCAGTAAAATAAGCAGTCATATTTTTTCCTTTTATCTGGCTGTAATCTAAAGAATCCTCTTGAGCAATAATCATAGGATTAGGCTTTAAAAACATACGATTTATTTTTCCTTTATGGATTAAAAATTGGATACTATCAGCTGTTATTTGAAACTCATCTGACCATAGAATAGGCCGATCAAACATCTCTACTATTGAATCGGTAAAATTATAACTTAAAGAATCGCATTTTCCTTGCAAATCTATTTTAAAAAACTTTACTTTATTATGGGCCAATATCTTTTTTGCTCCTATTTTTTGCTGACTGATAAATTTATCAGCATTCATAAAAAGCGTGTCCTTTTCAAACACTAATTGTAATAATGGAGTTTCAGTTATTTCAACAACTTCTTTTTTCTCAAAATACTCTCCAAAACCACCAAAAACTGTAACATTTTCTATCGTATCAATTACTTCTACATTTTTGATTGCTTTGCCATATCCTAAGTTCTTATCATAATAAAGACTATCTCCCTTTAATAGATAGCTTTCGCTAGTAATGTAAGCGTTATTTTGAAATTGTGAGATGTTTGTTTTTGTATTGTACCAGCCGTTTTCACAGTAGATGGTTTTATTTTTAGAGATAATATAAGAGGGCCCAAAAAAGTAAGTAGTTTCGCTATTGGAATTATAATGCATATCATCAGTCAAAATAGTATAATCTTTAGCAACTACTGTTACGGAATCTTTAAAAATAAAATTATGAATCTTAGAGTGGTATTCCCCTTTTTTAGACTTTATGGTTTTTTCATTATCAACAATTGTGCCTGGGTAAGGATAGGAAGCAATGTTAGTGCGTAAATTATAAAATATTTGCTCCGTTTTTAAAGTCATGTATTTGTCAGTTAACACCACATTTCCTTTTATATCTGCATTGTTTTCTAAGCCAAAATAAGTCAAGCTACTTCCAGTAAGTAAAATGCCATCTCCTTGGATTTTAATTTTTCCAAAAGCCTTTACTTTGTCTATATTGGCGTAATGATATGCGGAGTCGCAATACATAATGGCATTGTTGTGCTTAAAAGCAACATGGCCAATTAAACGCCAATAATCAGGGTGTTTGTTAGCATTAGCAAAAGTATTATCCGCATTTAAGATTTCTATTTTTTTACTTGTCTGAGCATTTAAAGTAACACTCAGAATTACTAGTAAAATATGTAGTAAAATCTTCAAGCTTTATCTGAAAAATGTTTGTTTTCTATCAGGACCAACAGATACAATTACAATTGGAGTTTCTAAAACTTCTTCCAGCCAAGCAATATAACTATGTAAAGCTTTTGGTGCATCAGCTAAATTTTCCAATTTCATCAAATTCATTTGCCAACCCTCTAGTTCTTTGTAAATAGGAGTGAGCTGTTCATTATCTTCAAATGGTAAATAATCAATTTTTTCTCCATTAAACTCATAATGAGTACACGCTTTTATAGTTTCACTTCCTGATAAAACATCCGCTTTCATCATCATTAATTGTGTAACCCCATTAATATTAATGGCATATTTTAATGCAGGAATATCAATCCAACCACATCTTCTTGGACGCCCAGTAGTTGATCCAAATTCATTTCCAATTTTTCTTAATCTTTCTCCAATTTCATCAAATAATTCTGATGGAAATGGTCCACTTCCAACTCTAGTGGAATATGCTTTAAAGATACCAAATACTTCTCCAATTTTATTTGGGGCAATACCCAGTCCAGTACAAGCTCCAGCAGTAATTGTGTTGGATGAAGTTACAAAAGGATAAGAACCAAAATCAACATCTAATAGTGTTCCTTGGGCTCCTTCTGCTAATATTTTTTTTCCTTCTTTAATTGCATCATGAATATAATGTTCACTTTCAATGTGTTTGTACTTTTTGAGTGTGTTTAAACTTTCGAACCATGCAGTTTCTAATTCTTCTAATTCATATTCAAAATCATAAAAATTTAAAATCTGAATATGTTTTCTTTTTAACTTTTCGTACTTTTCCTTGAAATCTGGAGTGGAAATATCACCCACTCTTAAGCCATTACGGCCTGTTTTATCCATATAAGTTGGGCCGATACCCTTTAAGGTTGAACCAATCTTTTCTTTTCCTTTGGCTTTTTCTGATGCAGCATCAATAAGTTTATGAGTAGGTAAAATTAAATGTGCTTTTTTAGAAATTAAAAGTTCTGACATTTCAACGGCTAGCTTTTTAATGCCTATTATTTCATTTTGGAAAATCACGGGATCAATTACAACACCATTACCAATAAGGTTAACAACTCCTTTATGGAAAATACCAGATGGAATGGTATGAAGCACATGTTTAATTCCATCAAATTCTAGTGTATGTCCAGCATTAGGACCTCCTTGAAAACGAGCAATAATGTCATATTTTGATGTTAAAACATCAACAATTTTTCCTTTTCCTTCATCCCCCCACTGAAGTCCTAATAAAACATCTGCTTTCATTTAATATTTTAAAATTCTTAATTAGTTATTTTAGTTTGACACTCTTTACAAAGACCATAAAGATTTAACGCATGCCTATTGATTTTAAAGCTCATACTTTCTTCAATGACATTTTTGATTCCTTGTATTCTAGGGTCACAAAACTCAATTACAAGATCACAACTAGTGCATATTAAATGATCGTGTTGACGATTAGAATATGATTTTTCGTATTGGGCTTGTGACTTTCCAAATTGATGCTTACGAATTAGATGACAATCCAATAAAATATCAACCGTATTGTAAAGTGTTGCTCTACTTACTCGGTATTTTTTATTTTTCATCTGAATGTACATTGACTCAATATCAAAATGACCTTCAAATTCGTAAATCTCCCTTAGGATGGCATAGCGTTCAGGAGTTTTTCTGTGCTTGTTTTTAATAAGATAATCGGTGAATATCTCATTTACAGTTTCAATTATTTGATTGTTTGCCACTTTGCGCTATTAAAACACAAATTTATAAAATTTCCTTATTTAGTATCTCTAAAAATTAAATAATGAAATTGAAAATTAAAGATGTTTATAAGTTCTGGTAATGGAGGATATTGCTTTAATTTTTTTGAGTTTAGTAGTAAGCTCTTTTAAAAATGTAACATTATGTACTTTTAAAGTAATAACCCCTTCAAATATCCCGTCATCACTACTTATATTTATCGATTTAATATTTACATGCATCTGATTGGAAATTATTTGAGTGATTTTGTTCATAAGTCCTACACTATCAATTCCTTTGATATTGATAGAGGCCACAAAATCAATATCACCTTTAGATATCCATTTTGCTTTGAGTACTCTGTAGGCATAATTAGAACGTAATTGTATGGAATTGGGACAATCTGATCTATGTACTTTTATGCCATCAACAACTGTTAAAAATCCAAAGATCAAATCGCCAGGAATAGCGTTACAGCAAACAGCCATCTTATAGTCTAACACTTCATCATTCTCATTGAAAACAATAACTTTCTCTGAGTCTTTTTCTGATTTTATTGCAGGTGATGGAGGGCCATAAATTTTATTTTTAATGGTTTGATACCAACCTCCTTTCTTTAAGCGAACAAATTCTTTAATTTCAGTATTAGAAATAGCCCCAGTACCAAATCTAAAATACAAATCGATTGAGGCGCCAGCATCAAAGTGCTTAATAAGTTCTATTTCTGTTTCGCTAGTTAATTTCAATTTCAAATGCTTTAGCTTTCTCTCGGCAATTTCTTTTCCAACAATAGCAATGACTTTTTTATCTTCTTTTAGTGCGGATTTTATTTTTGATTTAGCCCTAGAAGTAACAACAAATCTGAGCCAGTCTTCTCTTGGTCTTTGTTTTTGTGATGTAATGACTTCTACTTGATCGCCACTTTGTAGTTCATGACTTAATGGAACCAATTTTCCATTTACTTTTACGCCCATACATTTTAGACCAACATCTGTATGCACTTCAAATGCGAAATCAAGAGCTGTACCCCCTTTTGGAAGTGTTTTTAAATCCCCCCCAGGAGTAAAGATGTATATTTCACCAGAGTAGAGATTGAGCTTAAAATCATCTATAAAATCAATAGCATTGCTTTCAGGGTTTGTCAATAATTCTCTAATTTTCTCTATCCAAGCATCCAAAGAATTTTCTTTACTTCCTCCATGCTTATATTTCCAATGAGCCGCATATCCCTTTTCTGCAATCTCATCCATTCTTTGACTTCTGATTTGTACTTCCACCCATTTGCCATCATCTCCCATTACAGTGGTGTGTAATGATTCGTATCCGTTCGCTTTTGGTGTAGAAACCCAATCTCTTAATCTATCAGGATTTGGCTTGTAAAAATCAGTGACAATTGAGTATATCCTCCAACAATCAGCTTTTTCATTTTTAAGAGATGAATCAACAATAATTCTAATAGCAAATTTATCGAAAATATTGTCAAAATTTACTCCTGTTTTTACCATCTTTTCTCTAATTGAAAAGATAGATTTCGGCCTTCCTGCTAATGTGAATTCTAAATTATTCTCTTTTAGTTTTGCTTTTATGGGCTTAGAAAATTTTGAAATGTATTTATCTCTCTCTTCTTTAGTCGCTTTTAGTTCTTGGGTAATGGCTTTGTAAACTTCGGGTTTTGTAAACTTTAATCCTAAATCTTCTAGTTCAGTTTTTATGGCATAAAGTCCTAGCCTATGAGCAAGAGGAGCGTATAAATAAAGAGTTTCAGAGGCAATTTTTAGCTGTTTGGATTTGGTCATATTATCCAAAGTACGCATGTTGTGTAGTCTGTCAGCCAGTTTAATTAGTATTACTCTTACATCATCTGATAAGGTAAGGAGCATTTTTCTAAAATTTTCAGCTTGCATGGATACATTTTTATCAAATACATCTTGAATTTTAGTAAGTCCATCAATAATTTGAGCAACTTTTTTTCCGAAAATTTTCTCAATATCTTTTAAGGAATAGTCGGTATCCTCAACAACATCATGCAGTAGGGCACAAATAATAGAAGTAGCCCCTAGTCCAATTTCTTTTGCGGCAATATGAGCAACAGCGAGAGGGTGGTATATATAAGGTTCACCACTTTGTCTTCTCATTTCTTTGTGTGCCTCAACTGCAATGTCAAAAGCTTTCCGAATATTTTTTTTATCTGCTTTGTCAGTTTTATCATTACAAGTTCTTAATAGTGATTTATATCTATTAAGAATCTCTTTTTTTTCCTGTTCAAAGTCTATTGGTTGCATCTTGTAATTTAAGCAAAAATAGGATAAGCACTCATTAATTTATTAACCTCATTTTTCACCTCAGATAAAACTTTTTCATCTTCATAATTTACAATCACTTTGTCAATTAAATCTACAATAACTGGGATCATATTTTCTTTTACTCCTCTAGTTGTGATTGCAGGTGTTCCTAGTCTAATACCAGAAGTAATAAAGGGAGATTGTGTATCAAAAGGAACCATATTTTTATTAGCAGTAATATCCGCTTTAACTAATGCATTTTCAGCATCTTTTCCGGTAATATTTTTATTTCTTAGATCTATAAGCATGCAATGATTTTCAGTACCTCCTGATATAATCTTATATCCTTTTTTTATGAATTCATTGGCCATAAGTTTGGCATTTTTTATAACTTGTTCTCCATAGGTTTTAAATTCAGGTTTAAGAGCTTCACCAAAAGCAATTGCTTTTGCTGCAATTACATGCTCAAGAGGCCCTCCTTGAGAGCCTGGAAACACTCCTGAATTTAGAATTCCAGACATCATTTTTATGTTGCCTTTTGGAGTTTTTAAACCCCATGGATTTTCAAAATCTTTACCCATCATAATCATTCCTCCTCTTGGCCCTCTTAGGGTTTTATGAGTTGTTGTTGTTAAAATATGACAATGTGAAGCAGGGTTATTTAATAATTTAGCTGCAATCAGCCCAGCAGGATGTGCAATATCAGCCATCAATAATGCGCCAACTTTATTAGCAATCTCTCTAAATCTGGCATAATCCCAATCTTGAGAATATGCAGATGCCCCGCAAATAATCAATTGTGGTTTTTCTAAAGTTGCAATAGCTTCTAATTTATCATAATCCACTTTTCCTGTTGCTTCTTCCACATTATAAAAAGAGGTTTTGTATAATTTTCCAGAAAAGTTTACAGGAGAACCATGGGTTAAATGACCACCGTGAGAAAGATTAAATCCTAAGATTTTATCTCCAGGATTTAAACAAGCTAGCATTACAGCCGCATTTGCTTGTGAGCCTGAATGAGGTTGCACATTAGCATACTCAACTCCAAATAATTCTTTTGCTCTATCAATAGCTAATTGTTCCACTTCATCTACTACTTCACAACCTCCATAGTATCTATTTCTAGGAAATCCTTCAGCATATTTATTTGTTAAACACGAACCCATAGCTTGCATTACCTGATCACTTACAAAATTTTCAGAAGCAATTAATTCAATTCCATTTCGTTGTCTTTTATCTTCTTTTGCAATTAAATCAAAAATTATTTGATCTTTTTTCATCTGTTAGTAGTTTAAAATTTCTATTTTCGTAATCGCAACAAATGTATATAATTTTATGAATAGAATTCAGCAACTTTTTGGAATTAAATATCCAATTATTCAAGGAGGAATGATATGGTGTAGTGGCTGGGAATTAGCAGCAGCAGTAAGCAATGCAGGCGGGCTGGGTTTAATTGGTTCAGGTTCAATGTATCCTGAAGTATTAAGAGATCATATTCGAAAATGCAAGAGCGCTACTAACAAACCATTTGGAGTAAATATTCCATTAATGTATCCAAATATTCAGGACCATATCCAAATTGTTATAGATGAAGGCGTAAAAATTGTTTTCACCTCAGCAGGAAGTCCAAAGAAGTACACTTCATTTTTGCAAGAGCATGGCATAAAAGTAGCTCATGTTATAGCGAATAAAAAATTCGCCATTAAATGTGTAGAAGCTGGAGTAGATGCAATTGTTGCTGAAGGATTTGAGGCTGGAGGGCATAATGGAGCTGATGAAATTACTACTATGTGTTTAATTCCTATGATTGCTGATGCTGTTAATATTCCGCTAATTGCAGCAGGTGGAATTTCGAGTGGTAAATCAATGTTTGCAGCTATGGTATTGGGTGCTGATGGGGTCCAAATGGGCAGTCGCTTTGTAGCAAGTGAAGAATGCTCAGCTCATATTAATTTTAAGCATAAGGTAGTTGCGGCTGATGAAGGTGAAACGGTTTTAACTTTGAAAGAACTAACAGCTGTTCGCTTAATCAAAAATGGCTTTTATGATGAAATTCAAAAAGCATATAAAAGAAATGCTACTCATGAAGAATTAAAAGAATTATTGGGAAGAGGTAGAGCAAAAAAAGGAATGTTTGAAGGAGATTTAATTGAGGGGGAGCTAGAAATTGGGCAAGTTTCTGCCATGATAAAAGAAATTAAGCCAGTAGCTGATATTATATCTCAAATTGTAGAAGACTTTGAAAAAGCAAATAAGAAAAATTATAGTTTTTAGATTTGTGTTTTATGTTCAAAGTAAAAATTTGCCTCACTAATATAAAAAGCATTCTATTAAATTAAGTTTTCATATATTTGCAGAAAATTACAATTTCAAATGAAGAAATTTCTATTTTTGTTTTTAACATTTCTAGTAACACTAACTTTGTCGGCATCTCATTTTGTTGGAGGTGAAATCACCTGGCAATGCAACACTGATCCTTTAAGTCCTAATTATGGCAAGTATACTTTTTACATGCATATTTATCAAGATTGTGATGGAATTGATTTTAACTTTGGGAATGGGGTAGAAAGTATAACTGTACATAATAATCCTTCATTGTCTTCAATTAGTATGAATTTTTTAGATACCAATGATATTTCTTCCACTGGTATTTCAGGCTCTCAACCTTGTTATAATTGTGACAATCAGCCTTTTGGACAATTTGGAGCTGTAAGAGAATGGATTTATATTTCTAATCCTATTACTATAAATGGAACTCCTCCTGCTGCTGGCTGGCATTTTACTTGGGGAACTTGTTGCAGAAGTGGCGCAATAATAAATATACCAAATGCATCAGGATCAGATTGGACTGTAAGATCTGTAATGTATCCTTATACAGATCCTAGTGGAACTGTTTTGCCTAATGGGAATATGTGCCATGATAATTCTCCAATTTTTAAAGAGAGACCAAAGACAATTCTTTGTACAGGCTATCCATTTTCTTATAGTCATTTGGCTTTTGATGTTGACCTTGATTCATTAAGTTACTCTTGGGCTCAACCTTTAGGTGGTAATTTTAGCTATAATCCTGCGAACCCTAGTGCAACTGCATTAGCATTCAATCCTCCTTACACTTTCAATTCTCCAATTCCTGGAAATCCTACTTTAGACAATGAAAATGGGGAGATTTCTTTCAATTCTAATACTGCTGGTATTTTTGTAACGTGCGTAAAGGTTGCTGCATTTAAATGTGGTCAAGTAGTTGCAGAAGTGTATAGAGATGTTAATGTAGCTCTCATCACTTGTGGAACATTGCCAAATGGCGCACAAAATTTACCTCCAATGATTACAGCCCCATTAGGACCTCAGAATTGGATTACTACCTTAAATCCATCAACAGGATTACCTTCATATGAAACTACAGTTATGGCAGGGGAGTTAGTTAGTTTTTCGGTGGTTGCAACAGATAATGATATCAATTCAACTGGAAATCTTCAAGAGGTATTTTTAGAGATTGTGGGAGGTCAGTTGGATCCTCTTTTAGCATTGAGTAATCCTGCAACATTTACTGTAACTTCATCATCACCCGGAAATATTTCTGGTGATTTTTTATGGCCATCTAATTGTGATCACATGCAAGATTATGGATGTGGCAGACAAGGAGGAGCTTATACTTTTAATATAAAGTCATATGATGACTTTTGCCCTGCTAATGGCATTGTAATTGCTACTATTACTATTAATGTAATTCCTCCTCAGCCAGATCTTAGATGTTTAGCGGTTGATGCAAATGGTGGGGTTGATTTGTTTTTTTCTTTTCCAGAGGGAGTAGTAGACACAGCTATTAAATACGATATTTATCATTCTAAAAATATTGGAGGACCCTATGCACTAATTGATAGTATTTTTTACCCTGATACTACTTATTTTCATGCGCTTTCTAATGCAGATTTTTCACACAGTTATTATTATCTTTTAGGTACGGTAACTTGTGGAACAGGTATAGGTTCTCCAACTGACTCATTATTGTATTCAGACACTTTAACAACTATTTTAATGGAAGCTACTGCTATTAATTTTGGTATTACTGCTGATTTAGAGTGGAATCCTATTCATGTTCCATTACTTGTGTCATCATCTCTGAATTATGATTTACATTATATAAATAGTAATAACTCCGATAATATTATTGCAAATACTCCAGATTTATTTTATCAAATGGATGGCGATAATTGTGATTATGTTCCAAAGTTTTATGTAGAAATACCTGATGCAAGTGGTTGTGTATCTAAATCATCTATAGCTATGGTTCCTCTAAAAGACACAATATCTCCTGTTACTCCAATTATTAAAGATGTATCTGTAAATAATTTAGGAAAAGCGGTGGTTAGTTGGGAGTCATCTTCAGGTGCTGACCTATATATTATTTATTTGCAAGATGCTAATGGAGCATGGATTACCTTAGACACAGTATCTTCTGCTTTGAATTCGTATGTTTACCAGAATTCTTTTGCAGAAACCACTTTTGAAAACTTTAGTGTTAAAGCGATTGATACTTGCGGCAATTCTAGAGTAAGATCATTAACTCATAATTCTATTTTATTAACCAATAGTTCTAATGCGTGTGATTATTCTATATCATTGGATTGGAATGATTATATTAACTGGGCTGGAGGAACTCATCATTATAATGTTTTGATTTCTGAAACGGATGCTAATGGAAATGTGATTAATACAATTTTTAGGTTGCAGACAGCAACTGAATTAGTAATTCAGAATATTTCTTCAATAGCTACTTATAATATTGTTGTTGAAGCTTATAATAACGACTCCACTTATAAAGCGGTTTCTAATGTGTTAAATTTCAATATTGCACTAGCTAATAAACCACTATTTAATTACATTGAATATGCTTCAGTTAATCATGATGATGGATCAGTTGATTTGAGTTGTATTGTAGACTTATCTGCAGAAATTGACAGATATGATGTTTACCGCTCTCTAAGGCAAGATGATAATTTTTCTAAAATTGGGGAAGTCAATTTTTCAGCTTCCAGCCCAATTTATTTTAATGATAAAAATGTATTGACTAACGATTATTTTTATCAGTACGAAATTTATCCAGTAGATACTTGTGGGCAAACTCTTTATCCTCCACCTTATAATTTACCAGCATATTTAAATGATACTTCATTTGCTCAAACAATTTTATTACAAGCTGAAATAAATATTGATTATTCTCAGGTTTCTTCTTTAAAAAGCGAGTACACGAATACTTTAGTATTTAATGAGTATGATAAATGGCTGGGTGATGTGTCGGAATATCGTTTATACAGATCGGTTAATTCAGAACCATTTAACTTATTGCCAATATATGTTTGGGATAGAGTGAATCAACCAAATAAAGAATTAAAATATATTGATGTTGTTACTTCATTTGGTGATGGAAACGGCCGCTTTTGTTATTATATTGAAGCAATTGAAGGTACAGCCACACCATATGGACCTGTTTTAGAAGGTAGTTTATCAAACATTGTTTGTATTTCTCAAACCCCAATAATTTTTGTTCCCAATACTTTTACTCCTAATGGTGATGAACATAATGAAGTGTTTAGACCTGTAACATATTTTGTTTCTGAAGAAGGATATTCATTTTCTATTTACAATAGAGCAGGGGAAAAAATATTTGAAACAGATAGCCCTCAAAAAGGTTGGGATGGTAGTTATAAGGGAGCACAAGTTCAAAATGGAAATTATGTATATCATCTGCAATTTTTGAATGATTTAGGTAATTTAACAGAGAAAACAGATGTCATAAATCTAGTAAGATAATAGATTTACTACAACTATAAATAGTCCCTTCTTAGGGACTATTTTTGTTTTTAAAGTGTTAAATTTGCGCAATTTTTAATTTTCTAGTTATGAGTAATAAAATATTAAAAGAAGGACTCACTTATGATGATGTTTTAGTAGTCCCTGCCTATTCGGAAGTGCTTCCCCATATGGTAGATATTTCTACAAAATTCACTAAAAATATCACTTTAAATATTCCTGTGATTTCTGCTGCAATGGATACCGTTACAGAATCAAAAATGGCTATTGCCATTGCTCAAGAAGGAGGTATTGGAGTGCTCCATAAAAACATGAGTATAGAGCAACAAGCATTGGAGGTAAGAAAAGTCAAACGTTCAGAAAGCGGAATGATTTTGGATCCTATTACTTTAAACATGTCGGCTACTGTTGGTGATGCTTTTAAGCTGATGCGCGAAAATAGCATTGGTGGAATTCCTATAGTTGATGGTCAAATGAATCTTTTAGGCATTGTTACCAATAGAGATTTACGATTTGAGAAAGATATGAATCTTTCAATATCATCAGTAATGACAACTGAAGAATTAGTTACTGCTAGTTTAAGTGATTTGGATAATGCAGAAAGCATATTAAAAGATAATAAAATAGAAAAATTACCAATTGTAGATGTTAATAATAAATTAGTTGGGCTTATTACTTTTAAAGATATTATAAAAAATAGATTGCGCCCTAATGCCTGTAAAGATAAATATGGCAGGTTAAGAGTTGCTGCTGCAGTTGGTGTAACTAATGATGTCTTAGAACGAGTGACAGCTCTGGTAAAAGTTTCCGTTGATGCCATTATTATTGATACAGCTCATGGGCATACTAAAGGGGTTATTGATCTTTTAAAGAAAGTAAAAACTTCTTTTCCTGAGTTAGATATTGTAGTTGGAAATATTGCAACTGGAGCAGCTGCACAAGCACTCATTAATGCTGGAGCTGATGCTGTAAAAGTAGGTATTGGACCTGGTTCTATTTGTACAACAAGAATTATAGCAGGTATTGGAGTTCCTCAACTTACAGCAATTATGGATGTTGCTCAGGTAACACAGAAAAATAATATTCCGCTTATTGCTGATGGAGGGATAAGATATTCTGGTGATATTGTCAAAGCTTTAGTAGGGGGTGCTAGTACTGTAATGTTAGGATCAATTATTGCAGGAGTTGAAGAGGCACCAGGAGAAACAATTATATTTGAAGGAAGAAAGTTTAAATCTTACAGAGGAATGGGTTCAATTGAAGCCATGGAAAGAGGTTCAAAAGATAGGTATTTCCAAAGTGAAGAGGTTGATATTCAAAAATTAGTTCCTGAAGGAATTGTTGGAAGAGTGCCCTATAAAGGAACTCTAGCAGAAGTTATTCATCAAATGATTGGTGGATTACGAGCAGGCATGGGATATACTGGCTCTGCTTCAATAAATGATTTGAGTAAAGCAGAATTCCTAAAAATTACAGCTGCAGGTGTTGTTGAAAGCCATCCTCATGATGTTACCATTACTAGTGAGGCGCCAAATTATAGTAGAAAATAAATTAAAATTAAAAGAATGAAAAAAGTAGGATTAAGTTTTGTATTAGGAGCATTTTTTTTAATGTCAAATGCTCAGGATGTATTGACAATTGCAGATAAAAACATCTCATTAGAAGAGTTTAAAGGTGTTTTTTATAAAAACAATCACAATACAGCAATCACAAAAGAATATTTGGACGATTATATGAATCTTTTTATAAACTTTAAATTAAAGGTAAGAGAAGCTGAAGAATTAGGTTTGGATACCAATTCATCTTTTATTACGGAATTAGAAGGATATAGAAAACAATTAGCAAAACCATATTTAAAAAATAATGAGTTTGATAGTTTGATGCTTACTGAATCTTATAGCAGAATGCAAAAGGATATCAATGCTAGTCATATTTTAATAACCGTAGATGAAAAAGCAACAGATAAAGATGAAAAAGCAGCATATAATAAAGCTTTAGAAATCAGAAAATCTATTATTAACGGTAAGGTTTCCTTTTCTGAAGCTGCTAAGAATAACTCTGATGATAAATCAGCAGCATCTAATGGAGGAAATTTAGGCTATTTTACAGCTTTTATGATGGTGTATGATTTTGAAACTGCAGTATATGCAACTGCAATTGGGGAGATATCAATGCCAATTAAAACTAAATATGGATATCATTTAATACAAGTAAATAATAAAAGAGATGCGGTGGGGCAAGTTAAAGTAGCTCATATTATGTTTAAAACAGGTCAAGGAGCTGATGAAAATAAAATCAATGAAGCTCAAGATAAGGTAAATAAAGCAATGGAATTACTAAAAAATGGTGAAGATTTTGCAGATGTTGCTGAACGGTTTTCTGAAGATAGATCTACAGCTGTAAAAGGAGGTAGTTTGCCAGGATTTGGGGTAGGAAAGATGGTTCCTGAGTTTGAAAGTATTGCATTTTCTTTAAATAAGATTGGAGATATTTCGGCTCCATTTTTAACTGATTTTGGTTGGCATATTGTCAAGTTAATTGAAAAAACTCCTATTGCTGAATTTTCTGAAATGGAGTCTGATTTAAAAAGAATGATTGAGAAAGATAGTAGGGGTGAATTAAGTCAGAAAGCGCTTTATGAAAAATTAAATAATTCTTATAAAGTTAGTAAGAAAGTAACGGAATATAATACCTTTAAAAAAGCAGCTGCTTTAAAGGTTTCGGAAGGGAATTTTGTTGTTTCATCTGTAAACAATGCTCCCCTCTTAACTTTTGATGGGGCAACTTTTTCAGTGAATGATTTTGCAGAATATATTTTAAAAAATCAATCTCTAGGAAGTGATATTGATCAAATGTATATTGATTTTGTTAATGAGCAATTACTCGCTTATGAAGACAGTAAATTAGAAGAAAAATATCCTCAGTACAAAGCCTTACTTAAAGAATATAGAGAAGGAATTTTATTATTTGATTTAACTAATAAAAAAGTATGGGAAAAAGCAGTTGAAGATACTACTGGTTTGCAAGCTTTTTTTGGAGCCAATCAATCATCTTACATTTGGCCTGATAGAGTAGATGCTACAATTTATACTTGTATTAATTATGCAACAGCTGTAAAAGTTAAAAGGAATATTTATAAAAAAAATAGAGGCAAGATTACTGATGCTGAGATATTAAAAGAAATAAATACTAACGCTCCTTTAAGTTTGCAAATAAATACTAAGAAATTTGTAAAAGGAGAAAATGAATATCTAGACAATATTGTTTGGAAAGCAGGATTAGCTAAGGATATTGTATTGAAAGATAAGTCATATATTTTAATTGACATCCATCAGGTACTTCCTTCAGGAGTTAAGGAGTTAAATGAAACTAGAGGTAAAGTTATTTCTGATTATCAAAATGCTTTAGAAAAAGAGTGGCTTGCTAATTTAAAGTCAAAATATTCCGTAAAAATAAATACGGAAGTTCTTCATTCATTAATAAAGTAATATTTTGATTCAAAAGTTTTTTATAATATTAGCAATACCTGTATTACTTTTTGCTTGTTCTTCTAAAGAGAAAGATGGGATTATTGCTAGTGTTAATGAGAAAGAACTATTTTTATCTGATATAATAGATAATATGCCAAATGAGATTGAAGATTCTGCATATTTTGTAGAAAAATTTACGAATGATTGGATTAGAAAAGAGCTGATGATATCTTATGCAGAGATGAATTTAAGTACGGATTTATTAGAGTATGAAAAGCAAATTAAAGATTATAGAGCATCATTATTGATTTACGCATATCAACAGGAGCTCCTAAATCAGAATTTTGATACTGCAATTGCATTTGCTGAAATTGAAAATTATTATGATCTCTATAAAAATGAATTTAAATTAAGTAACAATATTTTTAAAGGTCGATTTATTGTAATTGATAAATCAGCTCCTAATTTAAATTCTGTAGATAAATGGTATAAATCAGAAAAAGAAACTGCTATTAAGGATTTGGAAGATTATTGTCAGCAATTTTCTAAAGAGTATTACCTAGAATATGATAAATGGCAATACTTTTCAATTTTTAATTCTAAATTGCCAAATTTTATAGAAGAGGAAGCATCTTTTTTAAGAAGTACAAAAGGCATTTTTTTTGAAGATGAAACTTTAAGATATTATGTGTTTATCAAAGACTATCAAATAAAAGGAAGTATTAGCCCGTTAGCTTTTGAAAAAGAGAAAATTAAGGATGTACTTCTTAATAAAAAGAAAATAGATTATTTAAAGCAATTGGAAGATGAATTGTATCAGAATGCTTTAGCCAAGAAAAAAATAAAAATTTACTAATGAAGAAGATTTTTAATATAATTATTTTTAGTTTTTTAGTTTTAAGTATTAGTGCACAATCAATTGATAAGGTTGAAGCAATAATTGGAGATGAGATAGTACTTACATCAGATATTGAATCACAATATTTGCAATATTTATCACAAGAGAATATACAATCAGAAGAGGTAAAGTGTGAAATAATTGAGGATATTTTATTTCAGAAACTACTTATCAATCAAGCTAAAATGGATAGTGTAGTAGTAACTGATGAAGATATTGCTACTGAAATTGACAAAAGATTAAATTATTTCGAAAGTCAATTAGGTTCTATTGAAAAAGTAGAAGCCTATTTTGGAAAATTAAAAGCTGAGATTGAACTAGAGCTAGGTAAAGTAATTAAGAATCAGTTTTTGGCTCAAAAAGTGCAAAGCTCTATTTCCTCTGATGTAAAAGTAACTCCTGCTGAAGTTAAAGAATTTTTTAATAAGCAAGAAAAATTGGATATTCCACAAGTTCCCTCTAAAGTAGAAATCACTCAAATAATTATAAAACCAGAAATTTCGAATGAGCAAAAAGATAAATTACGAGCTAAGCTAAATGACTTTAGAGCGCGCGTGTATAAAGGAGAAGATTTTAAGATGTTGGCAACTTTGTATTCTGATGATCCTGGTTCCGCTTCTAAAGGTGGTGAGCTTGGTTTTGTAAATAGGGGAGATTTAGTTCCTGAGTTTGAGAGAGCAGCTTTTAGATTAAAAGAAGGAGAAATATCAGAAGTAGTAGAATCTCAATTTGGTTTCCATATTATTCAACTAATTCAAAGGAGAGGAGAGCAAATCAATGTTCGTCATATTTTATTAAAAACTAAGGTTAGCTCAACCGCACTAAATAATGCCAAACTTAAAATTGAAGAGATTGAAAAAGAAATTAAGGATGGAAAAATTACTTTTGAGCAGGCAATTACTAAGTATAGTGATGATGAAAGCAAAAATAATGGGGGTTTATTATTAAATCCAAATACTATGTCCACAATGCATACTATAGATGATATGGCTCCTGCTTTAAAATATACTGTTGAAAATCTAAAAGTTGCTGAGATTTCTTCTTCTGCGCTTATGCAGATGCCTGATGAAACTCAGGCTTATCGAATTTTAAAACTAACTAAGAAAATAGAATCACATACGGCTAACTTAGTTGATGATTTTTCAATGATTAAGGATTTTGCTATCAACCTTAAAAAGCAAGATGAGCTAATGGTGTGGATTCAAAAAACAATTGATAAAACCTATATTAAGATTAATGAGGATCTTTTAAACTGTGGGTTCAAAAATAAATGGGTAAAATAATATGAGTGATGAAGTAAAAGCTATTGATGAATTTGTTGTAAAGTACAATGAATTTAAGAATGAGATAGGAAAAGTTATTGTAGGCCAAGATGCTGTTGTTCAACAAGTTCTAATTTCTATTTTTTGTAATGGACATTGTTTGTTAGTAGGAGTTCCTGGTTTGGCTAAAACCCTCTTGGTTCAAACAATTGCAGACTCCTTAGGGCTTAATTTTAACCGTATTCAATTTACTCCAGATTTAATGCCTTCAGACATAGTTGGGGCTGAAATATTAGACGAGAAAAGAGAATTTAAATTTATTAAAGGCCCTTTATTTTCTAATATAATTTTAGCAGATGAGATTAATAGAACACCTCCTAAAACCCAATCAGCTTTACTAGAGGCTATGCAAGAGCGCTCTGTTACGAATGCTGGGAAAAAATATGAGTTAGACAAACCATTTTTTGTATTGGCTACTCAAAATCCTATTGAGCAAGAAGGTACTTACCCATTACCTGAAGCCCAACTTGACAGATTCATGTTTAATGTAGTTTTAGATTACCCTTCATATGAGGAGGAATTACAAATTGTAAAGCAGACAACAGTTAAGCAAAATATTACTTTAAATACCATTATGTATGCTGATGATATTTTGAGATTTCAGCAGGTAATTACTAAATTACCAGTTACTGATAATGTTTTGCAATATGCAGTAGGTTTAGTAGCAAAAACTCGGCCAAACTCTGATAAAACAGATGATGTGGTAAAAGAATATATAGAGTGGGGAGCTGGCCCAAGAGCATCACAATACATGATAATGGGAGCAAAATGTCATGCTGCTATTAATGGTAAGTATTCTCCTGATATTGAAGATGTAAAAGCGGTTGCAAAACCAATATTAATGCACAGATTAGTAAAAAATTATAAAGCAGAAGCTGAGGGAATGAGTATTGAAAAAATCATTGAGTCAATTTTATAATGATATTGCCAATTGTAGCTTTTGGAGCCCCAATTTTAAGAAAGAATTGTGTAAATATTACACATGAATACCCAGAGTTAGATGCTTTATTAGTTAATATGTGGGAAACAATGTATGAGGCTAGTGGTGTTGGCCTAGCTGCTCCTCAAATTAATAAAGCTATTAGACTATTTTTGATTGATACAACTCCATTTGTAGATGATGAGAAAGAATTACCAGTACAAGTCGTTAAGAAAGTATTTATCAACCCTAGAATCATTGAAGAAACAGGGGAGGAGTGGGAGTTTAATGAGGGCTGTTTATCGATTCCAGAAATAAGGGAAGATGTTTCTAGAAAATCGTCTATTACTATTGAGTATTTTGACGAGAATTTTGACAAGCACACTGCTATTTTTGATGGTTTAGTAGCTCGTGTTATCCAACATGAGTATGATCATATAAATGGTGTTTTATTTACTGATAAAATATCTCCATTAAGAAAAAAAATGATAAAAGGTAAGCTTATGGATATCACTAATGGAAAAGTGAGTGCTACTTATAAGATGAGATTTTTGAAATAGTTTACTTAATCAAAACTTTAAACATTTCTTGTTCTCCAATAAAACCATTTAAGAGATCCCCTTTTTCTACTTTACCTACTCCCTCTGGAGTTCCGGTAAAAATTAAATCTCCAATTTTTAAAGAATAGAATTTTGATAAATAAGCTATTATTTTATCAAACTTAAATATCATTTCAGAACTATTTCCTAGTTGAACTTGTTTTCCATTTTTATTTAAAGAAAATGTAATATTATCAAGCTCTAAATCTGATTTTTCAATAAAAGTGCTACTAATTTGTGCAGATCCATCAAAACCTTTTGCTTTTTCCCAAGGCAGGCCCTTCGCTTTACATTCCTGCTGAATATCACGAGCCGTAAAATCAATTCCTAAACCAATTTCTGAGTAGTACTTATGAGCAAACTTTTCTTCAATATGTTTACCAGGCTTGTTAATTTTCACAACTAATTCTACTTCATAGTGAATGTCATTAGAAAAATGGGGAATAAAAAATGGATGACCTTTGGGCTGAATGGCTGTTTCAGGTTTTAGAAAGAATAAAGGTTCAGTAGGGACAGTATTGCCTAATTCCTGGGCATGTTTTGCATAGTTTCTTCCAATACATAATATCTTCATAATCTGTTACCCTTTTTATCAAAATTTTTGTTCAACTCTATTTCTGTTTTCCAAATTGATAATCCTAGCAATAGAAGGAGAATTGCAGTAGATGCCAGTAATCCATCTTCAGATTGATATTTCATAAGTATTATAATGGCTTGTACTAAGGAAGTTATTAGGGACGCAACAAGTAAATATTTTGTACTTACTTTATTTGCAAAGTCCCATACTTTTTGGTTTTGCATACTTCTATTTGTTCGATAACCATATAATGGATTTATTTTCTTTGGTGGAAATTTATAAAAAATATAAGTAAGTATAACCATTAATGGTCCGCAACTAAGATGGGCTATTAATATCTTTACATCCATTAAGATTTAAACTTATTTTCTAATTTCATTTTTATGGCAAAATTACGCATTACATTTTTGGTGTATAAAGGGAATTCTGCATTCTGTATCCAAGAAAAATAGCCAGGATTATCATTCCATATTTGAGCTAAAGTTACATCACGATACTTGCCAAAACTTAATATCTCTTCTCCGCTTTCATTAAATCGAATGAAACCCGCCATATCAGCAAATTTTCCTCCTCTCTCTGAAAATTCAGCAAGAAAATGTACATCATTTTCTAATTCTTCATATTTATCTAACTGAGCTAATAGTACTTCATAAGTTGCATTGGTATCAGCCTGAGCAGAGTGGGCATTTGTTAAATCTTTATTGCAATAAAATTGGTAAGCCGCTACCAGGGTTCTTTGTTCTAATTTGTGAAATATATTTTGAACATCAACAGCTTTTCTATTTGCCATATCAAAGTCAATTTCAGCTCTTAAAAACTCTTCAGCAAGTAGTGGGATATCAAATTTGTTAGAGTTATAGCCTGCTAAATCGCAATTGTGTATTAGCTCTGAAATTTCGGGTGCTAATTCTTTAAAAGTAGGTTCATTTGCTACTTTCTCATCTGATATTCCGTGAATAGCAGTAGTTTCTAAGGGAATTGGAATTATAGGATTTACTAGCCAAGTTTTACTTTCTTTATTGCCGTTTGGAAATACTTTTAGAATTGCTATTTCAACAATTCTATCTGTTGCAACTTGCACTCCTGTTGTTTCCAAATCAAAGAATACAATGGGTTTTTTTAGTTTTAAATTCATAATACGAAAGTAAAATTTTAGTGGAACTAAAAATTTGGCTTTAAACTATAGTATTTACATCAAATTTTTCGAGATAGTCTGCAACTCTTCTTACAAATTGGCCCCCAAGTGCTCCATCAACAACTCTGTGATCGTAAGATAAAGACAAGAACATCATGTGACGAATAGCAATTACATCACCATGTTCAGTTTCTAACACAACTGGTTTCTTTTTGATTACACCACAAGCTAAAATTGCTACTTGAGGTTGGTTTATAATCGGAGTGCCCATAAGATTGCCAAAAGTACCCACATTAGTCATGGTAATTGTTCCTCCTTGTATATCATCTGGTTTTAATTGACCTGCTCTAGCTCTTGTTGCTAAATCATTTACCGATTTAGTAATCCCAATTAAATTTTTATTTTGACATTCTTTAATTACAGGAACAATTAAATTTCCGTCAGGTAAGGCAGCAGCCATACCTATATTTACATTTTTATGAATGTGAATGTTTGTTCCATCTACAGAAACATTAACCATAGGGAAATCTTTAACAGCTTTTGCCATGGCCTCAATAATAATAGGAGTAAAGGTTATATTTTGACCTTCTCTTCTTTTGAAATCATCTTTTATAGAGTCTCTCCAATTTACCACATTTGTCATATCGGCCTCTACAAATGATGTAATGTGTGCAGAAGTTTGTTTTGACATAGTCATATGAGCAGAAATCAATTTTCTCATTCTGTCCATTTCAACAATTTCGGTGTCGCCAGTATTTGGAATATTTACTCTGTTCTGTGATGTCGTAGCAATTTGAGCCGCTTTTTGTTCAGTTTGTGTAGCTATTACTTCAGGTGCTATTTCAACAGTTATTTTAGGTGCTGATCCTCTATTTTGCAAATAAACAAGCATATCTGATTTAGTAACTCTATCATCTTTACCTGTTCCAGGGATAGTATCTAATTCAGCTATAGCAATTTTCTCTTGGGAGGCCATACTTCTTACTAGTGGAGAGTAGAATCTGTCTCCAGAATTACTAATAGTAGGTTTTGTAGTAGTTTCCACTGCTTTAGTTACAGTTTCTTCAACAGCTTTTGTTGCGACTGTTACAGGCAAACAATCTATATAAGTGACTTTAGTTATTGTAGGGGTTTCATTTCCACCAGCTTCAGTTTCTATTATGGCAAACGGTTCCCCAACTTTAACAACATCATCAGCTCCAAAAAGCATTTCAACTAATTTACCTTGATGAGTTGAAGGAACTTCAGAATCTACTTTATCAGTAGCAATTTCTATGATTGTTTCATCAAGCTCCACCATATCTCCAATTTTCTTACTCCATGAGATTATAGTTGCTTCTGAAACACTTTCTCCCATTTTGGGCATTATAAGTTCAACTCTTGCCATAGTTTTAAATTTTGGGCAAAATTAAGAAAAGAAAGTAAAATAGTTTCTTTTTAATGTTTACTTTTTATCAGTAGCATGTTACTATCTAAATTACTCAGAATAAGGTATTCTGCTAGATATAGCAGTACCTAGAGTAATTTCATCAGTATATTCTAGTTCGTCACCAATAGCAATTCCTCTGGCAATTGATGATATTTTGATGTTATAGTCTTTTAATCTTCTAAAAAGATAATAATTAGTGGTATCGCCCTCCATAGTTGTGCTTAATGCAAAAATAATTTCTGTTACCGCTTGATTTGTTATTCTGCTGATGAGTTCTTCTACTCTAATTTGACTAGGTCCAATACCATCTATAGGAGAAATTAAGCCTCCAAGTATATGGTAAACCCCTTTGTATTGCATGGTATTTTCAATTGCCATCATTACACGGATATCTTCCACCACACAAATGATTGATGCATCTCTTTTAGGATTTGCACAAACCTCACAAAAATTAGAATCAGAAATACTATAACATCTTGTACAGTAATTAATTCTGTTGATTAACTGAATGAATGCATCTCCGAATTGCTCTACGGATAATTTATCTTGTTTTAACATATGTAAAACTAATCTTAAAGCAGATTTACGCCCAATTCCTGGAAGACTAGATAATTGCTCAACAGCATTTTCAACAAGTTTAGATGGAAAATTCATGCTTGCAAAGTTAGTATTAATGGCTAAAAATTTTAGCTTTGTGAAAAAAAATTTCTATGTCATCTACTTTATTATTAAGCGTAATTTCATTATATTTTATACTTCTTTTCTTTATCTCTTATTTGACAGGAAAAGATGATAGTAATGATTCTTTTTTTCTAGGAAATAGAAATTCTCCATGGTATGTTATAGCTTATGGAATGATAGGCGCTACTCTTTCTGGGGTTACTTTTATGTCAGTACCTGGAATGGTGGGTTCAAGTGAGTTTTCATACCTACAAATGGTATTTGGTTTTTTTGTTGGTTATTTTGTTATTTCTAGAGTTTTATTACCGCTGTATTACAATTTAGGATTAACATCTATTTACACCTACTTAAAAGATAGATTGGGTTATAGTAGTTATAAAACGGGCTCAGCATTCTTTTTGCTTTCAAGAACTATCGGATCTGCATTCAGATTATATCTCATGGCTACAGTATTGCAGTTTGCGGTTTTTGATGCATGGAATATCCCTTTCTTTATTACGGTTATAATTACCATAGCACTTATTTGGTTATATACTCACAGAAGCGGAATGAAGACAATTATCTGGACAGATACACTCCAAACTACATTTATGCTCGCAAGTGTTATTATCATAGCCTATATATTAATTGATAGGATGGGTTTTGATTTCTCTTCAGCATATAATTTAATTAAAGACTCTGATTATTCTAAAGTCTTTTTCTTTGAAGATTGGACTGATAAAAAATACTTCTTTAAACAGTTTTTTTCAGGAGTTTTTATGGCGATTGTAATGACGGGGCTTGATCAAGATCAGATGCAAAAAAATCTTAGCTGCCGAAATTTAAAAGATGCACAAAAGAATATGACGGTATTTAGTATAATCCTCATTTTCGTTGATTTACTTTTTCTTTCTTTTGGAGCGATTCTTTTTATTTACTCAGAATCAGTTGGTTTTAATATTCCAAGCAATACAGATTTACTTTTTCCATATATTGTTTTTAAGTCTGAATTGCCAATTTATGTTGGTTTAGTTTTTATTATTGGCATAATTGCTGCTGCTTATTCTACTGCAGATTCAGCTCTTACATCACTTACAACATCTTTTTGTATTGATATTATTGAGATTGATAAGCAAGAACCTGAAAAGCAAGTCAAGACAAGAAAAAAAGTTCATGTATTATTTTCCTTTATAATATTAGTTGTAATTTTACTATTTGATGCTCTTAATAATGAAAGTGTTATAAAATCATTATTTACGGTAGCTGGCTATACTTATGGTCCGCTTCTTGGTATGTTTTCATTTGGACTTTTTACTAAACATAAAGTTAAAGACAAGTTTGTTCCCTTTGTTGCAATTTCCTCACCCGTTATCTGCTATATTTTAAGTTTATATATTCCTTTTGGATTTGAACTACTTATTCTAAATGGATTTATTACTTTTATAGGGTTATTATTACTTAGAGTAAAGTAATTTTTAATGAAGTTACAAGCAAGAATAGAAGCCTTTACTCAGCTAGGTCATTATCTTAAAAATGATATATTCCAAGAGAAAGCAGCAGAGTTACATTTAGCAGAAGTACTAAACCCTTGGTTTACCAAAGAAAACATTGAAAATGCCATAAATGCTTGGCAGGAACAATTAAAAGAAGATATGCTTACTGCCTGGCTAAATCCTTATAAATTAAAGGAATTAGCAAGTCCAAAAAAGGTTCTTGTAATTATGGCGGGTAATATTCCTTTAGTTGGTTTTCATGATTTTCTTAGTGTTCTTCTTTCAGGTCATAAAGTAGTTGTTAAAATGTCAAGTACCGATAATGTGCTCTTAAAAGTAATGATTGAAAAACTACTAAGTATCGCTCCTGAATTTAAACAAAGCATCTCTTTTATTGATGACGTGAAAAATAAAGATTTTGATGGGGTAATTGCTACAGGAAGTGATAATTCGGCCCAGTTTTTTGAGTATTATTTTAAAGGTGCTCAAAAGATAATTCGTAAAAACAGAAGATCAGTTGCTGTCCTTGATGGCACTGAGACCGATATAGAGTTAAAAGGACTTGCTAATGATGTATTTTCCTATTTTGGTTTGGGTTGTAGAAATGTCTCCAAACTCTTTTTGCCAACTGGATATGACTTAAATAAACTATTTGAGGTATTTTATCCTTTTCATAATATTGTGGAACATAAAAAGTATGGAAATAATTACGATTATAACAAAGCAATTTTTTTAATGGGCAGTAATAAATTGATTGAAAATGGATTTTTACTTATGAAAGAGGATAAGTCATTGCTTTCTCCTGTTGCAATGTTGTATTACCAGTATTATGATGATAGGCACATTGTGGATCACTTTATTGAAGAAAATAGGCATAGTTTACAGTGTATAGTTTCAAAACAAGAGGTTCCTTTTGGTACTAGCCAAAAACCCAACCTTTGGGATTATGCGGATGGGGTAGATACCATAGAGTTCTTAAGGTCGCTATAATTCATCCACAAACTCATAAGCTCCTATATCTGGATTATTTCTAGTATTACCTTCAATGTCATTAAAATTACCCATACTGTTCCCGGCATCAATGGCTGGAGAATTTTCCTTTAGATGAAAATCACCTTCATACCCATCTTTAAAGTTTACTGCTTGATTTAAGATTACATTCTGATAATGCGAATTATCGGTGTTAATTGAAGGATCTAGTTTTATAAGGCAATGGTCAAAAGTATAGTTGAATAGACCTTCTTGTTCTTGAAAACTCACTTCAGTAGATAATGACCCCTCAATAATACAATTGATAAAATCAGCTGCTTTTAAGTCTCTATGATAAATAATTCCGTCACTTCCTTCATAATAGTTATTCAGTAGGATAGAGGGGGTATTTCTATTGTTATAATTCCAGTAGTTAGCAAAAGTACAATGGGTAAAATTATAAGTTCCGCCAATATTACAAGCCACTGCATATTGCCCACATCTACTTATTACAGTATTTTTTGCACTAATGTTAGCTCCTTGTCCTAAAATACCAATTCCCGACATGTTTTTAATAATAGTATTATTGATTGTTAGGGTAGGGTTGTTATTGAATACAGTATCGGCATGAATGCCAATATTTCCATTTTTTATAATGGCATAATTTATTTCATTATTGATACTTCCTGGCATTAGCCAAATTCTATCCCATTGACCAGGGATGTCTTTGTACCAAGAGTCTAATCGATCGCCTTGAAAAGTAACTTCATTATCAAGTATGCCATTTACTATTATTGTTCCTCCTGGGACTTCAGTAAATGGATTTCCAACTAATATACCTGAGTTTTTATGAAGATAAATGTTACAACCTTCATTTATTGTAAGTGTATTTCCTGGGTTAACTACAGCATAACCGTAAATAACGTGAGGCTTGTCGTTTTCCCAAGGGATAGAGCAGTCTAACAAGTGATAGTAGAAACGCGTAGTATCTGTTCCATTTATAATTAACCCAAAAGTATCTGCAGTATGAAAATGAGCGTCTTGTCCATAGGCTACCAAATCAACATCTTGTTTAGTTGTTCCGGTAGTAAATACTAGCGAGTCTTTTAAGATATAAGGGGTGTTATTGCTAGAAGGGTCAATAGTAACTTCAAGAAAAATAAAAATACTATCCTTTGCAGGAATCTCAATATTACTTTGGTTATTTCCTGCTATACCATCAATATTCATACGAAAATGAGCCGCTGAATTTCCTCTTAATTCAATGTTGGTTCTTACATCAAAGTCATTGTGATTGTAAACTGTAAGAGTTTTGGTTATTGAGCCAATAGAGGCAAATACTGTATCAAAAGTAATTGTGTCGTTAGAAAAGTGTAAAATAGCGTTAGAATTATTATTGCTAAAATCTTCTTTCTTGCAAGCAAAAAGTATGGTTATAAGTAGCACAGGCAGGAAGTATTGTTTCATTTTCTGCTATTTGTTATTCGATCCATATCTCTTTTTTGGTCGTTTTCTTTAATACTTTCTCTTTTATCGTAAATCTTTTTTCCTCTTGCTAGGGCGATTTCTAATTTTGCTTTGCCTGATTCATTGATAAACAATCTAATAGGAATAACAGCATTTCCTTTTTCTTTTACTTTTCCCAACATCTTATGAAGTTCCTGTTTATTTAGCAGTAGTTTTCTGTCTCTTTTGGGTTCATGATTGGCATAGCCTCCATTTGGATACTCAGCAATATGTAAGTTCTTTACATATAGCTCTTCATCCATAAAAACGCAATAGGCATCCGAAATATTGGCTTGATTGTTCCGAATTGACTTAATTTCTGTTCCTACTAGAGAAATTCCTGCAACAAATGTAGCTATGAATTGGTATTCAAAGCTTGCTTTTCGATTCTTTATGTTGATGTTGGATGACATTTGGCAAATGTAATAATTAAACAATTGCTAAATTGATCGATTGTTTAGTATTATCTCTAACCTAAAGCAACATCTAAACACATCATTACAATAAATCCGGCTATTAATCCCATTGTAGCAAGATCAGTATTGCCTCCTCTTTGGCTTTCAGGTATAACTTCTTCTACTACAATAAAAATCATAGCGCCTGCTGCAAAGGCAAGTGCATAGGGCAGGATAGGTAATACTTGCATTACAATAGCTGCGCCAATTACTGCAAATATAGGCTCTACAATTGCTGAGAGTTGACCCCATTTCCATGATTTCCATTTACTTACACCCATTCTTCTTAAAGGCATTGAAACTGCAAATCCTTCAGGAAAATTTTGTATTCCAATTCCTATTGCTAGTGCTATTGCACCACCTATGGTAAATACTGAATGACCATCCATTCCTAATAGTTCGGGATTTGCAAGAGCTCCAAATGCAACTCCAACAGCTAAGCCTTCAGGTATATTATGTAAAGCAATTGCTAATACTAATAATATCGTTTTTTTCCAGTTGGTTTCTATACCTTCAGCTTCTTCTTGTTTTGCAAATAGGTGTAAGTGGGGAATAATTTTATCTAGTGTGTATAGAAACAAAGCGCCTAAGAAAAAACCAATTGCTGGTGGTAGCCATATTGGCATGGTGCTTAATCCCATTTCATTTTGCAATTCAACATAAGAAATTGAAGGAGAAAGTAGAGACCAGAAACTTGCAGCAATCATTACCCCTCCAGTAAATCCAAGTGCAGTATCTAGAACTTTTCGATTTGATGAGTTAAATAAAAATACTAGGGCTGCACCTAGTGCAGTTAATGCCCAAGTAAAAAGCCCTGCATAAAGTGCTTGCATTACAGGAGTTTGTATTATAAACCATTGGTATAATGGGTAATTTTCCATTTTTTGTATTTTAATAAGCTTTTTAGCTGCTTAATTTTATTTGCGCTAAATTAATCATTCAATATAAAGCGACAATTAAATTGACATCAATATTTAATGATCTACTCAAATTTAAAAATAATACAGTAAACTAAAAAATGGAAAGAGGTTGCTTACGGTATTAAATTTGTGTAATGAAGTGCGATTTATCTTGGTACTAAAGTCAATATAAAAATAGTAGTATAAATACTTTTGCAAGGTTTCTCATTTTCAATTATATTGCGTTATAGTTTACTTATGTAAACAAATAATATGGCATTTCTTCATCTATTATAGCTGCTTTTATTTAAAGTTTAAAAATTATAATATAAATATATTTAAATCAACATATTATATTATTTATATATAGTAATAGTTTAATATTATTTGAAAGAAATAATAAAAAAAAGACAAAAAAACAAAACTATTTTATAAATTTGTAATTTACAAATGTAATTTATTAAAAAATGCATAAAAGACTTAAAAATTGGATGGAATCAGAAGGATTAAAAGCCTCAGAATTTGCTGATACTATTGGTGTTAATCGTGCTACTATTTCGCACATACTTTCTGGTCGAAATAAGCCAAGTATTGACTTTTTTGAAAAATTATTACAGGCCTATCCTAATTTAAATGCTAACTGGCTGATTACAGGAATTGGTTACATGACAGCTCAAATAGAAATACAAGAAGTGCGAATTTCAAAAAAAATTGGAAAAGTAGTAGTGTTTTATGATGACCAATCCTTTGAGGAAGTAAGTAAAGATAATCACTAGTAGAAAGTAATTAGACAGATAGTAAGTCCCGTATAATTATTTTTCACTAAAAAACCTAACTTTGCATAAAAATTATTCATGTACAAAATAGTTCGGTTCATCTTATTTTTTTTCAATCCTGAGTTTATTCACAATATACTTTTTAAGTTAATTAAATTTACAGCAATGATTCCAGGTATCAACTGGACTTGGATACTGCTATTTAAGGTTCAAGATACTAGATTAGAAAGAGAGGTTTTTGGCTTGAAGTTTGAAAACCCAGTTGGATTAGCAGCAGGTTTTGATAAAGATGCCAAACTCTTTGATGAATTAGGTGCTTTTGGATTTGGTTTTGTGGAAATCGGAACAGTAACTCCACTTCCACAGGAAGGAAACCCTAAGCCTAGATTATTTAGGTTAAAACAAGACAAGGCACTGATTAATCGAATGGGCTTTAATAATAGCGGGATAGAGGCGATTAGCTCTAGATTAAGAAGAAAGAAAACTAAGCTCATTATTGGAGGTAATATTGGAAAAAATAAGTTAACTCCTAATGAAGATGCGGTAAGTGATTATGAAATCTGCTTTGAAAAATTATTTCCTTATGTTGATTATTTTGCTGTGAATGTAAGTTCTCCAAATACTCCTGGTTTGCGCGATTTGCAGCAGAAAGCACCCCTCACAGCATTGCTTAATCGTTTGCAGGAATTAAACAGTGCAAATGATAAAAGAAAGCCTATTTTATTAAAGATTGCTCCAGATTTAACAAATGCGCAATTGGATGATATTATAACAATTGTTGCTGACACTAAAATTGATGGAGTAATAGCAACTAATACTACAATTGATAGAAATGGGCTTAAAACCGATAAAAACAAACTTAAAGCTATAGGAGATGGGGGTTTGAGCGGTAATCCTGTAAAGTCTCGATCAACAGAGGTGATAAAGTACCTTGCTGATACATCCAATAAAGCATTTCCAATTATTGGAGTTGGTGGTATTCACTCCACTGAGGATGCTTTAGAAAAACTGGATGCGGGAGCTACTTTAGTTCAGTTATATACTGGCTTTATTTATGAAGGCCCCGCATTGATAAAAAGAATCAATAAAGCCATTCTGCAAAGATGAAAATAATAGAATGCCCTAGAGATGCCATGCAAGGAATTAGCGAATTTGTTCCTACTTCTAAAAAAATTGCATACATCAATCAACTGCTAAAAGTAGGTTTTGACACCATAGATTTTGGAAGTTTTGTTTCTCCTAAAGCTATTCCTCAATTAAAAGATAGTGCTGCAGTTTTAAAAGGTTTAGATTTAAGTGGCACATCTAGTAAATTGTTAGCAATTATTGCAAATACAAGGGGAGCTACTGATGCTTGTAATTTTCAGGAAATAAATTATTTAGGTTTTCCACTTTCAGTTTCTGAGGAGTTTCAAAAAAGAAACACCAATAAAACTATTGATCAGGCGCTTAAGACTGTTGAAGAAATTCAGAACTTATCAGTAAAGAATAAAAAACAATTAGTAGTGTATTTATCCATGGCTTTTGGCAATCCTTATGGCGAAAATTACCATACTGATATAGTAGCAAAATTAACAGAACAACTAGCTAATATGGAAGTAGGAACAGTTGCCCTATCAGATACTATTGGGGTTTCTAATCCTGAAAATATTGCGCCTCTTTTTAGTACTTTAATAAGGCAATATCCTACTATTGAATTTGGGGCCCATTTTCATACTACCGAAGATAAATGGAGAGAAAAAGTAGAGGCGGCCTACCAAAATGGATGTAGAAGATTTGATGCCGCTCTAAAAGGATATGGTGGCTGCCCAATGGCTAAAGATGAATTGGTAGGGAATATGCCCACTGAAAAACTAATTACTTATTTTAAAGAAGATCTAGGGCTTAATTTAGATGAACTGGATAAAAGTTTGGAGATTTCAGACGCTATTTTCAATAATAGTTAATCTCAAGCGTTGTTATTGATGTTTTTAAGTTTAAAAATTTTATGAGAATTTTATTTATTCTTTTCTTATCCGTTCAGTTTTTATCCGCTCAACAGCTTGTTGATAGTGGTATATTTGAGGTGTGTTATTCTGAAAAAAAACAACAACCCTTATGGTTAGAATATGAAGTAGCCTGTCATACAAAAGCTTATGATCGTAAAGGATTGGATTTTAAACAAGACAAGTCTTTTAAAGGAGTAACTTCTGATGAAAATGATTACCACAAGAATGTATGGGATAAAGGCCATTTGGCTCCTGCTGCCGCTTTTAATTGCGATTATGAAAGCTTAAAAGCAACCTTTTCTTATTTGAATTGTGCTTTGCAGCACGAAAAACTAAATAGGGGGCCTTGGAAAGATTTAGAGGCATATGAGAGAGAGTTATCCAAAACATATAAAGTTAATGTTAGGATTGAGTTGGAATTTGATTCTCAAAGTTTATTGTTGGAGACAGGAGCATTGGTTCCTTCTTTTTTCAGAAAAATAATAAGTTATAATAATATTCAAAGAGTATTTCGCTTCCCAAATAATACAAGCGTTTACAAAAGGAAATGGCAAAATTATGAAGTACACGCACCTTTTAAAATAATAGAAGGATGTAAAGAATATTCCTTCTAATTATCAGATTAAATCTTAATCTTGATGAGGGCACTTTATATGATATTGTTAAATGTTTGTTAATAAATCGGACTGAATTTTAAACCCAATATTTTTTTTTAGTACACTTAATTTCTATTTTCGTATTGTATTTAGTACACTAAAGGATAGTGTAAAAGGGAATGGGGTGAGATGCCTCAACTTTTCCAGAAGCTGTAAGGTTCGTATAATTTGAATACCGCAATGCCACTGTTTAAACAACGGGAAGGCCAATTCAGAGGACCAAGTCAGAAGACCTGCTAAATGCCATTATGTTAAATATTCTCTGGAAGAAGAGTATTTAAGATTTTTAAAAATTAAAAAAAATATTTATTATGAAAAAAAGTGCATTTTGTATGCTCGTTTTGGCTGTACAAATAACTGCTGCCAAAGCTCAAGAGTATGTTCATCAGGTTATTGTTTTAAATGAAGGTTATTTTGATTATAACTTAAATCAGTCTATTGTTCCACCCACTTTAGGTTCTTATAATCCAACTACACAAGCCTATACTAGCGTTGACACTTTGCATACAGCAAGGTTTGCTTCAGATTTAGTTGTTGATGCTAATTATTTTTATGTTGCAGCAGACAATATGTTGTATAAGTATGATAAAAATACCTATGATGTAATTACAACTCAAGCAGTAGATGGTATCCGTAATTTATCAGTTTGGAATGATAAAATTATTGTAACTAGAGGAGATTATGATAATACTACATTTTCACCAATATTTTTTAATTCGTATTTACAAGTATTTAATACTTCAGATTTAAGTTTACATACAGAAATAGATACTATAACAGGGCCTAAATGGGCAACACAAAATTTAGTTGTTAATAATGACAAGCTTTATGTTGCAATAAATAATGCTTATGAATGGGGTAATTATAAAGGACTTGTTGGGATATTGGATTTAAATACTTTTGCTTATTTAAACGAAATAGATTTAGGAATAGATGGGATTAATCCTGATAATATGATTAAAAGTGGAGACCATATTTACACTATTAATAATAAAGATTGGTCGGGATCTTCTATATCACAACTGAGTTTATTAACCAATTCTGTTATTACTACCAATTTAGCTGCTGCTCCTACTGGCTGTGGTACATCATGTTTGCGAGATAATAAAATCAATTATCAAATTTCAGGAGATACTATTTTAAATGAATGGGATCTCTCTTTATTACCTAGTACAGGATCACCATTACCAATTAGTCAAAGTTTTTATGATTTATCTTACGATCCTATTAATACTCTACTGTATGCAAGTATAACTGATTATGCTACTTCAGGCTCAGTTAATATCTATGATGCCAATAACTTTTTACTTTCTTCTTTTGTATGTGGAATTTCACCAGGAACCATTGTTTTTGATATTAGAAGTGCTACAACTGGTATTTCTTCAGTAGTTTCAGATAATGTTGATCAAAGTTCTAATCAATACTATGATATGCTTGGTAGATTAATTAGCAATGATCGATTTATTAAGAGAGGTATGTATATAAAAGATAATAAGCAGATTTTTATTGTTAAATAAATTTTTTATTTGCAAAGAATCTACTATCTTCTATCATTAAAATTAAAAAGGCCGAGTATTACTTGGCTTTTTTTATCTTTACCAAAAAATAAAAACATGAAATTATTCAATTATTTACTAATAGCTACACTTCTTATTTCTTCATGTAAAGAAGATGAGGCTGATGGGCCTATTTTTGATGAAAATTATGGAGAAGGAATGTATATTGTTTCAGATATAGGCGTTAGCTTTTATAATTACAAAGATTCGTTAGCACAAGTAATAAATCAGATTTATAAAACGGTTAATAATATCACAATTAGTAATCCAAAGAAAATTAAATTCAATGGGGGTAAAGCTTATATTTTAGCTGATAATTATATTATTGTAGTTGATGCAAAAACATTTGAACATCAGGGGATGATTAGTGGATTTGTAAATCCTGTCGATTTTGATTTTGTAAGTAATGATAGATTTTTTGTAGTAGATAAAGGGGATTCAAAAGTAAAAGTAGTTGATCTTAAGAATATGGAAATCACTTCTGATATTGAAACTGGAGACAATACTAGTCCAGTGTTTATTTTAAGCAATTCATACAAATCATTTGTTTTAAATGGAGGTGAATTATCAAGTCAAATAAAAGATTCAACAGTTGTAGTAATTGAGTTTAGAGATAATTTAGTAGCATTAGCTAATTTTGAAGGAAGTCTTCAAGTTGGAGAAAATCCTAATTCTGCAATTTTTACACAGGCTGGAAGATTAATAGTATTATGCAAGGGAATTTATGATGTAGTAAATCCAAATAATAATACAGCATCTTCTTTATCTGATATAAATCAATATAGCAATGAAGTATATAGTACGGATATTCTTTCAGGAATATATAACGCCCAAAATTTAATTAGTAATTTTGATAACAGTAGATGTTATTTTACAGCAGAAGGGGGCGTTTACAAACTCAATTCAAACACTCTAAATGTTACTTCATTAGCGAGTGTCAATGCTAGCGTGATTAATACAAATATTGAATCTCTTGAAGTAAACGATAGTACTACGGTGTATTATGAAATGTTATATATGAATGATGTCAATTCTCCAAATTCTATCTATAAATACAATCTTGATTTATCATCTTTTGTTGATACAATTATTGTTAATGGCACTGTAAGAGATATTAAATTCTATTAATAGCTACAAGAATTTTAAAAATTATCTTTATAAGTCAAAAATATGAAAATACTATTAGTTGGAGCCAGCAGTGATATTGCTTGTCATTTATATGATAATTATTCAGATAAATATGAATTTATTAGATTGAGCACAAATTCTTTATTTAGTTGTGTAGATAATTTTGACATTTTGAATCCATTAACATATCTTGATATAGATAGTCTTGATGGTATTGTTTATTTTCCTGGCACTATTGTTTTAAAACCATTCAGACAATTAGAAATAAATGATTTTAAATCTGATTACGATATAAATGTTTTGGGTCTTTTAAATATTTTAAAATTTTATGAGGCTAAGTTGTCAATTGGCTCATCTATTGTTTTTATCAGTTCAGTAGCGGCAAGCACAGGAATGCCATTTCATTCTTCAATTGCTATGTGTAAATCATCTCTAGAGGCTTTAGCAAGAAGCCTTGCTGCTGAGTGGTCACCAAATATTAGAGTAAATTGCGTTGCTCCATCACTTATTAATACTAAGCTTTCTAAACGGTTTTTCAGAAATGATAAACAAAAAGAAATGATGAATGAAAGACATCCTTTAAAAACTACTGGTAGCGCTAAAGATATTTCATATGCTATAGAATTTTTATTATCTAAAAAATCGAGTTGGGTTACTGGTCAGGTATTCAATATTGATGGTGGTATATCCTCAATAAAGTTGTAATTTTTACTTTAGAAATGAAAACGAATATCTTTTGGTTTAGAAGGGATTTGCGTTTAGATGATAATATTGGACTTAATTCAGCTTTGTCATCAGGAAATCCTGTTTTAGGGATCTTTATTTTTGATGAGGATATTATAGAAAATTTACCTAATGATGATGCGAGAATTAGCTTCATTTATCAAAAATTAGAAGAAATAAATAAAAGATTAAATAATGTTAATTCTTCATTGTTAGTTATTAAAGGTAAGCCTATAAATGTATTTAATAATTTAATAAAGGAGTATGAGATTGAAAATTTGTATTCCAATTTAGATTATGAGCCTTACGCAATTGATCGTGATAAAAAAATTAGTGATTTGCTGAAAAAAAAGAAGAAGCACCATTTTCAATATAAAGATCAGGTAATATTTGGACCAACAGAAATATTAAAAGAAAATAGTTTACCGTATACTGTTTTTACTGCTTATAAAAATAAATGGCTTTCAAAATTTAAGCAAGCATCTATTTCTACTGAAATCTTTTTAGATTTTTCTAATTTTTTAAAAATTAAGAATCAATTTCCGTTATTATCTGAGATTGGTTTTCTAAAGTCTAAAATTAAAGTAGTAGATTTTAACTTGGAATCGACACGTAATTATTCTAGCCAAAGAGATTATCCTTTCTTAAATGCAGGCACTTCATTAAGTGTTCATCTTCGCTTTGGAACTATTAGTATAAGGCATGTTATTAATTCGATACCAAATAATGAGACTACTTTTTTATCAGAATTAATTTGGAGAGAATTTTTTATGCAGATTTTATTTCACTTCCCATATGTGGTAAATTCAAATTTTAAAAAGAAATATGATAAGATACAATGGAAAAACGATAAAAAAGATTTTCAAAATTGGTGTGATGGCAAAACTGGATATCCAATTGTAGATGCTGGAATGCAAGAATTAAAAATCACTGGCTATATGCATAACAGGGCTCGCATGATTGTTGCAGGTTTTTTATGCAAGCATTTATTGATTGATTGGCGTTGGGGCGAAAGATATTTTAGTTTGAAACTATTAGACTATGAGTTGTCTTCTAATAATGGCAATTGGCAGTGGGCAGCAGGTACTGGATGTGATTCTGCTCCATATTTTAGAATTTTCAATCCAATTACTCAGCAAAAAAGATTTGATAAAGATTTTATATATATTAAAAGATGGATTAAAGATTTTGATAAAGAAAATTATATTGAATCTATTGTAGAGCATGATTTTGCTCGTAAAAGAGCACTTCAAGCATATAAATTAGCTTTAGAATAGTTATTTACCAATAAACAATTTGGAGTTTACTATTGTTAAAGTTTTTCCAATAATTCTTTATAAAGATTAATCATAGATGTTATATCTTTTTTGTGTACTTTTTCATCTGGAGAGTGGACATGTTCTTCAGGTGCTCCAACAAAACACCAATCCCAAGGATAATGACTTTTCTGTAATTCATTTCCATCAGATCCTCCGGCATTTTCTACTTCTAATTGAAAAGGTATTGTTGATTTCTTAGCAATAGCTATAATTTTATTTACAAATGATTTTCTTGGAATTCCACTATCTCTAAGTGAGATAGCGCAACCTTTTGCGTGTTTTACACCATCAGTTACCCAAGTGATGTCAGAAATTAATGCTTGACTTACATTGTAAGTTTCATAAATAAACTTTCCTAAATAACCTGCTGAACCGCCTCCATGCTCTTCCCAAGATGAGAAAACAATAATTCCATTTTGAAGTGTTTTTGCTACCTCTAATGCGTTCCAAACTCCTAATCGGTTATCCATATAACAAGATTGAATAAAATTCTTATCTTCTCTAAAATTAACTTTAAAAGTAAGGGAGGTTCCTCTATCAATTTCTCTTTGAAAATCAATAAACATTTTTTGATTTTCTTTTTTGCCTTTATGGATGAGTTTTCCTTGAATTTTACCTTTTGAATCTTGTCCAACTAAAATAATTCCTTCAGTAGTTACAGGGCCTCCAATTTTTACAATTTCATTATTGTATTTTACAGTAAATCCAATTGAATCTAGATGTGCAAAAATTGCAGTTTTTGGATTTTCCCCAAACACCATAATTAGATTATCCTGAAATCCATCTCCATAGTGTAAAATAGGTTTTACTTGCCAATCCTTTTTGTTTTTTTCAATGTAGTTTAATAAGAATTGAGTAATAGCAAACTCTTCTCCTGAAGGAGCGTGAATTTCACACAGTTGTTTTAGTAATTTCATTATCTATTTTTGATATATTTTTATAATATTAGAGGTTATTTGAAGACGCTTTCTGTTTCTTTATAAGTTCATTAAACATTATTAGGAAAACAAGTAAATAGCACAAATTGAAAGCAAGATACCAATCCAATTATTTTGAGTCAGCTTTTCTTTAAAAATTAGTAAACCAATGACAGAGGAAGAAACCACAACCCCCATGCTAACAAGAGGGAAAACTTCAGCACTAGAAATATTAGGATCTTCTAATGCTTTTAAGAAAAAAACTAGAGAGAAAAAATTAGGAACACCAAAAATAACTCCCCAAAAAAGATTTTTTAGTTGTAATGGTTTTTTTGATGTTATTGATTGCCCTAACAGAATTAGAATTCCAGTAATACTAGCAAAAAAGAATAATACCATAAAAAACAAATAACTTCCTTCTTCAGGAAATTTTTGCGCAAAATCATTAAAAATAGCATCAGAAATTCCTTGACCAATAAAAACCAGTACAATTAACCAAAGATATTTCTTATTAAAATTTAATTTTCCTCCTGTTGTAGAAGATAAATAAATACCAATAATAGCTAAGAGAAATGCAATTCCTTTTAATAGATCAAAAGTGTTGCTTTTAGGGTATAGAAGTAGTGCTGCACCAACAGGAATAATTAATGACATTTTATTGGCAACTGTAGTAATAGAAATTCCAACTTTTTGGATTCCAAATGAATACAAGTTAAATACAATAAAAAATAGGGTACCGATAATTATTGCATGATATAGCCAAGAAACTTGTAATATGTAATCAAGTGAAAAATTAGTTTCTAAAAAAAGATAAGAACAAACTGCTCCAGTAAGATAGTTTGCAATTAATGCTTGTAAATTATCAACTTTATATTTCTGAAACATCTTAAATCCAATTATTAAAATATTGAATAGGAGTATGGTGTAAATTATGTTAATCATTATAAAGTATTTTTAGATGATCAACTCCAATTTCTGCTTCTTCTCTTGTATTTCCTATAATCTTTGGAGCTCTTACTGCATGAATTAGATTTTCTTTTGTAGTAAAAATTCTTGCTTCATCCCACATACTGATATCAATAAAGGATTGTAAAGTTATTGTTCCCCCTTCAATTATAACAGATTGAATATTTTGTTTATATAATTCTTCTAATATATTTTTAATCAAGTTATTAAAATTAATTTTAATGTAATTGATATTAGATTGAGTATCTGATTTTATGTGATTAAAGACAATAGTCCTAGCTTCATTATTGAATAGGTTTAACTCTTTTGAGAGTTTTAAATCCTTGTCAATCACAATTCGTATTGGATGATTTCCTTTTACTTCACGAACTGTTAGAGAAGGATTGTCTTTTTCAGCGGTAATTCTACCCACTAGAATTGCATCTTCTTCTGCTCTCCATTTATGAACTATTTTCTTAGATTCACTAGAAGTCATCCAAAAAGGTTCGCTTTGATTATGAGGTGCTATAAACCCATCTTTACTTTCGGCCCATTTTAATATAATGTAGGGCCTTTTCTTTTCCTGAAAAGTGAAGAATCTGGTATTAAGCTCTCTGCTTTCTTTTTCCAAAACTCCAAGAATAACTTCTAATCCTGCATTTTGCAATTTCTCAATTCCTTTTCCTGAAACCTTATGATAGGTATCTAAACATCCGATAATTACTTTTGGTATTTTGTATTCAATTATATGATTAGAACAGGGGGCTGTTTTGCCAAAATGAGCACAAGGTTCTAGATTTACATAAAGCGTGGATTTTTTTAGCAAACTTTTATCTTTTACGCTTGCAATTGCATTCACTTCTGCATGAGAAAATCCATATTTTTCATGATACCCTTCACCTATTATTTCATTATTGTAAACAATAACACAGCCTACCATAGGATTGGGAGATACATTTCCTTTTCCTTTACTGGCTAATTCCAAACATTTTTGGATGAAAAACTCTTGTGTTTGCATGGCTCAAAAGTACTAAATTGAATACATTTGTAGTATGGAAACACTTAGCAATATCATTCCTTACTTTAGAAAAGAATTAACTCCTATTTTTGAAGAAAGAGAAGTGATAAGCTGGGCGTATTTGAGTATTGAGCATGTTTTAGGTTATAATCGTTCTGATTGTATTATTCACCCAAATAAAAGAATTGAGGTCAAGATATCAGATAAGTTCCTACAAATTATTGAGGATTTAAAAACTAGAAAACCATTACAATACATTCTTGGTGAAACAACCTTTTATGGGCTTAAATTAAAAGTAAATGAATATACGCTTATCCCTAGACCCGAAACTGAAGAATTAGTAGCTTGGATTTTGCAAGAAGATTTTAAGTATGCAATAGATATAGGAACGGGTAGTGGTTGTATTGCTATTGCTTTGGCAAAATATTCTAATGCAAGTATTTCTGCAATTGATATTTCAGCAAATGGTTTAAAAGTAGCTCAAGAGAATGCCGTTTTAAATAATGTGAAAGTAGTATTTATCCATCAGGACATTTTGCAAACAAAAACACTTCCTAAAGTAAATTTAATTGTCAGTAATCCGCCTTATGTTTTGAATTCTGAAAAAGAAAGAATGCAGGAGAATGTTTTAGCATACGAACCTCATTCGGCGCTTTTTGTTACTGATAAAAATCCACTTATTTTTTACAAGCAAATTGCTAATTTAGCTACTAAATCACTTACTAGTGGAGGAAAATTGTTTTTTGAAATTAACGAGCAGTTTGGTAATGAATTAATTGTAATTTTGACTAAGAGTGGTTTTGTTGATATTGAGTTGAAAAAAGATATAAACGATAGAGATAGAATGATAAAAGCCATTTGGAAATAATTATTTTTGAAAACATAAAATTATGATATGTCATTGCAAAATATAACAGAAAAAGAAGTGTTAGAAGCTCAAGAAAAATGGGCAAGTGGGGTTATTGATATAGGAAAGAAGTTTTTAGCAAAACAAGATTATGTATCTCGTGCTGAAATATTTCTTGACTCAACTTATGCTTTTAGTATGGGAGATGTTTTGTTTAAACCAACATTGGCCTCTGAAACACAGTTCAGATTAACCAAAAAAGCTGCATTATCTTATTTTGTATCAGGAGATTCTGATTTTAAGGAAGATATTGGTTTTGCTTTACTGAATTGGAAAACAATAAGATTTGAGAATAAAAGTATACGTATTGAAGGAAATATAGCAATGGCTATGGGTAATTATTTTATAACAAGAGATAATGTTGAAACAAAGGTTGAATATTCTCTTGTTTATAAAAAAGATGTTCAAGGTAATTTGCGTATTATTTTACACGATTCTCATTTACCTTATGTTCGTGGCGCGTTTCAAGTTCAAATAAATGACAGATAAAGAACGTATAGCGTTTTTAACAAAGGAAATTCATTTTCATAACCACGCATACTATGTTTTGGATACTCCTGAAATCTCAGATTTTGAATTCGATATATTATTAGTAGAATTAAAGTCTTTAGAGCGAGCCAATCCGCATTTAATGGATATCAATTCCCCTTCTCAAAGAGTGGGAGGAGCTGTTTTAGATGGTTTTAAGACGGTAAAGCATAAATATCCTATGCTTTCCTTAGGCAATACGTATTCTGCCCAAGAGCTGTATGATTTTGATGCTAAATTACGCAAACTTACAGATGATAATTTTGAGTATGTGTGTGAACTTAAATATGATGGAGTTTCTATTAGCTTAACTTATGAAAACGGGGAATTGACTCAAGCACTGACTAGGGGAGATGGAGTTCAAGGAGATGATGTGACTGCTAATGTTCGGACGATTAAGTCTATTCCATTAAAATTAATTGGTGATTTTCCTACTCAATTTGAGATAAGGGGAGAGATTTTCATATCAATTTCTGGATTAGAAGCTATTAATAAAGTTAGAATTGAAGAAGGTCTAGAACCGTATGCAAATCCTAGAAATACAGCATCTGGCAGTTTGAAGTTATTAGACAAAAATGAAGTTGCTAAGCGCCCTTTGGATTGTTTTTTCTATTATTTGTTAGGTGATAATTTGCCTAGTAGTAAGCATTATGATAATCTCAAAAAAGCACAAAATTGGGGATTTAAGATTCCTTCAGAAATCGAAAGTCATAAAAGTATAAATGGCGTATTAGATTTTATTACTAAATGGGATACAAAAAGACATGATTTACCTTTTGAAATTGATGGAATTGTAATTAAAGTAAATGATATAAACTTGCAAGAGGAGATGGGTTTTACGGCCAAAAATCCTAGATGGGCAATTTCTTATAAATTTAAGTCTGAACAGGTAGCTACTAGATTAAATGAAATTATTTATCAAGTAGGTAGAACGGGTGCTATTACACCTGTAGCTAATTTAGAACCTGTGCAATTAGCAGGCACAACTGTTAAACGAGCGTCTTTGCATAATGCCGATCAAATTGCTAAATTAGATATTAGAGAGGGTGATACTGTTTATGTGGAAAAAGGTGGAGAAATTATTCCAAAAGTAGTAGGAGTGGCCTTAAAAGATAGAGATTTGTTTTCAAAGCCAACAGTATATACTAAGTCCTGCCCTTCATGTAAAACAGATTTAATCAGAAATGATGGAAATACTAAGCATTATTGTCCAAACTATGAGGGTTGCGCTCCACAAATTGCAGGTAAGTTTGAACATTTTATTAGTAGAAAAGCCCTTAATATTGATGGGCTAGGAGGTGAAACCATTGAACTTTTAATAAATGAAGGCTTAATTAGAGAAGTTTCTGATTTATATCATCTTAAAAAACCTGATTTATTGCCACTTGAAAGAATGGCAGAAAAGTCCGTAGAGAATCTTTTGCTAGCAATAGAGGCTTCAAAAAATATTTCTTTTGAAAGACTTTTGTTTGGTTTAGGAATAAGGTATGTTGGTGAAACTGTTGCAAAAGTTTTAGTAAAACATTTCAAAACTATTGATGCTGTTATAGAAGCAGACTTTGAAATCTTAGTTGCTGTTGATGAGATTGGAGATAAGATAGCCCAAAGCGTTGTAGATTGGTTTTCAATTCAGAAAAATATAGATTTGATAAATACATTGAAATTAAGTGGCTTACAATTCACTTCTACTATTGAAGATACAACTCTATCAAGCAAATTAGAGGGAATGAAAATCATTGTTTCTGGTACTTTTCAAAAATACAGTAGGGTAGAGCTTAAAAAAATGATTGAAGATCATGGAGGAAAAAATGTCGGTTCGATATCAAAAAACACTACTTTTGTGTTAGCAGGAAATGATATGGGCCAAAGCAAAAAACAAAAGGCAGAAGACTTAGGTATTTTAATAGTAAATGAGGAAGAATTTTTAACAAAATTGAATTAATGCAATTTATAGAAAATTTAAAACAAAAAGTTGGAAAGTGGGTTTTTCAAAGAGACCTTAAAACAAATATGCGAACTAAGGAGGCTTGCAATCTTAAAGATGCAAAATCTATCGGTATTTTATATGATGCCACATCAGAAGAGCAGATTAAAGTAATTAAACCTTTTGTTTCCTATTTTTTTGATTTAAAGAAAGACGTAAAGGCATTGGGCTTTGTAAATTCAAAGCAATTATCTTATTGCCATGTCCCTAAGTTGCAGTATGATTTCTTTTATAAAAAGGATTTGAATTGGTACTATAAACCACAAAATTACATTATTGATAATTTTATTAAAAAGGAGTATGATATTCTCATCAATTTATGTGATAGCAGTGTTATTCCTATAAAATATTTAGTAGCTAGTTCAATTGCACATTTTAAGATAGGAATTTATGAAGACAATTATGAAATTTATGATTTGATGTTATCTTTAAAAGATGATAAAAGCATGGAAAAATTGATGCATGAAATAAAACATTATATTAATTTAATTAATAAGAAAGATGGATAAGGTTAAAGGTACAGGCGTTGCTTTAGTTACCCCTTTTAATAACGATAAATCGGTAGATTATAAAGGATTAGAAAATTTGTTAAATCATGTGATTAATGGTGGGGTTGATTATTTGGTTTTAATGGGCACTACTGGTGAAAGTACTACTTTATCAAAATCTGAAAGAATTGAAGTGGTTGATTTTTGCAAGAAAATAAATAATGGAAGATTACCTATTGTCTTAGGAATTGGAGGCAATAACACTATGCAAGTAGTTGCTGATATTAAAGCTGCAAATTTAGAGAATGTTGATGCGATTCTTTCGGTTTCCCCTGCATATAATAAACCTTCACAAGAGGGTATTTATCAGCATTATAAAATGATTTCAGAATCTAGTCCACTACCAATCATTGTATATAATGTTCCTGGAAGAACTTCAAGTAATATATCTGCTGCAACTACAGTGCGATTGGCTAGTGATTTTAAAAATATAGTTGGAGTAAAAGAGGCTTCTGGAGATATGGATCAAATTATGAAAATATTAAAAAATAAACCTGCTGATTTTGTGGTGCTCTCTGGAGATGATGGATTAACATTGCCTATGATATACATGGGTGCTGAGGGGGTAATATCAGTAATTGGTCAGTCGCATCCTAAAGATTTTTCTGATATGGTTTCCTTTGGTTTATCAGGACATAAGAAACTTGCAAATCAAATTCACTATAAATTGTATGATTTTTATGGGCCTCTTTATGCAGAGGGAAATCCTGTAGGGGTAAAAGCATGCTTGGAAATGCTAGGAATTTGTAAAGCAGTTGTTCGCCTTCCGCTTGTTGAGGCAAGTAATACAATAAAAAATGAACTGACAAAATTATTACATTAATGAAAAACTTAATTTTAGGCATAATGGGTTTATTTTCTTTTTCTAATAGTTATACCCAAGAATCCATTTATGATATAACCATCAATGATATTCAGGGAAATCCTGTTGATTTAAATAAGTTTAAAGGAAAGCATATTCTTTTTGTAAATGTGGCTTCAGAGTGTGGTTTTACCTCACAATATGAAGAGATGGAGCAGTTGCATCAAAAGTACAAAGACAAATTAGTTGTTATTGGTCTGCCTTGCAATCAGTTTGGAGGTCAGGAGCCTGGATCAGCAAAAGAGATTCAGCAATTTTGTGCTAAAAACTATGGTGTTAGTTTTTTACTTACTGAAAAAATTAAAGTCAAATCAGAGGGTCAACATAAGCTTTACCGATGGTTAACAACTGAAAAATTAAACGGAAAATCTAGTTCTTCAGTAAAATGGAATTTTCAAAAATATATTGTAAGCCCAAAAGGAGAGCTAGTTGACTACTTTTACTCTACTACAAATCCAATGAGTCCAAAAATCACTTCCATATTAAAACAATAAATTTAAATTAGTATAGTTTACTAGATACAAAAATAATTTAGGAATATCCAAGTATACCCTTTATCTTTGCAGGCCATTAAAATTATGATAAGAATTTTTTTAAAAATATTAGCAGCAACTTTTCTTATAAGTTCATGTGGAAAATATCAGAAAGTACTTAAAAGTGAGGATTACAATTATAAGTATGAACAAGCTGTTATATATTATGAAAATGAAGATTACAATAGAGCTATGCCTTTGTTTAATGAGCTCTCTACGGTTATGAAAGGAACCTCTAAAATACAAGAAGTCAGCTTCTATTATGCGTATTGTAATTATTCCACAGGAGATAATTTGATGGCAGCATATCTTTTTAGAAATTATACAATAAACTTTCCTAATAGTAAGCACACTGAGGAATGTGCTTATATGGGGGCGTATTGTTATTATAATGAGGCTCCTGCTTATTCTTTAGATGCTACAAATACCCATAGAGCCATTAAAGAGCTTCAATCATTTATTGATAGATATCCAACAAGTAATAGAGTAGAAAAATGCAATGAATTAATTGATGAATTAAGAGCTAAACTATCTTTAAAAGCTTTTGAAAATGCTAAGCAGTATTACACCACTTCAAATTATAAATCAGCAATTATTGCTTTGGATAATGTACTGATTGATTTTCCTTCATTCAATAATAGAGAAGAAGTGCATTTCTTGATTGTAAAAGCTACTTATTTACTTGCTATTAATAGTATTAGCACTAAAGTAGAAGAAAGACTTCAAGCAACTTTGGAAGCATATACGCATTTTAAAGATAATTACCCAGAGAGCACTTATTTAAAAGAATTAGAGACAACTTATAACAAAACACAAACAACTTTAACTGAACTAAAACAAAATAAAGATGAAATTTAAAAACACAGGAGCTGCTAAAACTACAATAACTAGAGATGTAAACGATTTTATGGATAAAACTGACAATATTTTTAAGGCGGTATCTATAATGGCGAAAAGGTCTTCACAAGTAAATGAGAAAATGAAAGATGAGTTGATGGAAAAATTAAAAGAATTTGAACTTTCACAAGATCAACTTGATGAAGTTTTTGAAAATAAAGAACAGATTGCAGTTTCAAAGTTTTACGAAAGTTTACCAAAACCGTGGGCTATTGCAATGCAAGAGTTTTTAAATGATGAGCTTTATATTAGAGATCAAAACACATCAGAAGATAAGAATGAACTCTAAATGCTTAAAGGAAAAAAAGTATTATTAGGTGTAACAGCAAGTATTGCAGCTTATAAAACAGCAGAACTTGTTCGGTTATTCAAAAAAGCAGGAGCTTCAGTTAAAGTAATTCAAACTGAGGCTTCTTTGCATTTTGTGACTCCTTTAACACTTGCTACTTTATCTGAAAACCCAGTTCTGTCAAAAATGGTTGATGCTGATAGTGGAGAGTGGAACAACCATGTTGATTTGGGTTTATGGGCTGATTTTATGGTTGTGGCTCCTCTTACTGCAAATACTATGGCTAAAATGACAACAGGAGAGTGTGATAATTTGCTTTTAGCAACTTATTTATCAGCTAAATATCCTGTTTATTTTGCTCCTGCTATGGATTTGGATATGTATAAGCATCCCTCTACCTTATATAATATTGAAAAATTGCAGTCTTTTGGTAATATTTTGATTCCATCAGGATTTGGAGAGCTGGCTAGCGGTTTAGTTGGTGAGGGCAGAATGGCTGAACCTTCAGAAATTATCGAACACATAATTGCAGATTTATCAAAGGACTTGCCCTTATCAAATAAAGAAGTATTAATTACAGCTGGGCCTACTTATGAAGCAATTGATCCTGTTCGTTTTATAGGCAATCGCTCATCTGGTAAAATGGGTATTGCATTGGCTTTAGAATGTGCTAAAAATGGAGCAAAAGTTAATCTTGTTTTAGGCCCTTCGCATATTGCCGTAAAACACTCTAATATTAGTGTTAGTAAGGTGGAATCCGCTAGTGAAATGCTTAAAATAGTAAATAGTTATTTTAAAAGTTCAGATATCGCAATATTTGCTGCTGCTGTTGCTGATTACACGCCTAGTATTGTTGCAAAAAATAAGATAAAAAAATCAGATGAAAAACTTACAATATCACTTTTAAAAAATACTGATATTTTATCAGAAATGGCATTGAAGAAAACGGCTTTACAATTTGTAGTTGGTTTTGCTTTAGAAACCGAGAATGAATTAGAAAATGCAAAAGAGAAACTTAAAAGTAAAAATCTTGATATGATTGTGCTTAACTCCTTAAATAATAAAGGAGCTGGTTTTGAGCACAACACAAATAAAATCACTATTATTGATAAGCAAAATAATATTTTTGATTTTGAGTTAAAAGATAAGTCAGAAGTCGCAAAAGATATTATTGCAAAAATTATTGAACTAAGCTAATGAAAAAAACACTTCTCTTATTGTTAGTTTTAGCATTTTCATTTATGGTTAATGCTCAAGAGCTCCTATGTAATGTAAACGTTAATGCCTCACAAGTTCAAACTAGTGATAGGAAAGTTTTTCAAACAATGCAAACAGAAATCTATGAATTTATAAATAATAGACTATGGACATCTACTAAAATAGAGAATGAAGAGCGCATTGAATGCACCATAATGATTAATATTACCAAGCAGATTTCCAATGATGAATATGAAGGTTCTATTCAGATTCAGAGTACTAGGCCTATTTTTGGCACTTCCTATAAATCTACGCTTTTTAATTATTTAGATAATAATTTCAAGTTTAAATATTTAGAGTATCAATCTTTAGAATTTTCTGATGCCACTCATATGTCTAACTTAACATCAGTATTAGCATTTTACATAAACATCATTTTAGGCTTGGACTTTGCTACTTTCTCAGAAGAAGGGGGAAACGAGTATTTTAATATCGCTCAAAGGATCGTAACTAATGCTCAAAATGCACCAGATCCAGGTTGGAAAGCATTTGAGAGTGATAAAAATCGTTATTGGTTAGCTCATGATTTATTGGACTCAAGATATTCAGATTTTCATACGGTCATGTATCGTTATCATAGAGAGGGATTAGACAAATTAGGTGAAGAACCTGAAGATGCTAGATTTGAAATTACAGAAGCCCTAGAGAGCTTAAAGAGTATTTATAGGCAAAATTCCTCTGCTTTTGTTTTAAAACTATTCTTTGATGCAAAGACAGATGAGATAGTTAATATTTACTCTGGAGCTTTTGCTAATGAACAAGCTAGAATTATTAAAACTTTAGTTGAAATTGACCCTTTACATTCTACCAAGTACGAATCGATTTCTCAGCAAGAATCAGAATCAGAGAGATGATAAAAAACCTTAAAATTAAAAATTATACTTTATTAAAAGATGTGAGTATAGATTTTAAAAAAGGTTTTACTGTTGTTTCTGGTGAAACAGGGGCAGGAAAATCTATTATGCTTGATGCGCTTGCTTTGCTATTAGGAAAAAGAGTGGAACGATTTTCAGTAGATAAGACTTCTTCTAAAGCGATAATTGAAGCTAGCTTTAGTATTGAAAAATCAAAACTTGCCTTTTTTGAGAGAAATAATCTTGATTTTCAAGAGCTAACAGTGGTTAGGAGAGAGCTGACCTCTGATGGAAAAAGCCGTGCTTTTATAAATGATACCCCTGTTTTACTTAATGTACTTACAGAATTTGGAAATCAAATCATTGAAATTCATGCCCAACATCAATCGATCTTGCTAAAAGATGAGATTGCTCAGTTTGCTTTGATTGATGAGTTGGCTAAATCAGAAAAAGTGCTTTTGGCTTACCAAAAAGAATTACAAACTTACAATCAACTTCATACACAGTTGACTCTAATTAAAAAATCAGGTAGTTTATCAGATTCTGAATTGGATTTTCTGCAATATCAATTGGAAGAATTAGAAAGCTGTAATTTAAAAGTAGGAGAGAAGGAAAATATTGAAGAGCAGATTTCACTTTTGGAAAATGTTGAAGGGATTGCAAGTGCAATTTCTGAGAGTGAGGAATATCTAAATAATGAGCAGGGGATCTTGTCTCAACTCACAAATATAAAAAAAAAACTATTAGAATTCGATACTTTTGCGGAGCTATATGCACGAGTTGAAAGTGTGATTATTGAATTAAATGATGTGAGTTCCGATCTTTCTTCTTTAAATAATAAACTAAAATCAAACCCAGAGCAGTTGCTTAGTTTTAATAACAGGTTAGATGTTATTAATAAGCTATTACAAAAACACAGAAAAAATGCTGTAGAAGATTTACTTATTTATCAGCAAGAAATTAAAGAAAAAATCAAACTTTCAGGATCATTTGAAGTAGCGCTTGAAAAAAAGAAAAATCAGATAGAAAATCAATTTTTGATTTTGAAAAAATCCGCATCCATTTTAAATGATACACGCAATAAGATTTTACCTGGTCTCAAAAAAGATATAGAAAATCATTTAAAGAATTTAGGAATGCCTTACGCACAGTTTATGGCCGTGTTTAGTGAAAGTGATAGTTATCATAAATTTGGCAATACTTCAATTTCTTTTCTTTTTTCAGCAAATAAGGGCAGTTCTTTATTAGAAATATCAAAAGTTGCTTCTGGGGGTGAATTATCAAGACTTATGTTAGCTATAAAATATATTTCTGCAAAATCATCAGAAGTAGATGCTTTGGTTTTTGATGAAATTGACATAGGAGTAAGTGGAGAAATAGCTGCATTGATGGGTAATATGATGCAAGAAATAAGCAAATCTACTCAGCTTATAGCAATTTCTCATTTGCCTCAGATTGCATCAAAGGCGGACGAACATCTTAAGGTAGTAAAATCAGTTGTTGGTAATGAAACTATATCAGATGTAATAAGTTTAAATAAAGAGCAAAGGGTAGAGGAAATTGCAAAATTATTAAGTGGCAAAGAAGTTACTTCAGCAGCTTTTGAAAATGCAAGAGTATTATTAAATCAATAATTTTATATTTGTAAAATAAATTACAGAAAATGGCAAATAATATTTTAAACGGTAAGAGAGGCATCATATTTGGAGCATTAGACAGTAAATCTATAGCTTGGAAGGTTGCTGAACATGCTCATAATGAAGGGGCGAAATTTGTTTTAACAAATGCACCAATTGCTTTGCGTATGGGAACAATTCATGAACTAGCTGAAAAAACAGGTTCAAAAGTTATACCAGCTGATGCCACTTCAATGGAGGATTTAAAAGCCCTTTATGAAGGTGCAATGGAAGAACTTGGTGGTAAGATTGATTTTGTACTCCATTCTATTGGTATGTCAGTAAATGTTAGAAAAGGCAAGCCTTATTACGAGCAAAATTATGATTGGACTATGAAGGGTTATGATGTATCGGCAATGTCATTTCATAAGACCATGCAGGCTGCCTGGGAATTAGATGCTTTAAATGAGTGGGGCTCAGTAATAGGACTTTCCTATATTGCAGCTCAAAGAGTGTTTCATACTTATAATGATATGGCAGATAATAAGGCTGTTTTGGAGTCGATTGCTAGAAGTTTTGGGTATCATTATGGATTAAGAAGAAAGGTTAGGGTAAATACTATTTCTCAATCTCCAACAGATACTACTGCTGGTAGTGGAGTGGCTGGATTTGATGGTTTTTATAGGTTTGCTAATGATTTATCTCCTTTAGGAAATGCATCAGCTGATGAGTGTGCTGATTATTGTATTTCATTGTTCTCTGATTATACAAGAAAAGTAACTATGCAAAACTTATTCCATGATGGAGGGTTTTCATTTACCGGTATGAGCGAAACAGCAATGAACATGTATCTTAAAGTAATGGAAGATGAAAAAAAAGGTTTATAAAATTAACAGAAGTAGAAGGGGGAAAATTACCCTTCTAATTTCTTTTTTCCCTTAGCTTTAGGTTTTGATATTTTCATTTCCAAAGTAGTCTTTTCTTTACTCAAACTCACTTGAATCATATCTCCTTCTTTTATTTGGGCGTTAATAATTTCTTCAGATAAAGGGTCTTCAAAGTATTTTTGAATAGCTCGCTTTAGTGGTCTTGCTCCAAATTTTGCATCAAATCCTTTTTCGGCAATAAAATCTTTAGCTGCTTCAGATATTTTCACGGTATATCCTAAAGTTTCAATCCGTTTTAGTAAATTATTCATCTCAATATCAATAATTTGATTGATATCTTCTTTATTTAAACTGTTGAAAATAATAACATCATCAATTCTATTTAGAAACTCAGGCGAAAAAGCTCTTTTTAGAGCCTTCTCTATTACTCCATTGTTATTATCGACACTATTTGTTTGTTTAGCTAAAGTGTTGAATCCTATTCCTTGGCCAAAATCCTTTAATTCTCTTGCGCCAATATTAGAAGTCATAATAATTATGGTGTTTTTAAAACTTATTTTTCTACCTAAACTATCAGTCATTTGACCATCATCTAGCGCTTGTAATAATAGATTGAAAACATCAGGATGTGCTTTTTCAATTTCATCAAGTAATATTACAGAATAAGGCTTTCTTCTTACCTGTTCAGTAAGTTGTCCTCCTTCTTCATAGCCAACATATCCAGGGGGAGCTCCAACCAATCTGCTTACTGCAAATTTTTCCATATATTCACTCATATCAATTCTAATAAGAGCTTCTTGAGAGTCAAATATCTCCTCAGATAATGCTTTTGTAAGTTGGGTTTTGCCCACTCCAGTAGGGCCTAAAAAGATAAATGAGCCAATGGGCTTGCTTGGGTCTTTAAGTCCAACACGGTTTCTTCTAATGGCTCTTACAACCTTTTCTACGGCTTCATTTTGTCCAATAATTTTTCTTTTAATATTATCGCTCATTAAGGAAAGCTTTTTCCTTTCTTGGGAAGCTACTCTATTTACAGGAATTCCTGTCATTATTGAAACAACATCTGCCACATCTTCCTCCGAAACTGTTTTTTTGTTTTGTTTTAACTCTTTTTCCCAAATATCTTGTGCATGGGCTAATTGAGCTTGGAGTTTCTTTTCAGCATCTCTTAGTTCAGCAGCAGCTTCAAATTTTTGTTTTTTTATTGCTTCTTTCTTTTCATCAGTTATAACGGATAGTTTCATTTCTAATTTTGTAACGTGCTCTGGGGTCTCAATATTTGTTATGTGAACACGAGATCCCGCTTCATCTAATGCATCAATTGCTTTGTCTGGCAAAAATCTATCATTCATGTATCTATCACTAAGAATAACACATGCTTTTATAGCATCATCAGTATACATTACATTATGATGTTCTTCATATTTGATTTTGATATTGTTGAGTATTTCAATAGTTTCGTTAATAGTTGTAGGATCAACTATAACTTTTTGGAATCTTCTTTCTAGAGCTCCATCTTTCTCAATATGCTGTCTGTATTCATCTAGTGTAGTTGCTCCAATACATTGGAGTTCCCCTTTTGCAAGGGCTGGCTTAAACATGTTTGAGGCATCTAATGAGCCAGAAGCTCCTCCGGCACCCACTAGAGTATGTATTTCATCAATAAATAAAATGATGTCAGGGTTTTTTTCTAATTCACCAATTACACCTTTCATTCTTTCTTCAAACTGTCCTCTATATTTTGTTCCTGCAACTAATGCTGCAAGATCAAGCATTACCACTCTTTTGTTAAAGAGTACTCTAGAAACTTTCTTTTGTACTATCCTTAAAGCTAATCCTTCTGCAATAGCTGATTTACCAACTCCGGGCTCTCCAACTAAAATAGGATTATTCTTCTTTCTTCTACTAAGAATTTGTGATACTCTTTCAATTTCTTTTTGTCTTCCAACAATAGGGTCTAATTTGCCTTCCATAGCGTACTTGCTAAGATCTCTTCCAAAATTATCTAAAACTGGGGTTGTACTTTTTGATGTTGTCTTTGATTTTTCAGGTGTGGTAGAACCAAAAATATCATCATCATTCTCACTTTCATCCATATCGTCATCTAAACTTGCTGAAAAGTCATTTTCAGACTGTCTTTCGTATTCATTAAGAATAATTTCATAATTAATATGAATATGTTCAAAGGCATTGGTAACAATATTATTAGGGTCTAAGAGTATAGCCAATAAAACATGAATTGTTTTAATTTCCGTGTCATTTAAATTCTTTTGTTCCATCATGGATTTTTTAAGAATTCTTTCTGTTTGTTTTTTAAATTCAATACTGTCTTTGTCGATATCTTTTCGGCTATCTCTTTTTGTAATTTTGTTTTCAATGATTACTCTTAAATCTTTAGGGTCAATGCCAAGTTTTTTTAGCACTCTAATTGCCGTGCCCTCACCCTCTCTTAATATTCCTAAAAACAAATGTTCAATACCAATACTCTCATCTCCCAATCTAAGAACTTCTTCCCTTACATAGGTAAACACATCTTTCATTCTGTTTGAAAATTCTGTTTTCATAATTTAATAGTTTAACATGATTAAAAATTTTTCGCAAGATACCGACTAAAATTGCAGTATTTCCAAATAAAAGATCTCCTTTTTTTAAACAAAAATTGTTTATAACTCACTACTTAAAAACAAAGCAATTTACTGTCTTAAAATACGAAAAATTCTTTTATTTGTTACTTAACTTTAAAAAAGATAAAAAACATGACATTAGGAGAAAGAATTGTCCCTATCAATATTGAAGAGGAGATGAAATCAAAGTACATTGATTATTCAATGTCTGTAATTGTCTCAAGAGCATTGCCAGATGTAAGAGATGGGTTAAAGCCAGTTCACAGAAGAGTTTTGTTTGGAATGCATGAATTAGGAGTAAGGTCAAATACAGCATATAAAAAATCTGCTAGGATTGTAGGGGAGGTGCTTGGTAAATTTCATCCTCATGGTGATACCTCAGTATATGATGCTATGGTTCGTATGGCTCAGGAGTGGAGTTTGAGATATATGCTTGTTGATGGGCAGGGCAACTTTGGTTCTGTAGATGGTGATAATCCAGCTGCAATGCGTTATACTGAGGCTAGAATGCGTAAAACAGCAGAAGACATGCTGCTTGATATTGATAAAGAAACCATTGATTGGAACTTAAATTTTGACGATTCATTAAAAGAACCATCTGTTTTACCAGCAAGACTACCTGCATTACTTTTAAATGGAACCACTGGTATTGCTGTTGGTATGGCTACTAATATGCCCCCGCATAACCTTTCGGAGATTGTAGATGGTATTTTGGCCTATATTGATAAAAGAGGTCAAATTGAGATTAGTGATTTAATGGATCACGTAAAAGCTCCTGATTTTCCAACTGGGGGAATTATATACGGTTATGATGGTGTAAAATCCGCTTTTGAAACAGGTAGAGGAAGGATTGTAATAAGAGGAAAAGTAAGATTTGAAGAAACTGCTACGAAAGACCAGATTATTGTAGAAGAAATTCCTTACATGATTAACAAATCTACAATGATTACTCAAACTGCAGAATTAATCAATTCTAAAAAAATTGATGGCATAGCTGATATTAGAGATGAATCTGACAGAAATGGAATGCGGATTGTTTATGATTTAAAACGTGATGCAATTCCTAATATTGTGCTGAATAAATTGTTTAAGTATACATCTTTACAGTCTTCATTTTCAGTAAATAACATTGCTCTTGTAAAGGGACGTCCTGAGCTTTTAAATTTGAAACAATTAATCGGTTGTTTTGTGGAGCACAGACATGAAGTTCTAGTAAGAAAAACCAAATATGAATTAGCGGCTGCAGAAGCCAGGGCTCATATTTTAGAAGGCTTACTTATTGCATTAAACAATTTAGATGCTGTAATTCAATTAATTCGTTCTTCTCGTACTCCTGAAGATGCAAGAAATGGCTTAATAACTAATTTTAGTCTTTCTGAGGCTCAATCAAGAGCTATTCTTGATTTAAGACTACAAAAACTTACTGGTCTTGAAATTGATAAAATAAAAGAAGAGCATGCTGAAATAATGGAAAAAATTAAGCATTTTAACTTAATTTTATCTGATGAAGATTTAAGGTATACTATGCTTTCTGATGACTTAAAAGAAGTAAAAGAGAAGTATGGAGATGAAAGAAGATCAATTATTGAATATTCATCATCAGAAGTGAGTATTGAAGATATGATTCCTAATGAAGAGGTATTAATTACAATTTCTCATTTAGGTTATGTAAAAAGAACTTCTTTAAGTGAGTATAGATCACAAAATAGAGGAGGTGTTGGAAGTAAAGGTGCTGCCACTAGAGATGAGGATTTTGTAGAAGAAATGATAATGGCTAATAACCATGATTACATGCTGTTTTTTACTGAGCAAGGTAAGTGTTTCTGGTTAAAAGTATATGAAATTCCTGAAGGCAGCAAAACATCAAAAGGAAGAGCTATTCAGAATTTAATAAATCTGCCAAAGGATGATAAAGTTATGGCTTACATCAATACTAAGGACTTGAAAGATGATGAATATATCAATTCTCATTATATAGTAATGTGTACTAAGCAAGGGGTGATTAAAAAGACTTCTTTAGAGCAGTATTCTCGTCCAAGAACGAATGGAATTAATGCCATTACTATAATTGAAGGAGATCAATTATTAGAAGCAAAAATGACGACTGGTAAATCTCAAATTATGATGGCTGTGAAATCAGGAAAATCCATACGATTTGAAGAAGAAAAAGTAAGGGCTATGGGTAGAACAGCTGCAGGAGTTAGAGGCGTAAGATTGGCTGGTAAAAATGATGAAGTGGTAGGGATGATTTGTATTGACGATATGCAATCATCAGTATTAGTGGTATCAGAACATGGATATGGAAAACGCTCAGATGTAGAGGATTATCGAATTACTAATAGGGGAGGAAAAGGGGTTAAAACAATTAATATTACTGAAAAAACAGGAAATTTAATTGCCCTTAAAAATGTAACAGACCTTGATGACTTGATGGTTATTAATAAATCAGGAATTACTATTCGAATTGGCGTAGACACTTTAAGAGTTATGGGTAGAGCAACTCAAGGGGTTAAAATCATTCGATTAAGAGAGGATGATACTATAGCTTCAGTTGCAAAAGTTTCTAAATTTGAAGAAGATGAAGTATTACTAGATGATGAAGGAAATGTAATCGAAATTTCTCAAGCGCCAGAAGATGAAATCTCATCAGAAGACACCACTGATTCTAATGAAAATAATGATGAACAAAATAATACTCAAATAACAGACGAAAATGAAGAAGATTAATTTTTTTACAGGATTTTTCCTGTTTTCAACAATTTTAGTAGCTCAGGATATCACTCAAACTACTTTGGTTAAATCGGCAAGTACTAATCCCTTAGATATTCCTTATGAGAAATGGGAGCTTCCTAATGGATTAAAAGTATTAATCCATGAAGATCATTCAGATCCAATTGTTCATGTTCATGTAACTTATCATGTTGGTTCAAATCGAGAAACTGCTGGGAAATCTGGTTTTGCCCATTTTTTTGAACATATGATGTTTCAAGGGTCAGAGCATGTAGAAGATGAAAGAGCCCCTAGAATTATAGCTGAAGCAGGGGGAGAGTTGAATGGAAATACGACTTATGATAGAACGGTTTATTACCAAACAGTTCCTAGCAATCATTTAGAAACAATGCTCTGGCTAGAGGCTGATAGAATGGGATTTTTACTTAATGCTGTAACACAAGAGAAATTTGAAAATCAAAGAGATGCTGTAACCAATGAGAAATATCAGAATCAAATCAATCAACCTTACGGTATGAGTTATGAAATCTTAGGCCAAACATTATATCCGCCTTCACATCCTTATAATTGGCCAGTTATTGGTTATGTAGATGATTTAGATAGAGCGACTTTAGATGATCTTAGAAATTTCTTTTTAAGATGGTATGGTCCAAATAATGCTATTCTAACGATTTCTGGTGATGTAACTTCAAGTCAAGTAATGCCACTTGTTGAAAAATACTTTGGATCTATTAATCGTGGGCCTGAAGTAAAAAGGCAAAAAGCTAATGTTCCAAGGCTTTCTTCTGATGTATATACTGGATATACAGATAATGTGTATTTACCTCTGACTGATATCGTTTTTCCTACTGTACCTAACTATCATATAGATGAAGCACCTCTTGATATTCTTGCTGCTTTAATGGGGGAGGGAAAAAAATCTATTTTTTATAATAATTTTGTTAAATCTGAAAAAGCCATACAAGCAGAAGTTAGCCACCCATGTAGAGAACTTGCAGGTGAATTTCATTTTACCGTAGTTTCTTTCCCAGATTTTCAAGAAGATATAGGAATTTATTTCAATAATATAGAAGCAGATATTAGAAATACAATTGCAGAGTGGGAGGAAAAAGGTTTTAGTGATGAGGATTTAACTATGGTCAAAACAGAAATGGAAGCACAGAGTATTGATATGAAGAGTTCTATTGCATCAAAGGCTAGCACCATATCATCATGGGAATGGCTAGGAAAAGGTATGCATAACATATCATCTGAATTAGAAAGATACAATAGTGTTACTAGAGAAGATGTAATGCGAGTATTTAATAAATATATAAAAAATAAAAAAGCAGTTATTAATACAGTTCGTCCTAAAAGTCCATTTGTTGAGAAATTGGATTCAATGGTTTCGATTAATCCGAATATTAGCTTAATATTAGCAGAGGACCCGCAATACGTAGGCTTAGAGTATAATAGACCTGAAGATTCTTTTAACAGAAGTATTCAACCTAAACCAGCACCCGCTAAAGCATCAGTAGTTCCAAATTATTATAAAGAAATTTTTGATAATGGACTTAAGCTAATAGGTACTCAGTCATCTGAACTTCCTAAAATTTATATGCGTTTAAGAATTGAGGGAGGAGGCTTGTTGGTTGATGAAAAACTTAGTGGATTAGCAGCCCTTACTGCAGATATGATGAATGAAAGTACTACTAAATATACATCTGAAGAAGTTAGTGTGGAACTGCAAAAATTAGGAAGTTCTATTTCATTTTCTGCTGATGAAGAAGGGACTACTATGTATATTGAGTCATTAACCAAGAATTTGGATGCTACATTAGCGATAGCTGAAGAAAAATTACTTAGACCTGCATTTAATAATGATGATTTTAAAAGAGTAAAGAAGCAAACCTTAGAAGGAATGGAGGCAATGAAAAAGAATGCCCAATATTTAGCATTCGCTTATTTTAGTAATCAATTGTCTGGAGAAACTCCATTTGGCAGAGTAACCACAGATAAATCAATTAAAAAGATTGGACTTTCTGATATTCAAGCCTACTATAATAATTATTCCCCTTCAGTTAGCTCATTAGTAGTAGTAGGAGATATTGACAAAAATACATTGCTTGCTAAGATTGATTTTCTTAAAAATTGGAGTTCTAAAAAAGTAGAAATTCCATCAAATTTTGATTTTCCGCAGAGTAATGAAACTCAAATATATTTATTAGATAAGGAAGGAGCTTCTCAATCATTTATTATTATGGGTCATTTAGCAGATAAATATGATGTAGATGGAGATTATTTTAAATCACAAATAATGAATTATCCTCTAGGCGGTGGTATGAGTGGCAGATTATTTTTGAATCTTAGAGAAGATAAAGGATGGACTTATGGGGCTAATTCTATGTTTCAAGCATCAGATAAGAATGGAGCTTTTGCAATTTTTTCTAGTGTAAAAACAGAAGTAACAGATAGTGCTTTAGTAGAGATATTCAAAGAGTTAAATGCATATAGAACAGCTGGAATTACAGAGAAAGAATTAAAATTCACAAAAGATGCTTTTCTTGGAGGTGAAGCATTAAAATATGAGACAGTAGGTCAAAAATTAGGATTCTTAAATAAAATTTTAACCTATGATTTAGATAAAAGTTATATTGAAAAACAAGCGGATATTTTAAATTCAATCAGCAAAGCAGATATTGATGCTATTGCAAAAGCTAAAATCAAGCCTGATAAAATGGCTATTGTAATCGTTGGAAATAAATATTTAATAAAGGAAAAAATAAAAAATTTAGGATCTAAAACTGATGGAATGAAATATAATTTTAAAATAACAGAAATTAAATATTAACAAAAATGAAAAAAGCAATTTTTACAGCATTATTAGTTGCAATTACTAGCATAGCTCTTGCTCAATCACACAATATAACCTCTGCAGCAATACTATTACAACAATATAATTCTGAGAAAGATATATCTATTCAGGCACTTAAAATTAAAGAAGCTAAAGATTTTATTGATCAAGCATTTGTTAATGAAAGTACATCAAATGATCCTAAAATGTGGAATTATAGAGCCCCAATTTACTTGCAAATTGCATTAAAAGAACCTTCTTTGGATGAAGATGCTATTTTAAAAGCAACTGAGGCTCATATTAAATCTTTACAGAAAGACGAAAAAGGAAGAGTTATAGTCCGAAAATGGACTACAGAAGAAGATATATTAGCAGGATTAATACAATGTGGGTATAAACTATTTAATGTAGCCATTGATAAATACAATGCTAAAGATTATACAGGAGCATTAAAATATTACAATGCTATTTTTGATATTATACCATTAGATGCTGAAGACCAACTTAAAAGAGGAAATATAACAAAAGAAACTATTTTGTATAATTCCTTTTTTGCTTCAAGTAAGATGAAAGATAATGCAACGTCAAAAAAATTATTACAGCAATTAATTGATATTAATTTTAATGAGCCAGCTATTTATATTCATATGAGCAATGTGTATTTAGAGGATAAAAATACAGATAAGGCATTAGAATATTTAAAATTAGGCAGAGATATGTTTGAAGGGGATCAAAGTTTAATAAATACAGAAATTAATTTATATATTCAACTTGGAAGAACATCAGAATTGATTGCAAAATTAGGAGAAGCCATTGCTTTAGATAGCGAAAACGACTTATTGTATTTTAATAGAGGAACAATTTATGATCAAGAAGGAGATTTTGTGAATGCCGAAAAAGATTATAAAGCTTCATTAGCAATTAATCCTGATGCATTTGGAACTAATTATAATTTAGGTGCACTGTATTTTAATGCTGGAGTTGCAATAAACAACAAGGCAAACGATACTTCTAATAATAAGCAATTCGAAAAACTAAAGAAAGAGTCAGAATCTTCTTTTGCAAAAGCATTACCATTTTTAGAAGCTGCTTATGAATTAAATGGAGAGGATAAGAATACTTTATTATCACTTAAGCAATTGTATTACTTGAATGGTGATTATAAGAAGTCAGAAGAAATGAAGAAACAGATTGAAGAATTAAAATAAATTAAAAGATAAGTGGGGGCGATTGCACCCCTTTATTTTAATAATGTTATTTAACATAATATTAATTATAAGACAAAAGTAGTTATTTCTCCATATCTAGTGAATAAGGATTTAAAGGTTAAATAACTGTGTTATTATTTGCGTCTTAAGTTTACCCCTTTATCTCCTCTTGACTTTGGCTTACTGTATTTTTTTCTTCTTTCCTTTCGCCATCTGTCTCTATCATTTACTTTAAGGTTCTTTGCAAGTTTTTCATGGAAACCGGAATTCTCTCTTTCTTCTGTTTTAGCATTCCTGTTGATGTTCTTTCCTTTTTCTCTTTGCTCTTGTGTGGTAAGCTGCTGTGTAATAACTACGTCCTGAGGAATAGCTAATTCTGGAATTTGCATTCCCATTAAGGTTTCAATATTATTTTTATAATATGCTTCTTTTTCTGTATAAAATAAGATAGATTTTCCTTCTTCTTTGGCTCTTCCAGTTCTACCAATTCTGTGCATGTAATTCTCAGGGAAAGTTGGAGTGTCAAAATTAATTACATGAGAGATTTTCTCTAGATCCAAACCTCTAGCAATAATATCAGTAGCTATTAATATTCTTACTTTTGCTTCATCATATTGATTTATTGATCTGAAGCGGTAGTTTTGTGATTTATTAGAGTGAATTACAGCCAATTCTGATAAATAAAACTTTGAAATGGCTTCATACAAGCTATCGGCAATTCTTTTGCTTGAAACAAAGATTAGTACCTTTCTCATTTCTTCTTTATCTCTAAGCAAATGGGCTAAAAGATTCGCTTTTGTGTAATAATTAGCTACTGCATATTTAGTTTGGGAGATATTATCCAATGGCGTACCGCTTAATGCAACTTGGACTTTTTCTGGATTACTAAAATAGCTATCAATTAATTCAGAAACATCTTCTGTCATGGTAGCTGAAAACATGATATTTTGATTCTTTGCAGGAAGTAACTCAAAGATATTTGTCAATTGAAAACGGAATCCTAAATCTAGCATTACATCAACTTCATCAATAACTACTTTTTTTATTCCTTTTAGCTCCAAAGCACGGCAAAGTGCTAAATCGTAAAGCCTTCCTGGAGTTGCAACTACTATATCAGCACCATCTTCTAGCCATACTTTTTGGGTATTCATGTTCGTTCCCCCATAAACTCCAACTATTCGACAAGTAATATATTTGGTTAACTGCTCTAGGGTCTCTACCACTTGAACAACCAGTTCTCTAGTTGGAACAAGGATTAAGATTCTTGGATTGTTTTGATTGGAATAGCTTAACTCTTGTAATAAAGGCAAGCAGTAAGCTATGGTTTTACCAGTTCCTGTTTGAGCAATTCCTACTAGATCTTTACCTGAAAGTATTTTGGAAAATGTTTGCTCTTGTATTGGGGTTTGATTTTCAAATCCTAAATCTTCAATTGCACTTTGTAATTGCTTAGTTATATTTATTTGACTAAAAGCACCCATTTTTTATGATTTATTACAAAATTACTGTTTTTCATCTAGCTCAAGCCATCTGAGTTCCTTTTCATCAATTAGGATGATTATTTTTCCAATTCTTTCACTAGCAGCTAGCATTTTATCCAGTTCAATATTTGGATTTTGAATAATAATCTCTAATTCTTTTTTCTCTTTTTCTAGTTGGGCTAAGTCTTTTGCTAGATTGTCATATTCAAACTTTTCGTTAAAAGTTAGTTTTTTACTTGTAGCTTTTGCTTTTGAGTTTTCTTTTTCTAAATGTTGTATTTTCTTAAACTCCTTGTCTTCTTCAATTTGCTTTTCTCTATATTGACTATAAGTACAGTAATGATCCTCAATTATTCCATCTCCCTTAAAAACAAATAAATGTTCTGTTAATTTATCAATAAAAAATCTATCATGAGATACCAATACCAAGCACCCTTTATATTGTAAAAGGAATTCTTCTAATTTTGTAAGTGTCAGTAAATCAAGGTCGTTAGTTGGCTCATCTAAAATTAAAAAATTAGGATTTTTCATGAGTACTGTAAGTAAATGCAATCTTCTTTTTTCTCCTCCACTTAGGCGTTTTACTTCAGTAAATTGCATCTCTGGAGTAAACATAAAATGTTCCAACAGCTGAGAGGCACTTACTTTCTTTTTATCGGACATTACAATAAATTCTGCAATATCCTTAAGAACAGTAATTACTCTTCTGCTTTCATCAACTCCAAAACTAGCTTGAGTAAAGTAGCCAAAATTAATGGTCTCCCCTATGTTAATTTTTCCACTATCAGCATCTTCTTTGCCAGTTATAATATTCAAAAACGTTGATTTACCTACTCCATTTTTTCCTAGTATCCCTATCCTCTCCCCTTTTTTAAATATATAATTGAATCCATCTAGAATGGTTAAATCACCATAGCTTTTTTTAATGTTCTTAAGTTCTAGAATCTTTCCTCCTATCCTATCCATTTTCACATCAATATTAAGCTCTTGCTTTAGTCTTTTTGATGTTGCCTTTTTCTTAATTTCTTCAAAATTATCTACTCTAGCTTTAGATTTTGTAGTTCTAGCTTTGGGCTGTCTCCTAATCCATTCCAACTCTTTTTTCATGAGTTTTTGAGCTTTTGACACTTCTACATCAAAATTACTTTCTCTTTCTGCTCTTTTCTCTAGAAAATACTCGTAATTACCATGGTGATGGTACAGATTTCCTCCTTCCAATTCAATAATGTTATTACACACTCTCTCCAAGAAGTACCTATCGTGAGTAACCATTAAAAGAGTGATTTTTTGCTGTTGCAAATATTTTTCCAACCATTCAATCATTCCAATATCTAAGTGATTGGTTGGTTCATCTAAAAGTAGGATATCAGCATTTTCTAAAAGCAGTAATGCAAGAGCTAATCTTTTTTTTTGCCCACCTGATAGTTTTCCTACTTTTTGCTCAAAATCGGAGATATTAAACTTAGAGAGTATTTGTTTGCTTCTTCTCTCATAATCCCAAGCATTTTCTAGCTCCATTTTTGCACTTACTAGCTCCAGATCTTTTTGTGTTTGAGTGGAGTTATTTTTACTGTGTGCTTGAACTGCATTTTCATATTCCCTTACTAATAAACTGATTTTGTTATGAGTACTATCTATAAGCTCAGTTATGGTCATATTATCATCAAATAGAGCATCTTGTTGTAAGTAAGAAACCCTACATTCACTTCTAAAAACAACCTCTCCATCATCAAGAGAATCTATTCCTGCAATAATCTTTAATAGTGTGGATTTTCCAGCTCCATTAGAAGCAATTAAGCCAACTTTATCGCCTTGCGATAGACCAAAGCTAAGCCCCTCAAAGAGGATTCTTTCCCCAAAATTCTTGGCTAAATTTTCAACTGCTAATAAGTTCATACAAATTCAAACTAGCGATAACTAATCTTACGCATTCTTAATGATTTTGGAGTGACTTCTAAATACTCATCAGCTTGAATGTACTCCATACTCTCTTCTAGAGAAAAATCAACCTTTGGAGTTACAATAATTGCGGCATCTGATCCCGTCTTACGCATATTGGTTAATTGTTTTCCTTTTATCACATTAATGTCTAAATCATTATCTCGGCTATTTTCCCCAATTACTTGTCCTTTGTAAATTTCAATACCTGGTGAAATAAAAAATCTTCCTCTCTCTTGGAGTTTCCAAATTGAAAATGCAGTTGAGCTACCTGATTCCATTGAAATTAGAGAGCCCTTCATCCGTTCAGTAATTTGGCCTTTAAAAGGGGCGTATTCTCTAAATCTGTGAGTCATAACCGCATTACCAGCAGTAGCAGTAAGGATATTATTTCTTAATCCAATCAATCCTCTTGATGGAATATCAAATTCTAAATGTTGTAAATCACCTTTGGGTTCCATTATAAGAAGATCGCCCTTTCTTTGTGTTACTAATTCAATAGCTTTACCAGCAAACTCTGCAGGGACATCAATAACTAAAGTCTCCATTGGCTCGCATTTATTGCCATCAATTTCCTTGATAATTACCTGAGGTTTTCCTACTTGAAATTCAAATCCTTCTCTACGCATTGTTTCTATTAAAACGGATAAATGTAGAATCCCTCTTCCAAACACATTAAATTTATCTTCAGAAGCTCCATCTTCCACTTTTAATGCTAAGTTTTTTTCTAATTCTTTATACAATCTATCTCTTAAATGACGAGAAGTGCAGAACTTTCCCTCTTTTCCAAAAAATGGAGAGTTATTTATAGTAAACAACATACTCATTGTTGGTTCATCAATTTCAATTCTTGGTAATTCTTCTGGATTTTCTAAATCAGCTAAGGTGTCCCCAATCTCAAAATCATCTAATCCTACTATAGAACAAATATCTCCTGAGCGAGCAGTTTTTACTTGTTCCTTTCCCATCCCTTCAAAAACATGTAATTCCTTTATTCGAACTTTCTTTCTTTCACCATTAGATTTGCATAGTGTATAGTCTTTTCCTTGTTCTAAATCACCTCTAAAAATTCGACCAATTGCAATACGCCCAACAAATTTTGAATAATCTAAAGATGTAATTTGCATCTGAGGAGTTCCTTCATTGTAAGGAGCCTCAGGAATCTCATCAATCACAGCATCTAATAGTAGTGAGATGTTTTCTGTCTTATTTTTCCAATTATGGCTCATCCAGCCTTGTTTAGAGGATCCGAAAAGGGTAACAAAATCTAACTGTTCTTCAGTAGCATCAAGATTAAACATTAACTCAAAGATTGCCTCTTGAACTAAATCAGGGGTACAATTCTCTTTATCTACTTTATTTACAACTACAATAGGTTTTAGTCCTAATTCAATTGCTTTTCCCAGCACGAATCTGGTTTGTGGCATAGCTCCTTCAAAAGCATCAACTAATAACAATACCCCATCAGCCATTTTAAGTACCCGCTCTACCTCTCCTCCAAAATCAGCATGTCCTGGAGTGTCAATCACATTAATTTTTACATCTTTATAAGTAACAGAAACATTCTTTGCAAGAATGGTAATACCTCTTTCGCGCTCTAAATCATTATTATCAAGTAATAATTCGGTTCTTTCTTTGTGCTCATCCAGAACTTTACATTGATCAATAATTCTGTCAACCAAAGTAGTTTTTCCATGATCGACATGGGCAATAATTGCAATATTTCTAATGGATTTCATAGTCTGATTTTAAGGCGGGCAAAAATAATCTTATTTTTGGCTTAAAAAAGAAAAGACTGACAAATGTCAGCCTTTTCAAAGTTATGTTTTATTTACAATTTAGTGATTGTGTCCTTTATGAGGATCATCTCCTGATTCTAGAATATCTAATAATTCTACTTCAAAAATAAGAGTAGCATTTGGACCAATTCCTGCTTGAGGAATACCTCTTTCTCCATATGCAAGATTTCCTGGAATAATAAAAGTCCATTTATCTCCAACAACCATCAGTTGAACTCCTTCTGTCCAACCTGGAATCACACGATTTAAAGGAAATTCAACCGGCTCACCTCTTTGTACTGAAGAATCAAATATTGTACCATCTACAAGTTTGCCTGTATAATGCACCTTCACGGTGCTTGTAGCAGCTGGATGCACTTCACCAGTGCCTTTTGCAATCACTTTATAAGCTAATCCACTAGCTGTTATTGTAGCCCCTTGAGTAAGATTGTTCATTTCTTCAATAGCTTTTTTTGCTTTCTCAGCATTTACTTTCTCCAAATCTACTTGCGCAGCTTTAAATACTTTTGGAGCGTTAAATGCTTTTGCAGTTGCACCTTGTCTTATAATAGTAACTGTATTCATTACATCATCTTGAGTAATTGCATTTACAACATCCATACCCTCTATTACATGTCCAAATACGGTATGAAACCCATCTAACCAAGGTGTTTCTTTATGTGTAATAAAAAATTGACTTCCATTTGTCATGCCTGTATTACCATAAGCTTGTTTTGAGCCTTGAGGATCAGAATTTGCCATGGATAATATTCCAGGACCATTATGGGTCAAATCTTTTCTTGTTTCATCATAAAAGTTGTAACCTGGTCCACCACCACCAGTACCTTCTGGACAACCACCTTGTATCATAAAGTCAGCAATTACTCTATGGAATTTTAAACCATTATAATAAGGAACTCCTTGATTTTTTTTGTTGTTTTCCATAGTTCCTTCTGCTAGAGCTACAAAATTGGCTACTGTAAGTGGTGTTTTCTCATATTCTAACTGAATTAAGATATCTCCTTTTGTTGTATTTATTTTTGCGTACATACCGTTTTCTAAATTTGATTTTTTATTATTATTAGTTGTAGTTGTTTCTTTCTTGAAAACATTTTGCGAAAATGCACCGAACGTTACAGCGCATAACATAGATAGAATTGTGATTTTTTTCATAGTTTAATTTTAATTGGTTAGTTCTTTTTTATAAGTATTTATTATTTTCTCAATTAGTTTAATTGTTTCATTTACTGATACTTGTGAAATCCCACCTGAAGCATTTATATGCCCTCCTCCATTAAAGTATTTATTTGCTATTTCATTTACATTGAAATTACCTTTCGAGCGCAAAGAAAGTTTTACAAATCCATCTTTCTCGGCAATAAAAGCAGCAAATTTTATGCCTTTAATGGCTAAGGCATAATTTACAAAACCTTCAGTATCTCCTTTTTGGAACTCAAATCGCTCTAATTCCTCAGCAGCTAACGAAATTACAGCACTATTATTCTCTGGATAAAGTAATAATTTTTCATTAAGGCAATAGCCTAATAATCTCATTCTATTAGCTGATGAATTGTCGTAAATCAAATCATGAATTTTAGCATTCTCAGCTCCTGCTGCAATTAGTTTTGCAATTATATGATGTGTTTTTGCAGTTACATTAGAATATTTAAAACTACCTGTATCGGTCATTATGCCAACATATAAACATTCCGCAATGGCTTTATTGATATGGTTACTAAGTTCCATGGCATCAATTATTTCATATACTAATTGTGCTGTAGAGCACGCTTGAGTATCACTAAAAATAATATCGGCAATATTCATGTCTGGGTCTTGATGATGATCAATAAGTATTTTGGTAGCCTTAGCCTTGGTAACAGTTTCTCCAAAATCAGAAATTCTACTTATATGGCTAAAATCCATCAAAAAAATTAAATCAGCATTTTTGGTTATTTTTTGTGCTTCTTCTTCATTTCCTTCATAAACTAAAACTTCATTATTGCCAGGCATCCAATGTAAAAAATTTGCATATTCATTAGGGGTGATTACACTAATAGTATGCCTGAATTGCTTTAAAAAATGAAACAATGCCAGAGAGGATCCCATCGCATCACCATCAGGACCTCTGTGTGTTGTTATTACAATTTGCTTAGGTGGAGTAAGCAGGTTTTTTAGTATCGAAACATTTTCTAGCATATGGTTGCAAAAATAATAAAAGAAATAAGAGTGAGTTTTGATTAAAATTATAATTTTGCAGCCCTTAATAAAAAATACAAATAAGATGGGAAACATTACATTTACAATGATTAAGCCTGAAGCTGTTGCCGCTAATAATAGTGGAGGAATTTTGAAAATGATTGAAGAAGGAGGTTTTAGAATTGTCGCAATGAAAAAAGTGTTATTATCCAAAGAAAGAGCTGGAGCGTTTTATGCTGTACATAAAGCAAGACCTTTTTATGGGGAATTGGTTGATTATATGAGTGGTGGGCCCATTATTGCGGCTATCTTGGAAAAACATAATGCAGTAGCTGATTTCAGGACTTTAATAGGTGCCACTAACCCTTTAGAAGCTGCTGAAGGGACCATTAGAAAGAAGTACGCTACTTCACTAGCTGAAAATGCTGTACATGGGTCTGATTCTGATGAAAATGCTAAAATTGAAGCTGATTTTCATTTTTCTACTGAGGAAAGATACTAATCTTTTAAGCTGGTAATACCCAATAAAAGCCTCCTTTTTAGGAGACTTTTTTGTTTTACTTCAAAACTATATCAGTAATTAACTTCTTGCCTACTTTTTGGTTTATTTGGCTGATAAAATCTGACTTTTTGTAACTTAACTCATTTCTCACTACTGCCGATTTAAGTTTTACATATAAAATACCTTTGTATATCTTTTGATCAGTAATGTATTTGGATATTGGCGCACCAATAATTTCTTCCCAAGCATCTAGGGCATTTAACTTATCTAATTTTTCTGCTAGCTTTGGATTTTTCATCAATTTTCTAATGATGTCCCCTACTTTTCGATTGTTATTTCCCCTCATCAGTTAGCTTGCCATTTTCTATAGTGTAAATGCTATAAGTAATTCCTGCTTTTGTAAGTATTGCTGCGCTTCTTTTTGCATGAGTATCGGTAATAAACACCTGTCCAAATACATTTTTATTTACAAAACTGATGAGTTTTAATATTCTATGATCATCTAATTTATCAAATATATCATCTAGTAGTAAAATAGGTTTGAATCCTAGTTGTTTTTTTATAAAGTCAAATTGAGCTAATTTTAGCGCAATCAAAAAAGACTTTTGTTGACCTTGGGATCCTATTTTTTTTATAGAGTGAGCATTCATTTTAAAGAAAATATCATCTTTATGTGTTCCTACTTGTGTTGTTTTACTTATTCTATCTTTTGAGTTACTTGCAAGAAGTAATGCACCGAAGTCATCATCATTCAATTGCGATTTATATTCTAAATCAACTACTTCATTACCTGCTGATATCTCAGAATAATATTTGTTAAATACAGGAGTAAGCTGTTTTAAAAATTCTTTTCTTTCTCTGTGGATGATATTTCCATGTTCTATCAGTTGCTTGTCATATATTTCAAGAGTTATAGCATCATAATATCCTTTATCATTAAACTGTTTTAAAAGGGCATTTCTTTGTTTTAGAGCTTTATTATACTGTATTAATACTTGCAAATAGCTTTGTTTGTATTGCGCTATACTGCTATCTAAATACTTTCTTCTTACTTCACTTTCTTCTAGTATTAAATTGGTGTCCGTTGGAGATATTATTATGATAGGAAATTGTCCAATGTGTTCTGAAAATCGAATGTATTTTTTATTATTCTTTTGGACACTTTTTGCTTCCCCTTCTTTTAAATTACACTGTATTTCAGAAGTACTACCATCTTTATCAAAAGTGCCTTTTAACATAAAATAAGCTTGCTTAAATTGTATGTTTTGGCTGTCAATATGGTTAAAGTAGCTTTTGGTTTGAGATAAGTAATGTATGGCATCAAGTATATTTGTTTTTCCAGCACCATTACTACCGACAAAGCAATTTACGGGCTTAGTGAAAGTAAATTTACTTTCACTATGGTTTTTAAACTGATGTAATTGCAGGTTTTTTAAAAACAAAATCTTACTTTTTAGTTATTTATCTCTATTTAAAACAATCCTACTAATAAAAACGAATTGTTGTTTAAAAAAAAACTTATATTTGCGCCCCAAAAATAAGATTATAATGGCAAAGAAAAACAAAACAGAAGATCAATTTATACAAGTTGAACAAGCATTAAGTAAAACGGAGCAGTACCTTGTAAACAATCAGAAAAGTTTGATGATAATTTTAGGAGCAATTATAGGTCTAATCTTGCTTTTTAAAGCTTATCAAAAATTCTACATTGAACCTTTAGAAGAAGAAGCTCAAATAGAAGTATATATGGCTGAATTGTATTTTCAAAAAGATTCCTTTAATCTTGCCCTTAATGGTGATGGACAATATTCTGGTTTTTTAGATGTAGCTGAAGAATATAGCTCAACTAAAATTGGGAATTTAGTAAATTACTATGCCGGACTTTGCTATTTGCACAATGGCGATTACAACAATGCAATTACATATTTAGAAAATTTTTCATCTGATGATATTATATTGTCATCTCTAGCTCTAGGATGTATTGGTGATGCTTATATGGAGCTTGGTGATACAGATAAAGCAAAGTCCTCTTATAAAGATGCCGTTGAAAATTCTAACAATGAGTTTACTACACCGAGATACATGATGAAATTAGCTATGATTCACGAATTAAAAAAAGAGTATTCAGAGGCATTAGAGATTTATAAATCTATCAAAGTTGATTTTAAAACTTCACTTGAAGCATCTGGTATTGAAAAATATATTTCCAGAGCAGAAAATAGATAAGATGGCTACTAAAAATACAAACCTCTACCTCTTTAATAAGGAAGAAGTACCCAATGCCAAAGGATTGACCTTTGGTATTGTTGTTTCTGAGTGGAATGCTAATATTACAAATAACCTATTTAAAGGTGCTTATGACACATTAATTGAGTGTGGAGTGCAAGTGGGTGATATTCGCAAATACTCTGTTCCTGGAAGCTATGAATTAGTATTTGGCGCTAAAGTTGCTGCTAAAACTAAGCCAAATGCAATTATTTGTTTAGGCAGTATTATTCAGGGAGAAACTAAGCATTTTGATTTTATATGTAATGCGGTTGCAATGGGAATTAAAGACTTAAACATTCAGTTAGATATTCCTGTTATTTTCGGAGTCCTTACTGATGATACTATGGATCAAGCAATTAATCGATCAGGGGGCAAACTTGGTAATAAAGGCACTGAGGCGGCAATTACAGCTATTAAAATGGCTGTTTTAAATAGCTAGATATTTTATTTTGGTTTTGTTTATTAAAAGACAAAAAAGTTTAAGTTTGCAGCCCGATTTATAATGGTCGAGTAGCTCAGCTGGATAGAGCATCTGCCTTCTAAGCAGACGGTCACAGGTTCGAATCCTGTCTCGATCACTTTAATAAAAAAGCCCGAGCACCTGCCCGGGCTTCTCTTATTATTAAAACTAAGTCCTTCTTATTGAAAAATTAATTTCTTATTGATAATTCCAGCATCAGTTTCTATTTCTAAAAAGTAGATTCCTTTGGTATTATCTTTTAAGTTAATCTGTTTAGTGTACTCTCCAATAAATTGTTCCAGGTCTTCTAATACAATCTCCTCTACTACTAAATTGATTACTCTAACTTTTAAGTTCTGTACAGCTTCACTTGTAAAGCTTATGTTAAATACATCTTTACTTGGGTTAGGGTATATTTTTATGTCACTAATACTATAATCTAATACTCCTGTTAGTATTCCAGTTACTTCATAAAAAGCAGTATCTCCAATACACCCATTAACATCAGTCACTATACACCAATACCATCCGTTAGTTGTTGGCGTAATTTGTGGAGTAGTTTCTGAGGTATTCCATAAATATGAATAAGGAGTTCCTCCACCGTTAACCGCCATATTTAGAAAAGGAGGAGTTGCACTTAAAATACCTACAAGATTTGAGACATTTAATTGTGTGATAACAATGCTATCACACATTGTTGAACTACTTAGTGTATCATAATAAGTACCTGAAACATTATAAACATGCTGTCCTATTACATAAACATCACCATTACATATATCAATATATTGACTAGTGTTATATATTGGATATACAATTAAATTGGTGTTTACAGTACTATCACAGCCAGTTACAGCAACAAAAGTATCTGTATAATTTCCTGGAGATGAATATACATTTGAACCTATTTGATAATACTCTCCTTGGCAAATATATTGTGGATTTGAAAAAGAAAAAGCGTTAAGTACGGTTAAATTCGTATGTACAATACTATCGCATCCAAAATAATTCACTAAAGTATCAGCATATATTCCAGTAGTATTGTAAGAAGAATTTCCTATAACATATGACATGCCACTACAAATCTGTGCATTATTATTTGAAACAATATTAAAAGTACTGCAAGGAGGGCACATCACTACATCTTGAGTTATCATTATGCCATTATCCAAATTAATTAGAACAGTGTCATTTTCATAACCCACTGCTGAATACACCACCTGATAACTCCCAGAATCCACAATAGCAGTTTGATATTTACCAAGCAAATTAGTACTCTCACTTACTGTTGTATTAATAATTTCAACATTTACATTGCTTATTGGCAAGCCACTAATACAATCTGTAATTTCTCCTTGTAAATAACATGCTTGCTGAAAATTTCTTCCATATATTAGTAATTTACCTTTGCCACCCACTCCACTATTAATATCAGAAGAAATAATATTTCCTGATGGCAGAAAAGGATAAGTCCCCCAACAACCATCAAAACCATTTCCACTACCAGCATAAGAATCGTAATGGGCTACTTTTATCATGTAATTAGGATGCGTAATATCATGTACAGTCGTTCCATCTCTATAATAAGAAGTAATTAGAAAATTTCCATCAACATGAACATTGTGAGGAATTGTTCCAGAGCCAGAATTAGATCGAATCCTATCAACTTCTTGAATATTATTTACATCACTAACATCATAGGCAGTTAAATAAGCTCCTGATTGTTCATCAGTAGTAAAAACATAATTTCCATCATCACTTACCCAAGCGTTATGAGTAAAAGCATTAGGAGTAGTAGCAGATCCAAGCGTTAGAGGATTAGATTTATTACTTACATCAACAGCATAAAGTTTACCACTATTGATACATCCAGCCCACATAGTATCTCCCCTAACCATAGCATCATGAATATATTGCTCACTCCATTCTCCTAGATATACTGGATTAATAGGATTAGTAGCTACATCTAAAAAGATGGCTCCATTTGATTGTGGTCCGGCACCACCAGCACCAAATATATACGCAATCCCGTTTTCATCAATATAAATATTATGAGCGCTTGTAAAAGATAGACTTGTTCCTGTTGTTGGATTTGTAAAATTAGTTCGGTGCCAATAAGTGTTACCCGTCATATCATTTAAATCAATAATTAATAGCCCAGCATTAGCCTCTGTTGTAACATAGGCATAATTTCCCCAAGTTTTAATATCTCTCCATGTTGAATTAAGATCAGCAATAAAAAACATTTCAACAGGATTTGTAGGATTTGTAACATCTACACAGGAAACTCCAGAACGTAGGCCAACAAGAGCAAATTCATTCCAATTTGCATCTACCCAGCCCCAAATGTCATTTCCTTGAGTTGTTGGATAGTCATAAGTTCCTAAAAGGTTCATATTCCAGCTGCTTTGTGAAAAAACAAAGAATGGAAAGAATAAAACTAAAAGTATTTTTTTCATGCGTATTAGTTTTAATTTTTACTTACTTTATGAGTTAAAACACTATTATTTGTTTTAAAATGAATAAAGTAAATTCCTTTTGCAAAATTAGATAAATCAAATTGAGTATTTATAGTCCCTTTATCACTATAAGTAACCTCAGCAAGCCTTTCTCCTAATACGTTTTGTAAAATAATTGATGTAGTTGAAGTATTAAAAAACTCCACATTTACCATTCCTATAGTTGGGTTCGGATAAATATTAATTGAACTTTTTAGTACATCAATTAATGATGTAGAAGTATAATTATAATAGGTAGTATCTGAAATACAGTTATTAATATCAGTAACAACTACCCAGAAGGTTCCAGATGATATTGGGGTAATAAATTGAGTAGTTTCTCCAGTATTCCATAAATAGCTAGTAGCAGAACCAGTAATCACATCAGCTACAAGCTCATTACTATTCCAGTTAATAATAACATCTACATAAGAAACATCTATAGTAGTAGAAATAATACTATCACAACCATTAAGACTATAGAGTGTATCAACAAATGTGCCATTTTGCGAATAGATATTAGGTCCAACAACAACTGAATCACCATCACAAAGCACTATGTTTTGAGTATTATTATTTGCAGGAATTACTGTAAGCAATGTATTTACAATACTATCGCATCCATTTACAGTTTGAAATAAATCTGTAAAAAATCCTGGGTTATAATATGTATTTGTACCAATCATTATACTATCCCCATAACAAAAAGAAAAGTTTTGAAAAATAGTTAATGTATTATTAACTATATTTAAGTTCAAAATTGCTGTAGAATCACATCCATTAGCATTTGAAGTTAAGTAAGTATAAGTTCCGCTTGAAGTATAAGTCTGTCCATTTACTGACCAAGTGTAAGCATCACAAGCAGTTATAGCTGTAGTATTTGAGGTATTATTGTCAATTATAGCCATCACCTGCTCAACACTTGATTTACAAGCTTGTTTTGCTAATATGAAATTATAAAAAAAGTAATGGTAATTAGCACTATTTGGTGAATTATGTCCAGTTATACTTGCTAAACTACCAATATGATATGGATAAGAAGCTCCTGAGCTATTTCTGTATAAATTCGAATTACCACTACTTAATCCTAGTTCCATATTATTCATAATTGGTAAATTAAAATTTAGAACTAGTGTATTTAATCCAAGTTGAACATTAATAGTAGTATCCTCTAGCACTTGACTAGTATTATCTCTTAACTCAAATGTTATGGCTTGTGCAGTTCCAGCATAAACATCTACTGAAACTAATTTTGAAGGTTCATAACAATCAAGAAACAAATGCCTGTCCTGATTATAAAATCCACCGCCTCCGATAGTATTATTTAAAGGACCGCCATTAACAGTATTAAACTCATATACTGATTGAGCATAATAAGCAGTTGTACTACTTAATATTGGAGTCGTAAATGAAGCGCCTGTACCCACAAGATTCTGTAAACCACTATCGGTATACCAATTAATTATACCAGATGCAGAGTTGCCCACTAAATTTAATGAAGCAGATCCGCAAGAAGTGTCTCCTATAGTTTGTAAATCAACATCTATAATAGTAATAGCATTATTAATAATGATACTGTCCGATCCAAAAGAATTTATTGTAGTTAATTTAACTGAGTAGATACCACTTGTTAGATAAGTATGAACTGGGTTTTGATTAGTGGAAGTATTGCCATCCCCAAATTCCCAATACCAAGATGAAGGACCATTCAAAGATAAGTCTGTAAAATAAATAGTTGGGTCACAACTAATGCTATCACTAAAATTAAATGAACTAACAGGTGGTGATGTAGGAAAAGAACAAATCCAATCTGCCTCAAAACCTGAACCAGTTACAGATTGATCGGAATGAAGTAGCACTGTTAATGCTCCTCCACTTGAAGCAATTACGCCAGGGCTTCCTGTTAAAGCATTACAGAATTGACCTAATGAAGGATAAGTTAAGTCAGGTCCATCAAAAATTTCTAAATAATCCCAATTACAAAAGGTAGATGAACTTGGAGCTTCAGCATCAAAAGAGTTAAAAGTCAATGTAATCTGATTACTTCCAGGTGGAGCAATTGTTAACCAACTATCTGTGTCATCATAATAATTACCAGAGGGTCCTCCAACATCATAAAGAGTACCACTACACTGTGTTAAGGTGTTTCCTGCACCAGAAATTGGTAATGTTGTAATGCAAAAGTTATTTTGATCAATAGAAATAATTTGTTGTTTTATAATACTATCCACTCCAAGTGGTCCAGTTGCAATTAACTTTACAGTAAACAATCCATAAGAAGTATAAGTATGTGTTGGGTTTGTTGATGTTGATGTACTTCCATCACCAAAGTCCCAATAATAAGAGTTTGAATAATAAGAATTATTAAAGAAAGTCACATCTGAAGGAACATTGCAGAATATAGAATCATTATATGAAAAATTAGCCGTTGGAGGTGAAGTGATTTGTAAATCAATATTCCAAAGCCCTCTTCCATAAGTTGCAGCAAATAATTTATTCGATTGATATTGAATTTCTAATTCATTTACTATTACATTCGGTAAACTATTGTTATTAAATAGGTTCCAATCATTAAGTGTTGAATCTGAAGTAAATACTCCTAAATCTGTACCAATATATACTGTTTCTAAGTTGTTAGTTTTATCTAACTCAATACAGTTTACAGGGATATTCGGTAATGTTCCTGAAATGTTTACCCAATTATTACCTCCATTAGTACTTTTATACACCTTCTCCCCTACTGTATATCCAGAAAGAGTAACCCATACTTTGTTTGCATCTGTTGGATGAACAATTACATAAGTTATAGTTTTATTTGGCAAATTATTATTTACCTGAGTCCAGTTTGCTCCTCCATTTGTAGTCCTAAAAATATCAGCACCATCAGTAATAAATATTACATTTGAGTTTGATTTAGAAAGACCTATTTCATCAATTTTACCTCCATTTGTCTGTCCATTGGTAATTTGAGTCCAATTACTACCTCCATTAACACTTTTTTGGAGTTCATCATAGCCAATGTAAATAATATTAGGATTGTTTTTATCTAAGGCATAAGGGGTTTCCCATGCCCCATTGTTAGAGGGACCTATACTAGAGAAACTATTTCCCCCATTTGTAGATTTTCTAACATCTCCATAGTAAAGCGCTCCATACATGGTATTTGAATTAGTATAATCAATAATACATTCCATACCATCACCTCCTATTACAGCATCCCAATTTAAATTAGTTTTTAAAAAGGTTCCATTGTCTTGAGCTCCAGTTATCACTCTATCTTGTACTGTTTGTGAAACTCCTAAACTATAAAATTGAGTGATGTGCAGGCCATCAGAAATATCTGTCCAATCATTACCATTATCATCAGAATAATACAATCCGCCATCATTTCCTGAATATATGTAATTATTTAATGGATTGTATTTTAACATATGCTCATCAGCATGCATATAAGTAGATCCGCTAGCTCCATACCAATGGGTATTAATATTCCAATTCACCCCTCCATTAGTAGATTTCCAGCAATTTACACCACCAACAAAAAGAGTATTCTCATCAGTTGGTGAAACAGCAAAAGCTAAATCATACCAAGCCTGTCCGTCATTATCAGAACCATCAAATTCCCATCCTAATAAATTGGGTGAATTTGACTGTTGAGTCCAAGTTGCTCCTTCATTAGTTGATTTATACACACCATAAAAACCATTGCTATTATCACCAAACATGGCATAAACAACCTGTGGGTTATCTAGTGTTACTGCAACACATCCTCTTACTACACTATTTGTAGAAGGTAAACCGCTACCTGACTGACTCCAATTTATACCATTATCAGATGATTTATAAACTGATGTATTTCCTTTGGATGCGCCATAAATTATATTTGTATTTGTTGTATGAAATTCAATATCTGTCATATTAATGCCAGAGTAAGTAAGCACAAATGAAGCTCCAGCATCAACTGAGCGATAAATACCATTACTTGTAGCAACAATAATGGTATTTGTATTTGATGGATCAATCAGAACCCTATTGCCTTTATAGTAATTTGTAATATTAAAAGACAATCCAGTTAAATTAAATGTACTACCACCATCAGTTGATTTCATCAAACCATAAGAATAAGTGTCACCTGCATCTCTATCGCCAGTAATTATATAAATTTCATCAGGATTAGAAGGGTTAATGGCAATGTCAGATACACCAAGATTAGTTAAAAAGTCAGTTGTTGTACTCCAAGTCTGACCATTATTTAATGATTTCCAAAAACCACCAGCTGGCGCACCTACATAAATAATATTTGGATTGGTTGGATGAAAAGCAATTGAATTAACTCTACCAATTCCTCTTTTTCTTCCGCTTGATTCCAAAGGCACATTATCAGGACCCACTTGTTCCCAAACATTTGGAGGGAGCATTAAAAATTGATTATTTGCTTCTTGTAAATTGTTATATTCCTCTAGTAATATCTCAGGATGCTGCACACCATCAGGATATACCCTTGGGCTGATAAAGTTTTCCCACCTTTTATACTGTTTCCAGCCCTTTCCTTTTTCAATAGTTTTATTTTCCCAAAACTCTTCAAATTCTTTTTGGGTATCGTAGAAATTGTTATTTGGATCTTGCATTTTATCAACCCAACTTTGAGAGTAAGTAAGTGTGGGGAACAATAGTAAAAATAAAAATTTTCTCATTTTACAAAGGTATAATAAAAACAAAAAACACACTTCAATTGAGTGGGTTTTATTTTTTATTTTGAACATCCAAAAAGCGGCTTAACAATGTATGAAAATGATGCACTCCTTTTTCCATACTTGGAGAAAATCTACCATATTCATAAAAACGAGAAATAACTCCTTTTTGTACTTGTTGAACCACTTTCTCATCCTCAAGTTCTACTTTATGCAAATCAGCTCCTGCCCCGCTATTTAACTTGCTCTCATCCCATACATAAGATTTGAATTGAATTTTAGTTTAATTCCTTTACTGTAGTAATGTATTAGTCCTTTTATCTCTAAGAAAATCTGGATTTATAGAGTAATTGTATCGAAAGATAGTCTCCCGTTTTTGTTTTCTTAACCTTTATAGCAATTCTGAAAAGGTCAATATCAAATTCATTTTCAAACGGACTGCATTGTGAACAGTATTCTGCCATAAGTGTTTTAACTATATCTAATCATCTACTTCATTTCCATCTCTATCCCAATATTTTCTGGAAATAAAACGATATTGCTCTTTATCTTTCTTAGATGAGAAAAAAAAATTATCTTCTCTTTTGATTTTATCGAAAAAACCATCAAAGAAAAAAATATGTTTTTTTATATACAAGTTTCCTGACTCATCTCTTTCAGTAGTTGAAGGATTCTCAATAAACACTGTCCAATATTCGTATACTTTTCTTGGTCGACACACCTCAATAGACTTATTTAAGGGGTATTCCTCATTATATCTTTTTTCAAGATTCTTGACTATTAACTTTTCATTATTTATATTATCTTTTGTAAGATGAAAATAAATAAAATTAATAATCTTTATGATATATTGTATTAATAAAGTTCCTACAATTATAGCAAAAGCTACAAAAATAGTATTAGCAGCAAAATCTGAGTCCATCTTTTCTAATGTTTATTTAAATATTTTGTTTTTATAAAGTTACAATGATGTATATTGTGACCAACTGTCATAAAACCAAGCGTTCTTGCAGTAAAGGTAACTTTATTTGCAGTTCCTTTAAAGTCAAACATTTCATCTGTCATAGTTTCAAATAATGAAATAGTTGATCTTCTAACGTTTTCAAATTCATTTTTCAAGTCTTCCAATCTTTGCTTAGTACCTTTAAAATTGTCAACATATTTGTTTTCGTCAAAAGCTAAAAGTTCTGTATTGTCAAGCCTTGAAAAACGCAATGCTCTGTATGTATAAACTCTTTCACAATCAATTATATGTCTTAAAACTTCTTTTATTGACCATTTATTTGGTTCGTATGAAAAATTTTCATTTTCAGGTGTGATTAAAGAACATAAATCTTTTGTTAGTTGATTACTTTTTTCAAGTTCATTAAATAGATTGTCCGTTTCAATCAAGTCAAAAAAATAATGACAATAATTTGGTGCGTCTTTATATATTTTGTTTTTCATTATTTAATCCTTTATTTGTAAGTATTATTCTAAAATTACCAATGTATTTAAGGCGTGTTAGAACTCTTTAATAGGTTTATTCATGGTTTTGAATAGGGTATAATTTATGTTCCATTTTAAATATTTTCAATTTCTCCAATTATGGTTTTAAAGTTCTCAAACTTACGAATTATTAATTAATCCCAAATTTATTGAAGAATTTCAATGTATTTAAATATTACTATCTTTGATTAATCCTTAAATTTCCAATACAAAAATTTTATATAAATTTAAAATATTGTGGACTAAATATGTACTTAAATTAAAATAAAAAACCCTAACTAATTGATAACAAATTGTTAGGGTTTTATTTTTGCGGAGAGAGAGGGATTCGAACCCCCGGTACATTGCTGTACAACGGTTTTCAAGACCGCCGCATTCGACCACTCTGCCATCTCTCCAAATTTCGGACTGCAAAAATAGAAATATTTTGAAACCTCATACATCTTTACAATCTTATTTT
>CAMBDW010000006.1 GCA_945865535.1 Chryseobacterium gleum | reverse complement strand
TAATTTTTTATTTAATCTCTTTCTATAATGAATGTATTGATTCAGTTCTTGTGCTGTATCTTTTTTATTGTATGAGTTTACGAATCCTATTAGATTGTCTGATCCATTACAAAACTCATTGAATAAATCTTGCATTTCTGTAAGGATTTTTATGGTATACATTTTACCTGTTTTTTGTCTCTTATAAATTATTCTGTCTTGATGAATATTTGATTTTTTTAAGAGTAGTAAATCTGTCATATTAATTCCTCTCAACATAAATATAAGTTTACCTATACACCATGCTCTATATAATGTGTCTGTCGTTTTTATATTTAATTGAAAGTATTCATTCATTTCTTTAATACTTATAACTCTTGGTGTAGTTCTTTCTTTCTTTATTTTATATTTTCTAAAAGGATACCATTCGTATGTAGCAAGATTATATAGTATAGCACGATTGCATAGTGCACGAAAAGTTCTCATATAAACAGCAACTCCATTTATTGAAACGCCTCTTTTTAAAAGTGTGGTTTCTATTAGAACTAAATCTTTGTATGATATGTGATAAAAAGTTCTTTTACAATCAATGATTTTTGAAAACACTGATAATGTAGTTTTATATGATCTTGCACTTCCAGTTCTGTTTGTATCATTAAGCTGTTTTATGAGATCAAACCAGAATTCTTCAATTGTTACTAATTCAGAAGGTTTTTGTAATACAAACAACTTTAGGTCATTAATTTCAAATGCAATATTTGTATTATTCTTTAAATATTCACGGATCCTTTTCGAGTACTTCTCTTTTAATTCTTCTATGTGAAAATTTGCTTCTGCATCACCAATTATCTGGTGTTTTTTTTCATCAAACTTGTTCTTTGGAACATGATAAAATGTTTTCAAGTCAAAATATTTTTTCAAATGTCTTACTCGAATTACTACTGGGAAAGTGTTGTCTTTTTTGATTCTTCTTTGATCAAGTACAATTTTTACAGTTGCCATATATGTTCTGCTTTTGTGATGCAGAGTAGCAACTAAGTGTACACACTATTTGCACACCATGATGCAAATTTTAGTAAAAAAATAACTTGTAATGTACTTGTGATGGATAGGTAATAAAACAAAAAATCCCTGCAATAGTACAATTGCAAGGATTTTAGTAGCTCCCCCTCTTGGGCTCGAACCAAGGACCCTCTGATTAACAGTCAGATGCTCTAACCAGCTGAGCTAAGGAGGAGTGTTTTTTTAAAACGGGCGTAAAAATAGCACAAACCATTAAATAATAAAATATATTTGCGAAAAATATACTTATGAGCGTATTAGTAGTAGGAACAGTAGCTTTTGATGCAATAGAAACTCCTTTTGGAAAAACAGATAAAATAGTTGGTGGAGCAGCAACATATATTTGTCTTTCCTCCTCATTTTTTACCAATAAAATAAATCTTGTATCTGTTGTAGGAGAAGATTTTCCAAGTAGCGCTATACAGATGTTAAAAAATAAATCAGTTAACACCAAAGGACTTCAAATTAAAAAAGGAGAAAAAACATTTTTTTGGTCGGGTAAATATCATAATGATATGAACACTAGAGATACTTTAGACACTCAACTTAATGTTTTAGAGAATTTCAACCCTATTGTGCCTGATGAATTTAAAGAATCAGAATTTTTGATGTTAGGCAATTTAATGCCTTCTGTACAAAAAAAGGTATTGGATCAAATGAAAAAAAGGCCAAAACTAATTGTTTTAGATACTATGAATTTTTGGATGGATCTTTTTATGGACGATCTTAAACAGGCGTTAAAAGAAGTGGATGTTTTAACCATTAATGATGAGGAGGCAAGACAGCTTTCAGCAGAATACTCATTAGTAAAAGCAGCTAAAAAAATTTTAGAAATGGGCCCAAAGTATCTAATTATTAAAAAAGGAGAGCATGGGGCCCTATTATTTAACAGTAAAGAAGTCTTTTTCGCCCCAGCACTTCCTCTTGAAGAGGTGTTTGACCCAACAGGAGCAGGCGATTCTTTCGCAGGAGGATTTATAGGTTATTTAGCAAAAACAAATGATATTTCTTTTAATAATATGAAAAGAGCCGTTATTAATGGCTCTGCAATTGCGTCATTTTGTGTCGAAAAATTTGGAACCCAAAAACTTACAGAGATAACTCAGAATGATGTTGATGCAAGAATTAATGAGTTTGTAAAGCTTGTTCAGTTTGATATGGCTCTAAAATAAGCTATTTCCATCATTGGAAATGTTATTTTCGTACCAAGTATCAATTTGCAGATTACTACTTTCTGCCGCTTCAACTGCTAAAGCGTCACATCTTTCGTTCTCTTTATTATCAGCATGGCCTTTTATCCAAACAAAAGTCACTTTGTGCTTTCTGTAAATTTTAAGAAAACGCATCCATAAATCAGGATTTTTTTTCTTATTGAAATTCTTTTTCTCCCAACCAAAAACCCAATTTTTTACTACCGCATCTACCACATATTTAGAGTCAGAATAAAGTATTATTTCAGAGTTTTCTTTCTTTATCTCTTCTAGAGCAATAATTACAGCTAAAAGCTCCATTCGGTTGTTAGTGGTTAGTTTGAAACCTTGGCTTAATTCTTTTCTATGCCCTCCACTCATCATCACAATTCCATAACCCCCATTTCCAGGATTCCCCTTGGCCGCGCCATCAGTATAAATTATAATTGACATTATTGCAACACTATTTTTTCTATTGTTTTTGGAAAATATTCAAATTCTAAAGCACGGATTTTTTTCTCTAAGCTTTCAACTGTTTCTCCAGCAGAAATAGGACATTTTTTTTGTAAAATTATCTCTCCCTCATCATAATTTTGATTAATAAAATGAATAGTAATGCCGCTTTCAAACTCTTTGTTTTCCAAAACGGCTCTATGCACATTATTCCCATACATGCCCTTCCCCCCATACTTAGGCAATAAAGAAGGGTGAATATTAATTATTTTTTTTGGAAAAGAGTTCACCATTTCAAAAGGAAGTTTGAGCAAAAAACCAGCAAGAACAAAGTAATCAACCTTATAATCTTCAATGGTTTTTTGTAGGCTAGAGAAATTAGTTAGCCCTTCTTTTGTTGTATAAACTAGCGGCATATTTAGTTCGCCAGCACGCCTTACTATCAAACCATTTTTATTATTAGTACAAATAAAAACAACCTTAACATCAGTAGAGCTTGCAAAATAATTACAAATATTTTCAGCATTACTACCAGCTCCTGATCCAAAAATAGCTATCTTTTTCAAGGGGATTAAATTTTATTCAAAAATAGTATAAACATAGACATGTTAAAATAGAAAATAATAAAGTTTGCAGGTTCTGAATTTTATAGTTTTATTTGCACTCTATTAATTAAAATATTTAGCTATGTCAGATATAGCAGAAAAAGTAAAAGCAATTATTGTCGATAATTTAGGAGTTGATGCAGCAGAGGTTATTCCTACGGCTAGCTTTACAAATGACTTGGGGGCAGATTCATTAGATACCGTTGAATTAATTATGGAGTTTGAAAAAGAATTTGACATTCAAATCCCAGACGACAAAGCTGAGGCCATCGCAACAGTTGGTGATGCAATAGCTTTTATTGAAGGAGCCAAAGCCTAATAAACAATGAACGGTAGAAGAGTAGTTGTCACCGGAATAGGGGCCTTAACTCCTATCGGAAATAATCTACAAGACTATTGGAATTCATTAGTTAATGGTGTTAGCGGAGCCGCCAAGATTACGTATTTTGATGCAACAAACTTTAAAACTCAATTTGCATGTGAGCTTAAGGGTTTTGATGTAGCAGATTTTATACAACCTAAAGAAGCCCGCAAACTTGATAAGTTTAGTCAATACGCCATGGTTGTTGCTGATGAGGCTATTAAAGACTCAAGACTTGATATAGAAGCTATTAATCCAGATAGGGCTGGTGTTATTTGGGGATCAGGAATTGGAGGGATGGAAACTTTTTTTAACGAATCTGTTAATTTTAGCACAGGAAATGGAACTCCAAGATTCAACCCCTTCTTCATACCAAAATTAATTTCAGATATCCCTGCCGGGCACATTTCAATTAAATACAATTTTAGAGGCCCAAATTTCACTACAGTTTCTGCTTGCGCTTCTTCTACAAACGCTTTGATAGACGCATTTAATTATATTAAGTGGAATAAAGCAGACTTATTTATTGCAGGAGGCTCAGAGGCATGTGTTTTTGAGCCAGGAATAGGTGGTTTTAACGCTATGATGGCCTTATCAACAAGAAATGATGATCCTAAAACAGCATCTAGGCCCTTTGATAAAAATAGAGATGGATTTGTAATGGGAGAAGGAGGAGGAGCCCTTGTTTTAGAGGAATATTACCATGCAATTAATAGAGGAGCAACTATTTATGCAGAGGTTGTTGGTGGGGGTTTAACTGCAGATGCACATCATATTACCGCACCACATCCTGAGGGATTGGGGGCTCAAAATGTAATGAAACAAGCCATTGAAGAAGCAGAAGTTGATGTAAGCGCTATTGATTATATAAATGTTCACGGAACCTCAACACCGCTTGGCGATATTGCAGAAACAAAAGCAATTAAAGCGCTTTTTAGGGAACATGCATATAAATTAAATATTAGTTCTACAAAATCAATGACAGGACACCTATTAGGAGCCGCAGGCGTAATAGAGGCAATTGCATGTATAATGGCAGTAAAAAATGATATTATTCCGCCTACAATTAATCATGAAACTCAAGATCCAGAAATTGACGAAAGATTGAATTTAACACTTAACAAAGCTCAAAAAAGAAAAGTCAATTATGCACTTAGCAATACTTTTGGTTTTGGGGGGCATAACGCATCAGTGGTATTTAAAAAGCATCAATAATTAATGTATTAAAAACAATATTATTAAGACTTGCTTTTTTTAAAAAAGAAGACCAGTTTTTATTTTCACTGTTAGGCTACCATACAAAAAAAGAGCTTTATAAAACCGCATTTATTCATAAATCATTTGATCACCTAAATCACAATGAGCAATTAGAGTTTTTGGGGGACTCTATTTTATCATCAATAGTAGCTGAGTTGTTATTTTTAGAAAACCCCAAAAAGGAAGAAGGGTTTTTGTCTCAAAAAAAAGCAACAATCATAAGCAGAAAACACTTAAATCTAGTTGGAAGAAAAATAATACTCGAAAGCAAAATAAAGAGCCATTTAAATCCTCTTCCATTAAGTGTTTTTGGAAATATTCTAGAGGCTATAATTGGGGCAATATATATTGATAAAGGCATAAAGCAAGCAAGAATTTTTGTAAGAAAAAATATATATAATTCAGAGTTTTTGGAGGAGCTATCAGATATAGACTTTAAAAGTAAGTTGTTAAAATATAGTCAAAAAGAAAGAGTAGAAATAGAGTATAAAGTAGAAAAACAACAAGGGCTAGATCATCAGAAAGAGTTTTTGGTGGCAGTATTTTTAAGTGGTAAAAAAATCACAGAAGCAATGGCAAGCTCTAAAAAGGAAGCAGAGCAGATGGCTGCCAAAAAAGCAATTAATAGCTTATTTTAGCATTCATGAAAAAATACCACACATTAGATTGTGCTCATGATTATGACTTTGTGGTTTTAGCTATTAATAGTCATAGTAAGGCCTACAAATTGTGCTGGATTTTAAACCAAGCCCTTGGTCTAAATTTTGAAATAACAGAGAATCATATTATTAATGAAGATCTTATTTTTTCTAGATTTAAATCAGAAAACAGTGAGGGCGGCATTTTAAACTTGCTTTCAAATCGATCAAAAAAAGGGCATATGATTCCTTCCCAAAAAAGCGTAAACTATTTTTTGATTATAAATCAAGAGCATTGGATAGTTGAAAAATATGATTTTTTAAGTAAATTAAGAGCAATAAATGATATACTTTTGGTGTTTGAGTTTGAGTTGGATAAAGAAAAAAATAGCGACAGATTTATAATACATGATAAGAAAAACTAAAATAATAGCAACAATTGGTCCGGCAACATCTTCCAAAGAGATGTTAAAAGCACTTATACAAAAAGGAGTAACAGTGTGCAGGTTAAATTTCTCTCATTTACCTCACGAAAAAGCAAAAGAAATTATTTCTAGCATTAAAGAAATAAATCAAGAATTGCATGTGCATACGGCAATTTTAGCCGATTTGCAAGGGCCAAAAATTAGAGTAGGCGATTTTGAAAAGCCGATAAATTTAAAAAAGGGAGCAGAAATAGTATTTTGTTCAAAAAAGAAAAAAGGCACTATTTATATTGATTATAATGATTTTGCAAAAGACGTTAAGCCCAAAGATAGAGTTCTTTTAGATGACGGAAAATTAAGCCTAGAGGTTGTTTCAACAAACAATAGGGATACCGTTGTTTTAAAAGTTGTTTTTGGGGGGCTTTTATATTCAAGAAAAGGGGTTAATCTTCCAAATACAACCATCTCACTACCATGTCTTACTAAAAAAGACATGAATGATTTAGAGTTTATTTTAACTCAAAAAATTGAATGGGTTGGACTTTCTTTTGTAAGAAAAGCGCAAGACGTTAAGGATCTTAAACAGATAATTAATAGTAGCAATTCGCTCCACAAAGTAATTGCTAAAATTGAAAAACCAGAAGCAATAAAAAATATTGATTCCATAATTGAGGCTTCTGACGCCATTATGGTGGCTAGAGGGGATTTAGGTGTTGAGGCCCCTCCACAAAAAGTTCCTGTTTATCAGAAAATGATTGTCAATAAATGTATAGCTAATTCAAAACCAGTGATTATTGCTACACAAATGTTAGAGAGCATGACTCATAACTCAACAGCAACAAGAGCAGAAGTTAATGATGTGGCTAACTCTGTAATTGATGGAGCTGATGCTTTAATGTTAAGTGGAGAAACTTCTGTTGGAAAACACCCTTTAAAAGTAGTGGATACCATGCGAAACATTATAAGAGATATTGAATCTAGCGAGCACAGTATTTCAAAAAACGCAGAAACCAAAGAATTAAAATATGATGATAGATTTCTTACAAATGCTATATGTTTAAATGCTGTACAAATCGCCAAGCAAACAAAAGCCAAAGCCATCATTACAATTACCTATTCTGGATTTAATACTATAAAAGTTTCGAGTTTTAGGCCTCAAGCATTTATCTACGCTTTTACTAATAATCACGCTATTTTAAACACCCTAAGTTTAGTATGGGGAGTTCAAGGATTTTATTATGAGGGAGCATCAACAACTAGCCAAACAATAAAAGAAACCAAAGAAATTTTAAAAAAGCAAAAATACCTAAGAAAAGGAGATTTGGTTGTAAATATAGCCAGTATGCCAGCTAGAGAAAGGGGGACAACAAATATGATGAAAATCAGCAAAATTTAAAAAAAATGATAAACACTAAATTATTAGCAGAGATTTGTGAGGTGGCTGGAGCTCCAGGGCATGAACAAAGAGTAAGAAAAATTGTGTTAAGAGAAATAAAATCTTTAGTAGATGAAATAAAAATTGACAACATGGGAAATGTTGTGGCTATAAAAAAGGGGAAAGAGAGAAAAAAAGTGATGATAGCCGCTCATATGGATGAGATTGGCTTTATAGTTACCCATATTGATGATAAAGGATTTATCTACTTTCACACTCTTGGAGGATTTGATCCTAAAACACTTACGGCTCAAAGAGTAATTATTCATGGGAAAGAAGATGTAATGGGGGTAATGGGAGGAAAGCCCATTCATTTAATGAATGCGGTCGACAGGGCTAAAGTTCCAGCAATTAGTGATTATTTTATAGATACAGGTAGACCAAAAAAAGAGTTGGATAAATTAATTTCAGTTGGCGATACCATAACAAGAGAAAGGGCATTGATTGAAATGGGCGATTGTTTAAACTGTAAATCGCTAGATAATAGAGTTTCTGTTTTTATTTTAATTGAAATGTTGCGTGAGATGAAAAGTAAACCTCCTTATGATGTTTATGCGGTTTTTACCGTCCAAGAGGAAATAGGAATTAGGGGCGCAAATGTTTCTTCTATGGAGATAAATCCTGATTTTGGATTTGGTTTGGACACTACTATTGCTTGGGATACTCCAGGGAGCACTAAGCAAGAACAAGTTTCAGCACTTGGAGATGGGGCTTGTATTAAAGTAATGGATTCTTCTACCGTATGTGATTATCGTATGGTAAAATACATGAAGGAAATAGCCAAAAAGAAAAAATTAAAAACCCAATTGGAAATTTTACCAGCAGGAGGTACCGATACTGCAGGCATACAAAGAATGAACCCAGGAGGCAGTATTGCTGGAGCAGTTTCTATACCAACAAGGCACATACACCAAGTAATTGAAATGGTCCATAAAGAAGATGTAAGGGGTGCTATTGACCTACTAAGACACTCCGTTGAAAATTTACATACTTACGATTGGAGTTTTAGGTAATTAAAACAGATAAATTATAAGAAAACTACCTCAAAAGGTGGTTTTTAGGTTATTAGAGAATCCCTAAGCCAATAGCAAAAGCCATTAGCATGATCATTATTGCAACAGTAATTTGCACAAATTTAGTAGTGATTTTTTTTAGCATTTTTTTACCAATTAAAGCGCCAGCAAATGCAGCAAGCACAGCAGCTAAAACAAGATTTATGTTTTCTTCTATTCCCATAGAGGTGTATTTTGTAAAATAAACCGAGACTCTTGAAATGTCAATAACAGATGAAATCATCACTCCAGTAGCAATAAAACTCTCTTTACTCAATCCGTACTTAATTAAAAAAGCACTTCTTAGCGCCCCTTGATGACCTGATAGTCCCCCCAAAAACCCACTAATAACACCACCAATAAATAATTTGTTTTCAGCAAATTCTAATTTTTTGAAAAAAGGCATTAACTCTAAAAAGGCAAAACCAAACATTAAAAAGGAAACCACTACTTTTATAGGAGTTATTACAAATTCTTTCCCCCCAAGAGCATAAACATACCACCCATTAGTTTCGGAAAAGGACATTAATAACTGGGCACCAATAAGCGCACTAATTACAGCAGGAGCCCCAAATTTCAGCACAATTCTCCAATTTGCTTCTTTACCCAACAAGTACATTTTAAAAAAATTATTTAAAAGATGAACAACTCCCGTTAGGGCGATTGCCATTTCAAGAGGAAAGAAAAGAGCAAAAACAGGCATTAGGATAGTTCCTAAACCAAAACCAGAAAAAAAAGTGAGTAGTGATGCTAAAAATGCCGCTAAGCAGATTAATACTATTTCCATCTAAATTTAGATACTTTTTGCAAATTGGCTTAAGAAACGCACATCATTTTCAGAATACAATCGCAAATCGGACACTTTAAATTTTAACTGAGCAATCCGTTCAATTCCCATTCCAAAGGCAAAACCTGTATATATTTCAGGATCAATCCCAGAAGCTTTTAACACATTTGGATCCACCATTCCACAGCCTAAGATTTCTAACCATCCGGTATATTTACACACATTGCATCCTTTTGCATTGCAAATAGTACAAGATACATCTACTTCAGCGCTGGGCTCTGTAAAGGGAAAATAAGAAGGCCTCAATCTTATTTTTGCTTTTTCACCAAAGAAGGTTTTAGCGAAATAATCTAAGGTTTGTTTTAAATCTGCGAAAGAAACATTCTTGTCGATATACAAACCTTCAACTTGATGGAAAAAACAATGTGCTCTTGACGAAATAGCCTCATTACGATACACCCTTCCAGGAGAAATTGTTCGAATAGGTGGGCTATTATTTTCCATATACCTTACCTGAACAGATGAGGTGTGTGTTCTAAGTAGTATATCTGCATTGGTTTGAATAAAAAAAGTGTCTTGCATGTCTCTTGCAGGGTGTTCTTCCGGTAAATTAAGAGCAGAAAAATTATGCCAATCATCTTCAATTTCTGGCCCTTCTGAAACTGTAAATCCAATGAGGTTAAAAATAGCCACAATCTGACTTCTAATAAGCGAAATAGGATGGCGACTTCCTAAATTATTTAAATTTACAGGCTTTGTAAGATCAATTTCTTCTGCTGATGAAGTGGTTTCAAAACTTCCTTTAAAGCCATCAACTTTTGCTTGAGCATTCTGCTTTAAGATATTTATTGCTTGTCCAAATTCTTTTTTGCTTTCATTTGGAACGCTTTTAAAGGCATCAAAAAGGGCATTCATCTCGCCTTTTTTACCTAAAAATTTTAGCCGAAATTCCTCTACTTCTTTTTCGGATTTTGGGCTAAAAATTTCTACTTCTTTCAGTAAGTTTTTAACTGTTTCTAACATTGTAATAATTTGTATATCTTTACCAAATCAATTACAAAGAAACAATAATTATGCTAAATAGAATTTTTAAAACAGTATTATTAGGCACTTTTGCTCTAGTAATCTCAACTACATTTATTGCCTGTGAAAAAGCTAAAGACACAATAGGTATAATTATTGTAAAAGATTCTAATGGAAATACTGTTTCTGGAGCTATAGTAGTTTTACATCAAGATGGAGCAATAAGCCCTCAAGGAAACAACTCTAGCCCGGAATTAAGAAAAACAGATGTAACGGATGCTAATGGCAGGGCCGAATTCACTTATGAGCTAGAAGCAATTTTTCAGGTTGATGTGGAAAAAATAGATGGAAATAATATTTATAACGGATCAAATATTATCAGACTGCTAAAAGAAAAAACAGTAACTCAAGTTGTGGAAATTAATTAAGGTAGCTTATAATAGCTTCCTTTATTAAGTTTTGTTGCTCTTTTTCCGATAAATTCTGCAAAGCCTTTAGCTCTATATAATGAGGCCAACCATCCTTATCAATACTATCAAATTTATAATATCCATAATTACTTAGTAATTTACATGTTGCCACATGCAGGACATTGATTTTCTCTTCCCGATCAAATCTTTTTATCCCAAAATTCAATTCTTGGACTCCAATTAAATACAAAATACCTTTTAAGGACATTTCGTCATCAAATTGTTTTTCAAGCTTTGCAATAAGCACTTCCCATTTTTTCTCCAAATCTTTCATAAAACAAATGTAAAGGTTTTTTAATATCTTTATGCGGATGAATTATTTAGATATTATTATTGCGATTCCCCTAATTTATGGGATGGTAAAAGGATTTTCAAATGGGCTAATAAAAGAAATAGCAAATCTTTTGGGGCTACTTATTGGAGTTTATGTTGCAATTAATTTTTCCTCTTATTTAACCCCTAAATTTACCCAATTTTTAAAGGGTTATGAAAAGTTTGCCCCAATTATTTCTGTCGTACTACTTTTTATTGTAAGTGTTATTAGTATAAAAATACTCGGGTATATTATTGATAAATTCATTAAGGTTATGGTTCTTGGGTTTATCAGTATATTGCTTGGAGGGGTTTTCGGATTTTTAAAAATAGTTGTAATTTTGAGCTTCTTACTCTCATTAACAAATGAGCGTGGTTTTATTGGCAAGCATACTCAACAACAATCCCATCTTTTACCCCCGCTGAAAAAAGCCTCCAAAATAATTATGCCCGAATTAAATAAGAACAAGCAAATTATTTTAGAAAAGGCTAAAAAAAGTACAGAAAAACCATTAACTGATAATACAGACACTAAAAAATAATTGCGTATAACATTGCCACTTAAAAAGAACCAGAAATCTCTCTTTTTTATTTTAATAAAATTATGCACCACGAAATTATTTTAGAAACAGAGCGCTTAATCTTACGCAAAAAAGTAATAGAAGATGCGCCGTTTTTTTTAGAATTAAATTCAAATCCATTAGTGACACAATACACTGGTGATGGTGCTTTCCGAAATTTAAAAGCTGCTGAAGATATTGTGAAGTTTGTGATTGCTCAGTATGAAAAAAATGGTTACGGTCGTTGGTTAGTTGCCGATAAAATAACTGGAGAACCTTTGGGTTGGTGTGGTTTGAAATTACATGATGGTACCCAGGAAACAGATTTAGGCTATCGATTTATGCAAAAATACTGGGGCAAGGGTTATGCAACTGAAGCCTCTTTAGCTTGTATTGATTATGGATTTAAAATTTTAAATCTAAAACGCATTATTGGAAATGCAATGAAAGAGAATGTAGCATCTATTAAGGTCTTTAAAAAATTAAGTATGATTTATTTTGACGAAAGCTTGATTGATGGGGTATCTTTAGTAAAATATGAAATAAAAAAACTAATCTAGAATAGCAACAACACCAGGAAGTTGTTTTCCCTCTAAATATTCAAGCATAGCACCTCCTCCTGTTGAAATATAAGATACTCTATTTTCAAAATTAAATTTTTGTACAGCCGCAACAGAGTCGCCCCCACCAACTAATGAAAAAGCACCATTTTCAGTTGCTAAACAAATTGCCTCTCCAATTTGTTTGGTTCCATTTTCAAATTTTCCCATTTCAAAAACTCCCATTGGTCCATTCCAAATTATTGTTTTAGAGCGACTTATGATATCAGAAAAAAGAGCAATACTTTTTGGCCCGATATCAAGCCCCATAAAATTGTTTTCTATATTGGCCATATTGCTTAAATGAGTATTTGCACTATTTTTAAAAGCATCTGCATTTAGAGAGTCGGTTGGCAGTAGTAAATTAACTCCTTTACTTTTTGCTTGATCAATTAGTTGTTTGGCTAAAGCCACTTTCTCGTCTTCAACTAATGATTTGCCAATTTTTCCCCCCATTGCTTTTGCAAAAGTATATGCCATTCCCCCACCAATAATTAGATTATCTACTTTATCAAAAAGCGATTTTATAACATCAATCTTTCCGGTGATTTTTGCCCCCCCAATAATTGCGGTAAATGGTCTTTTAGGATTGCTTAATGCTTTTTCCAAGCAGGTTACTTCCTCAGCAAGTAAAAATCCGAAATATTTATTCTTTGGAAAAAACTTAGCAATAATGGCAGTTGAAGCGTGAGCCCTGTGGGCTGCCCCAAAAGCATCATTAACATAAACATCTCCAAGCGCTGCTAATTTTTTTGCAAAAGCCTCATCTCCACTTGTTTCTTCATTGTAAAACCTTAAGTTCTCTAAAATAAGTACATCTCCATTATTCATCTTTGCTACATCAGCAGTAGTATTTTTTCCAATACAATCACTGCTAAAAGCAACCGGGCGTGCTAATAACTTGGAGAGGTGTTTTACGGTGTGCTTTAAAGAAAACCTTTCTTCAAACCCATTTTTTGGCCTTCCCAAATGCGACATAATAATAGCCATTCCTCCATCATCAATAACTTTTTTAATAGTTGGCAATCCAGCAACCATTCTACTGTCGTCAGTAATATTTAGATTTTCATCTAAAGGGAGATTAAAATCAACTCTAATTAAGACTCTTTTTCCCTCCAGGGATACTTGGTCAATAGTATTCATATTGCAAAAATAAAATAAATACTAAAATTTAGCACATTTTATTTACATTTGACATAAAGAAATTGTAGATGCTGTTTAAAGAAATTCCTGGAAATAATGCAGTTAAAAAGCAGTTACTTTGTTCGGTAAAAAATAATCGTATAAGTCATGCTCAGCTTTTTTCAGGCAATAGTGGTAGCGCAAAACTAGCACTGGCTTTTGCCTATGCTAGGTATCTGAATTGTGACAATAAATCAGATCAAGACTCTTGCGGAAAATGCCCTTCTTGTCTTAAATACAATACTTTATCTCACCCAGATCTTCATTTAATTTTCCCAGTTTTAAAATTAGGCCAGGCAAATGTTGCTGTTAGCGATAACTTTGTTAATGTGTGGCGGGATTTTATATTGAAAAATAGTTATGGATCTTTAAATAGTTGGATTGATAGCTTTGGAATAGAAAATAAAACAGGAGAAAAAGGCTCTATTTACAAAGATGAAGCAAATTCAATTCATAAAAAGTTAGCACTAAAGAATTTTGAAGCGCCTTTCAGAGTTGTTTTAATATGGATGCCCGAGCAAATGAACACAGAGGCCTCAAACAAATTGCTTAAACTTTTTGAAGAACCCCCTTTTGGCACGGTATTCCTATTAGTTTCAGAAAAGCCCAGCATATTACTGCCAACGATAATCTCTCGTTTACAAAAAATACACATATTTGATTTTAGCACTGAGGATATGACAGAGTTTTTTAAAAAAGACAATTTAAGTGTTGAAAGAATAAAACAACTTAGAAATCTTACAGATGCAGATCTAGGAAAAATGATCCAACTAGTAGAAGAGGATATTCAAGCGATCGATTTATTTGATGATTTTTCATCATGGATGAGGCTTGCATATAAAACAGATGTGGTTAACATTTCCAAATGGGTTGATTCCATTTCTACTATGGGGAGAAAGCATCAAAAGCTGTTTTTATCATATGCAATAAAAATGATAAGAGAATGTCTAATCTTTAACTTTGCTAATAAGGCTCTTTTAAAAACGAATGAAAAAGAGTCTGATTTTATTTCAAAATTTGCTCCATTTATTCATGAGGATAATAGTATAATAATTATTGAGGAATTAGAAAAAGCGGTAAAAGCAATTAACAGAAACGCAAATGCTAAAATGGTACTTTTTGAGTTATCTTTACAAATGATTAAATTTTTAAAAGTTAAACGTAAATTTGCAATTAATTAAAACTATAATATGAGTTGTGGAACCGGAGGTTGTAGTACGTGTGAAGTCTCAGAAAACAGGGGCTGTGGAGTTAGCTCTGTCTTTGATTGGTTATATCAAATTGATGGACCAAAAACAGACAATTCCAATTTAGTAGAAGTTCAGTTTAAAGGAGATAGAAAGGATTTTTATGTAAATGTTGAAAATATTGAATTAAAACATGGAGAAGTTGTTGCTGTAGAGGGCGAAAAATCTGGGCATGATATAGGAAAAATTACCATGATTGGCGAATTGGTTGCTCTTCAGATAACTAGAAAAAAAAGAGATACCGAGAAAGAGCCTTTAAAAAACTTATATCGAATTGCTACTGAAAATGATAAGAAAAAATGGAAGTCAGCAATTGAAAATGAAGACAGCATATTAGAAAAAGCAAAAAGAATAATTGAAGATTTTAAACTTGAAATGAAACTTTCAAATGTTGAATTTCAGGGAGATAATTCAAAAGCAACTTTTTTTTATACGTCAGATAAACGTGTTGATTTTAGAGAGTTAATTAGAGAATATTCAGCTCAATTTAGAGTAAAAGTTGAAATGCGACAAATCGGAGCCAGACAAGAGGCCGCAAAAATTGGAGGCCTTGGAAGCTGTGGAAGAGAACTTTGTTGTTCTACATGGATGACAGAATTCCCTGCTGTTTCTACAGCAGCAGCTAGGTACCAACAATTGTCAATCAATCCACAAAAAATATCAGGACAGTGCGGTAGACTAAAATGCTGTTTAAATTTTGAGCTTGATGGATATACAGAGGCCTTAAAAGATTTCCCAAGTTCAACCTCACAACTTAAAACCAAAAAAGGGACAGCAAAATTTGTAAAGCTTGACGTATTTAAAAGAGTTATGTTTTACTTTAATGCTGAGGATCCAACAGCTGAGCTATTAGAAATCCCTACTGATGGGGTTATGCAGATAATAGATTTGAATACAAAAGGAGAGATCCCAGAAAGCTTTGATCAGTTTAAAGATGACAAAACTGTTATGGAGCCTAGTTTTAATCCTGCAATGGGTCAAGATAACATAAATAGATTTGATACTAAAAGCTTCAAAAACGCAAGAAAACGCCCAGAAAGAAGAGAAAATTTCAAAAAAAATAAGATTAAAGCCACTCAAAAAAGAGAATCTCAAAAAGATAATGGGCAAAAAGATGCGTAATTATTCACTAGTTTTTTTTTGTGTAATTTTACTTTCTTGTGGCAATACTACATATGAGAATTACCATTCTTTTAATTATAATGGATGGAACACGGATAGTATTGCAAGATTTAAATATACTATTTCCGATACAACAAAAAAGTATGATTTGAGCTTAAAGATTAGGCATACTGTTGATTATGAGTTTCAAAATTTATTTCTTTTTTTAGAAGAGGCAAACAAAGACACTATTGAAATAATTTTAGCAAATAAAAATGGACAGTGGCTGGGATTCGGCATAAGTGACGTTAGAGAATTTGAATATGTTTTTGCTAAACAAAGGACTTTTGCTAAAAAAGGAGATTATGAGTTAAGTATTGAACAGGCCATGAGACATGCATCTGTACACAAAATTGTTAATTTAGAAAATATTTTAGATATAGGGTTAATAGTTTCCGAGCACAATGACTAGAAAAAATAAAATCTTATTATGGGGAATTATTTTAAGTCCGTTTATAATCCTTTTTGGTTTGGTGCAACTAACAGTACTTGGGTTGTTTGGTGATTTACCAACGTTTGACCAGTTAGAAAATCCAAAAAACAATTTAGCAACAGAAATTATTTCAGAAGATGGAGTAGTTTTAGGAAAATATTTTTTTGAAAATAGAAGCTGGGCAAGACATGATGAATTGCCACAGAGTTTAATAGATGCTGTATTAGCCACTGAAGATGTTCGATTTAACAAGCACTCAGGAGTTGATGTTAGAGCATTAGTAAGAGCAATTTTTGGAATTTTTATAGGCAAAAGCAGTTCAGGAGGGGCTAGTACAATTACTCAGCAATTAGCAAAAATGTTGTTTACGGAGCAACCAAGCTCTGGATTAGGTAGGGTGATGCAAAAATTAAAAGAATGGATTATTGCAGCTCAACTTGAAAGGCATTACACAAAAGACGAGATACTACTAATGTATTTAAACAAGGTTGATTGGGTAAATAATGCGGCTGGAATAAAGTCAGCGGCACAGGTTTATTTTAATAAAAAACCAATAGATTTAAAATTAGAAGAGTCAGCTGTTCTTGTTGGAATGCTAAAAAATCCAGCACTATATAATCCCAATAAAAGGATAGAACTTACTCAGCAAAGAAGAAATGTCGTTCTCTCTCAGATGAATCGGTACGATTTTATTTCAGATTCGTTATTTGACACATTAAAATCGCTACCAATAATATTGGACTTTAAAATGGCGAGCCATAATGAGGGGCCCGCCCCTTATTTAAGAGAGTATTTGAGAGAAGAGTTAAAAAAATGGTGTGCTAACCATACAAAGAAAGATGGATCCAACTATAATGCTTATACTGATGGTTTAAAAGTACACACAACAATTAATTCTCGTTTACAGCAGTTTGCCGAAGAAGCCATGAAAGTGCATATTTCGTCTTTACAAAAAGAGTTTTATAAGCATTGGAAGGGATATAGCAAAGCGCCTTTTCCGAAAGATTTTGAATGGAAACAAATTAATGCAATTATTGATCAGGGAATGAGAAGATCTGAGCGCTATAAAGGCCTAAAAAAAGCTGGAAAATCAGAAATGGAGATAAGAAAGATTTTCAATACTAAAGTCCCTATGACATTATTTTCTTGGGATGGGGAGATTGACACCATACTATCTCCTAGAGACTCTGTCAAATACAATAAGTTTTTTATTCATTCAGGAATGATGAGTATGAATCCTAAAACAGGACACGTAAAGGCTTATGTAGGCGGAATAAACTATAAGCACTTTAAGTATGACCATGTAAAAGTGGGGAAGCGCCAAGTAGGATCTACTTTTAAACCCATTGTATATGCTTTAGCTATTCAAGAAGGCTATTCTCCTTGTTATGCAGTTTTAAATATTCCGGTTGTTTTTGATAAAGAAAGCTGGGGTATTCCTGAGAATTGGATTCCGCAAAATTCGGGAAATGAGTTTGCTAATACCTGGGTTACCCTAAAGTCTGGGCTGGCAAACTCTATCAATACTATTACCGCCTCTCTTTTGAAGGAATTAGGGCCTCATGCAGTAGTTGATATGGCTAAAAAGATTGGAATTCAATCAGACATTTTTCCTGTCCCTTCCGTTTGTTTAGGGGTTTTTGATTTATCGGTTTACGAAATGGTAGGAGCCTACTCCACTTTTGTAAATAAAGGAATTTGGACAGAGCCAATTTTTATAACTAGAATTGAAGATAAAAATGGAGTTATTTTGGAAAACTTTAGTCCAAAAACTCAGGAAGCAATGAGTGAAGAAACAGCTAATACAATGGTGAGAATGTTGCAAGAAGTTGTTGATGGAGGGACAGGAAGTCGGCTGAGATCTAGATATGGATTTACAAATCAGATGGGAGGAAAAACAGGAACTACACAAAACCAATCAGATGGTTGGTTTATGGGAATAACGCCAACTTTGGTTACGGGAGTTTGGACTGGTTGTGATGATAGAGCGGCTCATTTTAGAACAACTAATTTAGGCCAAGGGGCTAATACGGCTTTACCATTTTTTGGTGAATATATGAAAAGGGTATATGCTGATGTAGCAAAAACAGGCATTTTACCAGTTGATTTTGATATTCCCATAGAGATTAATGAAAAATTTGATTGCGGAAGTAGTTTGCAAAGTAAAGAAGATAATGAATTTGATTAAGATTTTTTTGAAAGATGATAAATAAAGTAGTGAATAATATTGAGGAGGCGCTAGAGGGAGTGCAAAGCAATATGACTTTTATGTTTGGAGGGTTTGGACTATCTGGGATTGCTGAAAACGCTATTATTGCGTTATCAAAAAAAGAAATTTTTGGACTTACTTGTATTTCCAATAATGCTGGAGTTGATGATTTTGGTTTAGGACTTTTACTAAAAAGAAAACAAATCAAAAAGATGATTTCATCATATGTAGGAGAGAATGCAGAATTTGAAAGACAAATGCTTTCGGGCGAGTTAGAGGTAGATTTAATTCCACAAGGCTCTCTAGCAGAAAGATGTAGAGCAGGAGGGGCGGGAATTCCCGCATTTTATACTCCAGCTGGCTTTGGAACTGAAGTTGCGAAAGGGAAAGAAGTAAGAGAGTATAATGGGAAGCCTCATATTTTGGAATCGGCATTAACTGCTGATTTTGCTTTTGTAAAAGCATGGAAAGGAGATACAGCTGGGAACTTAATTTTTAAAGGAACTGCTCGTAATTTCAATCCTCTTATGGCTATGGCAGGAAAAATTACTGTAGCTGAAGTAGAGGAATTGGTTCCAGCAGGAGAGCTAGATCCTAATCAGATTCACACTCCAGGAATTTTTGTCCAAAGAATTCTCCAAGGAGAAAAATACGAGAAGAGAATAGAGCAAAGAACAGTTAGAAAAAGAGAGTAATGGCTTTAGATAAAAATCAAATAGCTCAGAGAATTGCCCAAGAATTAGAGCACAATACCTATGTTAATTTAGGAATAGGAATACCAACTTTAGTTGCTAACTACATTCCTAAAGGTATTGATATTGAATTTCAATCGGAAAATGGGCTTTTAGGTATGGGACCGTTTCCTTTTGAAGGGGAGGAAGATCCAGATATGATAAATGCTGGAAAACAAACTATTACTACTATGCCAGGGGCCGCTATTTTTGATTCTGCCACATCTTTTGCAATGATTAGAGGCCAGCATGTTCACCTTACTGTTTTGGGGGCTATGGAAGTTTCTGAAAATGGTGATATTGCCAATTGGAAAATACCCGGGAAAATGGTAAAAGGAATGGGAGGGGCTATGGATTTAGTGGCCTCAGCTGAAAATATTATTGTGGCTATGATGCACACCAACAATGCAGGCGAAAGCAAGATTCTTAAAAAATGCACTTTACCAATTACTGGAGTAAATTGCGTAAAAAAAGTAGTAACTAATTTAGCGGTTTTGGAAGTAACAAAAAAGGGCTTTAAACTTTTGGAAAGAGCCCCAGGAGTTAGCGTTGAAGAAATTATAAAGGCAACTGAAGCCTCATTAATTATTCAAGGAGAAATTCCTGAGATGGCATTCTAAGAAATCGATTAATTGATTGGGCTAAGAAACTTTTACCCCCTTACTTTTCAAATGCCTTTTAATATCTTCTAGCTTTCCTTCAGGTATGGCATCTATTAATTTTTTAGTATAATCAGTGCCCGGCTTATTGCAAATTTGGTCGGCATCACCCATTTCTTCAATTTTACCCTCCTGCATAACTACCATTCTATCACTCATGTATTTTACCACAGAAAGGTCGTGAGAAATAAAAATATAAGTAAGCCCAAACTCTTGTTTTAGTTCGTTAAGAAGGTTCAATACTTGGGCCTGTACCGACACATCCAAAGCAGAAACCGATTCGTCACAAATGATAAATTTTGGGTTTACGGCTAATGCCCTTGCAATACCAATTCTTTGTCTTTGTCCCCCAGAAAACTCATGTGGATATCTGTAAAAATGACTAGGGTCTAAATTCACCCTTGAGAGTAATTCTTCCACTCTTTTTTTACGCTCATCATCATTTGCCAAAATACCATGTACTTGCATTGGCTCCATAATTGCATTGCCAATTGTCATTCTTGGATTTAATGAAGAATAGGGATCTTGAAATATAATTTGAACTTCTTTTCTAAAAGCTCTAAGCTCCTTTGCATTCATTTTTGCAATATCCTTGCCTTTATAGAGCATCTCTCCACTGGTAGGCTCTTCCAATCGTATAATTGTACGACCAATTGTTGTTTTTCCACAGCCACTCTCTCCAACTAAGCCAAGTGTTTCGCCAGGATACACATCAAAACTTACATTATCCACCGCCTTTACCTGTCCAGTAGTTCCCCCAAAAAAACCACCTTTTATTGGAAAATAGGTTTTAAGATTTTTAATTGTTAATACTGGTTCTTTGGCAAAAAGTGCTTTTTGGCTTGCTATTCTGGTTTTTTCAGAAATTACCAGTTTTTTGGTAAAATCTGCAACCGAAACCCCATTATCTACAATATTTCCTTTGTCATCAGTTTGCATAAAATCTGAAACAGTTGGCAAAAAAGTATAGCGCTTATCTAAAGGAGGCCTACAAGCCAATAGTCCTTTTGTATAAGGATGTTGAGGATTATTAAAAATATCCCAAACACTTCCTTGTTCTACAATTTTACCTTTATACATTACTACCACTTTATCGGCTAATTCTGCAATTACTCCTAAATCATGAGTAATAAACAAAATCCCCATCTCTTGCTCTGTTTGTAATTTTTGCATGAGTTGCAAAATGGTTTTTTGTACCGTTACATCTAAAGCAGTAGTTGGCTCATCCGCAATTAAAACGGACGGCTGACAGCTCATAGCCATTGCAATCATTACTCTTTGTTTTTGGCCTCCAGAAATTTGATGAGGATAAGCACTATAAATTCTTTCTGGATCGGGTAATTGCACTTTTTCAAATAGTTCCAGAGTTAACGATTTTGCAGCTTTGTTGTTTAATTTTTGGTGCAGGATAATTGCCTCCATCACTTGATTGCCACAAGTAAAAACAGGGTTTAAAGAAGTCATTGGCTCTTGGAAAATCATTGCAATTTCATTTCCTCTGAACTTACGCATTTGCTCTTCCGATATTTTTAATAAATCAGTAGTTGTTCCGTCTTTTTGATGAAAAATAATTTCACCCCCACTAATAATTCCAGGAGGATTAGGAATCAATCGCATTGCAGAAAGTGAGGTCACTGATTTCCCAGAACCCGACTCTCCAACGATACCAATTGTTTCTCCTTTATTAAGGGTAAAGCTCACGTCATTTACAGCTTTTACGCTAGTTCCTTCAGTATGAAATTCTGTTACAAGGTTTTTAAATTCTAATAATGTATTTTCCATCCAGTATTCTTTTTTTTTGTTAAAAATAGAATTTTTTATGCAAATTCTATGTTTTCTTCTTTTATTAATTCTTGTCCTTTATATCGGAGCAGTAATTGTGCTACCGTTAGGGTATCTTTTTGGCAATATATTTTAATTCGTTCAAGATCTTTTTCTTTGTAATAAATAGCCGCCACTTGACTTCCATCAATATCATCTTTTGGGGTAGGGATATTAAAAAGTGCAGTCAATAATTTGATAGAGGTATAATTTTTATAGTCACCAAAGCGCCAGAGCTCCATTGTATCCAGGTGATTTATTTCCCAGGGTTTTTTACCTGCAATATCTAAAAGCTTGGGTAATTTTAATCCATTAACAAGTGTTCTTCTGGCAATAAAAGGAAAATCAAACTCCTTTCCATTATGAGCACAAAGTTGATGATTTGAGCGGTTAAATTCTGAAGTTAAAAGAGTGTTAAAATCTGATAGAATTCGTTTTTCATCATCTCCATAGAATGATTTTATTCTAAAATGGGACTCTCCTTTATTTGTAAATAAATAGCCTACAGAAATACAGATAATTTTAGCAAATTCAGCCATAACACCTGCCTTTTTTACATAATATTCAGAGGCAGTAAACTCTTCTTTTCTTGGCCAAATGGTTTTTTCTTCCCAAAGCTTTTGAAAAGTTGGGTCTAAATCTTTAAAATGCTCTTTTACAGGAACAGTTTCAATATCCAGAAATAAAATATTTTTTATTTTGATTTGTTCTAACATTTAAGGGTACATTTCAAGTGCTGCATCAATAAATGCATAAAAATCATCATTGTGACCATCTTCTAAGTTATTACCATCTTTTCTTCCTAAACGAACTACAATCATATCTTTTTCCGGAATACAAATCATATACTGGCCCAACAATCCTTGAGCGTAATAAATATCAAGATTTTTATAATTGGTAATCCAAAAATGATATCCATATTTTTTATTTCTTTTACCATTTTTATCCATTAAATCAGCAGCTAAAGTAACTTCTTTTACATAAGAGCTATCTAAAATTTGCACTTCATTCCAATTGCCAAAATTGAGGTAAAGTTTTCCAAGCCGAGCAAAATCTCTTGCATTAGAATTGATACAGCAAAATCCCTTTTCATCTCCATTTGGAGTGTCCGTACTCCAAAGAGCAGGGTGTTTTGCGCCCAGAGGTTGCCATAATTTTTCAGAGGCGTATTCGCTTATTGTTTTTGCTGTAGCTTTCTCTAGAAAGAAAGTCAAAATTTGGGTGCAGGAGCTATTGTATCTAAATGTTTTTCCAGGCTCTTCAATTGACTTTAAACTAAAGATTAAGCCTTTTAAATCATCTCCATAATGCGCCTGAGCAGTTTGCCCAATAGGATTGTGATAATCTTCATCCCAATTTAGCCCCGAGCTCATAGTTAAAAGATTTTTTATTGTAATTTTTGAGTTGTCATCAACACAAAATTCAGGCAAAAAATCACAGATTTGTTGATCAATATTTTTTATTTTACCCTCTTTAATTGCGATCCCAATTAAAGTGGAAACCCAGCTTTTTGCCATAGAAAAAGAGTTAGACATAGTGTCGGCAGAATAGCCGTGCCAATACTCCTCATATTGTATACTGTCATTTTTAATTACCATAAAAGCAACTGTTTCCAACTCCGTATTAACGACATTTATAAATTCTGGCAATTTTGCTTGGTTATAGTTTTTTGAAATTAACCACTCTTGATGTTTTCCAACTTTTATGGTATTGGCTGGGAAATAGACAAAATCATCAATATATGCTGAAGTGTATCCTCTTAAATAGGTAATAGCAATTCCTTTGTAAAGCCAGAGTTTTCCGCTTAAAACAATAAGCAAGTTTATAAGCAAAAAAATTACTAAAAGATATTTAAATACTTTTTTCACACTAAATTATTTCCATTTCAAATAAATAAACCAAATGTGTTTTTAGTTTGTTTTTTACCTCTTCCATAGCTATTTTTCTACCTATTTCATTTTCTAAAGAAGTAACTTTTTTGTCTACTATTCCACAAGGAATAATATTTCCAAAATAGGATAAATCAGCATTGACATTAAAAGCAAAACCATGCATAGTAACCCATCTGCTGCTTTTTACCCCAAAGGCACATATTTTTCTGGCTTTTTCTGTGCCAACATCAAGCCAAACTCCCGTTTCCCCTTTTGACCTTTCTGCTTCTAAGCCATATTCTCTTAAAGTAAGAATAACCGCCTCTTCCAGAAATCTCAAGTATTTATGAATATCGGTAAAAAAGTTGTCTAAATCTAAAATTGGATAACCCACAATTTGACCTGGTCCGTGATATGTGATGTCTCCTCCTCTATTAATTTTATAAAAACTAGCGCCCCTACTTTTTAAAAATTCTTCATTTACTAATAGGTTGTTTTTATCCCCACTTTTACCTAAGGTGTACACGTGCGGATGTTCGCAAAAAAGCAGGTGGTTTGCTGTTGTGTCTGTTTTGTTTTCCTTTCGGTTAGTAGACTTTACAGCTAAAATCTCTGCAAAAAGAGCTTCTTGATAGTCCCAGCATTTTTTATAGTCTATCAATCCTAAATCTTCAAAGCTTACTTTTTTATTCACTCTATTTTGGATAATTCCCCTTTCAAAAAGTTAATGACATCAATCTCTATTGCATCCACATTATTCATTTCTGATAAGTACCAACTTGCCCAATCGCCTAAGTGAATATGGTACAGGCTATTTTCAATTAAAGAATTTCCTTTACTCCATATTTCAGTGATATTTTCTGTATATTTTGAAATCACATTTTTGTTGATGTCCATTCTGATTTGATTTCTTTCATAATCAGATTTGTTGCGAAAGTAAACCACAGCCAAATCATTCACATTTGTTCTCCAGCCCAATAATTCGTTATGGTTCATTTCAGGAACTACATGATGCCAACACAGCATTTTACTGTTTTCATTTATTTGCTGGCGAAAACGAACCGCTACCCCCTCAAAACCATTTGCAACATAAATAACAGGAGTTTGTTTGCACATTTTTTTGGCTAAGTCTTTTGCTTGATTTTGGATATCAGATTTTTCAGTATCTAATAAATGGATTGCTTTTTGAAAATCAGATTTAAAAGAATCATCAATAATTCCGTAATGATTTAGGAGGTAAAAAAGCTCGGTAAAAGCATATCCAAACATTGCTCTTGGTGGTTGTCCAGAAGGGATAATTAGCTTGTTGTAATTTTGTTCTTCTGCAATAGTTTTTAAACTCCCCCCTGAAGTAATTACTGCAATTTCAGCTCCCTTTGCTTGGCATTTTTGCAAGGCATAAAGTGTTTCTTCAGTATTGCCAGAATAAGAATTTGCAATTACAAGCGTATGTTCATTTACAAAATTAGGGATACTATAATCTTTAGTGGCGGTAATTGGAATCTTTGCTTTTGGCGAAACAATATCATTTACAATAGTGCCTCCAATTCCAGAGCCTCCCAAACCACAAATCAAAACATTTCTTATTTCCTTAGTGCAAGGTGTTAAGGTGGTGTTATTTGCAATATTGATTGCATCTTTTAGATGATTGGTAAAATCATTTATGTAGTCATTCATTTTCATAGCAATGATTGTTTTAAAAAACGCTGGTTAAAAGAAGTCGAAAATACGAAATAATAGGATAATAGAATTCCTATATTTGTAAAAAAATTACAGCATGACAAGAGCGCTTTCAGAACAAGAAATAGTCAGAAGAGAATCTTTACAACAACTTAGAGATTTGGGAGTTGATCCTTATCCGGCAGCAATGTTTGAGGTAAACACTACCTCAAAAAAAATTAAGCAAAATTTTAAAGAAGGGGATGTGCTAGATGTTGTGCTTGGGGGTAGATTAATGAGCAGAAGAATTATGGGAAAGGCTTCTTTTGCTGAGATACAAGATAGTGAGGGAAGAATTCAGATTTATGTAAATAGAGATGAAATTTGTGAAGCAGAAGATACAACAATGTACAATTTGGTATTTAAAAAACTATTGGATATTGGAGATATTATTGGGATTAAAGGAACGGTATTTATTACTCAGGTTGGTGAGATTTCTGTAAAAGTAAAAGAGTTAAAAGTACTTGCAAAATCATTGCGACCATTACCTTTACCAAAGGTTGATACTGATGGGGCAGTGCATGATGCCTTTACTGATCCTGAGAAAAGATACAGACAACGATATGTGGATTTAGTAGTTAATCCTGAGGTAAAAGAGGCTTTTATTAAGAGAACACAGCTGACTAATTCCATGCGCTCTTACTTAAATGAAAAAGGATATTTAGAGGTAGAAACGCCAATTTTACAACCTCTTTATGGAGGGGCTGCTGCTCGCCCATTTAAAACCCACCACAATACTTTGGATATGGAATTGTACCTTAGAATTGCCAATGAACTTTATTTAAAAAGACTAATTGTAGGTGGTTTTGATGGGGTGTATGAATTTTCAAAAGATTTCAGAAATGAAGGGATGAGCAGGTTTCATAATCCTGAATTTACACAAATGGAGCTATATGTTGCTTTTAAAGATTATTCGTGGATGATGGATTTGGTGGAAGAAATGGTAGAAAAAGTAGCATTGGATTTGCACGGGAAAACAGAAGTTAAAGTTGGAGAGCAGCTAATTAATTTTAAAAGGCCTTGGAAAAGATATACTATGTATGAGGCAATTGCTCATTTTACCGGCATTGATATTTCACAAATGGATGAAGCCACTTTGGCCCAAACCGCTAAAAAATTAGGAGTTACGGTTGATAAAAGTATGGGCAGAGGAAAATTAATTGATGAAATTTTTGGAGAAAAGTGCGAAAGCCAATTAATACAACCAACATTCATTACAGATTATCCTGTTGAAATGTCTCCTCTTGCTAAAAAGCACAGAGACAAGCAAGGTTTGGTAGAGCGTTTTGAGGGATTTTGCAACAGTAAAGAAATATGTAACGCTTTTTCTGAACTTAACGATCCTATCGATCAAAGAGCTCGATTTGAAGAGCAATTGGAATTAGGAAAAAGAGGAGATGATGAGGCAATGCTCTTGGATGAAGATTTTCTAAGAGCTATTGAATATGGTATGCCACCAACAGCAGGACTGGGTATTGGAATTGATAGATTAAGCATGATTATGACCAACTCAAATTCTATTCAGGATGTATTATTTTTTCCTCAAATGAAGCCTAAAGCCGAACAATAAATATGTATAATACAGACGAACTTTTAGCAAAAAAAGAAATTAACGGCCAAGAATTAGAATATCTTTTATCCGAAAGAAAAAATGAGAGGGCAGAATTTTTACTTGTAGACGTAAGAGAGGAATACGAGTATAATGAAAAAAGAATAGTGGGGGTTGATTATTTAGTTCCCTTATCTGATTTTTTTAATAAAGTTCAGGATATTGAAGATTATAAATCAAAACCGATAATTGCAAAATGTAAATTAGGAGGACGATCTGCTCAAGCCCAAATGCATTTAAAATTGTTAGGCTTTGAGACAGTAATTAATTTATCTGGAGGCATAACTCATTATAAAGGAGAGACTATTTAAAAAGTGGAGTTTTTGGCCTTAAGCCGCTATTGCTTTTTATATTGTTATGTGATGGCTTTCTTCAGTTCGGCTTGCTTTTAAGCTTTGGCAAGATATACTATTTTATGATTATTTCTTATCTGACTATCTTTTTTATAAAAGGTTTAATTTGAATTCTCGGTTTATTAAAATTGGCTATAACGTTTTGCAGCTACAAGAAGTTGGCGATTTCGGAGGCGAAAACTGTCTGCCACCACTGAACTTGATGCGAAGCACAAAGCTTCATTTAGCCACTGAACCGCCAATTTCTTGTAGGTGCTGTTATGAGTAGTGTTTTTTCTTGTCATCAATTATTAATTCTTTTGCTATAGGAATGTCGGCTGGTGCAAGATTCCAATTACTTAAATCTTTAACATTAACCCATTCATATTTATCGTGATCTGTTAATCGGAAATTTGCATCTATAAAATTACATTTGTAAGCAATAAGCTCAATAATAAACTTTCCATAGTCATGGAGATTTGTTTTAAAATAGTCTTTCACTTCCACGCTCATTCCAAGTTCTTCTATTAGTTCACGAGTAAGAGATGCTTCATTACTTTCGCCTTGTTCAATTTTACCTCCAGGAAATTCCCAGTAGCCTCCTAATGATTTCTTTGGCATTCTTCGGCAGATAAAGACTTTGTTGTCATTAAATATAATACCACAAACCACCTTAACTGTTTCCATTGTAGTAAGCTTTAAAACTAGTTGGGTCTAAACTATAGTGATTAGAAACAGGGCCATTTATTTCATAATATTCTGCACTATTGTTATCCTCATTGAAGTTATATAATCTGTAGATATAATAATTATTGGGGTTGTCATCTGAAAAAAGAATTTCATTGATGGAGATATCAAATGGGGTGTTTATTCCACCAATTGTTGTTTTTACCTCAATATATATTGGTTCTCCTTTGCTATTATATGAAAGTATATCATATCCATCTCCGTCACCCTTGATTGATTTATGTTCAACTTCTTTATTAATGCCTAGGGCTCGTAATTTTTCTTTTTCTTTTTCGAATACTAACAACTCACCCTTGAGACCAATTTTCAAAGACCGCTCAGTTTTTTTTAAATAATCTATTTTCGTGACTTTTCTTGTTTTTGCAGTTGTTTTATGAGGTCTTCTAGCAATAGGTTTAGTTTCATTCTTAATTAGCGTATTATTAGCAATAATTATCTTTTTTTCAGTGTAGGGATCTGCGTTAAGTTCAAAATCACCTAATTTTAGTCCAATAGAATTAAATATATCTTCTTTAATTTCCCATTCTAATATTTGCCACTGAAACTGGACAGGTTTTTCTTTGATAGGATTGTGTGAATCATAAGCAAGCTTACCTATATAAGTATATTTTGCAGATTTATTTGCGCGCAATAATAAGTAGATGTTGCTTTCTAAATAGTCATGCGCTATGAGTTTTTTTATTTGCGGAGCATTTAAAGACTGTTGCGGTTGACTCTGCCAAGTTAAAATACCATCTTCAGTTATACCCTCTTTAAATGTATGGTGTGATATAGTCGTTCCAAAAGTAACAAAAAAGACAAAGTCAGATTCAGTGTTTGGTACCGAAATTATTCCATGAAGCCCCCATTTGCCTGATCCAGGTGTAAAATCTAAATCGGGGGAAAAGATATTATGGATATCTTCTCTGCTATAATTTTTATATCTAATCAGTTTCATTTATATCAATATGAATATAGAATTAATATTACGCATAACGTTTTCGGGCTTGGCGAAGGTGGCGATTTTCACGACTAAACTTCATTCGAAGTACCGAGTTTCAAATTTACAAAAAACTGTCATGCAAATCACTGAACCGCCAATTTCTTAAACCCGCTGTTAGGCAACGTTTTTCTTTGTCCCGTAATACATTCCCCTACCTATTAGTCCGTGTTCGTCATGTGATACTTTAAAGTCAGCATCTTTAAAGGCTTTTATCATTTCCTCTTTTGTGAACATAGCAAGTTCGTGTCGTTCTTCAAAGTGTCTCACTCCTTTGTCTGGCGTACCAAGTAGATAGTGAAAATTTATTACAGATAATTTTCCATTAGACTCACTTATATTCATGCGACATATTTTAATGTCACCTTTGTCATGGGTCAACATGTGTAGTTTTCCATTGTACCAAGTGTCGGGTGTGAACCAAGGTTCAACTATTATTAGTCCATTGTCATTGAGATGATCATTAAAGCACTTCATTGTTGAAGTCAATTTGTCAACCGTTTTTACATACCCAATGGAACTAAAAAGACAGATTATGATGTCATACCTTTTGTTCAAATTAAAATTAGTCATGTCTGCAACATGATACGAACCACCTTGATTTTTAGCTTTTGCTGACTTTATAAATTCTCCATTTATGTCAAGTCCGTCAATTAGGAATTTATTTTTTAAATATTTATGATGCTCTGCTGTTCCGCAACCGATGTCGAGAATAGATTTGCCGTCTGGCCTTTTTGCTTTTATAGCAGAAATAATTTCTTCCGATTCCTTTTGATAGTCTTTGAAACTGTATACTAAATCATAAATGTCTGCGCTTTCTGTGAACATGTCTATTGTCTTTTTAAAATGTTGCCTAACGTTTTGCAGCTATAAGAAGTTGGCGATTTCGAAGTACAAAACTGTCAACCAGCACGAAAGTTTGATTGAAAAACTGAACTTCATTTAACCACTGAACCGCCAATTTCTTATAGGTGCTGTTGGCAGCTGGTTTTCTTTTCAGTCCTTCAATTCTTCCTTCAATTTCTGCCATGACTCGTTATTTAGAATTGGTTTGTAATCAGTTAATTTGTCTTTGCTATACTCAATAATATATTCCGCTCTCTCTTTGGAGTCAGGATGTGTGCTAATCCATGTTAAATATTTTGTCGCTTCGTGTTCTTTGTCTGATAACTTATAGAGGAAATTTGCAAATGGTTCTGGATTTACCTTTGCTGTTGACATATAATCAACTGCTTTAATGTCTGCTTCTTTTTCTAAGTTTCTGTCAAATGCGGATGAAGAAAGCATTTTTGCAGTCTCTTTGATAATTTCCGCTCCACCACTACCTGTTGTCATTGAGATTAAAACTGAAAGCCCGATTTCCTTGACAAGTTTTTTCATCACATGATTTAGCTCAATGTGTGCAATCTCATGACATATAACCCCCGTCAACTCTTCTTGATTGTCTGAATTATATATTAAGCCGCTATAAATTATTAGATGTCCGTTTGGCAATGCAAAAGCATTAATTTCATTTTTTTTAAGAACATGAACTTTTATTGTTTCTTTGTCAATCTTATTTGACTTACAGATATGAGTTACGATACTGTCTATTGAGGTTACTACATGAGTGTTTTTATTTTCTTCTTCTGTCTTTTTAAATACTTCCCAAAAAAGCTCACCTAATTTTTGTTCTGTCTTGTCAGTTACCTTTTGAACTTTAAAAACCTTTACCCAGTCTATTTGTGTTAGGGCGTACCATGTCCCGAAAAATAGAAGAATTGTTATTGCTAATTGAATAATGATTTTTTTCATGATTTTGATTTGCAAATAATGTTTGTCAATGTTCCATAAAACCACCACTCAACATGAATTCCTTTCCTTGTCTGAATAGCTGTATAAATGGTAGCTATAAATTCAGTCAAGTTGAAAATTATTGCTGCGATTATATAAGCAATGTAATTACTAGTTATTGTTTCTTCTGTGAAAATTATTGAAACAGACCACCAAAATCCATAACTATTTATGAAAAGCATTGTAAGCTGTGATAATAACGCTTGTGTGCAATGCCAGCGAACAAAATATGTAGACTTTCTGTTGCCTAAATAAAAAATCAGCGTGGCAATAAGATTTACTATTGGCAATGGAAGACCAACTATAATAGCTATTAATGACATCAAATAACTACTTGAGGCAGTTTCTGCTTCATGTTCGCCTGGTATGTAACTAAATTTTTTTATTTGTATCATAGTCCTTTTGTGATATTCCAAATCCAGTTGATGATTACAAGTAAAGTCAAAGGAATTGCAATCTTTGGTCTTTTTAGATAAGTTTCTATTTTAATGTAAAAGTCAAATAATGTTTTGGTTTTTTTTATGGTATCTGTTATTATCCATATAGGTGCAATAAGCATAATGATAGCAACTAAATAACCTATTGGGTTAGAGTTTAATGCTCCAATGAAATCGCCCTTTGTCAATGAAATAACAGAACGAGTAGAGCCACAGGAAGGACAGGGTATATTTGTTACATGCTTTATTAAGCAAACTTCAACCGATTTTTTTTCAGTGATGTTTTTTGTAATACTAAAATAAAGCCAAATATACCCTGCTAAACATGCAATAAATAATATTGAATACAGCTTGTTCCTGTCGAGTGTCATTAATACAAAAATTGTTTAATTTTTTGCATATTCTTTTCTCTTGTAGCTTTTTGAATCATGAACGAGTCAATAATTGCCCATATTCCAAAACCGCCACATGTCAATAGCTTACCAACTCCTAGTCCAGTATCACCAATAATAAACCGGTCAATACCAAGTGAACCTGCCAAAATTGAAATTATTAAACTTGTGGTTGGGTCTTTCAACTGAATAGTAGATAACATTGACCATTTTGAATCATCAAGTGCAAGTAATCTTTCTCTAATCATATTCATTTGATGACCTTCAAAGAATTTCCCGTTTGACATGATAAACATGTCTACTTTTTGTGCGTCCATTTTTTTGTTTTTTTTTAAATTTTAAATTGCCCTACTCGTATGGCTTTTCGGTTTCGCCCATTTTTTGGAATGGAGTGAAGTCTCCATTGTGTTATCAATAATACAAATTCTGTTTAAGAGCTGTCAAAATTTTGTATGTGTTTCTTTTCTTTTCTTTCATATCGTGGTTTTGTCTTGTTAAACTTGCTGCCAACGGTTTTTGGCTTTGCGAAGGTGGGGATTAAGAAGTACTAAAGTTCAAATTTAGTACAAAAGTTAATAGAAATAACTAATGTTCAACCTAGCACTAAAGCCCCACTTTTGCAAAACCAATGTTGTGCGTTCGTTTATTTATATCCGTTTCTTTTTGCATTATCAATACAGTCAGATTTATTTACATATCCTTGTGTCGAAGCACCAACAATATCTCCATTTTTTGCAATTCTTCGCCAACGCCATTTGTCAGCATTATCTTTATAAAATTCCCATTTATCCATTATTTTATATTTATTGTTGTGAAAAATAGGTTAGAGGTTTTACAACCCCTAACCTTTATTTTGATATTTTATCTGTTATATGGGTTGCCATATAATTGTTTATTCTCTTTATAACGCATATCAGGTGTCCCGTCTTGTTTGTTGGGATAGCTCGGATAATTACTCGGTGTTGAGTATGTTGGTTGAGAATAAGTCGGTTGAGAATAAGTTTGTCTTGGCTGACTGTAAGTCGGTTGGCTATATGTCGGTTGACTATAGGTTGGTTGACTATAAGTTGGCTGTGAATAACTAGGCTGTGAATATGTGTTACCATATGTTGCCTTATTCTCTTTGTAACGCATATCAGGCGTTCCGTCTTGTTTGTAATGTGTCTGTGCATTTACAGAAAATGTAAATCCAAACATTACGATTAGTGCAATTACTAAATTTTTCATTTGTATTAAATTATATTTTTTGCTTACTCTAAACAGTTTTCAGCGTCCCTGTGCTTACTAAATTATTTGGTGTCGTTGTTCTGCCAATTCGACTTTGGGTAGGTTAGCCCGTTTATCTCACCTTTCCGTTTGCGTCTGGTTTAAATGACGCACAACAATTGGTTATGTGCAATAATACAAAATTCAAAAGACAACCAATTGATTTTATTTGGTTATGTTTGTAAAAGCAAATAAATCACTAAAAAACACTAAAAATGTCAGTTGCTGATTTCGTTAAGATACTTGAGGTTAAACGCTATAGTCCTAACACCATAAAAACATATTCATCTTTTGTGAGTTCAGCAAAAGGTTATTTTAAAAAGCCATTAAATAAGGTTTCAGAACAAGATTTGTATGAATACGTATACAATCTTATTCATCATAAAAAGATTTCTTTTTCATATCAGAAACAAATGGTAATGTCCCTAAAACTATATTATAAAGAAGTTTTAAATAGAACTATAAATATTCAATACCTAATCCCAAGCAGAAGAGAAAAGAAATTACCTTCAGTCCTTTCTAAAAATGAAGTTAAGAGGTTGATAAATGGTTTGTCAAATATAAAACACAAATGCATTATTTCATTAATGTATTCTGCTGGGTTGCGTATTAGTGAAGTCGTAGGCTTGGAGATTATAGATATTGATTCTGAACGGATGATTATAACCGTAAGGGGGGCTAAAAATTATAAAGACAGAAATCTACCACTATCAGAAAACATTCTATTATTACTTAGAGAGTACTATAAGGAATATTCACCTAACAAATATTTATTTGAAGGACAAAAAGGAGGAAAATATACAGCAAGCAGTATTCGGCAGACATTTAATAGGGTAGTTAAGAAAGTAGGAATTAAGAAAAATGCTACCCCTCATACTTTACGCCATAGCTATGCGACTCATTTATTAGAAGATGGGGTTGATGTTAGAATTATTCAGAAACTACTAGGTCATCATAGTTTAAATACGACTATGATTTATACGCATATAGCAACTCCTACATTATTGAAAGTAAAAAGTCCTTTTGATACTCTTTAACCTTTCAAAACCTTCTCAGCTTTAGCTTTCCCAATTAATTGTATTAATTCTACTTTTTTAGCCTCCATTACTTTTTTAACTGAACCAAAATGAGTAATTAATAATTGTACTGTTTTTGGGCCTATTCCTTCAATTTTGTCTAAGGAATTTTCTAAAGAAATTTTACTTCTTTTATTTCTATGGTGTGTAATCCCAAACCTATGAGCCTCATCTCTTAATTGCTGTATCAATTTTAAACTCTCCGAGCGTTTGTCCAAATAAAGCGGAAGGCTATCCCCAGGGAAATATATTTCTTCCAAGCGCTTGGCAATCCCAATAATTGCAATTTTACCTCTCAATTTTAATTTTTCTAAACTCTTTACTGCTGCGCTTAATTGTCCCTTGCCTCCATCAATCACTATTAACTCTGGCAAATCTTCCTCTTCTTCCAAAAGCCGTTTGTATCTTCTAAAAATCACTTCTTCCATAGATGCAAAATCATCAGGGCCTACAACTGTCTTTATGTTAAAATGGCGGTAATCTTTTTTGCTTGGTTTCCCATTTTTAAAAACTATACAAGCGGCCACAGCACTTGTTCCTTGCAAATTTGAATTATCAAAACACTCAATATGTCTTGGACGATCCTTTAGGCGCAAATCTTTTTGTAACTGTTCTAAAACGCGCTTATTATCTTGACGATCAATGTTGTTTATTTGTTGCTTTTGTTTATCCAGAAGCATGTATTTTGCATTCCGCAAACTTAAGTCAATGAGTTTCTTTTTATCACCAATTTTTGGGATGGTAATACTCAAATCTTCCCATACATTTTCCAAAGAGTGGGAACAGTAAATATCTTTTGAAGTGCTGTTAAATCTTTGTCTGAGCTCAATAATTGCTAGTTGTAATAATTCTTCCTCTGTCTCATTTAGTTTTTTGCTTAACTCCAATGTGTGAGCTTGTATAATGGCTCCCGATTTAATTTTAAGAAAATTCACAAATGCAGTGTCTTCATCCGAAATAATTGTAAAAACATCAACATCATTTATCTTAGGATTTACTATTGTTGATTTGGATTGGTAGTTATCCAAAAGGGTAATTTTTTCTTTTATACTTTGGGCTTTTTCGTACTCCAAATTTGCCGAAAATTTTTTCATGCTATCTTTCAAATGCTCAATTACCGACCTTACATCTCCAGTAATTATCTGCCGAATATGATCAATTGCCAACAAATAGTCTTTATTTTTTTGCTCCCCAATACAGGGGCCTAAGCAATTTTTCAGATGATACTCCAAGCACACTTTAAATTTTTCATTTTTGATGTTTTGCTCACTCAAATTTAAATTGCAATTTCTAAGGGGATATAATTGATGGAAGAACTCTAAAATTGTTTGTACCAAACGAACAGAGGCGTATGGCCCAAAATATTCCGAGCCATCTTTTATTACAGTTCTGGTTTGAAATATTCTAGGAAAAAGCTCATTTTTTATGCAAATCCAAGGATACGTTTTTCCATCTTTTAGCATCACATTATACTTTGGTTGATGCTTTTTGATAAGGTTATTTTCTAGCAGTAGGGCATCCATTTCGGTTGCTACTACTACATATTTTATATCTTGAATTTTACCAACAAGAACTTTTGTTTTACCGTGTTCTTGAGTTTTTGTAAAATAGGAAGAAACCCTTTTTTTTAAGTTTTTGGCTTTCCCCACATAAAGAAGATCCTGATTTTTATCATAATACTGATAAATCCCTGCCTTATCTGGGATATTTTTTAGAATTTCTGATATATGATTAGGAGTTGCCACTATCTACTTAAAACTACCACTTCTTTGAAACGCTCCACATTCCCATTTTCTGAAAATACTTCAACCCAAATAATATACATTCCTGTATTTAATTGTGAGTTATCTTCTGCTATTCCATCCCAAATAACACTTCCGGAATTTCCAATCATTTCATTACTCACTAGATTTCTTACGAGTCGCCCTTCAGTATCAAAAATTTTGATTGTAAGCATCAAATTATTTTCGCTAAAATTCCAATTGATTACGCAGATATCTTTGTTCCCATCATTATTTGGGCTGAATGATTTTGGCTCAACAGTTAGCTCTCCAATACTTTGAGTTATGAATTCTTGGGAGTTTTTATAGCTAGGAGTGCCAAAACCAACCGTGCTAGCTGCAGAATGCCAATTGCCCGAAATTTGAGTCTCGGTATTTATATCCAATCGCTCCAAACTGACCCCATCAGTAGTTTCTAAAAGTGAAAAATGCATGTTTTCATTATATGCAAACGCATCAATTATCTGATTTAAGGATTGGTGAACAATACAAATTGTTCCGCTATCATTGGACAGGGTTGGCATGCTGGCTATCTCTATAAAATTGTATGGATTTTCGCAGTAATATTGCTCTTTAACTTTTGCAGAATCGCTAGTTAGTATTAAGAATGATTTTGGAGGGAAAAGAGCAATTTCTTCTGTAATTATTTTTGGATTATCGGCATAATTTTGAGAACCGAACTCAAAAAAGTTAGCGATTCTTAAGTTTGATAAATCAAAATAAGAATTTGAATTATTAAAAAGTTCAATATAATCAACTCCATCATCTTTTGGATTAAAAAGCACTTCATTAATTACAATTTGATTTTCTAAAACAGAATCAGGGATACCAAAACTAACAGAATTTGAAATTAAATTGCCAGAACAATCCAAAAGCCCATTTGTTAAAATAGTATATGTTGTATTTGGTAAAAAATTAAATTCAAAAGTCAAATTTACGCTATTAAAAAATGGAGCGATTACGGTATTTAAAATAGGATTGTTTCCATTTATTTCAAATAAAGAGCTGTCTTGTAAAATCAAACTATTCAAACTTTTATTAAAATGTACCTGCACCGTACTACTATCTACAATAAATGCTTTTGTAATTCTGAAATTCTCAATATTTACTACTTCTCCAAAAACAGAATTTTGTTTGCCTGGAGTTCCTCCAATATTTGATTTTGATGCTCGCCAATTATTTTTCCCCTCACAAAAAAGATTCGGATTTACTCTTTCAATACTCCATCCCCCATCCGATTTATTCGCATCATTATACCACTTATCAGTGTAAGCAATAGTGCTTATTATTGCTCCCGTTTTGTCTTTTAGTATGACCACAGATCCTTCATTTGTTAAGGCAATAGAAGAAAATCCAATTTTGGAAATATTATTTGGAAAAGAATCAATTACATCTTCTTTTATCAAGATTACAAAACTATCTGGCTCAATAATTGCCACAGGAAAAACTTTATCAGTTGTTCCAATGCTAATTATCCAATCGGTTAAATTAATAGCAGAATTTGTGGTATTGTAAAGTTCAATGTATTCGTATTCCGGCAGTCCAATTGATGGGGTGGGATCTACAAATAATTCATTAATAATTATATCATTTTGATTGAATGGAATAATTGTGATACAAGCAAGTGGATCACTACAAGTAACCAATGGATCATATTCTGCATAAAGTGGATCTCCACAGCCATTTGGAAGATCACATGAGCCATCATCAACTGTGGCGATTGAGTCGTAATTACAGGCGGATAAATTAGTGCATCCATAAACAACAACAGCAGAGGATCCGCTGACACTAAAATTATCAAACCAAAATTTATCACTACGCGTAGAGGTGTATTGGCAAAAAATCCCAAAATAACTAGATAAGGCAACGGTATTGTCAAACCCGATACCATCCAAAAAATAAGTACCCGCAGTATCAATAAATAATTCCCAATTGCCTAAACTATCTCTAAGGACTTTAATTTTCATATTAGGATTTAAGGACGCTGTTCCATCAGTTCCATCAATTATTTTGGTAGTTGATGAACCATTTTGAGTAAACAAACTTACATCATCAATAGCGCCACTTTCTCCTCCAATTTTTACAAAATACCCCTTTAAACTTCCAGTTAAATCTTGCTCATCAGAAGTTAAATATACTTTTGCATAATTTAATGATGATGGCTCAAACTCTAGTTTAATTTCAAATTCCCAACTTCCATTTATTATCGCTTGACTAGTAGTAGATAAATAAGATATGTTGGTAATGGTATCATTTAAGTGGAGTTTAAAAGCCGTGTCCACTTCAAAATTACCAGCAGCACCTACCCAAATAGGGTTATTTGTAAAGTTCCCATCAGAAAAATCATCAGCAAATTGGGAAAATCCCAAAACAGAGTAAGCAAAAAATAGAAAAGTAAGAAAGTGTTTTTTCATAGCGTGTAAATATAGTATTTTTGAAATCTTATTTTAAATTATGAAATTAGCAATTGTAGGCGTAACTGGTGTGGTTGGCAGAGAAATGTTAGAAGTACTCTTAGAAAGAAACTTTCCTTTAACCGAACTTATTCCTGTGGCATCAGAAAAATCATGCGGGCAGTCAATTTTGTTTGCTGGGAAATCCTATAAAATTATTTCTTTGAATGAGTTATTAGAGAAAAATGTGGATTTAGCACTTTTTTCTGCTGGAGGAGAAATTTCAAAAATTTGGGCTCCAAAGCTTGCAGAAAAAGGAGTAAAAGTAGTTGATAATTCTTCTTTTTGGAGAATGAGTAATGAGCACAAATTAATTGTGCCTGAAATTAATGGGCATGAACTATCAGCTGACGATATGGTAATTGCAAATCCAAATTGCTCTACCATACAACTAGTAATGGCTCTTGCTCCTCTTCATAAAAAGTTTGTTGTGAAAAGAGTAGTTGTATCAACATATCAAGCAGTTAGTGGAACCGGTAAAAAAGCAGTTGAACAATTAAAAAATGAGGCAAATAACATTAATGGTGAAATGGTCTATCATCACCAAATTTATCAAAATGCTATTCCTCAGTGTGATGTTTTTACTGAAAATGGTTATACCAAAGAAGAAATGAAGCTCACTAATGAAACCAAGAAAATTTTAGATAAAAATATAGATGTTGTTGCTACTGCCGTAAGAATCCCTGTAGTTCGGGGGCACTCCGAAAGCGTAAATATTACTTTTGAAAATGATTTTGATTTGGATGAGATTAGGTTTGCCCTAAAGCAGATGAGAGGAGTAACTGTTTTGGATAGTCCTGCAAAAAATGAATATCCAATGCCAATTAATGCTTATAAAAAAGATGAAGTTTTTGTAGGGAGAATTAGAAAAGATTTTACTCAAGCAAACACCTTAAATATGTGGATAGTTGCCGACAATTTAAGAAAGGGGGCAGCTACAAATGCTGTCCAAATTGCAGAATATCTAGTAGCAAAGCATTTAGTTTAAATGATCATTAGTCATAAATATAAGTTTTTATTTATAGGACTTCCTTTTTCAGCTTCTTCTGCAATCTCAAAAGAATTACATTTACAATATGAGGCAGAGCCGTTTTTAAGAAAACATTCTTTATATCATGAGTTTAAAAAGGTGGCCGCAAAAGAGGAGCAAAAATATTTTGTTTTTGCAGTTTTAAGAAATCCTATGGAGATTGCTGTAACTGTGTATGAAAAGATGAAGGCAAATGCAAAAGGAAATTTTACCAATCCGGAGCTTTTTACTGAAAACGGAGGGCACATCACAAAAAAGCACAGAGAGGTATTTAATTTTATCCATGATAAAAAAGCAACATTTCAGCAATATTTCAACCAGTTTTTTCAAAAACCATACGATAACTTAGCCAGCTTAACAATTGATAATTGCGACTATGTAATTAGGTATGAAAACATCACTGATGATTATTTAACAGCCTTGAAAAAAGCAGGAGTTACCAATCCAAGGCCATTGCCGGTAGCTAATAAAACCGCAGGTAAAAAGCAAGACATTTCTGAATATTATACTGATGAGATAAAAGAAAAAGCGATTTCTGTTTTTGGGCCTTTTTTAGAAAAGTATAATTATTCTTTACCTCAAGCTTGGGGGAAAGTAAGGCCTTCAATAAAAAGTAGGGTCCAGTTTAGACTGCTAGCTATTTTAAGAAAACTAAATCAACAATATTTTAAAAAAAACACAGAAAAATTTGGTTTGCAAGGCACCATTTATGGTGATATGCAAAGAAATGAGCTAAAAGATTCTTAGTTAAATTCTTTTCGGTAAAAAAGTAAAATAAGAAAAATTCCTACTGAAATTCCCGCATCAGCAATATTAAATATGGGTCTAAAAAATATAAAATGTTCACCACCCCAAATTGGGAGCCAATTAGGGAAATGACTATTTATTAATGGGAAGTAAAACATATCTACAACTTTTCCGTGCAAAAAAGGAGCATATCCTCCAGATTGAGGTAAAAAGTTAGCTACATTATTGTAGCTCTCATTAAAAACTAATCCATAAAAAGAGCTGTCAATTATATTGCCAATTGCACCTCCAATAATTAATCCTAAAGCGATTAATGCCCCATTTGGAAAATGAGGTTTTACAATTGATTTCACATAATAGATGCCTGCCGTTACCACAATTATTCTAAAAAGGGTTAAGAACATTTTTCCTGTAGCACCACCAAACTCCATCCCAAAAGCCATTCCATTATTTTCGGTAAAATGAATAATGAACAAATCAAAAATTTGAAATTCTTGACCCAGCTTCATATGAGTTTTTATCCAAATTTTTAGGATTTGATCAGCTAATACAAGAATAGCTGTTGTAATAAATATCTTTCTCAAAGTATTTACTGGACGTTTTTGGCTTCAATACTTAAAGTAGCGTGAGGGACAAGCCTTAATCGTTCTTTTGAAATTAATTTACCGGTATCACGGCAAATACCATAAGTGTTGTTTTCAATTCTTATTAAAGCATTGTAAAGGCTCCTGATAAACTTAGCCTGCCTTTCAGCCAATTTTATATTTTCTTCTTTTGAGAGAGTACTTGATCCCTCTTCAAATGCCTTAAAAGAGGCTAATGTATCTTCAGTACCGTTATCAGAATTATTAGCTGTAGCCTCCCTTAGTATTGCCAAATCTTCTTTTGCGCTTTCTATTTTTTCAAGAATTATTTGTTTGAATTCTTTCAATTCTTCTGCTGAATATGCTGTTTTTTCTGCCATAATTTTAATTTTTTTCTAAAGAAATAGTTATCGATATTCCGTCAATTAATTCAACTCTTACTGCATTACTAATAATAGTTTCTTCATAGTTTAGTTTTTCCGCTAAAGTTTCCTCACAAATATAAGTGAAATTATTTTTAATTGATGATGTAATTAAATCATTTTTTTCAACCCAAATAGCTACTTTGTCTGTTACCTCAAATCCTTTATCTTTTCTAAGGGATTGAACTCTATTTATAAATTCTCTGGCCAACCCCTCTTCTTTTAATTCTTCTGACAAAGTAATGTCTAGTGCAACAGTAATTCCATTATTAGTAGCTACACTAAAGCCAGGGATATCAGCCGAACTAATTTCAACATCAACTAGCTCTATAGTTATTCCATCAGATATGTGATAACTGTTCTTTTGCTCTATTTCCTTAATATCATTTACTGAAAATTGACCAATTTTACTAGCAATGAGTTTCATTTCTTGTCCAAATTTAGGCCCAAGAGTTTTAAAATTAGGCTTTATTTGTTTTTTGAGCACCGCTGAATCTTCTCTCAAAAACTCAATTTCTTTTACATTTAATTCACTTTTGATAATTGCAGAAACACTCTCAATATCTGTCTTTGTTTTGTCATCAAGAATAGGGATCATAATTTTTTGGAGTGGTTGACGCACTCTTAATCCATCTTTTTTACGTAAAGATAATGCCAGTGAGGTTACATTCTGGGCTAGGCCCATTCTTCTTTCCAAATCGGTATTGATAGCGGAAGAATTAGCAATTGGAAAGTTGGCCAAATGAACTGATGGGACAGCATGTTTCTTGCTTATACCATTTAAATCTTGGAATAATCGATCCATAAAAAAGGGTGCAATTGGAGCGGCAATTATAGCAATAGTTTCTAGGCATTCATATAGGGTTTGATAAGCGGCAATTTTATCCGTATTATATTCTCCCTTCCAAAATCGCCTTCTGCTTAGCCTTACATGCCAATTACTTAATTTATCTATCACAAAATCTTGGATTAATCGAGCAACAGCAGTTGGTTCATAATCCTCATAATTCTCCTCTACTTTATTTATTAAAGTGTTAAGTTCTGATAAAATCCACCTATCTAATTCTACTCTTTTGTTTAGTGGAATTGTATCTTCCGAATAATTAAAGTTGTCAATATTTGCATAAAGAGCGAAGAAGGAATAGGTGTTATAAAGCGTTCCAAAGAATTTTCTTTGCGCTTCCACAATTCCCTCATCATCAAATTTTAAATTATCCCAAGGCTGTGCATTAGATATCATGTACCACCTAGTAGCATCTGCACCATATTTATCAATTGTACTAAACGGATCTACAGCATTTCCTAATCTTTTGGACATTTTATTTCCGCTTTTATCCAAAACCAATCCGTTAGAGATTACATTTTTATAGGCAACAGAATCAAAAAGCATAGTTGATATTGCGTGAAGCGTAAAGAACCAACCCCTTGTTTGATCCACTCCTTCAGCAATAAAATCGGCAGGGTAATTTTGCTCAAAAATATCCTTATTCTCAAAAGGATAATGTAGTTGGGCGTAAGGCATGGCTCCAGAATCGAACCAAACATCAATTAAATCTAACTCTCTTTTCATTGGAGCTCCATCTTTAGAAACTAAAATAATGTCATCAACATAGGGCCTATGAAGATCAAAAGTAGTGTAGTTTTCCTCTGACATATCTCCAACTTTAAAATTTGCTAATGGGCTAGACTTCATCATTCCAGCCTTAATTGATTTTTCAATTTCATTTTTTAATTGCTCAATGGAACTAATACATATTTCCGTTTTTCCATCTTCTGTTCTCCAAATTGGGATAGGAATTCCCCAAAATCTTGAACGAGACAAGTTCCAGTCTACTAAATTTTCTAGCCATTTGCCAAATCTTCCTTCTCCAGTTGATTTTGGTTTCCAATTGATGGTGTTATTGAGCTCCATCATTCGTTTTTTGTAGTCGGTAGTTTTTATAAACCAGCTATCTAAAGGATAGTATAAAATTGGCTTATCTGTTCTCCAGCAATGAGGGTAGGAGTGCTCGTACTTTTCTGATTGAAAACAAAGATTTTCACTCTTTAACTTTATGACAATCTGAACATCTACCGATAGTTTTGGTTTTTCTTCTCCTTCAGTATAATATTCATCTTTTACATACATTCCAGCAAAATCGGTAACTTCATCAACAAACTTTCCTTGTTTATTTACTAGAGTTAAACTACCTATTCCATTTTGTTTGGCTACTCTATTATCATCCGCACCGAAACTTGGGGCTAAATGAACAATTCCCGTCCCATCTTCAGTAGTTACAAAATCACCTAACAACACCTTAAACCCATCTCCATCTTCTGGTTGAGCATATGGCAACAGCTGCTCGTATCGGATGTTTTGAAGTTGCTTACCCTTAAATTCTGATATAATTTTAAAAGGGAGGTTTTTATTTCCTATTTCATAATCTTCAAATTGCAGTTCTAAGTTTTCAGCTTTAAAATATTTATGGGCTAAATTTTTTGCAATTACTACAGCAATTAATTTCCCGGTATATTGATTTACTGTTTCAACTAATAGATATTCAATTTTTTGGCCTACTGCTAATGCAGTATTTGAGGGCAATGTCCAAGGAGTGGTGGTCCAAGCTAAAAGGTAAATATCATTTGAAGTTGTTTTAAAAAGAAATTCAGAATCTGCATTTTTTACTACTTTAAACTGAGCTACCGCTGAGGTGTCTTTTACATCACGATAACAACCCGGTTGATTGAGTTCGTGTGTGCTTAAGCCTGTGCCTGCTTTTGGAGAAAAAGGCTGAATAGTATGCCCCTTATAAAGCAATCCTTTTTGATGCATTTGCCCAAGAAGCCACCAAACACTTTCGATATATTTATTGTCATAAGTCACATAGGGAGTCTTCATATTCACCCAATATCCTATTTGCTCAGTGATATCTTCCCATTTGCCTTTGTATTTCATTACATTGGTACGGCAAGCTTTGTTATAATCTTCAACAGATATTTTAGATCCAATATCTTCTTTAGTAATACCCAGTTCTTTTTCTACACTAAGCTCAATGGGCAAGCCATGGGTATCCCAGCCTGCCCTTCGATTTACTTGAAATCCTTTAAGGGTTTTGTATCTGCAAAAAAGATCTTTTATAGTACGCGAAATCACATGATGAATACCAGGCATTCCATTTGCAGATGGAGGCCCTTCATAAAAAGTAAATGTTGGATTTCCTTTTCTACTCTCAATACTTTGAGTAAAAACATCAGATTTTCTCCAATTATCTAACACTTCTTTGTGAATGTTAGATAAACTTAATTGCTTATATTCCTTAAATTTACTCATTTGTTATGCAAAACATATTGCCGACAAATATAGTTTTTGGATTTAAAATAGACAATTTCAAAAGCAGATTAAAAAAAGAAGAGTAATCCTTTAACGGACAATGATTAATTCAGATGTTTCCTGATGTTTCCACCCCTCAAAATCTTGGTAATAAATTTGGTAGATATAGGCTCCCATAGGTAAGTCTTTATCAGTTTGATAATGTTTGCCATCCCAACCATTTTCGCAAGACAAATCTTGAATATTATTAGTTGCATAAACCAAATTGCTAAATCTATCAAATACATTGAAAGTAAAAGTAGCTTCCCTAATTCCATTATAGGATAAACAAAACCTATCGTTTATACCATCAAGGTCGGGAGTAAATGAATTTGGAATATATATCCAATAATCATCAGTAATAGTGATTAAATGTTGTGCTGTATCAGCACACCCTTGATCATCAGATACAATTAAACTAATTTGATACATTCCTATAGAATCTTTATAAGTATGATAAGGATTTTGAATAAATTCATTCGATGTATTATCACCAAAATTCCACTCCCAAGCAGTAATATTTCCTAACGATTTGTCAACTAGTTGCGTGGTAGTAAATAGGACAGTCATACTGTCAGGTTGTGCCTTAAACTGGGCAATTGGAGGGGTAAGTATGGTTACAATTGCTTGGCCACTAAGACTTCCAAATTCATTTGCGTCATTGTACAAAACTAAAGAATAATCACCAGCCTCTTTTGTTTTAATAATGTGAGGGTTAACAGTAGTTGTTATTGATGGTTGCATTGCTCCATTTATTGCATAAACAAAGGTAAATGGGCTAATTCCGATAAATGATACGCTTACTTCAGCCTCATCTTGAGCATTTTCGCAGACGGTATCATTTCCAGCAATAAATGCCGAAACAGAAGAAAGATTGAGGGTAATTGTATCACTATAAACACCATAAAAGGAGTTGTTTATAGAGCCCCCATTTAAAAGGAAATTATTATTAGCGCTCCAAAATCCAAACCCATAATTTGGATCAATATTTGGGCTTATAGTATTTAAATCATCAATAAATACAGTTTCAGAATATGGGAATATAATTCTATTTACTCCATTAATATTTATTGAAGTTGTTGTTCCTGAAGGGCTAACATTGTACACAATTGTAGGTTTTTGATACAAATGAAGTTTTATAGTATCGCTATAAGCAACATTAAAAGAGATTGTTTGGGTTAATGTATTTGGAGACAGGAGATTGCTATCTGAACTCCAAGAATCAAAACCATATAAAGGATCAATTATTGGGGTTAATCCAATATTTTCTCCTACTAATAATGAGGTCGGATATGGAAACGCGCTTACAATAGTCCCATTAATATTTATTGAAGTTGTAGTTCCATAAGGAATAATATCATACACAATGGCCCTACTTTCTCCAAAATAGGCTTTTACAACAACATCACTTTGTAAATTTAGCAATAACGTATCAACATTTGGATCATAAACATATGCAGAAGTTGATACGACTTCCCAATGATCAAAAGTACCGCTCACCACTTTAAAAGGCAAATCAATACCTCCAAATCTTTGATCGGAAAAAGGGGTATTAAAATTATTAATAATATTACCATTACTCATTTCAACTTCACCAATTCCGATAATTTCAACAGTAACATCAAAGATGCCCGTAATTGCGGTGTCACAGTCAACAAATCCAGAATTCATACTATCACATCTTGCTAAAATGAAATCTCTTAAATCTGTTACATTATTTTGCCAGCCCGCATATGTCCCCCCCCAAGTTGATATATGTCTTGGCATTTCAGGATCTATTACAGCAATCATACTATCTAAAAGATTGATCATATAATTGCACGATAAAGGCCCATTTGCTAAGTCCTGCCACCTATTAATGTAGTCATCATGAAATTCTTGATTGGTAAGCATAGCATTCCAAATAGGCACATGCCCTTGTCCTCCAGGGTCATTTAAAGAACTGGGATCGCAGGGCTCAGCAGTAGGAGATGTGCTTGGAACTCCGGTATAGTTGATATAGTGATCAAAAGTAGCATCCATATCCCATAACGCATAGCGCCACCTTTTTGCCCCTCCATTAGGATCCATGCCTCTCCACCAAGCCGTGTTCCAATTTAACCAATCCGAACAGACTACATAAGAATTTAGAAGGAAATAATCAATTAAACTACCAGTGTTGTATTCGCTTTTTGCTTGAATGTAATTTGCTTGATTTGACATAGGATTAGCAAGCACCCAATTTTTAAAAGTATCCCAATCGTTTTGAGCTGCAGGACCACCGTATTCTGACCAAGTCGCCCCCCAAGTTTTCAAATATTGTAAGTTATTTTTATCTTGATCGTAATAATAATCTGTAAAATCATGGTCATCAGCCTTTTCTCTTAAATCATAAACTCCCCAATAAGCCCCATTTAAATACAGAATACAAGAAGTGTGAGAACGCTCATCCATTCTTAAATCTCCCAATTGAGATAAATGATGCACATAAGAATCCCGAATATGAGCTCCTCCATTAGACTCAGGATAGTTATCATTTGCAGCAGCTTTTAGGATAACTCTTTGAAATTTATCACGATCTTTAGTCATAAATAATTTATCTTGTATGGCATAGTTATATCCGAATTCATCACGCATTATATAATCGAAACCTCTTTGATCGTAGGCCCAAGAATCATTTCCGTGCTTATTGTATTCACCAGTACCTTTATCAAGCAGAATCCCATTTTCATCAAAGAATTCAATGGTGCCTTCAGGCTCTAGCCATCCACTCCCATTTAATAGATTATCTACTTGGTTTCCAGAAATAGAAACTATTGGTATGGTATGATTGTCATTAATAAAAAAGGTGTGATAATCAATAAAACTAGAAGGAATTGTTGGGTCTGAGCTATAGCAAATTGCTTTTACAACAGCTGTTGCTGCAATGTTTATAGGGCCAGCATATACTGTTGAAGTATTATTGGGCTCATTTCCATTTGTTGTATAATATATTGTGACATTTAGATCAGGGGAACTTAATGTAAGATTTACAGCTGCAGAATTATATCCTCCAGCTTGAGAGAACACCGGTGTTGTTGCATATTCTTGCATTGCTCCAACATTAGGAGAATTTGGAGTTCCATTTAAAAATACGCTCCAAATTACAGAACCATTAGTTTGTCTGCCTCTTGTATGAGAATTCTGATTTGGTAATACTTGTATAGAATCTTGAAAGACATTCCCCGCATCAGTAAGCATAAGTACTTCATCCCCTTTTGTTTGGGTAATTTTAAAATTGGAGTGTGCATTTCCACCAATTAACTCATCTCTGCTAGAACAATAAATGATTTTCACCCCCATAGAAGGAATAATAAAAGATGACGGAACCATCCATTTTGTAGGATTTGTTGGGTTATCTGTTAAATACCAACCACTAATATCAATTGGAGCGGCATTAGGATTATAAAGCTCTACCCAATCCTCATACTCACCATAATTATCGGTATAAGTATCGTAATTAGCAGCTGAATATTCGTTAATAACTATCTGAGCATTAGTTTGTAATATACAAGTAATGCTAATTATTAAGGCAGAGAATAGATTTTTCATGCTACAAAAATACAAAATAACCAAAAGAATGATGTTATTTAAAATTAATTTCGTGCTTTTCTAAAATATATTACAAATGTAAAAATCATAAAGTAAACTATTTTTCTACTTTTGCGCTTTAATTTATTCAAACAGAAATGCCAAATAATATTAAAGAAGATTTAATACTTTTTAATGAGCTTATTGCTGTTTTTTTAGAAGATGAACTTCAAAATCCTGTAACAGAATATATAAGCCCTAATAAAGTAGAGTCTTCCCTTGATATTAAGTTAGGAAAAGAAGGGATGGTAGATAGCGAATTTAAAAATTCATTAAAACAGCTACTTTTAAAAAGCCCCAAATCATCATCCAAATCTTTTTTCAATCAATTGTTTGGCGGGAGACATAGTAAGGCTGTTTTAGGAGATTTATTAGCAGTGATGCTTAATAATAGTATGGCTACTTACAAGATTGCTGGCCCTCAAGTTGCTGTTGAAAAGGAGATAATTAAACAAGTAAATAACTTAATTGGCTATCCTGAAGGTTGTGGCGGAACCTTTCCAACAGGAGGCTCAATGTCTAATTTTATGTCCTTAGTTATGGCAAGAGATAAAGTAAATCTAGCGATTAAGGATCAGGGAATTTCTCAAAAGATTGTTGCATATACATCAGAAGAAGCACATTATTCGATATCTAAGAATGCTTCTTTTACAGGCTTAGGAAAAGCAAATGTTAGACAGATAAAATCTGACGAATATGGCAAGATAAATATTTCAGAATTTGAAAAGCAAGTTCATCTTGATTTGGCAAATGGATTTACTCCTTTTTATTTAAATGCAATTGCAGGAACAACTGTTATGTGTGCATTTGATGATGTTGCAGGGCTAGCTCCAATTTGCAACAAATATAATATTTGGCTTCACTTAGACGGTGCTTTTGGAGGCCCTGTAATTTTTTCAGATAGATATAAGTATTTAGTTGATGGAATTAATCTAACAAATTCTTTTTGTTTTAATGCACATAAAACACTTGGGGCGCCTTTAAGCACATCAGTTTTGGTAGTTAAGGATAAACATGATTTATACAACTCCTTTAACAATAGCGCTTCTTACTTGTATCAAACACATGATGAGGATTTTAATTTAGGACAAACTTCCTTTGAGTGCGGAAGAAGAAATAATGCACTTAAATTATGGACAATGTGGAAAGCAATTGGAACAAATGGTATTGCTGATATTGTTGAGCAGGAGTTTAAATTAGCTGATGCAGCAAGAGATTATGTTAGCAGCAATACAGATTATAAACTTTATAGCTTTGAAGAATCGCTTTCTATTTGCTTTAACTATAAAGATTTTGATCCAGAAGATTTGTGTACCAAATTATATGAAAGCAATACTTTGATGGTAGGTTTTGGCCATTTTAAAAACAAAAGATTTATAAGATTAGTAGTTGTTAATTGTGAGAATTCACTTGATGATTTGATGCAATTCTTTACAGTATTAGAAGAATTTACTCAGCAAAATAAACATTTGATCAAAAAGATTTAAGCTGGATATTTACTATATGCAAAATGACTTTATTATAACTTTAGCGTGGCCTGAGGGGCTGGTAATAGCTCCAGGATCATGGTATGATAAAATTGCATCCAGTAATGGGAAGTATCGGGTAGGGCATTCAGCTATAGTACTCATAAATGCGGAAACAAAAAAATCACATTACTTTGATTTTGGTAGATATCACACTCCAAAGGGTTACGGCAGAGCAAGAGATAAAGAAACAGATGCAGATGTAGCTGTGATGGATCCGGAAATTCAAAATGATAAAGTGGTAAATGTTAAAGAGATTTTATTGCAATTATCAAAGATGAAAGCAACTCATGGTGAAGGCAAAATGTACGCATCTTTAATCATAGATGTGAATTTTGAAGCTGCATTTTCTGCCGCTAAAAGTATACAGGAAAAAGGAATGTTAGCTTATGGTCCTTTTACAAAAAAAGGAACCAATTGCGCTCGTTTTGTTGCTTCTGTTATAGGCTCAGCTGGCCCTTCTTTTATTAAAAAACTAAGATTGAAGTTTCCATTTTGTATTTCGCCATCTCCCAAAAGAAATGTGAGTATTACGAATCATCATTATTATATTGTGGAAAACGGCACTTGTGTTGAGGTGAAAAAAAGCAAATTGCAAGCCTATTTTAGCAGTATTGAGCAATAATGGAAATCCCTAAAAATATATCACAAAAAGCGCAGTTAATTGAAGGAATTGGAGCGAGCTCATGGTTTACTATAGCTACTGAAAAAGACCTTTATAGAATTGAAAGATTTTCTCCAGAAGGAGAATTGGAATGTTCAAGACTTTTTCAAGCAAAACCAAACTCATTTGACATCAACTCGACATATGAATTTACTTACCTTTCACATTGTAAGGAATGTACAATAATACAAAACAAACAAATTTTTAAATTTTACACTAATGAATATTAAAATGTATGGCGCGGATTGGTGCTCAGACTGTATTCACGCAAAAAATTTCTTAAATTCAAAAGGGATAGCTTTTGAATATATTGTTATTACTGATAATAATGACGCCATTGTTTTTTTAGAGAAGGTAAATAATGGGAAAAGAATTATACCAACATTAGATATTGATGGAGAAATCCATACAAATCCAGGAATTAATGGATTAATGAAAATTATCGCACAATAAAAACTATTTTTGCAGCCTTAAAATCTAGCAAATGAGTGATTCAATTAAGCATGAATGCGGTGTAGCGCTGTTAAGATTGCTAAAACCATTAGAATTTTATCATAAGAAATATGGGACATCCCTCTACGGATTAAAAAAGATGTATTTATTGATGGAAAAGCAGCACAATAGGGGTCAAGATGGAGTAGGTTTGGCCAACGTAAAGCTAGATGTAGAGGTTGGGAAAAGATATATAAGTCGCAAAAGATCGGTTGCTACAAACCCTTTACAAGATGTGTTTCAACAAGCCAATAAAAGATTTGTGGAATTAGAAAAAAATGATCCTGATAAGTTAAAAGATCCTCAGTGGATGAAGGAAAATTTGCCTTTTACTGGGGAATTATTTTTAGGTCATTTAAGATATGGAACTTTTGGAGGCAACACGATAGAACAGTGTCATCCCTTTTTACGCCAAAATAATTGGAAAACTAGAAACTTAGTGCTTGCAGGGAACTTTAACATGACAAATGTTGATGAACTTTTCCAGCAGTTAGTAGATCTTGGTCAGCACCCAAAAGAAATGTCAGATACTGTAACAATCTTAGAAAAAATTGGACATTTCTTAGATCAAGAGAATGACGCTATTTATTACAAGAACAAAGATAAGTTTAGTAAAAAAGAGATTACACAAGTAATTGAAGATGGACTTGATTTACAAGAAATATTGGTTCAGGCAGCAAAATATTGGGATGGGGGCTATGTAATATGTGGGCTTTTGGGTCACGGGGACTCTTTTGCTCTTAGAGATCCAAATGCAATCCGCCCTGCATATTATTATAAAGATGATGAAGTAGTTGTTGTTGCATCTGAAAGACCCGTAATACAAACCGCATTCAATCTTACGGCAGATAAAGTGCATGAGATAAAAAGAGGTCATGCCTTAATTATCAGAAAAGATGGAAGGGTAGAAGAAAAACAAGTTCGCGAACCACTAGAAAAAACCTCTTGTTCCTTTGAAAGAATTTATTTTAGTAGAGGTAATGATAAGGATATTTATAATGAACGATTAGAGCTTGGGAAAAGAGTTTTTCCAAAAGTTTTAGAGGCAATTGATAATGATTTAAAAAATACCGTTTTCTCCTATATCCCAAATACAGCTGAGGTTAGTTATTTCGGACTTTTAAAAAGCTGTAATTCTTACTTAAATCAAGTAAAAACAAAAAAGATTCAAGAGCTAGGAGATCATCCATCTCATGATGAGATTGCAAAAATAATGGAGATATCTCCAAGGGCTGAGAAGATTGCCATTAAGGATGCAAAACTCAGAACTTTTATTGCTTCTGATATAGGTAGAGATGATTTAGTTGCCCACGTTTATGATGTAACTTACGGCCAAGTAAAATCTACTGATAATTTGGTTGTGATTGATGATAGTATTGTTAGAGGAACAACCTTAAAAAAATCGATTATCAGAATATTAGACAGATTAAATCCTAAGAAAATCGTAGTTGTATCTTCTGCACCACAGATTAGATTCCCAGATTGCTATGGTATTGATATGGCAAAAATGGGAGATTTTATTGCTTTTCAGGCGGCAGTTGCTTTATTAAAAGATACCAATCAAGAAAAACTTATGGTAGCTACATATAATAAATGTAAAGCTCAGGAGAACCTTCCAAAAGAAGAAATGGTAAATTATGTTCAAGATATTTATAATCCTTTTACAGCTGATGAAATCTCAACTAAAATATCTCAATTGCTAACTCCTGAAGGAACAAATGCTGAGGTAGAAATTATCTATCAATCTATTTCTGATTTGCACGCTTCTTGTCCTGACCATTTAGGTGATTGGTATTTTACAGGAAATTATCCAACTCCAGGAGGAGTTAAAGTGGTTAACAAAGCTTTTATGAATTATATGGAAGGTAAGAATAAAAGAGCTTACTAAATAATTATATCAATTCAAATAGCGGATAAAGGATACTTATATTTTGCTTAAAAAATTAAAATCCCTGCCAAAAAAGGCAGGGATTTTAATTTAAATGATAAGCCAAATTTATCTTTTCTCAGTAGTATAAACCCTTCCATGCCACCAGAATCTTTTGTTTTTTGATGAACCGTATTGCTCAACTGCCAGATCAAAAGCTGAACCAAATGAATGGATATCCATTACAGGCAAAGACACTCCTAGATATTTTTTCATTTCTAATACTTTCACAATTGTATTAGGGTCTTTAATTGCTGTTTCCATTTCTGAAACAGACAATTCCTTTGTTGTCATTTTTTCAGCATGTTTTGGAGCTATTGTCATTTCATTAATCAGGTGAGTTGCTCCAGCAAATTTATCAATTAGGAACATAGTATATCTGATATCTACAGAAATAGTTCTTTGAATATCATTTTCAAAAGCAATATCCCCACTCATTCCTTCCCAGTTACCATCAAAGGCAGTTCCAACAATTTCACCCCAAGCATTTATTACTGGCGAACCAGAGTTCCCCCCGGTAATATCATTATTTGAGATAAAATTGACCCTTAAGTTTCCGTCTTTATCAGCATATTGTCCGTAATCACCAATCTCGTATAATTCTTTCAACTTATCAGGAACCCGAAACTCTTCATTAGTAGCATCTTCCTTTTGCATAACACCATCAATAGTTGTGTAGTAAGCATAGTGCATTGCTTCACCAGGATTATAATCTCCCACATTACCATAAGTTACACGCATAGTTGAATTAGCATCTGGGTAGTAGTTTTTATCAGGGTTCATTTCTCTAAGTCCAGCAATAAACAATCTATTTCCTTTGGTTAATTCCTCTCTCACAATTGTTCTTTTAGGAGAGATTTGTTCAATGTACTGATTGTAAATAGACATCATAGTTTTGTAAGCAGGGTCTCTCTGTATTGTTGCAATAACAGGCCTTTCTAAGAATGCAAAAAACTTTTCTTTTGAGCCAAAAACGGATCTTTTGAAGGCATTTTTAGCATACCAATCAAAATTCAATTTTTTGAAAAGCTGATTCTCAATTTGCTTAAAGATTTTAGCATGTTGTGTTTTTGGTACATTATAGTAGTACATTTCTAGCATAGAGGCAAATAATTCTTGGTCAATTGCGGCATTATAATTTTTATAGAATTCGTTAGCTTCTTTTTTTAACTCTCTTAGTGCCTCATTTCTTGCCTTGCCTTCTTTTGGCAATGCAGCAATTGCATCATGCATCATAAATGACCAATACATAATTTCAGCCCCACCAAATATAGCTTCATTTAGGTAAGTACGACTAAGCTCAATATTTTTATTAGTTTGATAAGCACTTTCAATTAAATCTAACGCCTCTCCATACTTTTCCCCCCTAGTTGCATCTGCCGCAACCCAAGCTCTAAACTCATCTTCAATAACTACTTTTTTGTCAGCTACTTTCATAGCTTTTAATCCTTTTGATTCACCTATATATTTTTTCCAGTAATTAGCAGTACTCGCATATTTTGCAGCATATTGGATTTCAGTTTTTTTAGAAGCATCCATGCCTGCTTTCATAATTGCTAATTTTTCATCACGAATATCAATAATAGCGGGATTGGTAATATCTAAAGTTTGTTGCACCCCAAAAGAAGTTAAGTACCTGTCTGTTGTTCCTGGGTAGCCAAAAATCATAGTATAATCTCCATTTTCAACTCCTTCTAGCTGGATAGGCAAATGATGTTTTGGTTTATAAGGGACATTGCCTACAGAGTACTCAGCTGGAGTTCCGTCAGGAGCACAATATATGCGGAATAATGAAAAATCTCCAGTATGTCTTGGCCACATCCAATTATCAGTATCTCCACCAAACTTGCCAATTGATGATGGTGGGGCTCCTACTAAACGCACATCTTTAAATGTTTCATAAGTTAAGATGTAAAAATCATTACCCCCAAAAAAAGATTTTACGTTTGCGTTGTAATTTGTTCCTGCTGTTTTTTCATCAATAATTATTTTAGAGATTTCTTTAATTTTTGCATTTCTTTCTTTTTCGCTCATAGCATCATTAAGTTCAGCCAATATTCTTGCGCTTACATCTTCAATACTGACTAAAAATGATGCAGTTAACCCCTCATTTGGCAATTCTTCATCACGGCTCATAGCCCAAAATCCATTTTCCAAATAATCATTAGTGACACTTGAGTGTTTTTGGATTTCATCATAACCACAATGATGATTGGTAAGCATTAATCCTTCAGATGAAATCATTTCGGCCGTACATGAGCCTCCCCCAAAAGATACAATTGCATCCTTGAGAGATGAATTATTTACACTGTATAAATCTTCTGCAGTAAGTTTTAGCCCTTTAGCTTGCATAACGGATTCATTCATTGCTTTTAATAGTTGTGGTAGCCACATTCCCTCATCAGCAATAGCTGAAAATGAGAAAAATCCGGCTATAATAATTGATAGAAATTTCTTTGTCATTGTAGTTATTTTTTAATTGTCACAAATGTAATGAAACACTTTAGGTTGTTAAATTCAATTTTGTCAATTTTTAAAGATAGATGTTAACAATATTTTAATGTATTTTTGTTATCCTTATGAGTGAAGAAAATCGTACCCGAATAAATAAATTTTTATCAGAAATAGGTTACTGTTCAAGAAGAGAGGCCGACAAACTTATTGACCAAGGCAGGGTAAAAATTAATGGAGAAGTACCATTAATGGGGACTAAAATTACCTCTGAAGATGAGGTAAGTGTAAATGGAGAGATTGTACATAAAGCAAAGAAAAAAAAGATGGTTTATCTTGCTTTTAATAAGCCCACTGGAGTTGTTTGCACGACAGATAATAAAAGAGAAAAAAATAATATCATTGATTTTATAAATTATCCTGTAAGAATTTTTCCTATTGGGAGATTAGACAAACTCTCAGAGGGGCTTATCTTTCTTACTAATGATGGAGATATCGTTAATAAAATTTTGCGAGCTCGTAATAATCACGAAAAAGAATATGAAGTTTCTGTAGATAAGCCAGTAACCAAAGAATTTATTGAGGCTATGGCAAGTGGAGTACCTATTTTAGATACTATTACACATAAATGTTTCGTAAAACAGATGGATAAAAAGAAATTTAAAATTATCTTAAAACAAGGATTAAACCGACAGATTAGAAGAATGTGTGAGCATTTAGAATATGATGTGAAAAAATTAAAACGAGTAAGAATAATGAATATTAAATTGGATATTCCTGTTGGAACTTATAGAGATTTTACGGATAAAGAATTAAATCAAATCAATCAAGCAGTAGAGCACTCAATTAAAACATTTGAATTAGGCGATTAGTTAAGTTTAGTTAAAATAGTATCCCATAATTTCTTTCGTGCAATTAAACACGTTACAGCTGTTTCTTCAACTTCTTTCCATTTTTGATGGTTGTCACCACATAAATCAGCAATTAGTTCTAAGGCAAGAGGACCATGTTCTCCACCATCTAATTGGATGTGCCTTTCTAAGTAATAAACAAATTTATTAAGTTTATTAGCTGTATTGTACTCATTTACAATAGCAGTAAACATATCTGGGATTAAATCCTCACGTCCAAAAGTAAATGCTGCTGCAATTTTGTGAGCTTCACCACTATCAATAACATCAAAAGTAGATTTTAGAAACTCATCAACTCCTTCATTCACATTTGGGATATTATTTTTTCTAACATTATGTACAAAATTTTCTATTGGAGATGTGTTGGCTCCGCATTGCTTCATAGCATCTAAATACATTTCAAAATGAGATGATGGATTTCCATCTTGATCTACATCACTTTCTTCTTCTAAAACAATGCTGTTTATTAATCGTCTTATTTTTTTATCTCCCACAGGCCTCCATGGTGGAGAAGTACATGTTAGAATAGACTGAAGGGCTTTCAATAAAGACATAAAATCCCAAACAGCATAAACATGATGCTCCATTAAAACGGCAATATCTGAAACACTATTTAACTTTTTATATAAAGAGTGATTTACAACTTCTTGTTTGTAGGGAAGGATATTATTATTGATTTCTAAAATTTTTGGATTCATTTTTGCTTTTTAAAAACGGGGACTGCCGAGCATGCTTCCCCAAACATTAAACTAGTTACGATATTTTGTAATTTTTTTGTAATTGCCACATAAAGATTGGCGCTAAGGGGAATTTGTCCACAGCCCTTTACAATCACTTTTTTATTTTTAAATTTTAAAGTTTTGATATTTTCTATATTCCGCAAAAAAAGTTGTTGAAACACAGTGTTTTTATTGCCAGAATAAATTTTGGAAGCCACATTATTAAGACAGGAAGTTACAAGCATAAAAGCCCACATAGGAATAATGCAATCACTACTGCAAAAAACAGCAACCACTTTATTTTCATAGCCACTAAAGTCAAATTCTTTTAGAGAAGCCCTAAAATCTTTCTCTTTAAGAATGAATCCTTCAAATAAAAAGTGTTTTATGTCAAGTTCTAAAATTTGTATATTAGGGGCGTAATCTGTTAAATCAATAGTGATTAAGTCAGAATTGGCAACTCTATTTATAATTTCTTCACTCATTGTTAAAGCATTCCTAATTCTAATTTTGCCTCTTCGCTCATCATATCCTTATTCCAAGTTGGTTCGAATACAATTTCTACTTTCACTTTTTTTACAGCTGAGATAACCTTTACTTTTTCTTCTACTTCTACAGGAAGGGTTTCGGCAACTGGACAATTTGGAGAAGTAAGAGTCATAGTAATATTTACATCACAATCCTCACTCACCTGCACATCATAAATAAGCCCAAGGGCATAAATATTTACAGGAATTTCAGGATCGTAAATCTCACAGAGCACCTCAACTACTTCTTCTCCTATTTTTTGTAATTCTTCTTCTGTTTTCATCTTATTGATTATATGCTAAGGCATATATTTTCATTTGTTTTATCATAGAAACAAGTCCATTTGCGCGAGTGGGAGAGAGCTGTTCTTTTAGCCCAATCTCATCAATAAATATTAAATCTGCTTTAGTTATTTCTGATGGATTTTGATTTGAAAGTACTCTAATTAAAATAGCAATTATTCCTTTTGTCATAATAGCATCACTATCGGCAGTGTAAATTATTTTTTCATTCTTTTTTTCTGCATGTAGCCAAACTCTACTTTGACATCCTTTTATTATATTGTCATCCGTTTTATATTTTGCATCAATAACCGGGAGCTCTTTTCCTAAATCAATAAGGTATTCATACTTCTGCATCCAATCATCAAACATATTGAATTCCCCAATTATTTCTTCTTGTATTTCTTTAATAGTGTTCATTTAGGACAACATTTTCTTTGCCTGTTTAATGGCTGCTATACAAATATCGATTTCTTCTTTAGTATTATATATTGCAAAAGAAATTCTAGCAGTTCCTGGAATATTATATCGCTCCATTATAGGTTGCGTGCAATGATGACCCGTTCGTATGGCAACACCTAATTTATCTACAATGACTCCAATATCATAAGGATGTATACCGTCAATATTAAAAGAGATAATTCCAGTTTTTTGTTTAGCTGTTCCGTAAATTTTTACTCCTTCAATTTTCAATAATTCACTCGTTGCATATTGCAGCAATGTGTCTTCATGGGCTACTATATTTTTTAGGCCTAATTGTGATATAAAATCAATTGCAGTTTTAAATGCTATTACGCCAGCAATATTTGGAGTTCCTGCCTCAAATTTATGAGGTAAATCTGCATAAGTAGTTCCAGTAAAACGAACGTCTTTTATCATTTCTCCACCTCCTTGATAGACAGGAAGCTTGTTTAACGCATCTTCTTTGCCGTACAACACCCCCACTCCGGTTGGGCCATAAAGTTTATGAGCAGAAAAGACATAGAAATCAGCTCCTAATGTTTCCATATTCAAAGGAATATGAGAAGCTGCCTGAGCTCCATCAATCAGCACTTTTGCTCCCATTTTATGAGCTTTTTCAATGATATATTTGATTGGATTTATGGTGCCAAGGGTGTTGGATATATGCGATACAGCAATAAGTTTTGTCTTTGAATTAAGTAAATTATCAAATTCATTCATATTTAGCTCCCCCTCATCAGTAAGAGGAATAACTTTTAAACTTGCCCCACTAATTTCAGAGCATATTTGCCAGGGAACAATATTGGAATGATGCTCCAATTCGGATATAATAATCTCATCTCCTTTTTTAAGCAGTGAACGATATCCATTTGCCACTAAATTTATAGAATCAGTAGCCCCTTTGGTAAAGATGATTTCATAATTGTGTTTTGCACCGATAAACTCTTTTATTGTATTTCTTGTCTGTTCGAATTTATCAGTTGCAAGCCCACTTAAAAAATGGACTCCTCTATGAACATTGGCATTTTCATTTTTATAATAATTCGCAATTTCATCAATTACTACTTGAGGTTTTTGTGTTGTTGCTCCATTATCAAAATAAATTAAATCGTTTCCATTAACTTTACGATTTAGGATAGGAAATTGAGCCCGTATTTCTTTGATATTTAACATTATAATGCAAAGTCCAGATCAACATTTAGCTTTTTAGCCAATAGTTTCTTAGCCAATAAAACAACCTCATCAATGGTAATATTATTGATTGCCTGTGAAGCAAATGCATATGTTAATACAGCTTGAGCTTCCTTAATTCCTATTCCTCTACTTCTCATATAAAACAAGGCCTCTTTATCTAATTGTCCGATAGTACAGCCATGACTACATTTTACATCATCAGCATATATTTCTAATTGAGGCTTGCTATTAATAGTAGCATTTTCGCTTAATAAAAGGGTATTGTTGGCTTGAAAGGCATCAATTTTCTGAGAATCTTGACGTACCATTATTTTGCCATTAAAAACACCTTTTGATTCATCTAAGTAAACCCCCTTATACATTTCGTTTGATCTACAATGAGCGCTTTTATGATCTATAAAAGTATGATTATCTGCTAATTGAGAATTATTTAAAACCGAGACTCCATTCATATTGCTTTCTGCATTTGTTCCGTTTTGCTCAAAATTCAAGTTATTTCTTACAAATTCTCCTCCAAAAATAAGTGTATTGATATTGCATACAGAATCCTGATTTTGATAGATATCCATGGTATCAATAAGTCTTGATTTAGAGCTGTTATTTTGAATTTTATTGTATTCTACTTTTGAATTTTTCCCGCAATCTATCTGAGTAAAATGATTTATAAAAGAAGAGCTACAATCAATATTTTGGATTTTTTCAATAAACTTAACTTCTGAATTTTTGCCAATAGAAAGCAAGTTTCGGTATTGGGTAAAATTCCCCTCCACGGTATTGAAAAATAAAATTTCTATAGGACTTTCAATTATAGCATTATCAGATATTGAAATTGTATACCCACTTTTGGCAAGAGAATAATTTAGTTTTGAAATGGAATCAATTTCATTGGTTTTAAATTCAGAATAGTCTGCAATTAAAACATTTTTAATAGTTGGTTTTGCAACTAAAATACCATCTACAAAAACTATCTTATCATTAAATCCTAAACTGTGCTTATTGATTTGCTCACTAGAAATATTTTTTCCAATAGCGCTAATTGAGTAATCTTCAGAAACAATATTTTTTAATGAAGTGTATTTCCACTCTTCATCTTTAATTGTTGGAAACCCCTCATTTAAAAAAGAGATTAATTTTTCTTGTTTATCAGAGGAAATACTTGCTTTTTTTGAATACTCTTTTATTTTTTCTACTAAACTCACTTTTTATCTGCTTCTTTTGTTATCCAATCGTATCCTTTTTCTTCAAGTTCGTGGGCCAATTCTTTTCCTCCCGACTTTATAATTTTCCCATCATGCAATACATGTACAAAGTCAGGAATAATATAATCTAATAATCTTTGGTAGTGGGTAATAATTATTGTCGCATTATTTTTTGATTTTAGTTTATTCACTCCATTTGCAACAATTCTAAGGGCGTCAATATCTAATCCTGAGTCTGTTTCATCTAGTATTGAAAGTTTTGGCTCTAGCATTGCCATTTGAAAAATTTCATTTCTCTTTTTTTCCCCGCCAGAAAATCCCTCATTCATATTTCTAGATAAATATCCGCTTTTGATACTTAATAATTCCATTTTCTCTTTCATTATCTTAAGTAATTCTGGTGTAGGCATTGAATCTAATCCTTTTGCTTTTCTTCTTTCATTTATAGATGTTTTTATAAAGTTAGAAACAGAAATACCAGGTATTTCTACAGGATATTGAAAGGAAAGAAAAATTCCTTTATGGGCTCTTTCTTCTGGAGATAAATCTAATAAATTTTCACCCTCAAATTCTATAGATCCATTTTCCACCTCATACTCTTCTTTTCCAGCAATTACAGCTGATAAGGTGCTTTTCCCAGATCCATTTGGACCCATAATAGCATGAACTTCACCTGCCTTAACTTCTAGGGTTAGTCCTCTCAAAATTTGATTGTCCTCAATCCCCGCTTTTAAATCTTTTATTTTTAACATGTTTTCTTTTTTAGCCTACAGATCCCTCAAGGCTGATTTCTAATAATTTTTGTGCTTCTATGGCAAATTCCATTGGCAACTGATTTAAAACGTCTTTGCAGTATCCATTAACAATAAGTGCAATTGCAGCTTCAGTTCCAATCCCTCTTTGATTACAATAAAAGATTTGATCTTCTCCAATTTTTGAAGTTGTTGCCTCATGCTCTACTTTTGAAGAGCTATTTTTCACCTCTATATATGGGAAAGTATGTGAACCGCATTTATCTCCCATTAATAATGAATCGCATTGCGAAAAGTTTCTAGAGTTTGTTGCTCCTTTAGCGATTTTCACTAATCCTCTGTAATTCCCATTACTTTTGCCTGCTGAAATTCCTTTAGCGATAATAGTACTCTTAGTGTTTTTCCCAAGGTGTATCATTTTTGTGCCTGTATCTGCTTGTTGATAGTTATTTGTAACTGCAACTGAGAAAAATTCTCCAATAGAATTATCTCCCTTCAAAATACAGGAAGGATATTTCCAAGTAACTGCCGAACCGGTTTCCACTTGTGTCCAAGAGATTTTAGCATTTTTATAGCAGATACCTCTTTTTGTTACAAAGTTGAAAACTCCTCCAACTCCTTGGTCATTTCCAGGATACCAATTTTGAACAGTAGAATATTTTATATCTGCACCATCTAAAGCAATAAGTTCTACCACAGCTGCATGTAGCTGATTTTCATCTCTCATAGGGGCGGTACAGCCTTCTAAATAACTGACTTGAGAACCTTCATCCGCAATTAAAAGCGTTCGTTCAAATTGACCCGTCCCCGCTTGATTAATTCTGAAATAAGTGGAAAGCTCCATAGGGCATTTTACTCCTTTTGGGATATAACAAAAGGATCCGTCAGAAAAGACAGCCGAATTAAGTGCAGAAAAAAAGTTATCTCTTACAGGCACAACACTGCTTAAGTATTTTTTAACTAATTCTGGGTGATCCTGAATTGCATCTGAAATAGAGCAGAAAATGATTCCTTTTTCCCCAAGAGTTTTTTTAAAAGATGTTGCTACAGAAACAGAGTCCATTACGATATCAACAGCAACATTTGCAAGTCTATTTTGTTCATCAATAGAAATACCAAGCTTATCAAAAGTTTTTTTCATTTCTGGATCTAGGTCGTCCAAACTATCTAAAACTGGTTTTTGTTTAGGAGCAGAATAATAAATTACATCCTGATAATTTGGTTTTTGGTAAGAAACATTAGCCCAGTCCGGCTCTTGCATTTCGAGCCAAGCCGTATAAGCATTAAGCCGATAGTCTAACATCCATTCCGGCTCATTTTTCTTGGCCGAAATAGTACGAACTACTTGTTCAGAAAGTCCTTTTGGGATAGTATCTGATTCAATATCGGTTGTAAATCCGTATTTGTATTCAGATGATGTTACTTTTTCTAATAACTCATCCTCTGATTGCTTTTTTTTCTCACTCATTTTTGTAAATTATTATAGAGAAAAACTTTCTCCGCATCCGCAAGTTCTGTTTGCATTTGGATTATTAAATACAAATCCCTTGCCATTTAATCCGTCAGAAAACTCTAAAGTTGTTCCAACTAGGTATAAAAAGCTTTTTTTATTTACTAAAAGTTTAATGCCATTGTCCTCAATTAGCTCATCATCATCATTTTTTTTGTCGTCAAAGTCTAATTTATAGCTTAAACCTGAGCAGCCGCCACTTTCCACGCCAACCCTTACAAATTGTTTTTTTTCATTGTCTTTATCTAGCAGATAAAACAATCTTTCTTTTGCAGTATTACTAATGTTTATCATTTTATTTAGAATGGTTCTATTTAGGGCGGCAATAATACGAAATAAAGAGCAGATTTGTATATCTTTGTGTCATGAATATATTTGAAGAAAAAGGAGTGAATATTACATCCATTGAAAGCTTGGGAGAATTTGGCTTGATTGACCATCTTACAAAAGATATTAAGCTTAAAAATGAGAGCTCAATTCTTGGAATTGGTGATGATGCGGCCGTTATAGATATGGGAGATAAATACCAGGTAGTAAGCACGGATTTGCTAGTTGAGGGAGTCCATTTTGATTTGGCTTATGTGCCATTAAAACATTTGGGGTACAAAACTGTTGCTGTAAATGTTTCTGATATCTGCGCTATGAATGGTGCGGCTAAGCAAATTACTGTTGGACTTGCAATGAGTAACCGATTTACAGTTGAGGCTCTTGAAGAATTGTATGATGGAATTAAATTGGCCTGCGAAAATTATGGGGTGGATTTAGTGGGAGGGGATACCACTTCTTCAACTTCTGGATTAATGATAAGCGTTACGGTTTTGGGCGAAGTTGAAAAGGATAAAATCACTTTTAGAAGTGGGGCAAAGGTTCATGATTTAGTAGTATGTACCGGAGATTTGGGGGCGGCTTATTTAGGATTGCAGCTTTTAAATAGAGAGAATGTCATGTTTAAAGAAAATCCAACAATGCAACCCGATTTACACGGCAATGATTATGTGCTTAAAAGGCAACTAAAGCCAGAAGCAGGAACAAAATATATCAAAATTTTAAAAGAGTTGGGAATTGTGCCTACATCAATGATTGATATTTCTGATGGACTTTCTTCAGAAGTTTTGCATATTTCAAAATCTTCAAATGTTGGTATTACAATACATGAAGACAAAATACCAGTAGATTATACTGCTATGAATTTAGCTAATGAGTTTAATTTGAATCCTATTGTGTGCGCTTTAAATGGGGGTGAAGATTATGAACTATTATTTACAGTAAGCCAAGATCATTATGAAAAATTAAAGAAAGATCCTGATTTTACAATTATAGGTTTTGTTAGCGATATATCGGAAGGAAATAATTTTATAGCCAATGACGGAAGTTCTCATCCTTTAACTGCACAGGGCTGGGATGGGATGAAAAAATAACATGGGGAAAATTGGATCTTGATACCCCAAAATTTATAATTGAATCTGATGCAACTATTGTTGTACCACTAATTTTTGCTTATTTACTCGATTATTAGGCTGACTACTAAAGTTAGTACTTGGGCGTAAGGCCCACTAATAATAAACCCACTCATTTGAGTGGGGTTATGTTTTAGCATAGCTATCTCTAACCCAACTATCAATAGATTTAAGCACGGGTTGTAATTTTTTTGCAGCATTAGTTAAAGAATACTCTACTCTAGGTGGAGTTTCCTTAAATGACTCCCTACTTATTAAATTATCATCAACCAACTGATTTAAATGATCAGTCAATACTTTTCTAGAAATCCCATCAATTACAACTGCAAGTTGACCAAATCTTAAACTTTTATTACTAAGATGATATATTATTGCCAATTTCCACTTACCACCCAATTTTTCTGTAAAAATACTTGCAGTACACAATTTATTTTCTTTATTCATAGTCCCTATCTTATTAGTTACTTAAATGTTACTAGTTTTTTATTAGTAACTAAAAAGTGACAGTTACTTTATATTTCTTTTATTAGTTACTTTGCAAAACTAATAACTAATAATAACATAAATAAGAAAAAAATGAAAAATTTATTTAATCTAAAAAAAAGGAACAAATGTCAATGTGGAAAAACAAAAGATCCAAATGGAAATTGTGATGGGTCTCATTTAGATATGAAAAATGCACTAAAATCTATAGTATTGATAATATCGATCTTATTCTCATCAATATCGTATGCAATAACTATCACACCTAAAAATGATAAAGAAATAAATACCAAGAATAGTACTGTATTATGGAAAGGAAATAAAGTTACAGGAAGTCATGAAGGTGTAATAAAGATAAAGTCAGGTTTACTTAAATTTAATAAGGAGGAACTAATTGGAGGAGAATTTGAGATTGATATGAATAGTTTAGTTTGTACAGATCTTTCTGGAGAATATAAAGGAAAATTAGAGGGACACTTGAAATCTGATGATTTTTTTGGTGTAACAAAGTTCCCAACTGCAACTCTAAAAATTAAGAAAGTTATAAAACAGAAAGGAAATATATATGAATGCACAGCAGACATAACAATAAAGGGTAAAACAGAAGTTGTGCAATTTAATACAACACTTAATAAAAATAGTGCAACTGCAAAAATTAAAATTGATCGAACAAAATTTAATGTTAAATATGGTTCTGGAAGTTTCTTTGATGGTTTAGGGGACAATATGATTTATGATGAATTTGATTTAAATATAAATCTTTCATTCTAAGCTTTTGAAGAGACCAGAATTTGTAAAAAAATAGTATGTCAAAAAAAAGAATTTCAAAGTCTACAAAAATTAAAAATCTTCAAAAATTAAAGGCAATAAAGCCACTTATTATTTTTAAGGTTGATAAACTTATTGTTACTTTAAGGAATCAACAACAATTAAGTAGATGGCTAAGTAAGTATCCACAAGGGAGCTATACCGTTAATAGTTAAACTAAGTAATTATTAATATCAACCCTTGATTCATTAAAGAGGTTATTTATATTATTGTATATGTATTTATCAAAAGAAGATATAGTTTTATTGGAGCAGCAAAATAAGACACAATAACTAACAATTTATAAAAGGACCCACTTAACAATAAACCCACTCAAATGAGTGGGTTTTTATTTAAAAAAGTAGGGGTAGTAAATTACAAACTAAAACAAAATATTCCTCTAAAAAAGTTCTTTCGATCAAAGATAAAATAACAACGGGTTAGAATCAGTCGTTCTAATGACTATGCGAATGCCCATCACCATGGGAATGCTCGTTATGATCGTGCTCATGATGCTCAACAGAATCTTCTGCGTGATGTTGATGAGGTAATTCATCATGGGAATGTTCGTGATGATTGAGCTCGAAATGCTCAATGGGCTCTTTTACGGGATGTTGATGATTTCCTTTATCAGTAAAAAAACCATTAAGTTGATAGATTAACAATAACACTCCTGCTGCCACTAATATCCAATTTGAAACTTTGTCAAACAGCTTCCCCCTAACCATTGAAAGTAGTGGAAAAACGATTATTAATACTGCAATTTGCCCTACCTCAACTCCTAAATTAAAGCATAATATTTGAGATAGAGATAAGTGAATGCTTGTTGCAGCTGCCACCTCTTGTAATTTTGTAGATAGCCCAAATCCGTGAATTAAGCCAAATACAAAAACCATTAAAACTAAATTTGGAGCATTGATAGAAAACCATTTTTTAAAGCCATCTAGGTTTTCAAATCCTTTGTAGATAACACTAAAAGCAATAACTGCATCAATTAAATAAGCATTGGCTGTAATGCCGTAAAAAGTAGCAAAAATAAGTACGATACAATGTGCCACCGTAAAGGCGGTTATGAATTTAAAAATATCAAGGAAATTGGTGAGAAAAAATACTACCCCAATAAGAAATAAAATATGATCATAGCCCGTAAGCATATGTTCTGCACCAAAAAAAATAAAATCAATTAATGAGGCATCAGCCATGGCATTAATTGTTGATTCTGGGACCCCATGAGACCATCCAAGCAAAGGGATAAAAAGTAGTAGAAGTAGTGATAGTTTTTTCATAGAGCAAACGTATAGAAAAATTATGAGAAAAAAGTCAGCATAAGTAAGATTTCAATCTAGTTATTATTCTGAATAAGAAGCTGATAAATATTCCCTATTCATTTTAGCGATATATTCAATAGAGATACTTTTTGGGCATTCAATTTCACATGCTCCAGTGTTGGTACAATTACCAAATCCTTCTTTATCCATTTGTTCTACCATATTTAAAACTCTCTGTTTTGCTTCAACTTGACCTTGAGGTAAGTATGCAAATTGAGAAACTTTAGCAGCTACAAATAACATTGCAGAAGAATTTTTACAAGTAGCAACACAAGCCCCACAACCAATACATGCGGCAACATCAAATGCTTTATCTGCATTCATTTTAGGAATGGGTAATGCATTGGCATCTTGAGTGTTCCCAGAAGTATTTACCGAAATGAATCCTCCTGCTTGCTGAATTCTATCAAAAGAAGATCGATCCACAACTAGATCCTTAATTATTGGCATTGCGGCAGAACGCCATGGTTCAATATAAATAGTTTCACCATCTTTAAACATACGCATATGCAATTGACAAGTAGTAACTTTTCTGTCAGGACCATGAGCCTCTCCATTTATGTAAAGGGAACAGCTTCCACATATTCCTTCTCGACAATCGTGATCAAAAGCAATTGGGGTATTTCCTTCACTTATCAGCTGTTCATTCATAACATCTAGCATTTCTAAAAATGAAGAATGTTCAGAAATTCCCGAAATATTATAGCTTTCCAATCCGCCTTTTTCTTCTCTATTTTTTTGTCTCCAAACTTTTAAAGTGAAATTCATAATTTCTATTTATAAGATCTTTGTTTTAATTCAATATCATTAAACGTTAATTCTTCTTTATGAATTATCGCATTTGAGGGGTTGTCTTTATATTCCCAAGCGGCAACATATGAGAAATCTTTGTCATTTCGTTTAGCCTCTCCTTTTTGGGGACCATCTAATTCCACTGACTCTTCTCGAAAATGCCCACCACAACTTTCTTTTCTATGTAGTGCATCTTTTGCAAAAAGCTCTCCTAATTCTAAAAAATCAGCCACTCTCCCTGCTTTGTCTAATTCTGCATTTAACGAATTTTTATCTCCTGGAATTCTAACATCATTCCAAAAATCATTTCGGATTTTTTTTATCTCAAGTATTGCTTTGTTAAGCCCCTCTTCATTTCTTGCCATGCCAACATAATCCCACATTATTTTACCTAAAAGTTTGTGAAAATAATCTACCGATTTAGTCCCTTTAACAGCCATTAATCGTTCAATTCTATCTGAAACTTCCTTCTCAGCTGAAATAAACTCAGGGGTATCTGTAGCTATTTTTCCAGTTCTAATTTCATTGGAAAGATAATCTCCTATTGTGTAAGGCAAAACAAAATAACCATCTGCTAATCCTTGCATGAGTGCAGAAGCTCCTAATCGGTTAGCTCCATGCTCTGAAAAATTGGCTTCTCCAATACAATAACATCCCTCTATAGTCGTCATCAAATTGTAATCCACCCAAACGCCTCCCATAGTGTAATGTACAGCAGGATAAATCATCATTGGAGTTTTATAAGGATTTTCCGCAACAATTTTTTCATACATCTGAAAAAGATTTCCATATTTTGCTGCAATTATAGTCTCCCCTAATTTTAAAATCGCTTCTTCTGATGGATTTTCTAATCTTGAAATTGCTGCTTGTTGTTCTCCATACCTTTTAATTGCTGAAGCAAAATCTAAATAGACAGCTTCTCCAGTATTATTAATCCCATAACCAGCATCACATATTTCTTTTGCAGCTCTTGATGCGATATCTCTAGGCACTAAATTCCCAAATGCAGGATATCTTCTCTCTAAGTAATAATCTCTATTTTCTTCAGTTATATCGGTGGGTTTTAATTTTCCTTCTCTTATTGATCTAGCATCCTCTATATTTTTAGGAACCCATATTCTGCCGTCATTTCTTAAAGACTCCGACATTAAGGTAAGTTTTGATTGATGTTCCCCACTTCTTGGAATGCAAGTTGGATGAATTTGAGTATAGCAAGGATTGGCAAAATAAGCACCTTTTTTATGTATTTTCCAAGCAGCAGACGCATTAGATCCCATAGCATTTGTAGATAAGAAAAATACATTTCCATATCCTCCACTTGCAATAACAACTGCATGAGCCGAATGTCGTTCTAAGGCTCCTGTTTCTAAATCCCTTGCAATAATTCCTCTAGCCTTACCATCTACTTTTACAAGCTCAACCATTTCATGTCTATTAAACATTTTAATCTTGCCTTTTCCAATTTGCCTATTCATAGCTGAATAAGCACCAAGTAAAAGCTGCTGACCTGTTTGTCCTTTAGCATAAAAAGTTCTAGATACTAAAACTCCTCCAAATGAACGATTATCTAAAAGCCCTCCATAATCTCTTCCAAAAGGGACTCCCTGAGCAACACATTGATCAATAATATTGCCTGAAACCTCCGCTAATCTATGAACATTTGCCTCTCTAGATCTGTAATCTCCTCCTTTAACGGTATCATAAAAAAGACGGTAAATAGAATCTCCGTCATTTTGGTAGTTCTTAGCGGCATTTATTCCTCCTTGGGCTGCAATTGAATGAGCTCTTCTTGGAGAATCTTGGTAGCAAAACGCTTTTACATTATATCCCATTTCCGCAAGAGATGCAGCTGCAGATGCGCCTGCTAAACCTGTGCCCACAACAATAATATCAATGTTTCGCTTATTTGCTGGGCTAACTAAATTGATATTATTTTTATGACTTGTCCACTTATCTTTTAAAGGGCCTGCGGGTATTTTAGAATCTAAAATTGACATAGTATACTTTTTAGTATGAAGTAAGGTTATGAAATAGTGCAATAAAAATAAATCCAGCTGGCACTAAGACTGCATAGATGTTTGCTAATTTTTTAATTAATGGAGTATATTGATTATGGTTAAATCCAACTGACTGAAAAGCGGATTGAAATCCATGGGCTAAATGCAAACCAAGAAAGACAAAAGCACCACAATAGATTGCAACTCTAATGGAGTTCTGAAATTTATGATGTAACTCTTCCCAATATCTAAACTCCCCATTTTGTAATCCCGACCAATCGCCTTGAATAAATTTTGTGTTTATTTCAGGAATCCAGAAATCATAAAAATGAAGCCCTAGAAAAAGCAGTACCATAATTCCAGTAATCAACATATTTCTACTCATCCAATTAGAATTTTCAGATGGGTTATCCATAGCGTATTTTATTGGTCTAGCCGCACGATTTTTAAAGTCCAAATACATCCCCATAGCTAGATGAAATAAAAACCCCAGTATTAATATTGGCTGCATCACAAATTGAATAAGGGGATTGGTTCCCATAAAATGAGCGGTATTATTAAAAGAATTTGGGCTAATGACAGAAAGTAAGTTAATTACTAAATGTTGCGTTAAAAATAACAACATAAAAAAACCAGAAAGAGCCATTAAAAATTTTCTTCCTATAGAAGAAGTTGATAATCCATTACTCATTTTATAAAGTTATAATATTAAAAGGCAAATATACGGCTCAAAATTTTAAAAACACTTATTCTATAGTACATAAATTCTAATACCGAATGATTACAGATTACTGAAGATTTTAATTATTTTTGAGGCTTTAAAATCTTACAACAATGAAATACTTACCAATTAACAATCAATTATTTATAAAAAATAGAGGATTATTTAATACTAAAATAACAGGCAATGATATCGCTATTTTTAATGCCAATGATATAATGCCTACCAATGCTGATGGCACCATGCCTTTTAGACAAAATAATGATTTGTTTTGGTTAAGTGGGGTAGATCAAGAGGAAAGCGTTCTAATAATTTCCCCAAATCATCCTTATAAAAATATGCGGGAAGTTTTATTTTTAAAGGAAACTAATGAGCACATTGCAATTTGGGAGGGCGCAAAACTCACCAAAGAAGGAGCCCTAAAAACATCTGGTATAAAAACAGTTTTTTGGTTAAATGAGTTAGATGATAAGCTTGCTGAACTCATCTCAAAAGCAGATGCTATTTACCTTAATAAAAACATCCATATCCGCGCCGCATCTAAAGTACAAACAAGAGATGATAGGTTTAGAAATATGATTGGGGAAAAATTTTCCAATAAACTGATAAAAGAAGTTGCTCCAATTATGCACGAATTAAGATCGATAAAATCAGAAGTAGAGATTGAGTTAATTCAAAATGCTTGTAACATTACCGAAAAAGGATTTAGAAGAATTTTGCCAATGATTAAGCCAGGGGTTATGGAATATGAAATTGAAGCAGAATTAATCCATGAATTTTTAAGCAATAGATCCAATGGATTTGCTTTCCAACCAATTATTGGATCCGGTATTGATTCTTGTGTTTTACATTATATAGAAAACAACAAAGAATGTAAAGATGGCGATATGGTGCTGATGGATTTTGGGGCTGAATATGCCAATTACGCATCTGATTTTACCAGAACTGTACCGGTAAATGGTAGGTTTTCACAAAGGCAAAAAGCAGTGTATAATTCAGTGCTGCATGTAATGAAAGAAGCAATCAAAATGCTTACTCCAGGTACAATGTTTAAAGATTATAATAAAGAAGTAGGAAGAATAATGGAATTAGAGCTTATAAAATTAGGCCTTTTGGACAAGCATGATGTTCAAAAACAAGATGGCGAAAAACCATTGTACAAAAAGTACTTTATGCACGGAACCTCACATTATTTAGGTTTAGACGTGCATGATGTGGGCAATTTGGACTGGCCAATGAAAGAAGGTATGGTATTTACCTGCGAACCTGGAATTTACATTCAAGAAGAAGGTTTAGGAATTAGATTGGAAAATGATATTTTAGTTAGGGCAAATGGACCTGACGACTTAATGAAAAATATTCCGATTGAGGCAGAAGAAATAGAAGAGTTGATGAATAGTTAGAATTTAATGGATTTTCTTGGTTTTCCTAATTCTTAATTCTAACGAATCTATATCCTCCTTTTGTAGCACCCCACACTTGAACACCGTTCTTGTCGAAACCTTGATCCCATGACTCAAGAGTATTTTCTTTTAATGTGATCTTGGTTGTCGCAAAGGATGCACCTCTTAAATTGGAAGGACATTTATCTGCATCAGTTCCACCGGAATACAGGCCAATCATTTTTTTCATTGTCACCGTACACCCTTCTTTTAGTTCTATCATGCTTGGGATAAGCGAATCTTTTTTTGTTTTGTCATTTTGCAAACCGATAAATAGCTCTTGATTTCGGATGGTGTAAATGTCGCTTGTGAAGACATTTTTCTGGGGATTCCCAAGTTTATATACCCTTTGGCGATAGGGCTTATCTTTTCTTTCATCCATTGCTTGTTCCACATAGAGCCATATTGCTTCTTTGTCATTTTCCCAGATTCTGCTCATGGATAAATAAATATTGAAATATGCGCTATCCTCTTCAGCTTGGTCTTTGCTAGAAAATTCACCGATAAGAAAACTAGAAAATTTTTGTAGTTCGTGATTATTACTTGTGCTTGTTGTAATATTCGTGCTTGAACAGCCAGTAAAAAGAAAAGTAATTCCTAATGAAAAAATCGTAGCAGAAATTACTCCAATTAAATTGAAATTCATTTTCTTTTTTTATTTCTATTGGCGAAAAAATCTTGTTTCCTTTTTTGCTTTTCCTTCTCGAACTCTTTTTTCTGCTGAGCGTTCATAGGGCTATCGGTTTGAGGAAAAGGATGGTTTTTTACCTCCTCTATTTTTTGCTTTATTAACTTTTCAATATCTTTTGCATATCCATTTTCCTCTGTCTCACAAATGGAAATAGAAACCCCCTGCTCTCCAGCCCTTCCGCATCTTCCTATCCTGTGAACATAGGTTTCCGGCTCATTAGGGATATCATAATTAAGTACATAGCTTAATTTATCAATATCAATTCCTCTTGCTGCAATATCGGTAGCTACTAATACCCTGACCTCAGCATTTTTAAAAGCTTGTAACGCTTTTTGTCGCTGAGTTTGTGTTTTATCTCCATGAATTGCTGCCGTATTAATATTTTGGGTTTTTAAATTTTTAGCAATCCTGTCTGCGCCATGCTTGGTTCTTGAAAACACCAAAATTTGTTTTATGTTTTTATCTTTCAGAATATGATGTAATAAGTCCTTTTTATCATTTTTATTAGTGTAATAAATAAATTGTTTAATTGTTTCGGCAGTAGTAGAAACTTGATGTGCAGCAACTTTTTCGGGGTGTTTTAAAATTGTGTTGGAGAGCTTTAAAATAGTATCCGGCATAGTTGCAGAAAAAAACAATGACTGTCGTTCTCTTGGGAGTTTTTCCAATAGTTTTTTAATATCATGAATAAATCCCATATCGAGCATTCTGTCCGCCTCATCTAACACAAAATAAGAAACATCTTTTAAAGAAATAAATCCTTGCCCCATCAAATCCAGCAATCTTCCGGTTGTAGCAATTAAAATATCAACTCCTTTATTAAGCATATCGGTTTGAGGCCCTTGATTTACTCCGCCAAAGACTACAGTATTTCTAATATTAGTATACTTTGAATAAGCGGTAAAATTCTCCCCAATCTGAATAGCTAGCTCACGAGTTGGAGTAACGATCAGGGCTTTTATTTTTGGTTTGGAATTGTCTTGCTTTTCATGTATTAAATGGTGTAAAATAGGTAGTGCAAAGGCAGCAGTTTTGCCAGTGCCCGTTTGTGCAGATCCAAGCACATCTTTACTGTTAAGTATTAATGGAATTGCTTGGATTTGGATTGCAGTTGGAGTAATATAGTTTTGGTCTTTTATCGCTTTTAGTAAAGTTGGATGTAAGCTTAAATCTTCAAATTTCATGTAGGATTCCTTTATGGGGATTTTTTACAAAGTTAGCTTAAATAGATTGGATAAGAAGCAAAAGAGGAGATTACTCTCCACATCCTTGGATATAAAGAATTTCAAACTCCGAAACTATAAGTGTATTTTGTTTCTTTATAAGCTCCTTCTTTATATGTCCTGTCATAGCACATTCCATTGGGAAATATTCCATTTCACATACAGCTAAATATAAGGCTTGTAATTCTGTCATGTCTTCATTTGGGAATTCCAAAGTATATTCTTCAAGCGTCTCTTCATCTTTAAAAATATGCTGGCCTTCTCCATACACCCACCAACCTTTATAGTTTTTTTCTGTAGTGCTTTCTACACTAATTTCGATTTCCCTTTTTTCTTGTTCCCCTTCTTTTGATGCGTCCATTTTCATTTGGACCAAGCAAGAAGAAAAAAGTATTGTCCCAATACAAATAATTATGTGTTTTTTAAAAGTCATTTATCTGTACAAATTCATTTCATCAGTATATTTCCATGCCTTTTCTGGCATTAAATAAGAAACATCTTTACCTTCCTTTATAGAATTTCTGATAAAAGAGGCGGATATTTCCATTTCAGGAACGTCTTTTACAATATGGATATTTTTATGGGCTCCATTTATTTCAAATCCAGGTCTTGGAAATACATATATAGCATAATCCTGTAAAATCTGTTGGTAATTTTTCCACTTATGAAAATTTTGCAAATTATCGGCTCCCATTATAAGGGCATACTCATTTGTAGGATTTTTTTCTTTCAATCTAACCAAGGTATCAATGGTGTAAGATGGTTGGGGCAGACTAAATTCAACATCTGAAACTTGCAATTTCGGATTATCCTCAATTTCCATTCTTATTATCATTAGCCTTTGATGTTGATCCAGCAAAGATTGTTTATCTTTTAATGGATTCTGAGGAGATACTACAAACATTACTTTATCTAAGTCCGAAAATTCCGCCATATAAGAGGCAATAATTTTATGGCCTATATGCATAGGATTAAAACTTCCAAAAAACAATCCAATTTTCATTTTTAAGAGTTTATAAAATTTGTAATTACTGCTTTTGTTTCTTCACAAGCAAGATTAAAATCGTCATTTAATATTACTGTATCAAATTCATTATTTCTTGAAATTTCTTTTTCGGCATTTTCCAATCTGATCTGTAAACTTTCTTCAGATTCCGAGCCTCTACCGCTTAACCTTTCTCTTAATACATCCATTGATGGGGGCATAATAAAAATGGCCAAGCTTTCTTTAGGGTATTGCTTTTTTATATTTAGCCCTCCAACTACATCTACATCAAAAATTACTGTTTTGCCTTCATTCAAAATTATTTCTACTTCTGATTTTAATGTCCCATAAAATTGATTTTCATAGACCTCTTCCCACTCCAAGAAAGCATTTTCTTTTATTTTATTTTTAAACCCATCAACTCCTAAAAAATGATAATCTTTTCCATCTGTTTCATTAGCTCTTTTGTTTCTACTACAAGCAGAAATTGAAAAAGAAAGTTCGGGCATATTTTTCAGTAAATAATGAACAATTGAGGTTTTTCCCGCTCCTGATGGGGCTGATATTACAATGAGTTTTTTCACTACAAAATATTTAAAAGTTGCTCCTTAATCTTTTCTAATTCATCTTTCATTTGCACTACAATTTTTTGCATATCTATATCTGATGATTTTGATCCAATAGTATTGATTTCTCGGCCTATTTCTTGTCCTATAAATCCTAATTTTTTACCATTTACCGACTCTGCAATCATGGTTTCTGTAAAATAATTTAGGTGAGCATCTAATCTTACTTGCTCTTCTGTAATATCTTGCTTTTCTAAATAATAAATGAGTTCTTGTTCGAATCTATTCTCATCCATATTTTTAAGATCAATCTCTGCCAGTTTTTCAGATAAGTTTTTTCTCACTTTTTCAATTCTTGCTTTTGCAAAAGGAGCAATTTCATTCAATAAATCACCAAGTTTATGTATTCTTGATTTTATGTCGGCTTCTAGCTTTTTACCCTCATTCAATCGAAATTGCAATAAATTAGCAATTGCAGAATCTATTCCTTTTTGTATTTCATCCCACTCAATTTCATTTGTTTGTTCCTCTCCTTTTTGGATTACATCAGGCATTTTTAAAAGACTCGGTAGAATATCAGTAGTATTAATATTTAGCTCTTCTGCGATTTTTTTAATTTGTTTAAAGTAATCACTAATTACTTCAGTATTCAAATTGTAACTAGAAAAAGACTCTGAGTTTTCTCTCCAAATTGAAAGCTCAATTTTACCTCTTTGCAGCCTTTCTGAGATCAAATTTCTAAGCTCAATTTCTTTATCTCTGTATATAGATGACATTTTTATAGTAGTATCTATTTGCTTAGCGTTAAGTGATTTTACTTCAACAGTAAAATTGGCCTTCGGTAAATTAATTTCGGCTTTTCCATAGCCTGTCATAGATTGTATCATCTTATTAAAATTTTTACAAATTTAGGAAAGTTTCTGCTTCCTTTCCTTTAAGGGGCAAACACTTACTAAATAAACCCCTAAAAAGATAAGCAAAGCTGCGATAATCTTTTGATTATCTAGGCTATCCACTCCCCAGAAAATAGCAAAAATTGAGGCCAAAATGGGCTGTAAATAAATGTAAATACTTACTGTAGTTGGGCTTAGTTGTTTTAGAGCTAATGAATTCAGTAAATAGGCAATAAAAGTGGTGCAAATCACTACAAAAATAATCTTTAGATAAATATAAGAGGGAATAATTTCCCATTTTACATTTGCTAAATCGGCAAATCCAAAAGGCATTACATACAAAAGCCCAAAGCTAAAAACATAAACCAAAACTGTAATTGGATGGTATTTTTGGATTACTGGCTTTACAAGTACTAAATACAAACCATAGCTAGAGGCGTTAATAAATACAAATAAATTGCCTGTTTGATGATTAGAAGAAAAATCAACACCACCGGCTTTTAAAATTAGTATAGATGCTCCAAATAATCCTAACAAAATCCCTAAACTTTTTCTAAAAGTTATGGCCTCCCTAATAAGAAAAAAGGAAAGTAAAATTACCAAAATGGGGTTAATAGCCATTATTATTGAGGCATTGATAGGAGTGGTTAAGTTTAATCCTTCGAAAAAGAAGAGTTGATTAATTGCAACTCCAAAAATCCCACATATTGCCATTCTAACAATATCTTTTGTCTCAACTTTTTCATTAATAAATAAAAAATAGGATAGGGAAAATAAAGACAATGCTCCAATTACTCTTAATAAAATAAAGCCTGAGGGCATAATAAAATCAGGCATTACATCTTTTGCAAAAGTAAAGTTAAGGGCATAAATGAGATTTGCAATAATTAATGATAGGTGAGCTAAAAGCGGTTTATTCAATAGAAGTATTTTCAGCAAAAGTAAAATTTAATGACTTAACTTTTAATACTTTTGCTTAAAGAAAATAAAAACAGAAAAAATGAAATTCGGAACCAAAACGATACATGCAGGACAGCAAGCTGATCCAACAACTGGAGCGATAATGACACCAATCTACCAAACTTCAACATACGTTCAGGCTTCTCCTGGAGATCATAAAGGGTATGAATATTCAAGAACAGGAAATCCAACAAGAAATGCTTTAGAGAAAAATTTGGCATCTTTAGAAAATGGGAAATATGGGCTTTGTTTTGGAAGTGGGCTTGGAGCTATTGATGCGATTATTAAATTGCTTTCTACTGGTGATGAAGTGATTTCAACTAATGATTTATATGGAGGTACGTATCGAATTTTTACTAAAATTTTTGAGCATTACGGAATTAAATTTCATTTTATAGGAATGAGTAATGCTAAAAATATTGAAGCATACATAAATAAAAACACTAAAATGCTATGGGCAGAAACTCCAACAAATCCAATGCTTAATATTATTGATATTGAGGCTTTAAGCAACATATCAAAAAAACACAAACTCCTGTTTGTAGTAGACAATACTTTTGCAACTCCTTATTTACAAAGACCTTTGGATTTAGGGGCGGATATTGTTATGCATTCTCTGACTAAATATATGGGTGGTCACTCTGATGTAATAATGGGAGCTGCAATTTGTAAAGATGATGCTCTAGCTGAAAGACTGTATTTTATTCAAAATTCATGTGGAGCTGTTCCGGGCCCAATGGATTCTTTTCTGGTTTTAAGAGGAATCAAGACTTTGCATATTAGGATGCAAAGACATTGTGAAAACGGGAAAATAATTGCAAATTTCTTAAAAAATCATCCAAAAGTTGGTGATGTTTATTGGCCAGGTTTTGAGTCGCACCCAAATCATGAAATTGCCAAAAAACAAATGGATGATTTTGGAGGCATGGTTTCATTCAACATTAAAGGTAATAAATTAGAAGATGCTATAAAGGTAGTCTCTAATACACATTATTTCGCTCTTGCTGAAAGTTTGGGAGGAGTAGAATCATTATGTGGGCATCCTGCAAGTATGACTCATGCCGCAATTCCAAAACATGAAAGAGAGAAAACAGGCGTTGTTGATTCATTAATCCGATTAAGTGTTGGAATAGAAGATGTTAATGATTTAATTGAGGATTTAGAACAAGCATTAGCAAAATTATAATTGCAAAAAGTAGCTTTTATAACAGGCACCAGTAAAGGAATTGGCAAGGCTATTGCTCAACTTTTACTAAATGAAAATTATATTGTATTTGGATATTCAAGAACAAATACTATCAAGCATCAAAATTTTACTTTTACAGAAATTGATTTATCGGATTTAGAAAAAGTACAAAAACTAACTTTTCCCAAATTTGATAATGCGGAGGTGCTACTGATAAATAATGCAGCTGCAATTGGGAAAATTATTCCTTTAAGCCTTAAAAAAGATTCAGAGATTATTAATGACTATAATCTTAATATTATTTCTCCTACTATATTATGTGCTCGATTTATTAATGCCTTTGATGGCAAAAAGATAATAATTAATATCAGTTCTGGAGCGGCTAATAGTAACATTGCCTCTTGGAGTACTTATTGCGCAACTAAATCTGCAATAGATAGATTAACATGTGTTATTGCAGAAGAGAAATATAGCAATTTAACAATTTTCTCAGTTCATCCAGGTATAGTTGATACTCAAATGCAAGCAGAAATAAGGAAGGCGGACACTAATTTATTCCCACTTTTAAGCAAATTTACCAGCTATTACAACAATAATGAGTTAGAAAATACCAAAATTGTAGCCAAAAAATTTCTTTATATCATTCAAAATCAGACCAAATTTCATCAAAATATACTGTCAATTCGTGATGTTGATATAAATTAGTTTGTTTCCTCTTTTTTCACTAATAAAAACCTATTTTAGTATTGATTATCAATTAGTTATTGCTATTCTTAATTTTTAACAAGTTTCTGTTTAAAAGCCTCCTGATTTTAGTAGCTTTATTATTACTAAATTAAATGTAACAATCTCATTATCTGACATTTAAAAATAATTATATCAGCCAAAAATCAAGATATATATAAAACTGCTTTTTGAAAGATTTTTCATCAACTAGTTTAAAATCAAGTAAATTATGTTCTAAGTTTGGCAACAGTATTAACCAAATTAATTTAAATTATGGAAGCAGCATTTAAGTACATGAACGGGTTCTTTAAGGGCCTAACAGGTTTAATCTTAACAGTTTTAGGTCTTGGAGTAGCAGTAGAAATCCTTTATGGAGGAGGAGCACTAATGGGAATTTCTGTTATTGAAAACATAATGGGAGTTATCAATGGTCTTGGAACTTCTGGATTTGCAGGACTAGTTTGCCTACTTATTTTATGGAATCTATTAACAGCTAAATAAAATAATAGAGATATTTTTAATAAAATAGCCCTGCAATTTGTAGGGCTATTTTATTCTGTATATTTACCAACTATTAAATTACAATTAAATGAATAATCTATTATCAGATCTTAAAAAAATATTAACCTCAGCCATATCTATAGGGCTACAGTTTTTATGTATAGGAGTTATAGTACAATTATTAATTGGGAATACTTCAATATTAGGATGGGATCCTGTTGGGAATATTCAAGCTGCTGGGCCTTCTTTTATTGGAGTTATTGCTTTTGTTGTTTTGTATTTACTTTTTACCAACAAGAAAGATTAGTGGGCTTTTAGCCAATTTGCCCCTTCTCCTATATCCACAATTAATGGTACTTGCAAATTAAAGGCTTGTTCCATTTTCTCTTTTACAAGAGCTTTTAATTCCATAGTTTCTGATTGGTGCATATCAAAAACCAATTCGTCATGCACTTGCAATAGCATTTTTGATTGCATTTTTCTTTTTCCCATTTCTTTATCTATTGCAATCATTGCAATTTTTATAATATCAGCAGCAGATCCTTGTATTGGAGCATTTATAGCGTTTCTTTCGGCCATTGCTCTTATCATGCCATTTCGGGCATTAATATCTTTTAAATACCTTCTTCTTCCCATAATGGTTTCGACATATTCTTTGCTTCTTGCTTGGGAAATTGACCAATCCATATATTTTTTCACTTTAGGAAATTGCTCAAAATAATTATCAATAATTTCTTGTGCTTCTTTTCGGCTAACTCCAATATTCTGAGATAAACCAAAAGCAGAAATACCATAAATGATTCCAAAATTCACTGATTTTGCGTTTGAACGCATTGTTCTATCAACTTCTTCCAGCGGAACTTTATAAACTTTAGCAGCAGTAGCCGAATGAATATCAATTCCGTTATTAAAAGCATTAAGCATTCCTTCATCTTTACTTAAAGAGGCCATTATTCTAAGCTCAATTTGGGAATAATCAGCCGACATTAAAGTAAAATTATCATCTCTTGGAATAAAAGCTTCACGCACTTTCATGCCTATTTCTGTTCGAATAGGAATATTTTGAATATTCGGATTTACTGATGACAAACGACCTGTTGCCGCAACAGATTGGTTAAAAGTAGTGTGAATTCTGCGGGTTTTCACATTTAACAAATCTGGAAGGGCATCTACATAGGTTGAAAGTAATTTTTTTATACCTCTAAAAATTAAAATTTCTTCAATGATAGGATGAGAGGCTTTTAATTTTAGAAGCTCTTCTTCTGATGTTGCGTATTGCCCCGATTTAGTTTTTTTAGGCTTTTTACTGAGTTTCATTTTCTCAAATAGAAGCTCTCCCATTTGCTTTGGAGACGCAATATTAAAATCTTCACCAGCTAAATCATGAATTTTAGCAGTAATGAAGGTTAATTTTTTTGTAAGCTCACTACTAAAATTATTTAACATTTTTACATCAAGTGCGATTCCTTCCAGCTCCATTTTTGCTAGAACTTTTGATAAGGGTAATTCCATTTTTTCAAACAAATCAATAACTCCATTTTCTACCATTTCTTTTTCAAGAATCTTATAAAGATTAAAAATGGAAAGCGATCTTTGGCAGGCATAATCAGTGATTAAAGACTGTTTTAACTCAGAAAATAAAACTTTTGCCTTTCCTTTTCCTAAAATAATACTTTCCTCTTTTAAATCGGTTTTTAGATAATTTTCAGAAATTACATCTAATGAATTTCGCATATCAGGATGCAGAAGGTAGTGGGCAATTTGTACATCAAACAGTTTTCCGTTTATTTGAATATCCTGAGCAAGAAGCATTTTCATTGCAAATTTTAAATCAAAGCCAATTACTGTCAATTTTTCATCTTCAAAAAGGTTTTTTATCAGCTCTTTATTGGAGCTATTAAAAGCAAAGTAATAACCATTATCACTAAGGAAGCTGACTGCAATTCCTGTAAGCTTAGAAGTTAAAGCGTCATCAGTATCTGTAATTAAATGAAAGGAAAAAGAATTAGAATTTTTGATATTTTTAGCAAGATCTGCAAATTGATTACTATCTTCAAGAAAGATGAAATTACTAGTATTCACTTTTTCATTCACTGCTAAGTATGTTTGAGAAAATAAGTCAAACTGAGAGGATTGGCTTGAGCTTTCAGTTGTTATTATTTGTCTTTCAGAAGCTATTTTTGGTATAGGGTTTTTTCCAATTAATCTTTGCAAAAGAGTTCTAAACTCCAGCTCCTCAAAAAGGGTTGTTAGTTTTTCTGTATTTATTGGTTCGTACTTTAAGCTATCTTCATCAAGATCGATAGGAACATCAGTAATGATAGTGGCTAATTTTTTACATAACAAGCCTATTTCTTTTGAGGATTCAATATTTTCCCTCATTTTGCCTTTTAAATCATGTGAATTTGCAAATAGACCTTCCATTGTATCATATTGCTTTAAAAACTTTTGGGCAGTTTTTTCCCCAACTCCTGGAATCCCTGGAATATTATCTGCCGCATCACCCATCATTCCTAAAAAATCAATCACCTGATCAACTCTTGTAAGATTGAATTTTTCAAGGACTTCAGGAATTCCCCAAATAGTTGTAGGTTGCCATTTATTTCCCGGTCGATACATAAAGATATTTTCAGAAACTAATTGGGCAAAATCTTTATCAGAAGTCATCATAAAAGTAGTATAGCCTTTTTGCTCGGCTTTCTTTGCTAATGTGCCAATAACATCATCTGCCTCAAAACCATCTTTGTAAAGTTTTGGAATATTAAACGCTTCTAGCAATTTATCTATATAAGGTAGGGCATCTCTAATCCCATCTGGCATTGCTTCTCTTTGCGCTTTATATTGCGGATATTCAATATGGCGCTCGGTTGGAGCGCTTCTATCAAAAACTACTGCAATATGTGATGGTTTTTCCTTTTGGATAACTTCATTAAGGGTATTTGTAAATCCAAACATTGCTGAGGTATCAAGCCCTTTTGAATTTATCCTTGGATTTTGAGCAAAGGCAAAATAAGCTCTGTAAATAAGAGCAAAACCATCTAAAAGAAATAATTTCTTTTCATTTTTCATCTCAATGTAAAAATACAATTTATCGGCATTATTTACTTACTTTTACTACTTAATATTTAGAATGAACACATCAGAAAAAAAAGAAATTTTTAGCATTTTATTTATCCCATTTTTATTTCTTTTAGTAATGTGGTTGGTAAAACTAATTGAACTGCAGTTTGATTTGTCATTTGTTAAATTTGGAGTGTCTCCACAAACACTAAAAGGATTAAGAGGGCTTTTATTCTCTCCTTTTATTCATAAAGATCTTACCCATTTATTTAATAATTCATATCCGATATTAATTCTTGGCGGACTATTATTTTCTGTATATCGGAAAATAGCATTGCCAATTTTTGTTTGGCTATTTTTTATTTCAGGATTTTGGCTTTGGATTATTGGAAGACCATCATTTCATATTGGCGCTAGTGGAATCATTTATGCTCTTGCTTCTTTTTTATGTATTAGTGGGGTAATTCGTAAAAATCCAAGACTAGCAGCAGTGAGTTTGATAATTATATTTTTATATGGATCTATGATCTGGGGAGTTATTCCAACTAAGGAGCCTATCTCATGGGAAGGTCATTTAGCAGGATTTGTAGCTGGAATTTTAGTGGCTGTATTTTACAGGAATGAGGGCCCTCCAGCTAAAAAGTATCAATGGGAAATTGATGAAGAATTAGAAAAACAGGAGATTGAAGAAAATAAAATTGAAATAAACTATACAATTACAAAAAAAGAAGGCCCTTCTTAATCTTTTGGTGGCTTAATAATACCCCAATTAGAGGCAAACCAAACTCTTTCATGCATATAATATAGCACCATTTTGGTTACTATTTCAAAACCACCTATAAGCAATCCAAGTTTAAGTTGGCCGGTAATTAACCATGAAAGCAACAATGTGTCTAGCGTTCCAATAATTCTCCAAGAAATTGTTTTGAAAATATGTCTTTTTCTGTTTTCTATTCCTAAATTTGATGCAAACCAAGCTCTTTCATGAAAATAATAAAGGATGGTTTTGGTAATTAATTCTACAAGTGCAATCCATCCAGCAGTTAATGGTTCTTTTGTTATAAGCCAAGATAAAACAAATGTATCTAATGTCCCAATAATGCGCCAGGTAATTGCTTTGGCTAAATGTCTTCTCCTACGCATTATTACTTTTTCCATAGATATTTGTTTTAGCAAATATAATAAGATTTCTACTATAAAAAATTATTCTAGTATAGGCGAAAAAATGTATTTTTGCTCTTGATGAAAAATATTAGGAATTTTTGCATTATTGCACACATTGACCATGGAAAATCTACCTTGGCAGATCGCTTATTAGAATTTACTGGGGCCGTTACAGAAAGGGAAGCAGAAGCCCAAGTACTTGATAATATGGATCTTGAAAAAGAAAGAGGAATCACTATTAAAAGTCATGCCATACAAATGGAATATACTTATAAAGGAGAAGATTATATACTAAATTTGATTGATACTCCTGGGCATGTTGATTTTTCCTATGAAGTATCAAGATCGATTGCAGCTTGTGAAGGAGCTTTGTTAATTGTTGATGCAGCGCAAGGAATTCAAGCCCAGACTATCTCTAATCTTTATTTAGCATTGGACAATAATTTAGAAATTATTCCTGTTTTGAATAAAATTGATTTGCCTTCGGCTGAACCGGAATTAGTAAAAGATCAAATTACCAATTTAATCTTGTGTGAAAAAGCAGATATCATCTCTGCAAGCGCTAAAACTGGAATAGGTATTGAAGCTATTTTGGCTGCTATTATAGAAAGGATTCCGCATCCCAAAGGAGATACTAATGCTCCATTACAAGCTATGATTTTTGATTCCCTGTACAATACTTTTAGGGGAGTTGAGGCCTATTTTAAAGTAGTAAATGGCGAAATTAAAAAAGGACAAAAGGTGAAATTCATGGCAACTGACATGGAGTATCATGCAGATGAAATTGGAGCATTAAGACTTAAACAATTTCCAAAAAATTCATTAAAAGCAGGTGAAGTTGGGTATATTATTTCAGGAATTAAAACTGCAACAGAAGTAAAAGTTGGGGATACTATTACAACTGTTGAAAATCCTGCGACTGAAGCCATAAAAGGCTTTGAGGAAGTAAAACCAATGGTGTTTGCAGGTATTTATCCTGTCGATACTGAGGATTTTGAAGAGCTTAGAAGCTCTATGGAAAAATTACAACTAAATGACGCGTCATTAACTTTTGAGCCAGAATCATCTGCAGCACTTGGATTTGGCTTTAGATGTGGGTTTTTAGGAATGTTACATATGGAAATTATTCAGGAGCGATTGGAAAGAGAGTTCGACATGACAGTTATTACTACTGTCCCCAATGTGTCTTATTATGCATACACAAGAACCGGCAAAAAACTAGAAATTCACAATCCTTCAGACTATCCTGATCCAAGTATTTTAGAGAGCGTGGAAGAGCCGTATATTCGGGCTCAGGTGATTACAAAGTCTGATTTTATTGGGCCGGTAATGAATTTGTGTATTACAAAAAGAGGAGAATTGATAAATCAGGTTTACCTAACAACTGATAGGGTTGAACTTACTTTTGAAATGCCATTAGGTGAGATTGTGTTTGATTTTTATGATAAATTAAAATCTATTTCTAGAGGATATGCTTCATTTGATTACTCCCCAATTGAGTACAGAGCATCTGTTTTGGCCAAGCTAGATATTTTATTAAATGGAGAGCCGGTTGATGCATTATCTGCACTGGTTCACAAAACAAACTCCTATAATTTAGGCAAAAAGTTATGTGCAAAATTAAAAGAGCTCATCCCTAGGCAACAATTTGATATTGCCATACAATCAGCAATTGGCGCTAAAATTATTTCTAGAGAAACAGTTAAAGCTCTTAGAAAAGATGTAACCGCAAAATGTTATGGAGGAGATATTTCAAGAAAACGAAAACTTTTAGAAAAACAAAAGAAAGGCAAGAAAAGAATGAGGCAAGTAGGTAATGTTGAAATTCCTCAAGAAGCATTTTTATCAGTATTAAAATTAGATGATTAAGTCATAAATTATGGGGAGAGCATTTGAATTTAGAAAGGCTAGAAAGATGAAAAGGTGGTCAAAAATGGCCAAAGTTTTTACTAGAATTGGGAAAGATCTCGTAATGGCTGTAAAAGAAGGAGGGCCTTATCCGGATACTAATTCTAGGTTAAGACAAGTAATGCAAAATGCAAAGTCAGCAAATATGCCTAAGGACAATGTATTGCGCGCAATTAAAAAAGCAAGTGATAAAAATACTGCTAACTATGAAGAAATATCATTAGAAGGGTACGCTTTAAATGGCATTGCTGTTTTTGTTGATTGCGCAACAAATAATAATAATAGAACAGTTGCTGATGTTCGATCTTATTTTAGCAAATGTGATGGCCTATTAGGAACCAATGGATCATTAGAATTTATTTTTGATAGAAAAGGAGTTTTTACTATTGACCCTAGTCATATAAATATGGCTATTGAGGAGCTAGAAATGGAGCTTATAGATGCTGGACTGGAAGAGTTAGATGTTGATCAAGAGGCAGTAACAGCTTATTGCGATTTCCCAGATTTTAATAATATGCAGACTAAATTAGAGAAATTAGGAATAGAAATTGCAAATTCTGAATTACAAAGAATCCCAAATAATTTTAAAACAATTACTGCCCAACAAGCCGAAAAAGTATTAAAACTTTTAGATTTGTTAGAAGAAAATGATGACGTACAGCAGGTATTTCATAATATGGAATTAACAGAGGAGATCTTAAGAGCTATGGAAAGCGAATAATGAATGTATTAATACTAGGAAGCGGAGGGAGAGAGCATGCATTTGCTTGGAAGATAGCACAAAGCAGCAGTTGTAATAAACTATTTATTGCTCCTGGAAATGCCGGAACAGAAAAAGTAGGAACAAATATTAACATTAGTGTAAATGATTTTGAAAGTATTAAAGAATTTGTTATTTCCGAAAAAATAGAATTGGTTTTGGTAGGGCCAGAAGATCCTTTGGTTAATGGTATTTATGATTTTTTTCAAGAAGATGAGCGGTTAAAAAATATCTCATTAATTGGACCCTCAAAACAGGGCGCTCAATTGGAAGGAAGTAAGAAATTCGCAAAAGAATTTATGATTCGGCACGATATACCTACTGCCAAATATCAAGCTTTTACCAAAGAAAGTCTAGAGGAAGGATATGGTTTTTTGGAGAGTTTAGAAGCTCCTTATGTATTAAAAGCGGATGGACTTGCCTCTGGAAAAGGAGTTTTAATTCTTGACAAGATTGAAGATGCTAAAAATGAATTAAAAGCTATGCTTGCTGATTCTAAATTTGGGGAAGCGTCATCAACAGTGGTAATTGAAGAATTTCTAAAAGGTATTGAGCTTTCCGTTTTTGTATTAACAGATGGAGAATCGTATAAAATTTTACCTTCCGCCAAGGATTACAAAAGAATTGGAGAGGGAGATACTGGTTTAAATACTGGAGGAATGGGAGCAATTTCTCCAGTTCCTTTTGCTGATAGGTTTTACATTGAAAAAGTAGAACGAGAAATTATAAAACCCACAATTGAAGGACTTAAAAAAGACAACATCACTTATAAAGGGTTTGTATTTATTGGGCTTATAAATGTAAAAGGACAGCCAAAAGTTATTGAATATAATGTAAGAATGGGAGATCCTGAAACTGAGGTGGTAATACCTAGAATAACCTCTGATTTTTTGAATCTACTTAAAGGGATTAATGATGGAACTTTTAGCGAAAAAGATTTAGAAATTACCGATGAGGTTGCCGCAACAGTAATGCTTGTTTCTGGAGGTTATCCACAGACTTATGAAAATAATAAAGCAATATCAGGGATTGAGGCCGTTGAAAATAGTCTTGTTTTTCACGCAGGGACAAAAAATGATGGCGGTATTAAAACAAATGGAGGGAGAGTTATTGCAGTAACTTCTTTTGGACAAAAAATGGAAATTGCACTAGAAAAATCATTTGAAAGTGCAGCAAGAATTTCCTTTGAAGGAAAGTACTATCGTAAGGATATAGGGTTTGATTTATAAAGAAGCATGCTCTTCATTATCTTTTCTGTGCTTTAACATTTTAGTTATCCACACTACTAAAAAGGCAAAGATCACGCCAATATAAAAATAGTTTGGGGCATTACCTAAAACTTCAACACCATTAAAAATCAAGCCAAAAAAATCACCGATTGCATAAAATACTTCTTTCATAATTTTTGTTTTAATTTACTGTGGCAAATTTAAATATTTTTTAGCAAGCAGCATGTTTTTAAAACACCTTATCAATCCAAAACCTTCAATAATACTTTTTTTTATTATTTTTTGTGTGCTATTTGTTCTTTTTCCATTACTCCAATCTGATATAGATATCGTATTTAGTCATCCCTATTTGAAGCCTGTAATTGTACTTCTGTTAGGTTTTACTATTCCATTTTTTTTAAGCACCGGACTCAACAATATTATTTATGAGAAAAACATTATCCGCAAAGAAAATTTAGTAATTGGGGTTGTATTTATTTTAATTAGTAGTCCTTTTATTAATACCGTTGAAGTTTGGATATCTGCTTTTCTGGTTTTATTTTTATTTAATTTTTTACTGGAAAGCTATCAAAAAGATCTGCCGTTTTCTCAGTATTTTAATGCCTCAATTATATTGGGCGTTCTTACCTTTATTTTTCCAAACTTAATTTATTTGATACTAATTTTGATTATATTTAGTATCAATTATGGTAATCTCAATTGGCGAATTTTTGTTACTATTTTTTTAGGCATGCTCATTCCTTATTTGTTTTATTTTGTTTTTGTAGTTGTTACAGAAATTCCTTTTTCTATGCCTAAATTTTTTAAGTTCTCCCAAATCAGTTTTTCAACTATCAAAGAAGAGCACTTGTCAAAAATAATCTGGTTAGCGACACTAATATTGGTTGTATTATTTTCATTTTTTGAACTCTTTATGTGGCTGTATAAAAAAAGCATCAAATCAAGAAGAACATTTATGACAATCATTTGGTTTTTTATGATTAGTATTTTAATTGCTAATTATTCTGGTTGGGAATATTTTTACTTCTCGCTCCTGCCCTTAGCAATTATTTTGGGTAATTATTTTGTCTACACTAAAAAAAGAAAAATGGCAGAGCGTTTATTTTCTTTGTTGGTAATTTCTTCCCTCTATTATAAATTTGCGATTGCTTTTAATGTGTAAATTTGCACTCTTATAATTTATGCTTATGAAATTTGGTGTAGTAGTATTTCCTGGTTCAAATTGTGACATGGATATGATGTATGTTCTTGAAACAATTATGAAGCAAGAAGTCGTAAAACTTTGGCATAAAGACACTGACTTACAAGAAGTAGATTTCGTCATCTTGCCTGGAGGATTTTCTTATGGCGATTATTTAAGGTCTGGAGCTATTGCAAAATTCTCGCCCATTATGAAAGAAATAATAGGATTTGCAAATGCAGGAGGCTATGTAATGGGAATATGCAATGGGTTTCAGATTTTAACTGAAAGTGGTTTGTTGCCGGGCGCACTGTTGCACAATACAACGCATAAATTTATATGTAAAAACACTTTCTTAAAAGTAAACACTAAAAATACATTGGTAACAAATAAGTATGGCAATGGTGCGATTAAAATTCCTATTGCCCATGGTGAGGGAAGATATTTTGCAGATGAAAAAACCTTAAAATTGTTAGTGGATAACGACCAAATTTTATTTAAATATTGCGATAAAGATGGTAATATTACGGAGGACCCAAATCCTAACGGTTCACTTATGAATATTGCGGGAGTGTGTAATAAAGAAAGAAATGTATTTGGAATGATGCCTCACCCCGAAAGAGCTTCTGATGGGGCACTAAATAATCAAGACGGAAGACTGTTATTTGAGAGTATTCTAAATGAGGTTTTTGCTTAAAAAACTATAATCTACTAGATATAAATTTTCATAGTCTTTTACTTGTATTTAAGGCATCTCATTTTTTTAAAATAGGCGATAATTTTATTTCATTAGTTCTCAATTGCTTAAATCACTTTTTAACTTTTTGTTGAAAAACTTGTTGAGAACCATCAGTTCAATGAAGTTAAACAAGACACTTTATTTTTAAAATTGTAGTCAGAAAAAAAATCAAACAAAATTAACCGCTCAAAAGAAGAAGCCGCATGTCCACAACATTAAAAAGTCAAAAAGAATTTTCGACAAAAACCAAAAATAAAAAAATATACACTTACGAGCAGGTTCTGGAAAAATCTATTTCCTATTTCAACGGAGATGAATTAGCGGCAACTACTTGGATGAATAAATATGCTATGAAAAATGATTCGGGTGAGTTTGTGGAGCAGTCTCCTGATGATATGCATAAGAGAATGGCTAAGGAATTTGGTAGAATTGAGGCGGACTATAAATTAAAATACAATCTTAACGGTAGCGCGAAATTCCTATCTAAATACGGCCAAGAAAGACAAGATTTAAGCGAAGAAAAAATATACAACTACTTTAAAGAATTTGGATATATTATTCCACAAGGAAGCGTAATGAGCTCATTGGGAAATTATTACCAATTAGCATCTTTATCTAATTGTATAGTAGTTCCTGATTTACACGATTCTTATGGTGGGGTATTTTATACGGATCAACAATTGGCTCAGTTATTCAAAAGAAGATGTGGGGTTGGAGTTGATATCTCAAATTTAAGACCAGCAGGAGCTAGAGTTTCTAATGCTGCAAAAAGTACTTCTGGAGCGGTTTCCTTTATGAATCGCTTTTCAAATACAACTCGTGAAGTGGCTCAAAATGGGAGAAGAGGGGCTTTAATGTTATCTATGGATATTGCGCACCCTGATGTAGAGGATTTTATTACCATCAAACAAGACTTAAAAAAAGTAACCGGAGCAAATATTTCAATTCGACTTTCTGATGAATTCATGAGCGCTGTTGAGGCAAATGCCGAGTATACTCATAAATGGCCCATTGAATCAGACAATCCTAAGTTTACTAAAACTGTAAATGCTAAAGAGCTTTGGGACACTATTATTAAGTGTGCCCATAATACTGCTGAGCCGGGTTTAATTTTCTGGGATCGCCAACACTGGTATTCTACTTCTTCCGTATATCCTAAATATAAAAATGCATCAACGAACCCATGCTCCGAAATTGCAATGCAAGGAGGAGATAGCTGTAGATTAATTGCAATCAATCTTTACAATTTTGTGGAGAAGCCTTTTACTAAAGAGGCTAAATTCTTAATGGAAGATTTCTATAAAGCAACTTATGAAGGACAAAGATTAATGGACGACTTAGTGGATTTAGAAACAGAAGCAATAGGAAGAATTTTGGCAAAAATTGATGCTGATGATGAACCAGAAAAAATCAAAGCTGTAGAAAAAGAAACCTGGGAGCTATTATTAAAAACGGGTATTGAAGGCAGGAGAACAGGATTAGGATTTACTGCCCTTGCAGATATGATTGCTGCTCTTGGAATGGCTATTGATTCAGATGAAGCCATTGCGAAAACAGAAGAAATAATGAAAGAAAAATGTAGGGCTGAATTTGACAGTTCTATTGACATGTCTTTAGCAAGGGGAAGTTTTGTTGGTTTTGATGCAAAAATTGAAAAAACATCAGAATTTGTCCAAATGATGGAAAAAGAACTTCCTGATGTTTATGAGAGAATGATGAAATTTGGAAGAAGAAACATTTCAATTAGTACGGTTGCACCAACAGGCACCCTAAGTATGCTTGCTCAAACCTCTTCAGGAATTGAGCCTGTATTTATGACTCATTATAAAAGAAGAAGAAAACTTAACGAACAAGATAGAGAAGCAAAAGTAGATTTTATTGATGACTCTGGAGATAAGTGGCAAGAGTTTACTGTCTACCATCACAATTTAAAAACATGGATGGAAGTAACGGGAGAAACGGATATTACTAAAAGCCCTTATTCTGGCAGTACTGCTCCTGAAATTAATTGGCTAAAAAGAGTTGAAATGCAAGCTGTTGTTCAAAAATATGTCACTCACTCCATTAGTTCTACCATCAATTTACCAAATGATGTTTCTCTTGATGAGGTAAGTAATATTTACTTAGAATCTTGGAAGCAAGGGACTAAAGGAATTACGGTTTATCGTGATGGATCTAGATCTGGGGTATTAGTATCAGTAGATGCGAAAAAAGAGGAGGTATTGGAAAATACTGAATTCAAAGAAACCAAACCGCCATCAAGACCAGAAAGATTAGATGCAAAAGTTATTCGCTTTAAAAATAATAAGGAAAAATGGATTGCCGTAGTAGGGCTATTGAATGGAAGGCCTTACGAAATTTTTACTGGTAAAACGGAGGACGTCTTTAATATGCCCCCTACTGTTGAGTATGGCTGGGTTATAAAAAACAGAAGAGAAGATGGTTCTTCGCAATATGATTTCCAGTATGAAGATAAAGATGGGTATAAAGTGACTATGGGTGGTTTATCTCGTTCATTTGATAAAGAGTTTTGGAATTATGCTAAGCTTATTTCTGGAATTTTAAGGCACGGAATGCCCTTGCATTATGTAGTTGATTTAATTGAAAAAATGAACCTGTATGACGCAAATATCAATACTTGGAAAAGTGGTGTTGTAAGAGCACTTAAAACATTTATTACTGATGGCACGCAAGTTAATGACAAAATTTGTAGTGATTGTACTGCTGGTTGCTTAGTTTATCAAGAAGGCTGTCTTAAATGTGTTAACTGCGGTTATAGTAAATGTGGATAAACTAATACTAAATAGATTTATAAAAACCCGCTATATGGCGGGTTTTTTATTGTCAATTAATTTATAAATTGCTACATGAAATTTTTTAATGACTTTCTTGCACTATTTTACCCTCAGTTATGTTTAATCTGTGAAGAAAGCCTGCTAAAACATGAAGAATGTGTTTGCGCCACTTGTTTGCATCAAACCCCAAAAACAGACTGCTTTACGGTAAAAGAAAATGAAGTAAGTAAAAGGTTTTGGGGTAGAGTTCAACTAGAAAATGCTGCTGCGCTTTTTATTTTTAATAAAGAGGGTAATGCTCAAAAAATTATCCACACATTAAAATATGAAGAGGGTAAGAATATTGGTATTTTCTTAGGCAAACAATTGGCATACGCAATAAACGAATCTGATTTTTTTAATGATTTGGATCTTATTATTCCTGTGCCGCTGCATAAACAAAAACAAAAATTAAGAGGCTATAATCAGTCCGATTTTTTGGCAAAAGGAATGAGCGAAATACTCAAAATAAAGATCGATCAAAAATCATTAATTCGAATAGCAAATACGGATTCTCAAACCAAAAGAAAACGTTTTAGTAGATGGGAAAATATGATGCAATCTTTTGCATTAAAAAATCCATTAGAATTACAAGGGAAACATATCTTATTAGTAGATGATGTGGTAACAACAGGAGCAACTTTGGAGGCATGTGCACAAAAACTGTTAGAAATTGATGAGGTAAAAGTAAGTATTGCAACAATTGCTGTTGCCTAAAATAACTCTAGTTATCAGCTTAACCGATACCAGTTATAGCATTTTATTCGTTTATTTGTGCTGATGAGATTCTTTCTAAATATTTTTTTAATTTTCCTATTAGCTAGTTGCGCAAATATGGTTACCCCAACTGGAGGAGATAAAGATATTGATGCCCCAAAACTCCTAAACGCAACAATTATTGAAAGCTCCAAAAATGAATTTAGCAAAACTATTTCATTTCAATTTGATGAGTACATCCAACTAAACAAGTTTGAAGAATATTTTTATATCTCGCCTCCTACAAAAAAAACAGTTAAAAAGAAAATAAAAGGACAAACGCTTTTCATAACTATTGAAGATACTCTAAATAAAAACACCACTTATTATATTGCTTTAAATTCCTGCATTAAGGATAATAATGAAGGAAATATTTTAGATACTTTAAACTATAAATTTTCAACAACGGATAATTTTGACACACTTGTTCTAAGTGGTAATTTGCAAGATGCGTATACTTTAAAGCCCTTAGAAAATGCTTGGGTGATGCTTTTTACTGAGGATTTAAATGACACCCTTATTTTTAAAGAAACGCCTAATTATATTGCAAAAACAGACAAAAAAGGGATCTTTCATTTTCCTAATTTAAAAGACAAAAATTACAAAATTGTAGCACTTACTGATATTGATTTTATTTATAATGAAAAAGAAAAAATTGCTTTTTTAGATAAAGTCATAAATGCTAAAATTGATAGTTTTATTTCACTTTTTGCTTTTGATCCAATTCTTACAATGGACAGTACAAGTACAGATTCTGCGGGATTAAAATCTGATAGTATTATTTCTGATTCCATTGTTAAAAAAGAAGAACTGTCTTCAGGAAAACTAGAAATTAGTATTGATGAAAACGGGCCTTGTATTTTTCAATTATTGCAGAATGAAAAAGTGATTACCGAATTTTATTTTTCTAAAAAACCATATTTAATGGATGAGATTGTGCCAGGAAAATATCAACTAAAATACATTGTGGATAACAACCAAGATAGAATTTGGAATACGGGTAATTGGGAGAGTAGAATCTTAGCAGAAAAAGTGGCGAATTACCCTTCTGAAATTACCATTCGTTCCAATTGGGATTTAGAGTTAGAATGGATTATTCAAGAGTAAAATTATCTCTATCTTGTAAAAAATTCATTTGCCTTCTTTTGAGTTTTAAATCATCCAAAGAGAGTTCAATTTGCAAAACCTCTTCTTTATTTTCAGCAGCAGAAAACAATTCTTTCCCAAAAGCATCAAATACCTTGGAGTGCCCATTAAAAGGGATTTTATTACCATCATCACCGACTCTATTTACCCCAATAGTGTAACATTGATTCTCAATCGCTCGAGCTTTTAGAAGGGTATCCCAAGCATCAATTCGTTTAATTGGCCAATTGGCCAAATAGATTAAAATATCATAATCTACATTATTACGAGAGAAAACCGGAAAACGCAAATCATAACAAATAAGCGGACAAATCTTCCAACCTGCCACCTCTACAATTAATCTATCCTTACCTGGAGATAGCGACTCATTTTCTTTAATTAATGAAAATAAGTGCCGTTTGTCATAGCTTGAGATTTCTCCACTTTTTGAAATCCAAATTAAACGGTTGTAGATTTTTTCATTTTCTTGGATCATTAAACTACCAGCAATAGCACATTTTTTTTGTTTGGCAATTTCTTTCATCCAGCTAACCGTTTTTCCATCCATTTTTTCTGCTAAATGATTGGAAGTAGGGCAAAATGCCGTGTTGAACATTTCAGGCAGAAAAATAATATCCGTTTGTTTTATTGGAGCAATTAAATCTGAAAAATGAGCAAGGTTCTTAGCTACATCTTGCCAAAATAGATGAGATTGAATTAATGAGATACTGAGGTTTTGTTTCACACAACAAACTTAATAAAAATATAAAGAGAAAGGTATCAGAGTAGTAAGATTAAGCTCTTTTCTCTTTTTGATAATCTTTAAGAGCCTCAATTAATTTGTAAATATCTTGCTCGTTATTATAAGCTTGTATAGAAATTCTAAAAAGGGTTTTGTTATTCCAACTCATAAACGGAACTTGTATTTGGTACTTATTATAAAAGTCCATTTTGTTTTGATCGCTTAAAGGATCTTTAAAATCAAAATAAAAACTACTCATTTGGCCTAAAAATGAATCGCTACATAATGAGTCTATTCCCAATTCACTTACAATTTTATCTTTCGCCCAAATATTAAGTTTATGGCACTTTTGTGTAAGCTCATTCCAATTGTATTTTTTTAAAAAATCAATGGTATCCGGGATTGTCAAATAGGCAGACATATCATAGGTGCCTTGCCACTGCAAATAATCCAAGAATTGCGAGTGACTTGGGTTGTCCGCTTCATATCCCCAACTAATTACAAGAGGTTCTATCCGTTTTTGAAATTCCTTTTTAACATATAAAAATGCTACTCCTTTTGGCGAGCACATCCATTTATGACAGGCGCCACAATAAAAATCAGGATTTATATCTAAAATAGCTACATTTATTTGCGCTGGAGCATGAGCCCCATCAATAATGGTAATTATATTCCTTTCTCTTGCAATTTCGCAAATTTCTTTTACAGGAAAAATTAAAGCGGTAGGGCTAGTAATATGACTTAAAAAAATCACTTTAGTATTCTTGGTTATCCCTTTTTTAAAGTCATGAATAAACTGTTCTTTTGAAGTTAATGGCAAAGAAATCTTTTGATTGATATACATTGCCCCTGTTTTTTTACACAAGAATCTCCAAGCCCTATCCATGGCCCCATATTCATGATTGGTGGTTAGAATTTCATCTCCCTTTTTCAAGTCCAAACTTCTTAAAGCAGTATTTAAAGCAGTAGAAGGATTGGGGAAAAAAGCAAGATCGTCTTTATGGCAGTTTACATATAAGGAGAGCGCTTCTCTAGACTTTTCCAAATGTTTAAAAACATCAAAGGCCAAATGTTTTACTGGATCTTTTTCCATTACTTCTTGCCATTTCACTAAAGCACTAAAAATCTCTTTAGGACAAGCTCCAAATGAACCATGATTCAAATAAGTAATATCTGAATCCAACATAAATAATGATTTCATACTGTTAGTTCCTAATTCCATATTTGCAAATCTAAAAAATTACGGCAAATCTATGCAGAGAAAATGGGGGAAGTAAGATTATAATTTTCCCCTTTTCAGAGATAACAATCAATAAAATCTGTCAGCAAGTGGAAAAGTAATGCAAAGGCAAGGATTTGTGTTTTTCTAAAAAACAATCCAACAGCATAAATTCCTGCAGCATAATACGTGTGTAAAGGATGAAAATTGATGCTACATCTAGAGCTGTCAAAAATGGGATCTGCAAGTAAATGATCCAAATCAATCAACATAGAAGCCAAGAAAATAAGGTACACTTTTTTCCAATTTTCTTTGAAAAAAAAGTAAGCTATAAAAAAAGGAACTATAAAATGAAGTCCGTAATGAATGATGAATTTAGCCAAAATCATCAGAAAAAACTTATGGCATTTTGACCTTCCATAAATAGTAAATCTAGTATTGATAAGTTGGGGATAGGTACGTGTTTGTAATCAAGCATTTGTGTGTATTTTTTCAATTTTCTTTGAAAAAAAATAAGTTATTTAAAAAGAAACTAAAAAAGTTAATCATATAACTGCTTGGTTAATCCACCATAATCAGCCCATTCCCAAATGCCAGAAATTTTTCCATTTTCAAAATTAATAGTTCGGTATGCCGAGAGCGCTACACTATTTTCTTTTCTAACAGTTACTCCATAATACAAGCGAATGCTTCCATCAACTTTATGAGTATGTTCATCAATTCCTGGTAAGTAAATAGAATGACCAATTTTTATTACAAACCCAGAATTTTTTAGATTCTGTAGGATTTCAAAATATTCACTTTTAGAAGCCTCTACTCCTTTAGGAGAACCAGCTGGGAAATAGTAAAATAAAAAATCATCAGTAAAAAAATCACTAATATCTAAGGAGGCTGAATCTGGATTAGAATAAAAAGCATTTAGCTCAGTCACAAGCTGTTTGTGAGTTGATAAATTTGCTTCATATTCGGGGTTTTTACTTTCGCATGCCAATAACAAAAATAGTAAGGAAAATAAAAAGAGCTTATTCATTATAAATAACTTCCAATAAAGTTTGCCCCACAGCATTTAAAGTGTTTTTGTCGATATTACCCATATCATCTTTATGGGTGTGCCAATGTTTGTTAAAGTTACTTTCGGTAGCTGGGTCGTATTCAATAATATCAATAGTTGGGATCCCAGTAATTTGGTTCACATATAAATGGTCGTCCACAATTTGCTTGGCGTTTTCAAATACAAAATGGTTTCCATAGCCCAATTGATTTGCTTTGCGCCAAACTTTTTCCAAAATATTTGGAGCATAATAAGATGAGATTTCCTCCTTTCTAAAAGTAGCATTTTTTGCTCCAACCATATCAAGTAAAATACCATATCGAGCATAGTAGTTTGGTTTATGCAGATTTTTACTCCAATATTGAGAGCCTAAGCACCAAGAATCTTGCATGATTGGAAATTTAGAATCTTCTGGCTGGCCATAATCTTCAGCATCAAAAAGAATGATATCTACCCCAATATTTGGGTTTTTAATACTGAATTGACGGGCTAATTCTAAAAGCACACCAACTCCACTTCCCCCATCATTAGCCCCTAGAATAGGAGCATCTTGGTTTTTGGTATCATGGTCGGCAATGTGGCGGCTGTCCCAATGAGCAAAAAGGGCAATGCGGTTATTTTTTTCTGGTGAAAAACTTGCAATAATATTTTTTAGAGTATGTTTTTTCCCATCATAAGTTGTAATGGGAGCTTCTTGTACAAGAACATTTGGGGTGTAAGTTTTGAATTTTTTCTCTAACCAAATAGCACAGTTTTTCCAAGGGTTAGAAGAAATAACTCTAGGGCCAAAACTCACTTGCTTTTCTACAAAGTAATAAGCAGAATCAGGATTAAAAATTGGGACTTCAATTTTTACTTTTGGAACTTCTTTTGTTTTTTGCTCAGGTTCAGTGGAGCAAGCAAAAAGAAGACAGCAAAAAAGAAGAAAAAAACAATTCCGCAACATTTGCTTAGTCATTAAATTCCCAACTGCTGCCATCACGATTATCCTTAACTTGAATATTGAGTTTGTTTAATTCCTCTCTAATCAAATCAGCAGTTGCAAAATCTTTAGTTGATTTAGCACTTGCTCTTAATTTTAATACCAATTCCATAACTTCATTAGTAAGGTCGTTTCCACTACTTTCTTTTGGAGCAATAAGACCTAAAATTTCCGTAACAAAAGCATTAAAAAGAGTTTTTAATTTTTCTAAATCACTAGCACAAAGGCTTTCTTTTCCGTCTTTTACAGAGTTGATGATTCTTACCCCATCAAATAAATGGGCGATTAAAATAGGAGTATTAAAATCATCATCCATTGCGCTATAGCATTTTCTCTGTAGCTCGTTTACATCATAAGTTGAGCGTTCTACCGGTTTTACTTTTTGCAAAGTTTCCATTGCAGTTAGTAATTTTGAAAATCCTTTTTCAGCCGCTTGAAGAGCTTCATTCCCAAAATCAAGGGTACTTCTGTAATGCGCTTGTAATATAAAAAAACGAATGGTCATAGGAGAGTATGCTCGATCCAGTTTCGCATGGTTTCCTGTAAAGAATTCTTCCAAATTGATAAAATTACCAAGAGATTTTCCCATTTTTTTGCCATCAATAGTAATCATGTTATTGTGGATCCAATAATTAACCGGACTACAATTATTACAGGCATTGGATTGGGCAATTTCTGCCTCATGATGTGGGAAAACCAAGTCCATTCCCCCGCCATGTATATCAAATGTTTTCCCAAGATATTTTTCGCTCATTGCCGAACATTCCATATGCCAACCCGGAAATCCTTCACCCCAAGGAGATGGCCATTTCATAATATGCTCAGGATTTGCCTTTTTCCAAATAGCAAAATCAACGGAACTTCTTTTTTCAGATTGACCATCTAATTCTCGGGTTCCCTCTAAAGTATCTTCTATGTTTCTACCCGATAAAATACCATACGGATATTTATCATTGTATTTATTGACATCCAAATAAACCGATCCATTTATTTCGTAAGCAAAACCATTTTTTAGTATTTGCTTGACCATTTCTATTTGCTCAATGATATGTCCTGTTGCTCTTGGCTCAATTGAAGGAGCTAAACAGTTTAGAGCATCCATAGCTTTATGATAACTGAGGGTGTAAAACTGAACAATTTCCATGGGCTCTAATTGTTCCAATCTTGCTTTTTTAGCTATTTTATCTTCTCCTGCATCCGCATCATTTTCCAGATGTCCGGCATCTGTGATGTTTCTTACATATCTTACTTTGTAATGGGCATGCGAGAGATACCTAAAAACAATATCAAAAGTAATGGCAGGCCTAGCATGTCCTAAATGAGGATCGCCATAAACAGTAGGTCCGCAAACATACATCCCAACATGATTTTCAACTATCGGATTAAAGACCTCTTTTTGTCTTGTAAGGGTATTGTATATTTGAATTCTTCTACTCACTAAAGGGTTAATTTATATTGCTTTTTCAAATTTACAATCATATCCTTAGTCATTTTTTCAAGCCTATATTCTAATTTCCATCCCCAATCGTTTTGTGCATGTTCATCATTAATTGATGATGGCCAAGAATCAGCAATTTTTTGCCTGAAATCACTCTTATAAGACATTTCAAAGTTAGGAATATGTTTTGAAACTTCAGCTGCAATTTCTTTTGGAGTAAAACTAACTCCCGCTAAATTATATGAAGATCTAATTTTTACTTGCTCTGCAGGCGATTCCATTAACTGAATTGTTGCGCGAATGGCATCCGACATATACATCATAGGTAGCTTGGTATTTTCAGATAGAAAACTTTCGTATTTACCAGTTTTTATAGCTTGATGAAAAATATCTACTGCATAATCTGTTGTCCCTCCACCTGGAGCCCCTTTCCACCCAATTAGACCTGGATACCTAAGGCTCCTTATATCTACTCCAAATTTATTAAAATAATATTCATTCCATCTTTCACCGGCCAGTTTTGTAATTCCATAAACTGTGTTTGGCTCCATTATGGTATATTGTGGAGTGTGCTCTTTAGGAGTTGTTGGTCCGAAAACAGCAATTGAAGATGGCCAGAAAATCTTTTTGATTAGCCCGTCTTTAGCTAAGTCCAAAACATGAGAATGAGAGCGCATGTTTAGTTCCCAACCCAGCTCAATATTTTTTTCAGCAGTTGCCGAAAGAAGAGCAGCAAGTAAATAAACTTGAGTAATTTTATGTTTTTTAACAACCTCTATAAGCAGGCTTTTATTCATGATGTCCAACTGCTCAAAAGGGCCAGAATGCATTACTTCATCAGATGAAGATCGAATATCAGAAGCAATTACATTTTCATTACCGTAGATTTTTCTAAGCTCCATTACAAGCTCAGTTCCAATCTGGCCTGAAGAACCTATTATTAAAATTCTTTCTTGCATCTAAAAAATATTTCGACAAAGATAACATTATACATTATTTGGATAAGCTTATTTTTAAGACAATAAAATTTGAAGATTATATATCTTTGCATCACTTTTGTAAAACTAGTAAATGGATCCAAATACAGGCAAAAAAGGAATGTTTAACAAATTGAGTAAGCAACAAGGAATGCAATTACTCAAGCAAGAAGATTTTAAAAGAAAAACAATTTCTTTTTACCGCTATGTAATACTTGAAAATCCGAATAAATTAAGAGATGAGCTTTATGCAGATTGGCTTGAATTAGGTGTTTTGGGCAGAATTTATTTAGCCCATGAAGGTATTAATGCACAATTAAGCGTCCCAGAAAATAATTTTCTAGCTTTCCAAACTAATGTACATGCAAATAAATATTTTCTAAACATGGCTTTTAAAATTGCCGTGGAAGATAGGGGAGATTCGTTTTTTAAGTTAACAATAAAAGTTCGCAAGCAAATAGTATCAGATGGACTTAAAATTGATGAGTATGATGTAACTAATGTTGGCAAGCATTTGACAGCAAGGCAGTGGAACAAAGCCATGGATAATGGAGCAATAGTGGTTGATATGCGCAATCATTATGAAAGTGAAATAGGAAAATTTAAATGGGCAATTTGCCCTGATGTTGAAACGTTTAAAGAAGAGCTGCCGGCTGTAAAAGACATGCTAAAAGGAAAAGAGAAAGAGCCAATTCTCTTGTATTGCACCGGAGGAATTAGGTGTGAAAAGACTTCTGCATATTTAAAACATTATGGGTTTCAAGATGTGAGTCAGTTGCATGGAGGGATAATAGATTATGCAAGACAGCTAAAGCAAGATGATAGTTTATCTAACAATTATATTGGAAAGAATTTTGTTTTTGATGAAAGGAGGGGAGAGCGTATTTCTGAAGATGTAATTAGTAACTGTCATCAATGTGGATCTCCATTTGACACACATGTAAATTGTAAAAATGTAAACTGTAATTTGTTATTTTTGCAATGCGAAAAATGTCAGACTAAATATAAAAACTGTTGTTCCATTGAATGTATAGAAATTAGCAATTTACCTACTGAGCAGCAAAAAGACATAAGAAAAGGATCTGGCAAAAAGAAGATGTATTACAGTCATAAAAGAGTTAACCTAAATCTAAAAAACAATGATTAGAATCACTAAAGAATTCAAATTTGAAATGGCCCATGCCCTTCATGGCTATGATGGGCTTTGTAAAAATATCCATGGTCATTCCTATAAATTATGGGTAACCATAAGAGCAAAAGTAAGGCAGGAAAAAGCCCATAAAAAGGATGGCATGGTAATGGATTTTGATGTTTTAAAGAGTATTGTAAAGCCCGATATAATTGATAAATACGATCATTCATTAGTTTTAAATGCAAATTCTCCTCATGCTGAAATTGATTTTTCAGCATTTGAAAAAGTGTTTTTTTTGCCTTACCAACCAACTTCTGAAAATTTAGTTATGGATTTTGCTTTAAAAATTAAAAGTAAATTACCAGAGGGGATTGAACTGTATAAAGTAGTAATTTCAGAAACTGCTACTTCTTTTGCTGAATGGAATTGTGAGGATAATTAGAGTTTTTCAAGTAATTTTCATTACTTATAATATAGAATGATTATAAATATAACTTCTGCGCAAAATTATGATAGAATTGATAGTTTCCATTGCTTGGATTTTCTATTTTTGCAGCCGAAAAATTTTACAAAATGATATATATATTAATTGCGCTAGTTATATTTCTGGTAATTGTCACTTTAGTTCAGTTTACAAGAGTAGGTGAGTTACTATCTGAGATTAAAAATCAGGATGTTAATAAAGTAACAGATAGTGATAATAAAACCCAAGGAGTTTTATCATTAGTTGTAGGAGGGGCTTTTATATTATTTGTTATTTGGCAAATGGTGGCGTGGGATCATTTTTTATTGCCCCCAGCAAGCTCTGTTCACGGAGCGGAAATAGATTCTTTAATGCAAGTTTCTATGGGGTTAATTTTAATTGCATTTTTTCTGCTAATTCCTCTACTTTTTTTCTTTGCTTACAAGTATAGAGGAAATCAAAAAAACACAGCTTATTTCTTTGCTCATAACAATAAATTAGAGGTTGTTTGGACAGTTGTTCCTACGATTATACTTACAGCCTTAATTGTGTATGGATTAAGAACTTGGGATAGATCAATGAATCCAGATATTTCAACAGCTAAAGTTATAGAGGTTTATGCCGAACAATTTAAGTGGACAGCTAGACTTTCAGGGGAAGATAATAAATTAGGCAAAGCTAATTATACATTAGTAAATGGAAAGAATGCCCTAGGGGTTAATATGAATGATGTAAATGCCATAGACGATAAATTAGTTAGAGAGGTGCATTTGGTAGTAAATAAACCTGTATTATTAAAATTCAGATCTCAAGATGTGATTCATTCGGCATTTTTACCACATTTTAGAGTACAGATGAATTGCGTTCCAGGTCTTTCGACACAATTTGCCTTTACTCCTACTCAAACAACTGCTGAAATGAAAGAGCAGGAAGGTAAAGATTTTGAATATATTTTATTGTGTAATAAAATTTGTGGTGCTGCACATTATAATATGCAAATGAGTTTTATTGTGGAGACCCAAAAAGAATATGACGCTTGGGTGGCTTCTCAGGAAATCTTATCGGAAAAATTATTAACCCAAAAATAATAAGATGTCAGATCATCATCATAAAGAAACATTTATAACAAAGTACATTTTTTGTCAGGATCATAAAATGATTGCAAAACAATTCTTAATCACAGGAATGTTTATGGCAGTTGTTGGAATGCTTATGTCTGCAATATTTAGAGTCCAACTTGCAAATCCTGGAGAAAGCTCTATTTTGTATAATCTTCTTCCAGGTAGCTGGATAAATGAAGCTGGGGCTTTAAACCCAGACAAGTATTTGGCACTAGTTACTATGCACGGAACAATTTTAGTTTTTTGGGTTTTAACTGCAGGGCTTTCAGGAACTTTTGCCAATTTCTTAATTCCGCTTCAGATTGGAGCTAGAGATATGGCTTCAGGATTTTTAAATATGTTATCCTATTGGTTCTTTTTTGTAGCAACCATAGTTTTAATTTCATCTATATATGTTCAGGGCGGGCCTGCCTCTGGTGGATGGACAATTTATCCTCCCCTTAGTGCATTGCCTCAAGCAATTCCTGGGTCAGGAACAGGAATGACATTATGGCTTGTAAGTATTACACTTTTTGTTGTGGGATCTTTATTAGGAGGATTAAATTATATCGTAACGGTTTTAAATTTAAGAACTAAAGGGATGTCTATGAAAAGATTACCTTTAACTGTTTGGGCACTTTTAGTTACAGCTATTTTAGGAGTGCTTTCATTCCCAGTACTTCTTTCCTGCGGATTACTATTAATATTTGACAGATCTTTTGGCACCAGTTTTTACCTTTCGGATATTATTATTAATGGCGAAATGCTGCACAATATGGGAGGTAGCCCAATTTTATTTGAACACTTATTTTGGTTCTTAGGCCATCCAGAGGTATACATTATTTTATTGCCGGCATTAGGGATTGTATCTGAAGTAATTGCTGTAAATTCAAGGAAACCAATTTTTGGATATAAAGCTATGGTTGGAGCAATTCTATTAATTGCCTTTTTATCCTTTATTGTATGGGGTCATCATATGTTTATGACGGGGATGAATCCTTTTCTAGGCTCAGTATTTACTTTTACTACTTTACTTATTGCAATTCCATCAGCAGTTAAGGTATTTAATTGGCTAGCTACACTTTGGAGGGCAAATATTCGATTTACTCCAGCAATGCTTTTTGCTATAGGAACAGTTTCGGCATTTATTACTGGAGGTTTAACAGGGCTTATTCTTGGAGATAGTGCATTGGACATAAATGTACACGATACTTATTTTGTGGTTGGACATTTTCATATTGTAATGGGACTTTCAGCTATATACGGGATGTTTGCTGGGGTGTATCATTGGTTCCCTAAAATGTACGGAAGAATGATGAATAAGAATTTAGGATATTTGCATTTTTGGGGGACTTTTATATGTGCTTATGGAGTTTTTTTCCCTATGCACTTTTTAGGTTTAGCTGGATTGCCAAGAAGATATTATACTAATAGTGCATTTCCAATGTTTGACGGATTAAGTGATATAAATAGTATCATTACCTTTTTTGCATTAGCTGGAGCGGTAGTCCAAACAATTTTTCTTTTTAATTTCTTCTACAGTATTTTTAAAGGAACAAAGGCAACTCAAAATCCTTGGGATTCCAATACTTTAGAGTGGACAACTCCTATTGAAAGAATACATGGTAATTGGCCAGGGGAATTGCCAGTTGTAGAGCGCTGGGCTTATGATTACTCTAAGCCAGGAGCGGATAAAGATTTTATCCTACAAACTACTCCATTTAAAAAAGGCGAAGAGGAGCATTAATAATATGATTACAGTTCAAAATAGAGCCTTAAAACAACTCCTTTGGGTAGGTATGGGATCGATTTCAATGTTTTTTGCTGGCCTAACATCTGCATATATTGTACGAAAAGGGGAAGGAAATTGGGTTGAATTTGTTTTGCCAGATTGGTTTTGGTACAGCACCATAACAATTATACTTAGTAGTGTGATATTAATTTTAGCCCAGCAAAATATAAAGAAAGATAAATCAATTTTTAGTTTAGTTTTAGGAGTTTTAGTTTTAGGATTATTGTTTACTTTTTTTCAATTTAATGGTTGGAATGAGCTAACAAGTAAAGGAATTTATTTAACAGGAAAAGGCAGTAATGTAGCGGGGTCATTTTTATACATCTTAACCCTTGCCCATCTAGTACATTTAATAGGAGGGGTAATAGCTTTACTAGTTACAGCAATAAATGCAAAAAGAAAAAAATACAGTTCTGAAAATTATTTAGGCTTAGAAATAGCATCTATTTATTGGCACTTTTTAAGTATCTTATGGGTATACTTATTTTGCTTCTTAACCTATTTATAATAATGAGAAAGAGGGTTTAAGTAAATAACAAAATCTTTATTTTTGTAAAGATTTTTAAATTTTTAAATTTATGTCAGATACAGAAAGTCACGGCAAAGCATGGGAAGGAGACGATAAGCCATATGTAGCTAGCTATGGAAAACTAATGATGTGGTTTTTCTTAATTACAGATACTCTTACATTTTCAGCCTTTTTAGCTTCTTATGGGTTTAGCAGATTTAAGTATCCTGATGTCTGGCCAATTGCAGAAGATGTATTTACTCATTTCCCATTTTTACACGGGGATCATCCTTTACTATTCGTAGCCTTAATGACTTTTATACTTATTATGAGCTCAGTTACCATGGTATTAGCTGTAAATTACGGACATAAAATGCAAAAGAATAAAGTTATTTTATGGCTGTCCTTAACTATTGTGGGGGGGTGTATGTTCTTAGGTTCTCAGGCTTGGGAATGGGGCCATTTTATACATGGAGATAAAGGAGGGATAGATACAAAAACAGAATTTGTTGTGCATATTGCTGAGGGAGAAAAATTATCTTCTGTTTATACTATCATGGGTGTAGATAGCCATGATGGAAATCATCATCATTTTACAGTAGAAGAAGTTATTGCAAAACTTCAGACTCAAACTGAGTACAATATTAGAAAAGCAGATAAAGAATATTTGTCAAATGAAGAATCAATAGAATATCTTAAGAAAAATGCCACTAAAGTTATGTTAGGGGCAAATCTAGTAGATAATGAATATGGGCATAGATTATTTGCAGATTATTTCTTTTTCATTACAGGATTTCATGGCTTTCATGTATTTAGTGGAGTTATTATTTTAATTGTGATTTTAATTAATGTAATCAAAAACACATATGAAAAAAGAGGTCATTATGAAATGGTGGAAAAAGTAGGGCTTTATTGGCATTTTGTCGATTTAGTGTGGGTATTTGTATTTACATTTTTTTATTTGGTTTAATTAAAATATAGCAATTATGACAGACAATAAACATGAAGGTAATTGGTGGGTTTGGAAAGTATTCTGGATCTTATTAGGATTAACAACTTTTGAAGTATTATTGGGAATGTATAAGCCTGTTTTCTTAAATGAGACAATTTTTTTAGGTACTAAATTATTAAATCACGTATTTATTGTGCTAACTTTAGTTAAGGCAGCATATATTGTTTTAACATTTATGCATTTAGGTTTTGAGCGTAAAAGTTTAAAATGGACCATTCTTTTACCAGCATTTATATTGGTTCCGTATTTACTTTTTATTGTGTTAAGTGAGGGGGCTCATGCATACCTAATGCTGTAGTTTATATTTTTATGAAAGTAAACAGTAAATTACTAAAGTATGGATATAGTAGTAAAACAGGCTCAGGATGTAGCTACAGTAACCTTTCAGAGGATAGAGGATTTAGTAGATAGCTTTATAAACTCTCAGGATGTAAAGCTAAGCTCTAAGCTACTCTACAGGAGAACGCTAAAACAATACTTTAACTGGGTAACAAAAAAGAGCTACCTCCTCTCTGAGATAGCCAGACCTCAGCTCCTGGAGTATAAGGATGAGCTACTACTCTCTGGG
>CAMBDW010000005.1 GCA_945865535.1 Chryseobacterium gleum | reverse complement strand
GTTGCTTCAAATTCTACAGTCTTTTTTGTTCCATAAGACAAAAAAAAATAGCTCCAAAAGGAGCTATTAATAGTTTGTATATTTGAGATTATTATTTTGTTAATGCTATAAATGATTCGTTAGTTCTTAAGTTAACAAATTCTAAATCTGTAACAGCTTCAGTTTTATAGGAAGCATTTGCATTAATTGCTTTGGTTAAATTGATAATTGCAGTGTCAGAAGTACCAAAAGTGAATTTCTTGCTTTGAATATTGTCTTACAACCAATGTTTGTCATATTGTTGGTTTTATAATTGTTTCTAACTTACTTATAAACGCTATAAACTTACTTAAAAGCATCTTATTCTGTTCTATAGACCTAGTTTTATTGTGCTTAGCAAATATACATTAAATGGTGCTGACTTTGATAGAGCTGCAGATTATTTTTGAAGACATAACTTGTCTCATGAAGTGGACTGCTAATAATAGTTATAGAAAAAATAATCGTTGAATACTTAAAAACCCACTCAATGAGTGGGTTTTTAAGTAAAAAGTGGTGCTACCAAGATTCGAACTAGGGACACATGGATTTTCAGTCCATTGCTCTACCAACTGAGCTATAGCACCAACTTAATTGGGTTGCAAATTTAATTTTTTTTTTAATTTAAAGGAATATTTTATGTAAATCATCATATCGGAATGTATTTTTATACTTTTGAAAAAAAAATACATTTTTTGAAACTTGCAATTGATATAGGAAATACGAGCACTAAACTTGCTCTTTTTGAAGCTAAAAATGTATTTGCAACAGCAGCTATTAATAAGTGTAATCTTAAAAATATTCAGAAGTTTGTTGCTAATAAAGAGATTTCGGCTACTATTATTTCATCAGTTAAAGAAATTAACTCCGAAATATCAAGTATTGCAGATTATTATAAAGCAATTGTTTTATCTGAAAATACCCCAGTTCCAATTAAGAATCATTATAAAACTCCTAATACATTAGGCAAAGATAGATTAGCCGCAGTAGTTGGAGCGAATTTTTTATATCATAAAAAAGATATTATAGTGTTTGATGCAGGAACGTGTTTAACAATCGATTTTTTAAGTAAAAAAGGAGAATATATTGGAGGTAGAATTTCTCCTGGCATTGAAATGCGATATAAAGCTTTACATACTTTTACCAATAAGTTGCCGTTAGTTAAAAAAGGAAAAACCACTCCTTTTATTGGTGATGATACAAATTCTTCTATTTCCTCAGGGGTTCAGCAGGGTATTTTGGCTGAGGTGAGATCAATAATATCAGAGTACAGATTGGAAAAACCGGATGCCCTTGCAGTAGTAACTGGAGGGGATTGTTTTTTCTTTGAAAAGGAATTAAAAAATAGCATATTTGCAAACCCAAATTTAGTTTTGATTGGTTTAAATGAAATATTAGATTTTAATGAATAAAATAGTTGGTATAACAGTTGTAATCTTTGGTTTTATAAGCCAGTTGGAGGCGCAGATATCTACAAGTTCTCCTTATTCTCGTTTTGGGCTAGGAGAGTTGCAACAAAATATTCTTCCAGAGTTCAATGCTTTTGGAGGAGCCTCTACAGCATTAAGTAATCCAAAAAGTGTAAATCCTAGCAATCCTGCTAGCTATAGCTCTTTTGCTCCGAATTCGTTTTTATTAGCTACAGGAGGTTGGCATCAAACTACAAAAATGCAGAATGCAACTGCTGAGCAAATAGTAAATAATAATGCATTTAGTCATTTGATTTTAGGCTTTCCCTTATCTAGAAAACTTGGAGCAAGTATTGGGATGATTCCTTTTAGTAGTACGGGTTATGAGATTAATGTTCGTAATATAGAATCTAATGCTGATATGAATTATTATGGCGATGGAGGATTGAGTAAAATTTATTTTGGAGGAGCATATGAACCTTTTAATGGTTTCTCAGTTGGTATAAATGCTTCTTATTTGTTTGGAGGGCTTAATAGAAGAAAGCAATTAGTTTATGATGACGAGACTTTTTTTAACAGTCGTTCAAATAGTAAGATTAATTTAAAAGGATATTACTATGAGTTGGGGCTTTTGTATAAAAAAGCAGTTAATGTAAATAATGAATTCTCAATTGGATTCACAGCTAACAATAATTCTTCAATAAGAGCTAAAAAAACCGAACTAGTTGAGTCTTTTAAATTTTCAGGAGTTTTTGAAGTTCCAAAAGATACTTTTGTAAATTCTAGCCAGTGGGGAGATGTCATTTTGCCACAATACATCAGTACGGGTATATCCTATAATAAAAATAAGAAATGGCTTTTTGTAGCTGATTATAGCATGCAAAATTGGGCTGACTATACTATGTTTGACGAATCAGATAATTTAGCTAATAGCATGACAATTTGTGGAGGCATGCAGTACACTCCTGAATATAATTCGATTACTAAGTATTATAAAAGAATGGATTACAGAATTGGAGCTTCCTATAGCAATACTCCTTTGCAATTTGAAAACAATCAGCTTAAGGAAATGAGCGTAAGTTTTGGTTTTGGAATACCTGTAAAAAAATCAGGAACAAAATACGATTTTTCATGTACTCTAGGGCAGAGAGGAACTACAGATGATAATTTAATTAAAGAACAATTCGTAAGATTAGGATTAAGCGTTTCTTATGATGGAATTTGGTTTGTAAAAAGAAAATATGATTAATAAAATGGTAAAAAGAATATTAATTTTAGTTGGAGTAATTTTATCTAGTTTAAATGTTAATGCTCAAGACAATTTTGGCGCAGATGAGCAAAAATGTAAAGAAAACTTATCAATGTTTCGCGAGTACTATAAGCAGAACAACTTTACTGATGCTTACAATCCTTGGATGTGGACTTTTAAAAATTGCCCAGAATCAAGTCAAAATATATACAAGAATGGCCCTAAAATAATTAAGGAAAAAATAAAGACTGATAAAGGAAATCAGGCCGCTTATATTGATACCTTAATGATGGTTTTTGATCAAAGAATTAAGTATTTTAAAGAAGAAGGATATGTATTAGGGCTTAAGGGCTTTGAATTAGTTGAAATTGATAAAGCTAGAAGTCAAGAAGCGCTTGGTTATTTGCAACAATCATTAGATTTAGATGATAATAATGCTTCCGTTCAAGCAGTTTATGGTTATATGAGAGCTATGATAAATCTAAAGCAATCAGGCACTAAAACAAAAGCTGATGTATTAGAGGCCTATGCTTTGGTATCTGTAATTATTGACTTTAATATTACCAATAAATCGAAAGCAGCAGAAGATTTTATCAAGTATTCCGAAATCATTGAAGAGTTATTTACTCCTTATGCTAATTGTGATGATTTGATTGGGTTATTTTCTCAAAAATTTGACCTAACTACTGATGATGTTAATTGGTTAAAAAAAGTTACTAAATTATTGAGTGATAAAAAATGTACTGATTCTGATCTATTTTTTAAGGCATCAAGCCGATTATATGAACTTGAGCCAACGGCATCTTCTGCTGATAAGATGTCAAAAATGAGTATTGCTAAAGGAAAAACATCTGATGCTATTAAGTTTGCTAAAGAATCAATTAATTTGGAAGAAGATGTGGATACTAAAGCAAAATATTATTTGGCATTGGCGGATGCTTATCGTTCATCTGGATCTTACTCCTTGGCAAGAACTGCGGTTTATAGCGCTTTAGAGTTAAAAAGTGAATGGGGAGAAGCGTATATAAGTTTAGGTAACATATATGTAGCTGGGGCTAAAAGTTGTGGAAGCGATTTTGAAAATCAAACAGTTTATTGGATAGCGGTTGATGCTTTTAAACAAGCATTGTCAGATCCCGAAACAAAAGACAGAGCATCAAAAAGTATTAATACCTATTCAAAGTATTTCCCAACAAAAGAAACCTGTTTTTTTAATGGCATAACAGCTAATAGTAAGCACACTGTAGGATGTTGGATAAATAAAACTACTACTGCGCGTACTAGTGACTAAACTCAAAGTATGCGGCTCTTTTTTATTCTAAGTATTTTCCTTTGTGCATGCTCTAATGATCCTGAAGCGGTAAAAGAATTTATTGCAACAGAAAATCTTCCAATTGAGAAAATTGAAGGGGCTGAAATGTTGCATACTAAAAATGGAGTGTTAAAGGTTAAAATAATCGCTACCACCATAAAAAGATTTGAAGATATTCAACCGCAATTGGTGTTTTCTAATGGACTTGAAGTTATTTTTTATAATGATTCAGGATCAGTAAAATCTGTTCTAAAATCAGAAAATGCTGAGGTTGATGAAATAAATAAGATAATGACTGCTTCACAGAGTGTTGTTTTAACATCTTCAACAGGAAAAAAATTAGAAACTGAGGAACTTATTTGGGACGAAAATAAAAACAAAATTTATACGGATAAAAAAGTTGTTATTACAACCGATAAAGAAGTTGTTAAAGGAGAGGGTTTTATTTCTAATCCTGATTTTACGGAGTATTCGATTTCAAAAATTCAGGGAACTTTTAATTTTGAAACTCCAGCTAATTAATCTTTAGTATTTTTACATTATGCTTATTACAACAGCTTTAGTGGCACTTTTGTTTTCTGCTTTTTTTTCAGGAGTAGAAATTGCCTTTATATCTGCCAATAAATTGCAACTTGAATTAGATAAAAGTAAAGGAAAGTTCTATTCAAAAATGATAGCATTTTTCAGTAAAAATGAATCTGATTTTATAACTACCATGCTAGTTGGAAATAATATTTCTTTGGTGGTTTATGGTATTGTTATGACTCAGATATTAACACCAAAGTTGGAATTATTTTTTAATTCGGACTTTATATTATTATTGATCCAAACAATAATAGCGACATTAATTGTCTTGGTAACTGCAGAGTTTTTGCCAAAAACAATTTTCAGAGTATTTCCAAATCAAATTTTGAATATTTTTTCAATACCTATTTGGCTATTTTTTGTTTTTTTAAGACCAATATCTATTTTGATGTTAAAAATTACACATGTTATATTGAAATATGTTTTAAAACAAAATATTACTAAAGATAAACAGGTGTTTGGTAAAACAGATTTAGATGATTTTTTGAGTAATGTAAAGTCAGCAGAAGGAGCTGAAGATACTCGTGTTGAAGTGAAGATGCTTCAAAATGCATTGGATTTATCTGAAAAGAGAGTGAGAGAGTGTATGATTCCAAGAACTGAAATTATTGCCATTGATATGCTATCTTCAATGGATGAAGTAAAAGCAAAATTTATTGATACCAAACTCTCAAAACTGCTGGTCTTTAAGGGGAATATTGATAAAATTATTGGTTATGTTCATTCGTATGACTTATTTAAATCTCCTAAAAATCTAAAATCAATATTGCTACCCTTGCCCTTTGTGCCAGAAAGCATGAAGGCAATGGAATTGTTAAATCAATTTATTGAAAGCAACAAGGGAGTTGCAGTAGTTTTGGATGAGTTTGGAGGAACTGCAGGGATGATTACAATTGAAGATGTTACTGAAGAAATTGTTGGTGAAATTGTTGACGAACATGATGTTGATGAAACAGTTGATCAGCAAATAGACCCAACAACATTCATCTTGCTTGGAAGAGATTATGTTGAGGACATTAATAGGAAGTATAATTTAGCACTACCTGAATCGGATGAATATGAAACTATTTCAGGATTATTGTTGGATTTTTTGGAGAAGATTCCTAAAAAAGAGGATATAATTGAGTTTAAAGGCTATCATTTTACAATTATCAATGTAAGCAAAACAACAATTCAGGAAGTGAAATTAGTTGTTTCTGCTAGATAGAAGTTGATTTTAGATTAAGATTTTTATATCTAAAATAACAATTGTATATTCGCCAACTTTAATAAAATCAAAACAAACATATGGCAACACTAGAGAAAATTAGAAGCAAATCAGGTTTATTATTAGCAGTCATTGGAATAGCAATGCTGGCTTTTATTTTAGGAGATTTATTAAAATCTACTAACTCTGGCGTAGCTAATGATGGCAATGTGGGACAAGTTCTTGGTGAGGATGTTTCAATACAAAGCTTTCAGCAAAAGGTAGATGAGGGTATTGAAAATTGGAAATCACAGAATCAACAAGCTGTTTTAGACCAAACTACTCTTGCGCAAATTAGAGATCAAATTTGGGAGCAGTATGTTAGAGAGTTAGTGATGAAAAATCAGTTTGAAGAATTAGGAGTTGCTGTTTCTGATGATGAATGGATGGAGCGTATTTCTGGTATTAATGTGCATCCTGAAATAAGTAAAATTCCTTCTTTTCAAGATCCTGCAACCGGGCAGTTTGATAGAACAAAAGTGCTTGGATATTTACAGCAAATTGACCAAGATACAACTGGAGAAGCTCTAACTAGATGGGTAGGATTTCAAAAATATTTAATTGATTTGATCAAAACTTCAAAATACAATTCATTGGTTGGAAAAGCAATGTTTACTACTACTGAAGAAGCGAAAATTCAGTTTCATGCAGAGATGGATACGGCAGCATTTAATTATGTTGTTATTCCATTTACATCCATTAATGATGCTGATGTTAAACCTACTGATGACGAATTAGAAGCGTATTATTCCATTCATAAAGCTGAATACGAACAAGAAGCATCAAAAGACGTTGATTTTGTAGTTTATACTGTTGTTCCTTCAGTAGAAGATGATGCTATAACAAAAGAAGAAATTACTAAGTTGGTTGTTGATTTTGAAGCTTCTGATGATTATGAATTAATGGCAAGAAGAAATTCTGATAATACAAATTCAAGATTTACATACAATACTAAAGATGAATTGCAAGATCCGAATTGGAAAGATTTATTTAATACTACAAAAGGAACAGTTATTGGACCTTATTTAACTAACACTGGCGTTTATAGAATTGCTAAACTTGCAGAGGTAGCATTTCGTTCTGATTCAGTACAAGCAAGGCATATATTATTAAAGCCAACCCAAACAATGAGTTTAGATTCAGTTAGTAAAAAAATGACTGCTTTAAAATTAGCTATTGAAAGTGGAGCTGATTTTGGGACACTTGCTCAGCAAAATTCAGAAGATCAAGGATCTGCAATTAAAGGAGGTGATTTAGGTTGGTTCCAAGAAGGTGTAATGGTTGATGAATTTAATGAAGTTTGTTTTACTTCTAAAATTGGCGATTTATCATTGGTGACAACACAATTTGGGGTTCATCTAATTCAAGTTACGAAAACTAGTAAATCGGTTAAGAAAGCTAAGATTGCATATATCGATAGAACTGTTGAGCCAAGTACTGAAACAGTTAATGCTTACTATAGTCAAGCGGCTCAGTTTGCAGCTAAGATTCTTAATGATGGGGTTAGTTTTGATACATTAATTGTAACTGATAATTTGGCAAAAAGAAGTGATAAAAAAGTTACTCCTAATAAACCAACTATTTCAGGGCTTCCTAACTCTAGAGAGTTAGTAAGATGGATGTATACTACTGCTAAAGTGGGTTCAATTTCTGAAGTATTCCAATTTGATAATTCATATGCTGTTGCCTATCTAACAAAAGAATATGTAAAAGGAGTCCCAGAATTAGAGGACATCAAAGAACAAATTACCGCTTTGGTCATAAAAGAAAAGAAAGCTTCAAAAATTTCAAAAAGCATTAAAACTTCTGATTTAGCTTCAATTGCTAGCGCAAATGACATTTCAGTTGTGAGTGGTCAAAAAACTACATTTGCAAATTTAAACCTAGAAGGCATTGGCTATGAGCCAGAATTAGTTGGTGGTATTTTTGCAAATAAGGTAGGTGCCGTTTCATCTCCTATTTCAGGTAGAAATGGGGTCTATGTTGTTCAAGTTACTGCTATTGATAAGGCAACATCACAAGCAGATTTTGGGGTACAAAAATTAAATATGCAAACACAGGCAAGTTCTTATGCAAATAATGCATCATACAATGCATTAAAAAAAGCTGCTGATGTGCAAGATAATAGAGTAGATTTTTATTAAGAAAAATATGAAATTTAAAAAAGCTCATCAGAAATGATGGGCTTTTTTTATCTTAAAATCTGTAGGCGGTAAGAATCTAGGTTTAAAAAAATAAAAAGTAAGATCGTAAATCCAACTAAAGAGGACCCTCCATAACTAATAAATGGTAAAGGAATTCCAATTACAGGAAGTAATCCAATTGTCATACCTATATTAATACAAAAGTGCATAAAAAGGATAGTTGCAACACTATAGCCGTAGATTCTACTGAAATTGTTTTTTTGCCTTTCAGCTAAAAAAAGGACTCGCAAAAGCAATCCAATATATAAAATCATAAAAAAAAGACTACCTAAAAATCCCCATTCCTCTCCAATAGTACAGAAAATAAAATCTGTACTTTGTTCAGGCACAAAATCAAATCGCGTTTGAGTTCCTTTTAAAAACCCTTTTCCAAAAAAACCCCCACTTCCAATTGCAATTTTAGATTGTATTAAGTTGTAACCCGCTCCTTGAGGGTCAATTTCTTTGCCTAACAAAACATTAATTCTTGTTTTTTGGTGAGGAGCCAATATTTCATTAAAGATATAATTAACACTAAAAATAAATGAAGTGGAAATAATAAATATACTTATCAGAACAATAATCTCTTTCTTTTTTTTTCGCAACAATATTATTAGTAGTAGTATAATTCCTCCAAAGACACTTGTTAACAGTAATTTTTCTACTAATAATGTCAGTAAAAAAAGAATACCAATTATAATTCCAAAAATCAAAATATTTCCTGATAAACCTTCACGATAAAGAACGAGTACAAAAGCAGTAAAAACTAGAGCAGTACCTAAGTCATTTTGCAAAACAATAAGCAGAAATGGAAGTAGTATTATTCCATAAGTTTTAAGTTTATCTAGTAAGGAAATTGTTTTAAAATGAATATTGTTATAATATTTAGCCAGTGCAAGTCCAGTTGTAAATTTGGCAAATTCTGAAGGTTGAAATTTAAATGAACCTAGTTCGAACCAGGACATAGATCCTCCAGTTACACTTCCTTTAAAGAGTACGCCAATCAGCAGCAGAATAATACAAATGTAAAAAACGTAAGACAGAGAATAGAAAAATTTCCAATCAATGATTAAGGTTAAAAAAGCACAAAAGAATGCAACAATAATAAAAAGAAATTGCTTCCCATATCTTGATGTAAGATCAAGAGCAAAAGAGGTGTCGTCATTATATTGTGAAGCATAAATACTTATCCATCCTAAGCATACGAGCAATACATAAAATAAAATGCTTATTTTATCAATATTGTCAAAAATATTTTTTGCTATTCTCATTCTTTTGCTATTAAATTTCCATTTAATATAAAGGCTTCTTGGACTGTATTTGTAATGGTGTCATTTAGATATTTTTCTATCATTAATGATGCAATTGGAACAGCCCAAGTAGCTCCCAATCCTCCATTTTCAACATAAACTGCAATAGCAATCTTTGGATTGTGCATTGGGGCAAAAGCAATAAAAATAGAATGATCCTCACCATGAGGATTTTGGGCAGTACCTGTTTTTCCGCAAATTTCAATTCCAGGAATTTTTGCTTTTTGACCAGTCCCACTTTCAATTACTTGTCTCATTCCTTCAATAATTGGAGTAAAATTTTTTGGTTCAATAGTGCAATATTTCTTTTTTGTAAAATTGTTATCAATTGCTTTTTGCCCTGAAATATGCTTTACAATATGAGGAGTGTAGTAAAATCCTCTATTTGCAAGTATGGCAGTCATGTTAGCCATTTGTATTGGAGTGAGTAATAACTCTCCTTGACCAATAGCCATAGAGATGATTGTATTAACATTCCAACCGCTGTTGTATAGTTTTTCAAAATAAGATGATTTTGGAAGAAATCCAGGCGATCCAGTAATAAAGTCATTATTCATATAATTACCAATTCCAAAACTAGTAAGATGCTTATTCCAAGTATCGTAAGCTTCAATAGTGGACTTAAACTTGTTAAAGTATTTGTTGTAAATAGCACAAAAATAGGCGTTACATGAAATTTCAACTCCTTTTATAAGACTTACAGGGGTTTGATGTGGATGACAACCAACATTATTATTTTTTCCATAAAAATAGCCATTTTCTCCTGCACAGCTAAAATTTTGATCTACTGTAATAGCTCCTTCTTGAAGAGCGATTAACCCATTTATAAGTTTAAAGGTAGATCCAGGTGGATACGCTCCTTGTATTGCCCTATTAAAAAGTGGTTTGTTTTTATCTTCTGCAAGGACTTTATAGTTCTCTGATCTTTTTCTTCCGATTAACAAATTAGGATTGTAGGTTGGAGCTGATACTAAAGCTAGAATTTCTCCTGAGGAAGGCTCAATTGCTACAATTGCTCCCATTTTATTTTTCATAAGCTCTTCGCCATATGCTTGTAATTTAATATCAATAGTTGTAATTAGGCTACTGCCAGCAATAGATGAGGTATCAAACTTTCCTTCTTGAAATTTTCCTTGATCTCTATTGTGGACATCAACAAGCTTTATAGCCATTCCTTTAGCGCCTCTTAACTTGTCTTCATAAGCAGCTTCAACCCCACTCATTCCCGTTAAATCTCCCTTAATATAAAAATTATCTTCTTCCGTTTTTTGTAAATTAACTTCACCTAAATATCCAATTACATGCGTGGCTGCGTTGGTTGGATACTCACGCATAGTAAGTTTTTGTAAATAAAAACCTGGGAATTCATATAAACTCTCTCCTAGAGTACTCGCGCTTTCTTTGCTAAGGTGTTTTATAAATACACTTTCTTTATATGTTGAATATTCTGCCGCCTTTTTGTAGGTTTCAATAAATGTTTCTTTTGTAATTTCAACAAGGTTACAAAATTTAAGAGTATCCATTTTTTTGTCTTTTAACTCTCTTGGAATTATCATTAAATCGTAAGCAGGAACATTAGCAACAATCAGATTGCTATCTCTGTCATAAATTAATCCTCTAACGGCTTGCTGTACATCATAGCGCAATGCATTATTGTTTGCAGAGAATTTGTAGTTGTCATTCACTACTTGTATGTAAAATAGTTTCGATAAAAAGATAATTGTAATTAGTAGCATAATTCCAGCAACTATCTCATATCGGTTTTTGAATTTTATCATTTTTTAGAAGACTTAAAGACCTCTAAAATTAATACAAGGACTAATGTAACTAGACTACTCGCTATTATTTTGATTAAAATATGAAAATTAAAATGAAGGTGTTCTAAACTAAATAAGATGGTATTATGTATTAGAATCATCAGTAATGAGAATACAATAAAGGATTTACTGCCAACTTTATTCAAAGTTATTTCGTCAGTATCTCCTAAGACATTAAGAGGGATTGTAATTTTTGAAATAGCAGGCTTAATAAAAGCAATAAAAACGGCTGCGGTTGAGTGAAACCCTAAGCTGCCACCAAAAAGATCGATAAAAAACCCTATTATAAAAGCATAAACTAGTAGAAACCATTTTGATGTTTTAGAAGGCAAACTTATAATTAGAGCTAAGTAAAGATAAGGATTTATATAAGTTAAAAAGAGAATTTCATTTAGAACTAATACTTGCAGTAAAAAGAATAATGGTAGTAACCAAAGATATTTTGCGTAGTACTTATTCATTTTGAGTTATTATTTTTTCAAGTAGTTTTTGTTCTTCCGATTCTTTAGAATGAATTACATATACGTATCTAAAATTATTAAAATCTTCAAATAAATTCACATTAATAGTATAAAAACCATCCTCATTTTTTTTAAAATCAACTATAGTTCCAATAGTTACCCCTTCAGGGTATATATTACTGTAACTATTAGTGATTATTGTATCACCAACATAAAGAGGTATATGTGTTGGTAAATCGCTAATTGTGGCAGTTCTATAATCAAATCCTTCCCATGTTAAAATTCCAGTATGGCTGTTTTTCTTCAAGAAAATCCCAATGGCAGATTTATGATGTAGAAGTGACATAACTAATGCGTAATTTTCACTTACCGAGTGTACAATACCAATAGCTCCTTGATTTGAAACAACACCCATTCCCTCTTTTATTCCATTTTTACTCCCCTTATTTAGAGTGATAAAATTATTACGTTTTTTTACGGAATTATTTATGATTTTGGCCGCTATGTAGTTAAAGTTTTTATCTTGAAACAAGGTTGAATCAATAAAATACTCATTATTTTGCACTAATCCATGTAGCTTGGCATTTTCTGCTATCAGATAATCATTTGTTTCTTTTAGTGCTAGGTAATCAGAGAAAGAATTCGCATAATTATAAAAAGCGCTAGTATATTGCATGCTAAATTTTATTGTGCGATTAGCTTGATAACTATTATTTTGAAGCAGTAAGATAACAGACAATCCCTCTATTAAGATAAATAATAATAGAAACTGATTTAGTTTTATAAATCGTAAAAGATTATGCATTAATACTGTTTACTATCGCATTAAGAATGTATACTTGTCTGTGTTTTTAAGAGCAATGCCAGTTCCTCTAGCTACAGCTCTTAAAGGGTCTTCAGCAACATATACTGGTAATTTAGTTTTTGTAGAAATCCTTTTGTCAAGACCTCTAAGCATTGATCCTCCTCCGGTTAAATACAACCCTTCATTAAAAATATCTGCAGATAATGCTGGGGGAGTATTAAATAAGGCACTCATTATAGCTTCCTCAATTTGTTCAATCGAGTTATTTAATGCACCTGCAATTTCTTTGTAGGTTACAATTATTTCTTTTGGTATTCCGCTCATTAAATCTCTACCGTGTACAGCATAGTTTGGTGGTGGATCCTCTAATTCTGTAAGTGCCGATCCACAATGAATTTTAATTTGTTCGGCCATAATATCACCAATAGCAATATTGTGTCTTGTTATCATATAATGCTGAATGTCAGCAGTTAATTTATCTCCAGCAACTCTGATGGATTTGTCACAAACAATACCTCCTAATGAAATTACGGCAATCTCAGTTGTCCCTCCACCTATATCAATCACCATATTTCCTTTTGGTTCTAATACATCAATGCCAATACCAATTGCTGCAGCCATTGGCTCATATATTAGCCAAACATCTTTTGCTCCTGCATGTTCTGCTGAATCAATTACGGCCCTTTTTTCTACTTCAGTTACTCCTGATGGAATACAAACAACCATTTTTAATGATGGGGCAAAGATGCTGCTTTTAATGTTTAGCATCTTAATAAACCCTCTTATCATCTGTTCAGATGCTTGGAAATCAGCAATTACTCCATCTTTTAGTGGTCGTAAAGTTTCTATTTCTTTATGAGTTTTCCCGTGCATTTGTTGAGCTCTCTTGCCGATAGCAACTACTTCTCCGGTCCTAATATTCCTAGCAACAATTGATGGTTCATCTACAACAACTTTGTCGTTGTGAATAATTAATGTGTTTGCAGTTCCTAAATCAATAGCAATTGCCTCTTGCATAAAGTCAAAAAATCCCATAATTTTTATTTTTAATGTTTAAAATGTCTTGTTCCTGTTAGTACCATTGCCATATTTTTAGTGTTGCAATAATCGATAGACAATTGATCTTTTATTGAGCCCCCAGGCTGTATTACCGCTTTTATTCCTGCATTTCCTGCTAATTCTACACAATCAGCAAAAGGAAAAAAAGCGTCTGATGCCATAACGCTTCCATTTAAATTAAATCCAAAAATAGCAGCTTTATCTACTCCTTGTTTTAATGCGTCCACTCTTGATGTTTGCCCTATACCACTTGCTAATAATTGCTTTCGTTTTGCAAATACAATGGTATTTGATTTGGTGTGTTTACAGATCTTTGATGCAAAAACCAAATCGGTGAGCTGCTCATTAGTTGGTGCTATTTTTGTTACTGTTTTCATATCAGCAATGGTATCTTTTTTTAAATCTTTTTCTTGCTGTAATACCCCATTTAATACAGTTCGGAATTGTATTTTTGGTAATATAACTTTATTCTGTTGTAGCAGTACTCTTTTTTTTGTTGCTTTTAAAAGTGCTAAGGCATCATTTGCAAATGATGGGGCAATTAATACTTCATAAAAGAGTTTATTTATTTCTTCTGCAGTTTCTAAATCTACTTCTTTATTGGTGATGAGTACTCCTCCAAATGCTGATGTTGGGTCTCCAGCTAAGGCATCTTTCCATGCATCAATAAGTTTTGGTCGGCAAGCCAAGCCACAAGCGTTATTGTGTTTCAAAACTGCAAAAGTAGTTTCATCAAATTCTGAAATTAAATTTACAGCTGCATCAATATCTAAGAGATTATTATAAGAAAGTTCCTTTCCATTTAGCTGAGTAAACATATCATCTAGATTTCCATAAAAAGATCCTGATTGATGAGGATTTTCTCCATAGCGCAAGGCTTTTGCTTTACGAATACTTTTTTTGAATACTGCAGTATTATCGCTTTGAAAGTAATTGAAAATAGCAGTGTCATAATGAGAAGAAACATCAAATGCATTAGCTGCAAATTTCATTCTTTCCGCTATAGTTGTACTGGCGCCATTAAGATTTAATAATTCTAAAATTTCAGGATATTGACTCATTTCTGAAACAACCAAAACATCTTTAAAGTTTTTAGCACCAGCTCGAATTAATGAAATCCCACCGATATCTATTTTTTCAATGATGTCTTGCTCAGAGGCTGCTGCTGCGACTGTTTTTTCAAAGGGATAGAGATCAACAATTACTAAATCAAATTCTGGAATGTTGTATTGCTCTAACTGTTCTATATCAGCTTGTATTTCTCGTCTTGATAAAATACCACCAAATACATTGGGATGTAAAGTTTTTACACGGCCACCTAAAATAGAGGGGTAAGTAGTAAGGTCTTCAATACGATTTACACTTATTGCCTGCTCTTCAATAAAATTTTGCGTACCTCCTGTGGAATATATAGTTACCCCTAATTCGTTCAATTTTTTTACAATTGGAGCTAATCCATCTTTGTGAAAAACAGAAATTAGAGCGTTTTTTATTGTTCTTTTTTGGGGCATTTTTCTTTTTTAAGACCTTATGCAATTTTACTTAAATCTTAAAAGATGATTAAATGAAATGCAGCTAAAAAAAAAGATTGTTAATAAGTTGTTTTTATTGTTGATTAAGAGGGCGCTTTGGTAATTTCTTGGCAAGTATTTAAAGCATCTTTAATGGAGTGAATGTTTTTTACTCTCATAGATAGTTTTCCTTTTTTTTCTATCATTTCACAGTTATTAAAATTTCGTTTTAAAAACTCTAATGCAAGTTTGAAGTAATCAGAGTTATAATAATTTGAATCTGCTTGTGAAGGAAAATAAGAACGCATACTGTCGTTTTTTAAGATGATACGCTCAAACCCAATTTGTTTTGCTAGCCATCTTAATCTAAGGGCATCACAAAGATCAGAAATTGTTGAAGGAACATTGCCAAATCTATCGTTTAGCCTTTCAATAAAAGCAGTAATTTCTTCTTCTTTAGTGAAATTATTAAGCTCTTTATAAAGGTTTAGCCTCTCACTAATATTACTTACATAAGTGTCTGGAATTAGTATTTCTAAGTCAGTATCTAGTTGGCAATCTTTTACATAGAACTGCTCTTTTTCATCTTCAAAAAGATCTTGGAATTTTTCTCTTTTCAATTCTTCAATTGCTTCATTTAATATTTTTTGATAGGTTTCAAAACCAATATCATTAATAAATCCTGACTGATCGGCACCTAATAAATCGCCAGCACCCCTAATGTCTAAATCACGCATGGCAATTTTAAAACCACTTCCAAGAGTAGAAAACTGTTCCAGAGCAATTAATCTCTTTCGGCTTTCTTCAGATAATTGATGTAGAGGCGGGCTTATTAAATAACAAAATGCTTTTTTATTACTCCTGCCAACCCGTCCTCTCATTTGATGTAAATCACTCAGTCCGAAAGTTTGAGCGTTATTTATAATTATAGTATTAACATTTGGGATGTCAACTCCATTTTCAATAATTGTGGTGGACACCAATACATCAAAATCTCCTTCCATAAAGTCAATTATCAGTTCTTCCAATTTTTTACCATCCATTTGCCCATGACCTACTTTTATTTTAGCATCAGGGCAAAGCCTTTGTAATAAACCGGCTACTTCCTTAATGTTTTCGATACGGTTATGTACAAAATAAACTTGTCCATTACGAGAAATTTCATAACTTATAGCATCTCGTATTGTTTCTTGATGCATTCCAATAATAGTAGTCTCTATTGATTGTCTATTGGGTGGTGGGGTATTGATTACTGATAAATCTCTTGCTCCTAAAAGTGAAAATTGTAATGTTCTGGGGATAGGAGTAGCGCTTAGAGTAAGGGTGTCAATATTTTCCTTAAAGAGTTTTAGTTTGTCTTTTATATTTACTCCAAATTTTTGCTCTTCATCAATTATCAGTAGTCCCAAATCCAAAAATTTTACATCTTTACCTACAATTCTATGCGTCCCAATAAGGATGTCAATTCCACCTCTTGCTAATTTTGTAAGTGTTTCTTTTTGTTCTTTTAAAGTTTTAAATCGGTTGATATAATCTACAGTGCAAGGCAAGTGTTTAAACCTTTTTTTAAATGTTTTATAGTGTTGTAATGCTAAAATAGTAGTTGGGACTAAAACAGCCACCTGCTTATTATCGGCTACGGCCTTAAATGCTGCTCGTATTGCTACTTCTGTTTTTCCAAAACCTACATCTCCACAAATTAATCGATCCATTGGCATTTCATTTTCCATATCTGCTTTTATGTCAGCTGTTGCTTTACTTTGATCAGTAGTGTCTTCATACATAAATGAGGCTTCTAGTTCGTGTTGCAAATAGGTGTCAGGGCTGTATGCAAATCCTTTTTTGAGTTTTCGTTTGGCGTAAAGCTGTATAAGGTTAAAAGCAATTTGCTTGACTTTTGTTTTGGTTTTTTCCTTAGCGTTTTTCCAAATTGGAGAGCCTAATTGGTTTATTTTTGGTTCTAGTCCTTCTTTTCCAGAATATTTTGCGATTTTATGCAAGGAATGTATGCTGATATAAAGAATATCGCCTTCTTTATAAGTAAGTTTTATTACTTCTTGATACTTTCCGTGATTCTCAATTTTGTGTAGCCCCTCAAACCTTCCAATTCCATGATCGATATGAGTTACAAAATCACCAATTTCTAAAGAGTTAAGCTGTTTTATAGTTATCGCTTGGTTATCAATAAATTTTGTTTTTGATTTAAATTTATGATGTCTGTCAAAAATCTCATGATCAGTGTAGATGGCTTGCTTATTGGTGTAATCAATAAAACCGGCATGCAATGAAAACAAAATGCATTGGTAGATTAATGCTTCATCCGAATGTTTAAATATGGCATTGAATCTTTCTTCTTGTTCATCTGAAGAGCATAGGATGATATTTTGCAACCCTTCTTGCTGATTCTTTTTTAAATCCTCTTTTAATAAGTCAAATTGCTTATTTATTTTAGTTAGTGAGGTCGTATTGATTTCAATTTTTTCATCTGACTTAAAAAAGCTTTGTTGATGAGTTTCAATAATTGAGAAATTTTCCAACTCAGAGGTAAATTCATAGCCATTTGTAAATAAATTTTTAGGGCTCAAGGGTTGTATTGTGCTTTCCTCTATTCTTTTATGTTCCTCATTTGCTCTTTTAAAATAATCATCAAGAATGCCTTTAGTATAGGCGATATCTTTTGCCCATATAATTGAGTTTTTTGGAAGGTATTCCAGCACGCTAACTTGGGCGTCTAAGCTTTTTTTTGCCTTAGTATTTGGGATAATGGTGATTTTATTCTCGGCATTAATTGATAGCTGAGTATTAATATCGAAAGTTCTGATGCTTTCAATTTCAGTGTCAAAAAACTCCAATCTAAATGGATATTCATCTGCAAAAGAATAGACATCTAAAATGCCACCTCTAATTGAATATTGGCCAGCTGCAATTACAAAATCAACTTTTTCAAAGTTGAGGTGTAGTAGCATTTCTTCCAAGTCATCAATCTCAATTTTATCAGCAATTTTTAATCCAATAGTATGTTTTTTTAGCTCTTTTCTACTTACTACTTTTTCTGATAATGCTTCAGAATAAGTAATAATGATTGGATTTCTTTTTTGATTCAGTTTGTTTAATACCTCTATTCTTAAAAGAATGTTGGCATTGTCAGTTTCTTCAACCTGATAAGCTCTCCTGTATGAGGCTGGAAAAAAGAATACTTCATTGTTAAGTAGATTCTCGAGATCATTAATAAAGTATGATGCTTCTTCTTTGTCTCTAAAAATAAAAAGATGTGGGCTGTTACTTTCTCTAACTACTGCGCTTGCTGTAAGAGAAAATGATGAACCAATTAATCCTGTAAGTTGAATTTTTGCTTGGGTTTTTTCTAATGCAGTTTTAATTGCCTCAGTTTGCTTTGGCTCCCCAAAATATGTTAATAATGGAGCTTGTAATGTCAATTAGATGGATTGAATTTCGTTCATCATTTTTTTATACCAATCTAATGATGTATCAAAAGGTTTCCCCCCTTTTATTCTGTTAAAATCAATACAAGATAATTTGTTTTTATTATCTTCATCCCATCCAATTACACCATTTTTACCTTCTATTGCACTTTTTACGGCATAATCAGCTACTTCAAGTATAAGCTCTAAATCTGCTTTGTTTGCTTTTGATGACCTTCCAAAGTAACCGCTTTTTTGAACTAATATTTTATGAGCATTTAGTCTTTTTCCAAATTGTTTTGCAAACCACTTTCCAGGATTTAGTTCATCTAATCGTACATGCCCGAATGCATCACGCAATATAGGCTCTCCTAATTTTTCAGCATCTTTAATAATGACATCCATGCCAGCGCCTTCACTTAAAAAAACATTTACACAATCGTACTTATCCATTACCTTATTAAGTCGTTCGCATTCTTTGTCAAATGAAATTTCTTGTTCAGGCAATAACACACAATGTATATCCCATTTTTCTTTTGAAAGTCCTATCTCAGGCATAAAATGGATCTTGTTTAATCTTTTTCGGTATTCCAATGCAGTGGCAGCAGTAAGCCATCCGCAATTCCTACCCATTACTTCATGTATAATTAATTGCCTGTCAGAGGTAGTATTTTCATTTACTATATTTTCGAAGAATATTGCGCCTTGTTCTGCAGCCGTCCATGCGCCTAGAGTTTGAGCGATAGGATACACATCATTGTCAACTGTTTTTGGCAAACCAACTACTGTTAAATTATAATTGTTTTCTTTTAGATAAAAAGATAAATCTGCTGCTGTTATATTGGTGTCATCTCCACCTATTGTGTGCAAAATTGTTACTCCATCTTTTACTAATTGATTGGCTGCAACTTCTAATGGGATTTCGCCTTTGGCAACATGACCGTTTTTAATACAGTCCTCAATATTAGTTAGCTTTACTCTACTATTACCAATAGGAGATCCCCCAAATTGATAAAACTTATCCGTGCTTCCAAAAAGTGATTTTGGGAAAGAAATTGAATTTCCTAAAAGAAGCCCTTTGTATCCATTTAAGTAGCCAATAATTTCTGCATTAGGGTAATCTCTTAAGTAGTTTTCCGTCAATCTGCCTATTGCTGCTGATAAACAAGGGGCTATTCCTCCAGAGGTTAAAAAGGCAATCTTCATTTGGGTTATTTAGTGTTGCAAATATCTAAAAATTTGAAGTATTTGATGAGAAAATAACCTTTACTTTGCAGTTAATTTTTTAGCATTAGATGTATACAGTTTTCAAATTTGGAGGAGCATCAATAAAAGATGCCGAAAACATCATTAATGTTGGGAATATTTTAAATTCTTATTCTAATGATAAATTGGTGATTGTTTTCTCAGCCATGGGCAAAGTTACTAATATGCTTGAGGTTGTAGTAGAATCTTATGTTCAAAAAAATGCCGATCCTTTTATTGCCTTACAAAAAGTAAAAGATTTTCATACCAATATTTTAAATCAATTATTTGATGAAAAGCATGCCATTTTTGATGAAATAAATAATTTGTTTGTTGAAATTGAATGGGTTTTAGAAGATGAACCTAATCAAAATTATGCCTATGATTACGATCAAATTGTTTCGATAGGGGAATTTTTGTCTTCTAAAATAATGAGTGCTTATTTGGACCAAATTGGATTTGAAAATTCTTTATTAGATGCTCGTGATTTAATTAAAACTGACAATACATATAGAAATGCAAAAGTGGATTGGGAAACAACAACTACTTGTATAAAAAATCAGATAAAAGAAAAACATTGTATCACACAGGGTTTTTTAGGATGCACTTCAGAGAATTTTACCACTACATTGGGAAGAGAAGGAAGTGATTTTTCTGCAGCAATATTAGCTTTTTCCTTAGAAGCAAAAGAGGTAGTAATTTGGAAAGATGTAGCTGGAATGATGAATGCAGATCCTAAACATTTTGAGCATTCTCAATTGTTAGAAAAAATATCTTTTGATGAGGCTATTGAGTTGGCTTATTATGGAGCAAAAGTGATACACCCTAAAACAATACAACCGCTTAAAAAGAAACAGATTCCTTTGTTTATAAAGTCGTTTTTAAATCCTAAAAGTAAAGGATCTCAAATTGCAGAAGGCGTTACTACTTTTGCTGAAATTCCGTCTTGTATTATAAAAGAAAATCAGATTTTAATATCTATTTCTGATACATCTTTATCATTTATTGTGGAAACTCATATGAGTAAAATATTTGCTTTGTTAGCAAAGCATGGAGTTAGCGTAAATATGATGCAAAATTCTGCTGTATCTTTTTCTCTTTGTGTTGATGATGATAAACATAAGATTCCTGCACTAATTGCTGATTTACAGGATGATTTTGAAGTATATTACAATAAGAATCTAAGTCTTTGCACAATAAGACATTATGCTAAAGATTCTACTTTTGATTTTTTAAAACAAAGGGAAGTTATACTTGAACAAAGATCAAGGAATACATTACAGTTAGTTGTAAAAGAGTAATTTATTTATTTTGGAACAATCAAAAAAAAAAATATCAGTTATAGGATCAGGTATTGGTGGGCTTGCAATTGCTGTAAGACTAGCCGTTAAAGGTCATGAAGTGCAAGTCTTTGAGTCTAATTGTTATCCAGGTGGCAAGGCTGATGAATTTTCAGTATCTGGATTTCGTTTTGATAAGGGGCCTTCCTTACTAACAATGCCAGAAAAAATTGATGAGCTTTTTTATCTGGCAGGAAAGAATCCAAAAGATTATTTTAGTTATTCTAGGATCAATGAAAGTTGTAGGTATTTTTATGATGATGGAGTTATTATTAGAGGATTTTCTGATGCAAAATTATTTTCTGAAGAAATATTTAAAATTTCAAATATTCCAAAAAAAGATACAATAAAATATTTAAGAAAAAATGCATTTATTTTTAAAACTACAAATCATTTATTTTTAGAAAAATCACTTCATAAACTTAAAACGTATTTCTCAGTTAAAGTTTTTTTATCTGCCTTAAAAATCCCATGGTTGAATCTTTTTTCTTCTATGGATAGAATTAATAGTAAGAAGTTTTTTGATAAGAAAATAGTCCAAATCTTTAATAGATTCGCAACATACAATGGGTCAGATCCTTACTTAGCGCCAGCAGTATTGAATAGTATTTCAAATTTAGAGTTTAATAGAGGAGCATTTTTTGCTGATAAAGGTATGAGCACAATACCTAAATCTTTATATAAACTGGCATTAGAGTTAGGAGTCAAGTTTAATTTCAATTCCTTTGTAGATCAAATTAAAGTTAGTAATGGTAAAATTGAAGGCCTAGCAATTAAAGATGCTTTTATTGCTGCTGATATTGTAGTCTGTAATACTGATATCTATTTTGTATATAATAAATTATTGGCTAAGCAATTTCGTTTAAATTATAAGAAGGACCAGCCAAGATCCTCATCTGCTATAATTTTTTATTGGGGTATTACTAAGGTCTTTAAGCAGCTGCAAATCCATAATATTTTATTCTCAAAAAACTATAAGGAAGAATTCGAATGTATTCGCGGGGGAAATGAAATCTATTCTGATCCTACAGTTTATATTAATATAACATCTAAGAGGATTAAATCTGATGCTCCAAAACAATCAGAAAACTGGTTTGTTATGATTAATGTTCCCCACAACAACAATCAAGATTGGGATAAGCTAATTTTAAAATCAAGAAAAGAAATTATAAGTAAAATTAATAGAGTATTAAATTGTAACATTGAAGATAATATTTTATTCGAAAGAGTAGTTGATCCAAGGAATATTGAAGCTGATACTCATTCATTTAAAGGTGCGCTTTATGGAACTTCATCAAATACTAGGATGTCTGCTTTTTTTAGACATCCTAATTTCTCAAAAAATATAAAAGGCTTATATTTCTGTGGAGGCAGTGTACACCCAGGAGGAGGCATACCTTTAGTTTTATCTTCCGCTAAAATCGTAGATGAATTAATTTATTCTGATTATGAAAAAAAATAAAATTACGATAGCGATATCTGCAATGTTTTTTCTTAATATTATTGGATCTTTTGCATTATTTTATTCTGATTTTCAACAGTTTATTTTACGATTTTCTTCATATAATTTATTGTTATTATTACTTCTATTTTATTGGGCCAACAATAATTTAACAATGAATTTTCTAAAGTTGATTGTTCTTATTTTTTCAATTGGATTAATGGTTGAAATAATAGGAGTAAATTATAAGTTTATTTTTGGAAGCTATACTTACGGAGAATCATTGGGTTATAAAATATTCGGAACTCCAATAATTATTGGAGTAAATTGGGCGAGCCTTTCTCTTGCATGCTTTGGTATATCATCATATCTTTTTAGAAAAAAATATTTAATTGTTTTGGTTGCATCTTTTCTTATGGTTTTTACAGATTATATTATTGAGCCAATAGCTAGTATTTTAGATTTTTGGCATTGGAGTACAGATGAAATACCACTTCAAAACTATATTGCCTGGTTTGGTATTTCACTATTTATTCAGTTTTTAATTATGATCTCTAAGGTAACACTAAATCCAAAGTTGTCTTTTGCTTTACTTTTTTCCCAACTAACCTTTTTTATTATTCAGTATTTTAATGATGGACTTATTTAATAGTAACTATTGTTATTTTACTATCTTGGCAATTGCTTGTAGTTATCCTCTGTTGCAGAGCTTTGAGAAAAGAATACAATTTTATAAATCATGGATATATTTACTTCCTGCTATTTTTGTAATGATGTCCATACATATCCCACTTGATATTATTTTTACTAATATTGGAGTATGGAGGTTTAACAATGAACTTATTTACGGAATTTTGGTTTTTAATTTACCTATTGAGGAATGGTTATTTTTTGTAATAATTCCATTTTCTTCTTTATTCATATATAAAGTATTAAAATATTTCTTTAAAATTCCTCCCCCTATTATTCTGCACTATAAGTTTGCTCTTTTTGCAGCTATTATTCTTTTTTTTCTTGCAATAATATTCTTCCCCAGGATTTACACTAGCTGTTATTTTATTATTAGTGGATTTAGCATGTTGCTTGTATTTTATGTTAAACCAAAATGGTGGAATAATTTTTTATTAATGTACTTTGTTTCATTAATGCCATTTATTTTAATTAATGGATTGTTAACAGGTAGCTTTACTGATCAAGCAGTTGTAATTTATAATGAATCTCATATTATAGGATTTAGAGTGTTTAATATCCCTATTGAAGATTTTGTGTATTCTTTTGAAATATTACTTACTGTTATTTGGACTTTTGAGTACTTTAAAAGTAGTCAAAAATCTTATAGTTGATTTTTTTCAACTTGATTCAGCTTTCTACTTTATAATTGATATTTATGTTTAAAATATATTATATTTCTTTTCTTAATTTAATATATATTTGCACCATTATTTTTTAAAATAATATGTCTTCAGTACATACCTTTCATATACCTGTAATGGGAACAGCTTTTACAGCTGACTCAGCCTTAAAGGTTGCTCATTATGGCATAAATACTGTAATTGCCTTGGCTGATGATGTATTGCTAGAGCGCTTAAGAAAATATTATAGTGGCTTACATAATTTATCTTATAATGAGATAAAGAATGATACAAAAGATTACCGTGCAGATAGAATTACTTCTTATCTTAATATGGTAAACAAAGTTACCTCAGCAAAATTTGAGGAGTTTACTTCTGCAACGAAAGATAAATTTGAAGAAGTAAAAAAGTACTTTATAATGCTACCTGACAGTAGTGAGGTAAAGAAAGAATTCAATAGATTCATTGAAAAGTCATTTAGTTTTGAGGATTTGTCCTCTTGGTTAAAGGAAAATTTATCAATGGGAAGTATTGATGTAAATATCATGACAAAAGTTGATAAAACAAATTACTTTAAAAAAGAAGAATTGCCTTCAGAATACAATGATGCTCATGCGGGATTAAGGGGATATGCTAATTCCGATTTAGCATCTTCAGTTATTTTTTCAGCCGGCATGAATCCGAGATTGTACGGTTATATTGCTCAGTTTGATGATTTCTTTCCAGATGAAAATGGGTATATAAAAAAGAAAATAATACTTAAGGTATCTGATTATAGATCGGCTGTTATTCAAGGTAAATTTTTAGCTAAAAAAGGACTTTGGGTTTCTGAATATCGTATTGAGTCAGGTTTAAATTGTGGAGGCCATACTTTTGCTACTGATGGTTATTTGATGGGGCCAATTTTAGCAGAATTTAGAGATAGAAGACAAGAGTTAATTGATGACACTTTTGCTGTTTGTAAATCAGCTTTAGAATCAAGTGCGAGAATACTTCCGAATGAAACATTGGCTGTAAAAATTACAGCTCAAGGTGGTGTAGGTACAGCTGAGGAACATAATTTTTTAATCAATCATTATAATTTAGATAGTGTTGGTTGGGGAACTCCTTTTTTGTTAGTAACAGAAGCAACAACAGTAGATAAGGATACAAGAAAACAATTACAAGAAGCCAAAGAAAAGGATTTGTATTTAAGCAATATATCACCTCTTGGAGTGCCATTTAATACTTTAAGAAATTCATCTAAAGATATTGAAAGGTTTCAGAAGATTGAAGAAGGTAATCCAGGTAGTCCATGTCCTAGAAAATTTTTGGCATTAAGTAATGAGTATGGAACCCAAGGGGTATGTACGGCTTCTCGACTTTTTCAAAAAAACAAAATTCAAGAGCAAGGTATTTCGGATAAGATTACTGAGAAAACCTGCTTGTGTATGGGTTTGGCGGCAACTGCAGATATTAATTACGGATTTGAGAATAGAGAGAGTAAAGGAGTGTCTATTTGTCCAGGTCCTAATATGGCCTATTTTTCTAAAGAACTGTCTTTATCTGAAATGGCACATCATATTTATAATGATTTAAAAGGTGTAGTGCGCGCTGATCGACCTAATATGTTTGTCAACGAATTAGGAATGTATCTTAAGTTTTTTTCAGAAAAGATTGAAGAACATAAAAATAATTGGGATAAGGCATCTGAAAAAAAGTTAACTGCTTTTGCTGAAAATATGAATGAAGGGATCAATTACTATAAAGGGATGTTTAATTCTATTGGAGACACTTTTGTTGATGCGAAAGAATCAGTAACAAATTCCTTAAATGATGCTTCAGAACGCATGAGAAAAATGGGAGTGGAGATTTCAATTCTTATTGCCCAAAATCAGAAATAATCTTTTGGAGTAAAATTTCACTTATTTTAATATTGCTTTCTAGAGTCCACCCTGCTATATGAGGTGTTAGGATAGTTTTATCAGAATCGATTAGGTATTTCATATCGATTGTGATTCTATCTTTACTTAAGTTTTCAAAAGAGGTATTTTCGTATTCCAAAACATCCAAACAGGCGCCTTTAATTTTACCACTTTCTAAAGCAGAGACTAGATCTTTTGTATTTACACATTTTCCCCTTGCAGTATTTATTAAGTAAAATTTCTTTTGAAAATTATTTATAAAATTATCATTAACCAAATATGTAGTTTCTTCTGTTAGCGGTATGTGTAAACTAAGGATATCTGATTCTTTATAGATGATTTCCATACTGCTTTGATAAGAGTAGTTATTGAGGTATTTGTCATAGGCTAAAATACGTACTCCAAATCCTTTTAGAATTTCAGCAAAAGCCGAACCATTATTACCATAGCCAATAATTGCTACTGTTTTTCCAGAGAGTTCTATTCCTCTATTTGATTCTCTGTTCCATTTACCCTGTCTTACTTCAGTATCACAATTCTTTAAATTATTGAATAAAGAAAGAAGCATCCCAAGGGCATGTTCTGCTACTGCTTGTCTGTTGCCTGCAGCTGCATTGTAGCATTTAATTTTTTTGCTTTGGGCATAAGCTACATCAATATTTTCCAAACCACTTCCTGCTCGTGCAATAAATTTTAAGTTAAATGCTTTGGCTATAAATTGCTGGTCAATATTAAATTTACTTCTTATAATAATACCATCATAGTTATGAATAGTTTCTTCAATTTCTGCTTTTTTCTTATTGTAAGCAGTATCACAATGATGATGATATTTCTCTAGCTCTTGTTTTAAAAGAGGGTGTACTGTATCAATAAAGAGGATTTTCATTTTAGAGTATTGCTTGCCCGATCCAGAAATAGATAAATAGCCCTAGTACATCATTTACTGTGGTTATAAAGGGACCAGTTGCAAGCGCAGGATCAATATTGTATTTTTCTAATGTAAGGGGTATAAATGTTCCGAATAAGGCTGCAAAAACTATTACTGCTAATAATGAAATACTTACAGTTAGGCTAAGTTCCATGCTATATCCTAATGCAAATGTAGCTCCCAATATGATTACCGAACAGATAATTCCGTTTAATAGTCCTACTCCTAACTCTTTTAGTAATTTTTGAAAGATATTCTCCATTTTTAATGAATCATTTGCTAAACCTTGTACTACTATAGCGGCAGATTGTATCCCAACATTACCGCCCATAGCAGCAATAAGTGGAATAAAAAAAGCCAATTCAAAGTTTTTTTCTAAATCAAATATCCCTATTACTTTTGCTCCAAACAGTCCACCTATCATTCCAATTAGTAGCCATGGAAGTCGGGCTCTTGTGAGTTCCCATATGCTATCGCTACTTTCAACATCTTCCGATATACCACTTGCCATTTGATAATCTTTCTCCGCTTCTTCTTTAGCAACATCCATAACATCATCAATGGTTATCCTGCCAAGAAGCCTTCCTGAATCATCCACAACTGGCAGGACAACTAAATCATATTTTTGCATCATATTTGCAACATTCTCATTCTCTTCAGTTGCTTTTACAGAAATAATGTCAGTAAACATGATTTCTTTAATTGCAGTTGCTCTTTCAGTAAGTAGCAATCTTCTAAGTGACATTAGTCCAAGAAGCTTGTCGTTATCATCAACTACATATATAGTAAAAACTGTTTTTACATTATCGGCCTGCTTGCGCATTTCTTTAAGACATTGAACGGTATTCCAGTTTTCGTTTACTTTTATTAACTCTTTTGCCATAAGACCACCAGCTGTATCTTCTGGGTAACTTAATAGATCACTAATATCACTTGCGTGTTCTAAATCCTCAATATGTGAAAGTACTTCATTTTTTTTATCTTCTGATAACTCTCCCATCAAATCTGCCGCATCATCAGTTGCTAGATTTTCAATTACTTCTTCTGCAATTTCTTTTGCTGATAAATCTTGAAGTAAATTTTCTCTAGTATCATCTTCAAGTTCGATAAGTATAGCTGCCGACTCCTCTTCATCAGTAATTAAATGGTAAAAATATTTAGCGTTTTGATCAGATAAATCTTTAATGATTTCAGCAATATCTGCAACATGAAGCTCAGCAATTATTTCGATTAATTTTGATGAGTTTTTATTCTCAATTAGAGCTGTTACTTCTTCAATATAGGCGCTATTTATGTCTATTTTATTCGACATGATTCGTAAGGTTTATAAAATCATCAACTGATAATTGTTCCGCTCGTAAAGGTAGTAAATCTGCAATTTCTTTTTCATGTATTAATGTTAAAGGTTTTAAGGCATTACGTAACGTTTTTCTTCTCTGATTAAATGCTGCTTTAACAATTTGCTTAAATTTATTTTCATCTACAGACAGTTCTTTTCTATTATTTCTTAATAATTTTATGACTCCTGACTTTACTTTTGGAGGAGGAATAAATACATCTTCATTAACTGTAAAACAGTATTCTATATCATAAAATGCTTGTAAGAAAACGGATAGAATTCCTCTTTGTTTTCCTTTTTTGCACACGATTCTTTCCGCTACCTCTTTTTGAAACATGCCTATTATTTCAGCTATTTGATCTCTATTTTCAAAGGCTTTAAATAATATTTGAGAAGATATGTTATATGGGAAATTTCCAATTAATGAGAAATTAAAAGGATACTTTTTTTTAAGGTCTAATTGTAAAAAATCTCCTTCATAGATATTAAGATTTGGATAATTTAATCGGAGGTAAAAGACACTTTCTGAGTCAATTTCTACAACTTGAGTTGTGTAATCTTTTTTTACTAGAAATTGGGTAAGCACTCCCATGCCTGGGCCAATCTCAACTACATTTTTCGCGTTCTTACTTAATAAATCAGTGATGTCAAAAGCAATCCTTGAATCATTTAAAAAGTGCTGACCAAGGTGTTTTTTTGCCCTTACATCTTTCATGATGATTTCTTTAATCTTTTAAAAAGTTCGGATGCAAATACAAAATCTAGGAGTTCTTTATTGTTGGAGTTAATAAGGTCTTCTTTACTTCCTTTCCACCACATTTCTCCTTTATGAATAAATGCAATATTTGTTCCAATTTGTATTACAGAGTTCATATCATGTGTATTTACAATAGTAGTGATATTGTATTCCTCAGTGATTTCTTGTATTAAATCATCTATTACAATAGCGGTCTTTGGGTCAAGACCTGAGTTTGGCTCATCACAAAAAAGATACTTTGGCTGCATAACAATTGCCCTAGCAATCGCTACTCTTTTTTTCATTCCTCCACTCAGCTCTGAGGGCATTAAATTATTTTTGCCTTCAAGGTTCACTCTTTTTAAACAAAAATTAACTCTTTCTAGCATCTCAGCTTCTGTTTTGTCGGTAAACATAGTTAGCGGAAACATGATATTTTCCTCTACTGTCATATAATCATAAAGAGCGCCTCCCTGAAAAAGCATTCCTATTTCTTGTCGGAATTTTCTTGTTTCTTTGGTGCTCATTTGATGTATATCCTCTCCGTTAAACAACACAGTCCCTTGATCTTTTTGGTGCAGTCCTACTAAAATTTTAATAAGCGTTGTTTTTCCCGACCCACTTTCCCCAATGATGAGATTCGTCTTGCCTTGTTCGAAAGTAAAACTTACATTTTTTAGGACATGATTATCTCCAAATTTTTTTTCAATATTCTTTATTTCTATCATGCTAAAATAAGTTTGGTTAAAATAAAGTTGAAAACAAGAATAACAATACTGCTATATACTACTGCATCTGTGCTTGATTTGCCTACAGCAATTGATCCTCCTTTTACATGATAGCCAAAATAAGAGGATATTGACGAAACTATAAATGCAAAGAATATAGTTTTTACAATAGCATATGTTATATAGTATGATCTGAATTCATATCTCAGTCCAGAAAGAAATTCAGTAGTTGTTATGTCAACGGATAGTGCCCCAACCCAAGCACCTATCATTCCAATTCCCATACTTAAAATTACTAAAAAAGGAAAAAAGAAAAGAGAAGCAATTATTTTAGGTAGTATTAAAAAGGAGGTTGAGTTTACACCCATTATTTCTAAAGCATCAATTTGTTCGCTTACGCGCATACTTCCAATTTCTGATGCGATACTAGAACCTACTTTTCCGGCTAGAATTAATGAAATCATAGTAGGGGAGAATTCCAAAATTAAAGAATCTCTACTAGCCAAACCAATTAAGTATTTAGGAAGTAAAGGACTTTCTAGGTTTAATGCTGTCTGTATGCTAACAACACCCCCTACAAAAAATGAAATAAATATTACAATGCCAATTGAGTTTATGCCTACTTTTTCCAATTCTAATACTAATTGACTCCTAAATGCACTCCACTTTTCAGGCATACTCATCACTTTTTTCATCATTATGAAGTAAAGCCCAAAGTGTTTTAATAGTTTTAACATCTGATAAAAATAATAATTTAATTAACTTTGTATTTATTATGAGAATACAAAAGTATCATCTTTTATTGATTATTGCTTTGTTTGTACTTTCTTCTTGCGGGGTTTCAAAGAAAAAAGGGTGCAATACTTGTCCTAATTTTTCAGCACACAATACTATTAAATAAATAGCTAGCTTACTTTAGATTTATTCTAAATAGCTATATTTGCACATGCAAAATTTAGCGGAATTATCTATTGGTTCAAAAGGAGAAATGGTTCAAATTTATGATAATAGTTTGGAACAGAAATTGTTAGAAATGGGCTGTACTCCTGGCGAACAATTTGAAGTGGTTCGCAAAGCTCCTTTTGGAGGACCTATTGCAATACTCATTTCCTCTTATATATTAAGTATCAGAAAAGAAGATGCAAGAAGTATTGCTGTTAAGTTACTGGTAAATGAGTAAAAAGTCAATTAAAATAGCACTTGCTGGAAATCCTAATTCCGGAAAAACAACTCTTTTTAATGCACTCACAGGGCTTAAGCAAAAAGTTGGAAATTATCCAGGCATTACTGTTGAGAAAAAAAGTGGAAAAGCAAACTTATCAGAAGAGTTTAAAGCAGAAGTTATTGATTTACCAGGGACTTACTCCTTATTTCCAAAATCAATGGATGAGGAAGTGGCACAACAAGTATTGTGCAATAATGAGAATATAGATTATCCGGATATCACGGTAGTTGTTGCTGATGCTTCCAATTTAAGACGATCCATCTTTTTGCTTACTCAAATTATTGATTTGAATATGGAGGTTGTATTGGCTCTTAATATGGTTGATATTGCCACTAAAAAAGGAATAATTGTTGATGTAAATTTACTCTCGCAAGAGCTAGGAATTGCTGTTGTTGCAATAAATGCCCGAAAAGGAAAAGGACTTGATACTTTGAAAAAAACAATCATTCATTCAATTGAAAAAAAGCCAAATTTTCCATTTCTAGAAATCACAAAATTATTCAAAGGGGTAATTGAGCAAGCCAACAAAATTAGAGGAATAGAAAATGATTATGCCTCATTTATGGCTCTTTGTAAGCAAAAGTTAAGTGGAGAGACAAATAATAGATGTGCATTAAATCAACTTTGTAAAAAAGAAGAAATTATTCCTGAAAGAGCACAAGCTAAAGAAACTGTCAATCGATACGCTCAGATTGATAAAGTCATTAAAGCCACAGTAAAACAAGGAAAGCCTATTGGAAAATATATGTTTACTAAAAAGATTGATGATATTTTAATACATCCTTTTTGGGGGTATGTAGTTTTTTTAGGAGTGTTATTTTTACTTTTTCAAGCAGTTTTTTCTTGGTCGGCCTACCCAATGGAGCTGATTGATGGTCTCTTTGTTGATTTGCAAAAGTTCACAGCAAATGCTTTGCCTCAAGGGCTATTAAATGATTTAATTGTAAATGGCATTCTTGCTGGGCTTGGAGGAATTTTAATTTTTGTTCCTCAAATTGCTTTCTTGTTTGCTTTTGTTGCCTTTTTGGAAGATACTGGTTATATGGCCCGTGTGAGTTTTATTACTGATAAATTACTAAGAGGAGTTGGACTTAATGGAAGATCAATTATTCCACTACTTAGTGGAGCAGCTTGTGCGGTTCCGGCTATTATGTCGGCTCGTACTATTTCATCATGGAAGGAAAGAATTATAACAATAATGGTAACTCCACTTATGAGTTGTTCAGCTCGTTTGCCCGTTTACACCTTAATTATTGCACTTATTATACCCTCTGAAGATTATTTTGGATTTAACTTACAAGGCCTGGTTATGATGGCTTTTTATCTGATTGGATTTGTGGCGGCAATAGCAATAGCTTTTCTATTGAAATTTATTATTAAATCACAAGAACGATCTTACTATATAATGGAGCTGCCTTCTTATAAAATTCCAGATTGGAAAACGGTTGCTTACACTATTGTTGAAAAAGTAAAAGTTTTTTTGTTTGATGCCGGTAAAATTATTATTGCAATATCCATAGTATTATGGTTTTTATCCTCATTTGCTCCAGGAGATAAATTTGAAAAAATTGAACAAGAATGGGCTGGTAAAGCAGATTCAGAAACTCATATTGCCGCTGATAAATTAGAAGCTTCTTATGCAGGAATTATTGGTAAAGTAATTGAGCCAGCTATAAAGCCACTAGGTTTTGACTGGAAAATAGGCATTTCATTAATTACTTCTTTTGCAGCTCGTGAGGTTTTTGTTGGTACTATGTCAACTATATATAGTGTAGGAGATAATGACATTCAATCCATTCAAACACGACTTGCAGATTTAAAAAATCCAGAAACCGGAAAAGCATTTTTCACACCAGCAGTAGGTATTTCATTGATGCTTTTTTACGCATTTGCCATGCAGTGCATGAGTACAGTCGCCATTGTTTATCGTGAGACCAAACATTGGAAATGGCCTGTAATTCAGTTTTTATATATGGGCGTAATGGCTTACTTATCTAGTCTTTTGGCATTTCAATTACTTAGTTAATGAGTATTTTTTATTCATTTGTACCTGAAAAAAGCAATAAATTATTGCAATGTTGGGTTGATGAGCTCAAGGTGACTGTTAAAATTTTAGCTCCAAGAAAAACCAAATTGGGAGATTTTAAAGTTAGAAGCAATCAGATGAGTATTACGGTAAATAATAATTTGAATAAGTATTCATTTTTGATTACATTAACTCACGAGTTAGCGCATGCTTTTGTTTTTAAGAAATATCAAAACAGGCTAAAACCACATGCTAAAAGTTGGCAATTAACATTTAAATCCTTAATGCTTAATTTTCTAACTCCTGATTATTTTCCAGATGATATATTAAAAGTATTAAGCCGTCATATGATAAGTCCAAAAGCATCCACTTTTGCCGATTTGGAATTGGTTAGAGTATTAAAAAAATACGATCAATTACCATCTGTTACTATATCAGATTTAGCAGTTGGAGATTCGTTTAAAATTGCTAATGGAAAAATCTTTGTCAAAGGTGAAAAAATCAGAAAAAGATATAAATGTATCGAGCACAAAACAAATAAGACCTATTTATTTCATTCTTTTGCGGAAGTCATTAAGGGGCAATAAATTATAGTTTTAATTATTGTATTTTAGCGGCCAATTTTTTTTGAGAAAGATAGTTGAAGATGAATAAAAATAATTATGCCGTAATAATGGCAGGAGGAATAGGCTCAAGGTTTTGGCCCATGAGCAAAGTTACTTTCCCCAAACAATTTCTAGATATATTAGGTACAGGAGAAACTCTAATTCAGCAAACATTTAATCGTTTACAAAGAGTTTGCCCTAAAGAAAACATATTAATTGTAACCAATAAAAATTATAAAGACCTGTGTTTAGAACAATTGCCAAATGTCATTGAAAGTAATATTCTTTGCGAACCCGCTATGAGAAATACTGCTCCTTGTGTTGCGTATGCCGCTTTTAAAATTCAGAGTATGAATGAGAATGCCAATATGATCATTGCCGCATCTGATCATATAATTCTTAAAGAAGATGAATTTGTAAGAGTGGCTAATGATTGTTTGGAAGTAGTTGCTAAGAATGATATTTTATTAACTCTTGGGATCACTCCTTCAAGGCCCGATACAGGCTATGGGTATATTCAATTTACACCTGAGAAATTAGACAATCACCAAAGAATAAGAAAGGTTAAAACTTTTACTGAGAAACCAAATCAGGAGTTGGCTCTTAATTTTTTAGATAGTGGCGATTTTTTATGGAATTCTGGGATGTTTGTTTGGAGTGCTAAATCCATAACATTAGCTTTTCGCAAACAATTGCGTGATATGTATGATGTTTTTGAACAAGGCAAACAATTTTATAATACCAGTAAAGAAACGGAATTTATTGATAGAGTTTTTCCTGGCTGTAAAAATATATCTCTTGATTATGGAATCATGGAAAAATCAGAAAATGTATATGTTTATCCTACAGATCTTGGGTGGAGCGATTTAGGCACTTGGGGGTCTTTGTATGCGCATCTTGATCTTGATGAGAATAGAAATGCGGTGCAAGGAAACAAAGTGATGCTTTATGATTCAACGGATAACATTATTAAAGTTCCAAATGATAAGGTAGTTGTAATGCAGGGGATGAATGGTTATATAGTTGTAGAAAATGAAGGAACTTTACTTATCTGCAAAAAAGAAAATGAACAACAAATAAAACAATTTGTTGCGGACCTAAAAATTAATTTGTCATAAACCAAACAAAGAAATTAACAAAAATTTGTTTATAACAGACACTCTAAAATCTATATCCGTAACATTTTTTCTATAAAAACTAGATAAGAATTTTTTTTTGGAATATGGACTCTTTTTTAAATTAAGTTTATATATTGCACCTACAAAAAAAAAGGGAAAATGGAACAAACAAGATTAACATCTGATTTGAAAGCTCAAGCTATCGCAGATAAAGAAAAAGCAGCTAAAGAAAAAGCAGCTAAAGAAGATTCTCCTGAATAGAGTTTTTCTCTAAAATAAAAATAATTAATATTAATAATATGAAAAAAGTATTTTATTCCTCAATTCGCTTAATTATAGTTATGAGTGTCTTTTATAGCTGTGGAACTCCTGCTTGTTTGGATAATGTAGGGCTTAATTATGATCCTGATGCTAAATATGACTGTAAGAAAGTTAAAGGAGGTAAAGATTACTCTTGCTGTACATACCCTCCTGTAGTCTTAGGCTGTATGGATAAAGAAGCTATAAACTATCAGAAAAGTGCAACAAAGGATAACGGAAACTGTACATATGATAAAAAAATTATAAAAACTTTTGTCAGTGTATCAGCTCTTGCTAAATTGCAAAAAGGACTTACCAAGGATCAGGTGAGGGCTATTTTATCTAGTTATCCATATGAGATATATCACCAAAAAGATAATTGTGAAATTCATGAACACTATTATAGAAAACTAATGCAAGAAATAAATGCAAAAGATATATATACAGAATTTGCGTTAAAGTGAGGAATAGCAAAGTTTGAATCATCTGATGATGCAAATAAACAAGTTCTTCTATATTATAGAGATGGTAAACTTGAGAATATAATTAATGATAATACAAAATATAAAGCACGTGACATTCTTTGCATAGAAAATTCAATATCTTGTAAAACTCAAGAGAATTATCTTGTTTGTACTGGGTGCATGGATGATGGAACTGATCCAAAATATCAAGGAAGGCCATCTTGGCATAAGGGAAAGGCTAATAATTTCAATCCTCAGGCAACACAAGAATCAGGGACATGTTCCTATAGTGAAAAACCATTAATAACAGGATGTATTGATTCAGAAGCAAAAAATTACAATGCTGATGCTGATATTGATGACAGAACTCTTTGTAAATATTGCCCGTGTGGAGAAATTTTAAATGCTAGCTATGACCCAATAAGAAATTGTGAGCCACAATGTATTCCTGACCCATCGTTACCAGTTGTAATTAAAGGATGTACAGATAAACTGGCTTGGAATTATAACTCAAAAGCAACTGAAGAAGATAATACTTGTTCATACTGTCCTTGTGATACAGAAAAGTACTACTATGTTGTAAATTCTAATTATTCTTCAACTTTGTGTATAGGAGAGCCATGCATTAAAATGGAAAGAAAGATTGAAAAAGAAAATAATAATAAAGAAGCAAAAGATTGTACTTTATGTGACGTTCTAGACTTAAAAGGTAAGATAGGTATAGAGTTAAAAGTAGGAACTTCAGGGACTATTGAAATTAACGATAAATAAGAAAAAATGAAAAAAAATAAAAACTTTATAATTACAGGTATTCTTTTATTATCTATGAGTTTATCTGCTCAAGATAAAATTAGTATTGAATATTTTACAACTATTGAGAAGATATATAATATTGAGTTAGGAATGACTCCTGCTCAAGTTAATTCAGAATTAGGAATTGAGCCATTTGATATTTACCAGAACTTAGAAAATGGAGAGTTAATTTTAGAGTATCGTTACAAGCATAAGTATATTAGAAATAATGTAGCTCAAATATATTATCAGTCTAATATGAATCAGGGAGAGGTGTATTACGATAAACCTTCTTCATTATTTATGATTTTTGACTCTAATAGAACATTAACCTCATATTATACTGAATCAGGCAAGCAGAGCGCAAAAGAAGCATATAAATGGGAGAATACAATGTTAATGCATAACAAGAATATTGATTGTAAGGATTGTAGAGTTCTGATTGCACCAGATTCAAAAACTGATTTAGTAGAAATAGCTAAAGAAAAAACTGAATCAGATAAAGCTGTAGCAAAAGCAGAATCAAAAGCAGCAGCAGAAGCTAAAGCAGAAGCTAAAGCAGAAGCAAAGGCAGCAGCAAAAGCAAAAGAAGAAGAAAAGGCAGCAGCAGAAGTAAAAGCAAAAGCAGAAGCAACAAAAGTTAAAAAGGAAGAATCAACTGCTACAATACAAACTTCAGTTACAGTAAATAAGCCTACTGATTTAGAAGAAGCAAAATCAGCTAAACCAGAAACATCTAAAATTAGCGAATCTTCAAAGCTTTTAATCCTTATGGCATCAGAGAAGGAATTAACTAATCAAATTTTGGTAGAAAAAGATTTGAAGAAAAAGGGTAAATTAAGTAATGACCGATCTGATGTTAGGAAAGCTATTGAGAAACAGAAGAGTTTAGATAAGAAAGCAGCGGAGAAGAAGGCAAAAGAAGATAAGAAAGCTGCGGAGAAGAAGGCAAAAGAAGATAAGAAAGCTGCGGAGAAGAACAAGAAGTAAGATGGCTTTGATAAAATAGCTATTTTTTATAGAAATATTCTATAAAAAAAGAGCGAGAACTATGTCTCGATTTTTATTTTGTTGGTATTTTGCTCTATACAAATAATAGAATGCTCTTTATTAATCAATGCTGGTTTGCATTTAGATATTTGCAATGAAGATTCTGTTGATGGTTCAGATATTTATTGGGTATAAGAATAAGTACAGATAACTTCCTCAGTGCTCCTGTTGTTAAAGTAGGCTATAATTATTAGATCAATTAATTATAATATGTACTTAAGCGGAACTGGATAAGGCTCAATAGGAGTTGGGTATTATTGGAACTTCTAGATCATTTAATTAATTTAAAAAAGAGGGTGCAATTTTTGTATCCTTTTTTTTGTTTAAATAAGTTTAAAGATTTCCACACATATCTTCTGGTTTTACCCAAGTATCAAATTCTTCAAGAGTGAGGTAACCTAAATTAATGCTCTCCTCTTTTAGGGTTGTTCCATTTTGGTGAGCAGTTTTAGCAATTTTGGCTGCTTTTTCATAACCAATTTTGGTGTTTAGAGCAGTAACTAGCATTAAAGAATTGTCTAAATTCTTTTTTAGGTTCTCGTAATTTGGTTCAATTCCGATAGCGCAATTTATATCAAAAGATATACAAGCGTCACCAATTAATCTAGCTGATTGTAAGAAGTTGGCAGCCATTACTGGCTTAAACACATTTAATTCATAATGCCCTTGCATACCACCAACTGATATTGCAACATCATTTCCAATAACTTGTGCGCAAACCATAGTCATTGCCTCAGCTTGTGTTGGGTTTACTTTGCCTGGCATAATAGAAGAGCCTGGTTCGTTTTCAGGAATAAAAATTTCTCCAATTCCACTTCTTGGTCCTGAGGCTAACATTCGGATGTCATTAGCAATTTTATTTAAAGAAACGGCTACTTGTTTTAAAGCTCCATGACTTTCAACAATTGCATCATGAGCAGCCAATGCTTCAAATTTGTTTTCTGCCGTAATAAAAGGAAGTTCTGTGAAGTCAGTAATATATTTTGCCACTAACTCAGCATATCCTTTAGGGGTATTTATTCCTGTGCCAACTGCAGTGCCTCCAAGAGCTAATTCTGATAGATGAGCTAAAGTATTTTTTAATGCTTTTAAGCCGTGATCTAATTGAGAAACATATCCTGAAAATTCTTGCCCTAAAGTTAAAGGGGTAGCATCCATCAAATGTGTTCTCCCAATTTTTACAACATTCATAAATTTTTTTGATTTTGAAGCAAGAGTATCTCTTAGTTGTGTTACTCCAGGAATTGTTGTTTCCACTATCATTTTGTAAGCTGCAATATGCATCCCTGTTGGAAAAGTATCGTTAGAGCTTTGTGATTTATTTACATCATCATTTGGATGGATTGTTTTTTTAGCATCTTGTAAAGTCCCTCCATTAATTACATGGGCTCTGCTAGCAATTACTTCATTTAAATTCATATTACTTTGGGTACCACTACCAGTTTGCCAAATAACTAAAGGAAATTGGTCATCATGTTTCCCTGCTAATATTTCATCACAAACTTGTGAGATTAGATCTCTTTTTTCTGATGAAAGAACTCCTAACTCACAATTAGTATGAGCTGCTGCCTTTTTTAAATAAGCGAAACCATAAATGATTTCTATAGGCATACTTGCTTCACAACCTATTTTGAAGTTATTTCTACTTCTCTGGGTTTGTGCTCCCCAGTATTTATCTGCAGGAACTTTTACTTCCCCCATAGTATCTTTTTCAATTCTATATTTCATCTTAAAATGTTTTGATATTCTTTTTTCTTGTTGTTTCTTTGTGCAAAATTACTAATTATGAAATTTCTAGGCTTTTTAATCTTTGTTTTTGTTTTTTTAATGGCTTTTTGGTGTCTTCTTTTTCTTTCAAGTATTATTCCATATTTTATTTATGTTTGGTATAAGGAAGGAAAATTGAACAATGATCAAATTCCTAAATAAATCTAGTCCATTCTCTGGATATCTGCTTTTCTATTAATTCTTTTTTAATTTTCACAATTGCTTTTTATTTTTGGCCAAATTCCATCAAATATGATTTGATGAAAGGGTTTATTTCTCCATCTAAAACAGCATTAGGGTTTGAGCTTTCATGATTTGTCCTTAAATCTTTTACCATTTTATAGGGGTGAAGTACATAATTTCTTATTTGAGATCCCCATTCTATTTTTTTCTTAGTTTTATTAAGTTTGTCTTTTTCCGCTTGTATTTTTCGTATTTCTAATTCATAAAGCTGTGACTTTAATAGCTGTATTGCTTTTGCTTTATTTTCTAATTGAGATCTTGATTCTGAATTTTCAATTGTAATTCCTGTTGGGGCATGTTTTAATCTAACAGCCGATTCGGTTTTGTTTACACCTTGCCCCCCAGGACCACTAGATCTGAAAGTATCCCAGCTAATATCAGAAGAGTCTATAATGATTTCAATACTATCATCAGCCAAAGGATAAACAAATACTGATGCAAATGAAGTATGGCGTTTAGCATTGGAATCAAATGGGGATATTCTAACTAATCTATGAACTCCATTTTCACCTTTTAAATGACCAAAAGCAAAATCGCCTTCAAACTCTAATGTTATTGATTTAATCCCAACTGGCTCAGCCTTTTGAACATCTAGGGTTTTTATCTTGTAGTGGTTTTTTTCGCCCCACATCAGATACATTCGCATAATCATTTCTGCCCAATCTTGGCTTTCAGTGCCTCCCGCTCCTGGGGTTATCATCATAACTGCTGATAAATTATCTTCCTCAGCGCTAAGCATATTTTTAAACTCTAAATCTTCAATTGATGTAATTGTAGCTTTTAATTGTAATTCAAGTTCGTTTTCTTCTGCACTAAGTTCAAGTAGCACCTGAAGCTCATCTATATTATGTGTAACTAAATTGTAAGCGTTTAACCAGATTTTAAGAGCACTTAATTGTTTTAAAATTACTTCTGCTTCTTTTGACTTTTCCCAAAAATCTGCTGATTGTGTGGTTTTTTCAAGAGAATCGGCTTGTGTTTGTTTAGTTAAAATGTTAAGGAATTTATACAATTCATCACGTCTAGATACTAAAGTTTTTAAGTGCTCTTTTGTTACCATATTGCAAAAATACTTATTCTTTTAACTCTCTTAACTTATCCCAAACCAAATTACTTTCATAACCTTTAGATATTAAATAGACAGCTATTTTTTTCTTTTTTATGAACTTATTTTTTTCTTTTAGGGTCTCGTTCTTTTTATGATATTGTTTGTCTAATTCTTCTTGATATTCAGAATCGTTAATTTCTTCAAGTCCTTTAGTTATGCATACTTCAGAAATGTATTTTTTTTTCAGTTCGTTAGTTATTTTTATTTTCCCCCATTTTTTTATTCTGAATTTGCCTCTACAAAATGAGCGTGAATATCGCTCTTCATCAACATATTTTTCCTCAATAAGTAGCTCTAAGATATGATCTTGGGAAATTTTAAGCAAACCCCATTCTTGCATTTTTTGGATTACATCCCATTGACATTTATCTTGCAATGCGCAATAATTTCTTAGCCGTTCAATAGCAATTTTAATATCGTAAACTCTTTTATTGGGCATCACTCAAAAATACAATTTCTCAATTTAAATACTACTTTTGCCTCAGTGAAAAATAGACAAGCAATTTCCCTTCTTTTTTTAGCAAATATTATTTCGGGGATTGCCCAAGGCATAAGTATGGTGGCCATACCCTGGTATTTTGTCAAAATTGTTTCTCGACCAGACTTTTTTGCAAATTCATACCTGATTATTACTTTTTTAACACTTTTTTGGGGGATTTATGCTGGCACCTTAATTGATAGGTACTCTAGAAAAAATCTATTTATTGTGATTAATATAGTGTGCGGGCTAAGTATTGGGAGTATAGCTTTATATGGTTTTCAAATAGCTCCCTTAACTGATTTTTTAGTGATTTTAGTTTTTGGAATCACTATATTTAACTACAATATTCATTTTCCTAATCTATATGCTTTTGGACAAGAAATTACTGAGCCCAAAAATTACGGAAAACTAAATTCTTATATTGAAGTTCAGGGGCAGGCAACTTCTGTTTTGGCAGGTGCTTTTGCAGCTTTATTGCTTACAGGAACGAAAAATAACAGATTGGAAATAGCTGGTTTAAATTTTAACTTGCCATTTGATATTAAAGCTTGGGATATACATGAGGTTTTTTTAATGGATGCAATAACTTATTTAGTTGTAATTTTTATTTTCATGTACATGAAATATACTCCCATTTCAAAAGATAAAAGGCATACTGAAGGGCTGTTTGAGAGATTAAAAGGTGGTTTTAAATATTTACAAGATTATCCTATTATTTTTGTTTTTGGTTTAGCATCTTATATGCTTTTTGCTTTTGCACTTGTAGAGATTCATGTTCTATTACCTTCTTATGTAAATAATTTTTTAGAGATGGATGGTAATGTTTTTGCTTCTGCTGAAATTTACTATGCATTTGGAGCTATGTTTTCAGGTTTGATGATTTTAAGGTTGTTTAAAAAAATGAATACTGTTATTGGAGTAATAATTCTAATGATAGTGGCCTCATTCGCTTTCTATCTGATGGCTATTTATGATATTTTGTGGCTATTCTTTTTGGGTAATTTTCTGATAGGAATTACTAATGCTGGTGTTCGAATATTGAGAACCACCTATCTTTTTAATCACGTTCCTAATAACTTGATTGGCAGAACAAATTCTGTTTTCAATACTTTAAATATTGTTGTAAGAATGTTATTGATAGGCATTTTTACATTGCCATTTTTTCAAATAGAGAGTAATATCAGATTTGGATATTTAGTAGGCTTAGTAATGATGTTATTAGTAGTTATACCACTAATAATTTGGTATAAAAGGATAGTAACTGCTGAAAGAAATTAGGCTATTTTACTACTAAGTATTGTAAAAGATGAAGTCTTTCATCTCCAGTAACAAGTATTTTTCTTCCGAATTTCCTGCTCCACTCTTTGCTGATAGAAGATGAAAACCATCCCTCTTTTTTGTTGATGTAAGAAGCGACAAATGGATGTGTGGAAATGTGAATCATGTCTTTTTCACTTTCGCTTAGATTATGAATTTTTGTCTCTATTTGATCAATTAATAGTAAGCTAGATTCTATTTTTCCATTTCCAGAACACATTGGACAATTTTCCTGAGTATCGATATTCATTTCAGGCCTAACTCTTTGTCTAGTTATTTGTACTAGACCAAATTTTGTAGGAGGAAGTATATTGTGCTTTGCCTTGTCTGTCTTCATTGCCTCTTTCAATTTTTCGGTTAAGAGGATTCTGTTTTTCTCTTGTTTCATATCAATGAAATCAACAACAATGATTCCTCCCATGTCTCTAAGGCGTAATTGTCTTGCTACTTCTTCAGCAGCCTCAAGATTTACAGCAATAGCATTTTCTTCTTGGTCTTTTTTTGCATCTACTTTCTTGCCGCTATTGACATCAATAACGTGTAAAGCTTCCGTATGTTCAATAACAAGATAGGTTCCTTTTTTCATGGTTACATTTTTGCCAAACGCCCCTTTTATTTGTTTGGTAACATTAAACTCTTGAAAGATTGGTGTGTTTTTCGTATGCAATTTTACAATCTTTTCTTTGTCTGGTGCTATGCTTGATAGATATTCTTGTAATTCTATTTGAAGTTCAGCATTATTAACATAAATGCTATTAAATTCTGCATTTAATAAATCTCTAAGTATTACAGATGCTTTGTTTAGCTCACCATGAATTCTGGTATTTGGCTCAGCATCTTTTAGTTTTTTGCTAATTCCTTGCCATTTTTTATATAGATTTTTTAAATCTTGATCTAGCTCAGCTACTTTTTTACCTATGGCAACTGTTCTAATAATCACTCCAAACCCTTGGGGCTTTATACTTCTAACTAGCTGTTTTAATCTTTTCTGCTCTTCAGGATCTTCAATTTTTTGGGAAATGGAGACTTTATCAGAGAAAGGAATTAATATCATATACCTTCCTGCAATTGAGATTTCAGTTGTTAATCTTGGTCCTTTGGTAGAAATTGGTTCTTTTGAGATTTGAGTTAAAATTAAATCTCCTCCTTTTAGAGCATCAGTAATTACCCCATTTTTATTAAGGACTGCTTCCTTTTTAAAATTTTTTAATGATGCAGTATTGAGTTTGTTATCAATTGCTTGTCTGGTAAATTTTTTAAGGCAATTGAATTGTTGGCCTAAATCTAAATAATGTAAAAAACCATCTTTTTCATAACCAACACTTACAAATGCAGCATTTAGCCCAGGATTCAGTTTTTTGACTTTTCCTAGATAGATATCACCTACTGAAAAATTATTATCGTGCTTTTCTTTATGAAGTTCTATAAGAAGTTCATCACGTAAAAGAGCAATTACTACTTCAGAAGGCCTTGAGTCGATTATTAGATCGTATTTCATGGCGTTTTCGTTAAAGAAATCTAGTTATAAACTAAATTTTATTTAGTTTTATGTCTATCTTTCCTTGAGCGCTTCTTACGTTTGTGAGTAGCAATTTTTAATCTTTTCTTTTTTTTAGCTCCTGCCATGCTTTATATTTATAACTTTTATAAAAAAAGTTTATTTTAAATTCTTTTTTATTTCTTCAACAAAAACTTTTGCTGGCTTAAAAGCAGGGATATTATGTGCTGGAATAATGATAGTTGTATTTTTCTTTATATTTCTACCCGTTTTTTCAGCTCTCTTTTTTGCTTTGAAGGTACCAAAACCTCTTAAGAATACAGCTTCATTTGCTGATATAGATTTTTTAATTTCATTCATCATTGATTCTACTATTGCTAGAGTTGTTAATTTTTCAACTCCGGTCTTTTCTGCTATTTTACTAACAAGTTCTGCTTTTGTCATTTCTTTACTTTATTATTTTAATTTCTTGATTAATTTTGAGCCGCAAATATATTAAAATAATTTGCTCTACAGCAAGTAGTGTTTATTTTTTAATTTTTGTACAATACTATTTATCAGTAAGTTATGAATTTTAGTGGAATATTGTTGCAATGGTACTCTTTTTATAAAAGAGATTTGCCTTGGAGAAATACACATAATCCTTATTTCATTTGGCTTTCTGAAATTATTCTTCAACAAACAAGAGTTGAACAAGGCCTACCTTATTATTTAAAATTTACTAAAGCATTTCCTACAGTTACTGATTTAGCAAAAGCTAAAGAAGATAAAGTATTAAAATTATGGCAAGGATTGGGGTATTATTCTAGAGCTAGAAACTTGCACTTTAGCGCTAAATATGTTTCCCAATATTATAACGGGATTTTTCCTAAAACGTATAATGATATTTTAAAATTAAAAGGAGTAGGTACTTATACTGCTGGAGCAATCGCTTCATTTTCTTTTGGATTGCCATATGCTGTTGTTGACGGCAATGTTATTAGAGTTTTAAGTAGAGTTTTTGGTATTGAGATTCCTTTTGATATCACTTTAGGCAAAAAAAAATATCAATTACTAGCTCAAAATTTATTGGATACTAAAAATCCTGCTTTGCACAATCAAGCAATTATGGAATTTGGTGCTCTGCAATGTACTCCTAAGTCGCCAAAATGCAATTCCTGTCCTTTTATTTCTGAATGTGTTGCTTACAACACAAATAGTATGGAGAAATTTCCAGTTAAGTACAAGAAACTAAAAATTAAAAAAAGGTTTTTAAATTACCTATTAGTACAAAATGAGGATGGTGTAATTTTAGGAAAAAGAAATGAGGGAATTTGGAAAGGATTGTATGAATTTCCTTTTTTAGAGTACTCAACTAAAAAATCTGAGAAAGAAGTTATCTCATCTAATGAGTGGATTGATTTTTTTAAAAATAAACATTATAAAATAGAGTCAGTTTCAGAAAGATTTCTTCATAAATTATCACATCAGCATATTTATGCGCAATTTTGGACAGTACATGTTAAAGAAGTTGAGTTTGAAAATTATTCTTTTGTAAAAAAATCAAAACTTAAGAATTATCCTGTTTCAAGACTTACCGACAAATTTTTAGCAGCGCATAATATCATTTAGAAATTGTGTATATTTGTTCCAAGTATAATTCAAAAAAAATTAGATATGGCGGGAGTAAATAAAGTTATTTTAGTTGGAAATTTAGGAAAAGATCCTGAAGTAAAGTATTTAGATAATGGTGTTGCTGTTGCTAATTTTTCATTAGCAACAACAGAGAATTACAAGAATAAAGAAGGCGAGCGCGTAAGCCAAACAGAATGGCATAATGTGGTGCTTTGGAGAGGTTTGGCTGAAGTGGCTGAAAAATATCTTAAAAAAGGAGCCAGTGTCTATGTTGAAGGAAAAATAAAAACTAGAAAGTGGGAAGATAAAGAAGGGGTTACAAGATATAGTACTGAAATTTTGGGTGAAAATATGACTATGTTGGGAGGGAAATCATCATCAGAAGGTACGATTGAACATAACTCTGATTCAGAAGACCCAAAAGATGACTTGCCCTTTTAATTTAAATTTAAAGTAATTGGAAGAGGTCCCCGTCAATGTTTTATTGTCAATTTTTAGTGGTATAGAGCTCCAGCCATTTGGAGTAAATATATTGTTAAGTTTATTAGCGATTGTATTTTTGCTAATGTCATCAGCATTTGTATCGGCATCAGAAGTAGCTTATTTTTCTTTAACTTCAGCAGAATTGGAAAAAATGGATAATGATAATGCGCGCCAGCTTCTTCAAAATCCCAATGAACTTTTAGCTACAATCCTAATTACAAACAATTTTATTAATGTAGCAATTGTTGTGATATTTACTTATCTCACTTCTATAGCAATTTGGTTTCCAGAAGGATCTAGCTTGGAATTTGTATTTCAGGTTGTAATTATTACTGGGTTGTTGTTATTATTTGGCGAGATAATGCCAAAAGTATATGCAAATAATAATGCCGTTGCATTCTCATTAAGGACGAATAAAGTATTAATTTCATTGAAAAAAGCAGTATATCCTTTAAGTTATTTGTTGCTTGCATCCACAAATTTTATTAATAAGAAGTTAGTATCAAAACAAACACCAATATCTATTGAGGAAATCTCAAAAGCTCTTGATATAATCGACCACGAAAATAAAGAAGAAGAAAAAAGGATACTAAGATCAATTGTTGAGTTTGGAAATACGGATGTAAAGGAAATTATGAAATCAAGAGTTGCTATTTCGGCAATTGATAAAAAGACTAGTTTCACTCAGGTGCTTAAAATTATTATAAGTTCTGGTTATTCAAGAATACCTGTTTTTGAAAAGAGGATTGATAAGATAGTGGGGATTTTATATATTAAGGATTTGATACCCTATTTAAATGAAAAAAATGATTTTGATTGGGTAAAATTATGCAGAGCACCCTATTTTATTCCTGAAACCAAAATGCTTAACGATTTATTAAAAGAATTCCAAGCTAAAAAGAATCATTTAGCAATTGTAGTTGATGAATATGGGGGAACTTCAGGATTAGTTACTCTAGAAGATGTACTTGAAGAAATTGTAGGAGAAATTAATGATGAGTTTGATGTTGATGATAATGTGTATTCGAAATTAGATGAGCATAATTATATTTTTGAAGGAAAAATATCATTAAATGATTTTTTAAAAATTACAAAAGCAGAAATAGATTTTTTTGATAAAATAAAAGGAGAGTATGATACTTTAGCTGGTTTGGTTTTAGAGTTAGAGGGAAATATTCCAAAGATTGGAACTGTTTATAAAATTACTCCATTTACTATCGTGGTAGAATCTGCTGATTTGAGGAAAATTAAACGTTTAAAAGTGACTATTGATGAGAATTAGCATTCTGTTTTTGTTTGCTTTATTTTTTGGGGCATGTTCGGATAATTATACTCCAAAACCAAGAGCATTTTTTAAAATTGATTTGCCAAATAAAGAATATGAAAAAATTGATGTTGATTGTAATTTTTCTTTTGAAAAACCAATTTATAGCAATTTGAAAAAGACAGATCAAGATTGTTTTTATAATCTTGAGTTTCCAGGTCAAAATGGAGTGCTTCATATTACCTATCTGCCTATTGAAAGCAACTTAGCAGAACACATTGAACAGTCCAGAAGCCTTGCCTATAAACATGATATGCAGGCGGATGCTATTTCGGAATCAGTTTATATTAATGATGAGGATAAAGTTTACGGCTTGCTCTATGATTATGATGGAGTTACAGCAACCGCAACTCAATTTTATTTAACCGATAGTGTAAATCATTTTTTTAGAGGAGCTTTGTATTTTAATACTGAAGTTACTGATTCCATTTTGCCTATAAATAACTTTCTGAAAGAAGATGTAAAACATATTATTAAGACATTTAGATGGAAAAGTCAGTAAGGAATTACGCATCATTAGCATTTTTAGCTTTGATTTGGGGTAGTTCTTTTATTTTAATGAAAAGAGGTCTTGAGGTTTTTAATTTCATGGAGGTTGCCGCTTTAAGGATTGTTATTGCTTTTGTTTCTTTAACACCATTTTTGCCACAAGCTTTTAAGCTTGTTAAGCCAAAACATTATTTCCCTATAGTCATTTCGGCATTTTTAGGCAATGGAATTCCTGCATTTTTATTTACAAAGGCTCAAACAGAGCTAGATAGCTCTTTAGTTGGAACATTGAATGGCATAGTGCCTTTATTTACACTTATTCTTGGCGTTTATTTTTTTAGTGCAAAACCATCAAAAGCAAATATCTTAGGTATTTTCTTGGGTTTATTAGGGATTGTATTTCTTGCTTTTAGTACTCTTAAAGATGGGTTTGCTTTTAATGGCTATATTTTTTTGGTTGTTTTGGCAACTATTTTTTATGCAACAAGTATTAATGTGATTAAAAAATACCTTCAGGATTTGAATCCTGCTTCAATAGCTGCCCTGGCCTTTTTGATTATTGGCCCAATAGCTGCAGTTTATCTCTTTAACACTAGTTTCTTATATCAGTTACATACTCATCCAGATGGTTATAAAGCACTTGGTTATATTGCTTTGCTTTCTGTATTAGGAACTTCCATGGCTGCAATAATTTTTAATAGATTACTTAACCGTTCTTCTGCAATTTTTACTTCCTCAATAACCTATTTAATTCCAATTGTAGCCATTTTTTGGGGTGTTTTAGATGGAGAGATTATTACAAGTTATCATGTACTTGGTTCTGTAATAATATTAAGTGGAGTGTATTTGGTAAACAAAAAAAGCCCAACTACATAGTTGAACTTTTTATTATTTAGCAGATTAGTTATTCAATAATTATCTTTTTCTCGACACTTCCATCATCATAAATATAGAACAAAGGAGTGTTTGAATGTTGTCTGTTTGTTTCTCTTCCTAAAATATCAATAATTTTTACAAGTTCTTTTTTTGTAGACTTTGTTTCTAAGATACTTGTTGTTCCGCTACATAAATTATGGCTTAGCATATTTGGTCTGTACTGATTTATTGCAGCAAGCATTCTTGTTTTCTGCCCGGCAGTGAATAGATTCATACAAGCATCATTGGTGTAATCCATGTAATTCATAAACATATCGCCATTCGCATTTGTTGTGCTGCAAGCATTTATATTTAAAGGAAATCCAGGACATGAATAATTTTCTGTTTCTTGTTTAGGAGTATCACTAACTTGATCGTTACCACAACTCCCCCAAGCTCCCCAAAGATGATCTAAATTGAGCCAGTGGCCTAATTCATGCGTGGCAGTTCTTCCTTTATTAAATGGAGGTGAAAGCGTCCCAGTTGTTCCAAAATATTTGTATCCAATTACAAGCCCATCACCATCTCCAATCCAATTGCTCGGTGGAGTTGCATAACCTAAAAGCCCGCTACTAATATTACACACCCAAATATTTAAATAATCATCATTTGGCCAGTCATCTTTACCACCCAAAGAAGAAGTATGTATATCGCTTTCCATTCCAAAAGGGCCATGAGTAGTTTGGGTTCGGGTAATTCCTGTTGTTGGCTGTCCGTTTGGATCAGTTGTAGCAAGACAAAATTCAATTTCACAATCTGCAGCTATGGCTTGCCAAACACTAGGGGTGTTTATTACATCAATATTTGTTCTTCTATAATCTTTATTTAGTACATCTATTTGGGATTGTATTTGGGCATCAGAGATGTTTTGAGCACTTGTATTCCAAACCACATGTACTACAACTGGAATAGTGATAATTGTTTTTTCACTATAATTAGGGTGATTTCCAATCCTTTGTTCAGTTTGAACATTTACTTTTTCTCTTGCAATTCGGTACTCAGGATAAATTTCCATCCTACGCTTGGTAATTGCTTCAGTTCCGCATCTTTCTTGAGCATTAATAGAAGTGGAAGCTATTAGTATTAAAGTAGCTATTTTTTTTATCATAACAAAATTAGTTTTCAAAGGCAAATTTAGTCTTTTTAACGAGATAATAGCATAGAATGTTTTATAGAAATGTAGTCATTCAAAAAAAGCAATTAAATTCTTGTTTGTTTTATTAGATTGTTTACTTTTGCAATCCATTTTTTAAAATAAATAATAATGTACGCAATAGTTGAGATATCAGGGCAACAATTCAAAATTGAACAAGATCAACAGATATTTGTACACAGATTAGAAGCAAAAGAAGGATCAAAAGTTGATTTTGATAAAGTTCTTTTGATGGATAATGCTGGTAAAATAAATGTTGGCGCCCCAGTTATAAAAGGAGCTAAGGTAACTGCAAAAGTACTTGAGCACCTCAAAGGCGATAAAGTAATTGTCTTTAAAAAGAAAAGAAGAAAAGGATATAAAGTTAAAAATGGTCACAGACAGTATTTAACTAAAATAGAAATTCTGAAAATTGATGAAAATGCTTCTGTAACAAAAGAAGTTGGACCAAAAAAGGAAGCTAAACCAGTTGTTGAAAAAGCACCAGTAGCTAAAAAGCCAGATGCTGAAAAAGCACTAGTAACTAAAACTGCTGCTAAAAAGCCAGCTGTTAAAAAAGAGAATAAATAATTAAGAACTTTTAAAAACTTAATAAAATGGCACATAAAAAAGGAGCGGGTAGTTCGAAAAATGGTAGAGACTCGAAAAGCAAACGATTAGGTGTTAAAATCTTTGGAGGACAAGAAATTATTGCAGGTAATATTATTGTAAGACAAAGAGGGACTGTACATAATCCAGGCGAAAATGTTGGGATTGGAAAAGATCATACCTTATTTGCGCTAGCTGCTGGTACCGTAAAATTTACTAAAAAGAGAAATAACAGATCCTATGTATCAGTAGAAAACTAAGGATTGCGGTAATTTATATTTTATAAAAAACTCTTGAGCAATCAGGAGTTTTTTTATTTATATTTGTTCCTCATTCCAAGTAAAATAAGAAGATGTTACATATAAATAAGATAAGAGATAATAAAGAAGCCTATATTACTTTATTAAAAGTAAAAAATATGGATGCCACTGAGCTATTCAATGCTGTAATTTCTTTAGATGATGAAAGAAAATCAACTCAGCAAAAGGCAGACGAATTTTTAGCTAAAGGAAATCAATTGGCAATCCAAATTGGAGAACTGTACAAAAGGGGTAAGTCGCAAGAAGCAAATGCTCTGAAAGAAGAATCATCACGTATTAAAGAAGAATCAAAAGCACTGCAACACAAACAAGCAGAATTAGAAAACGAGATTCAAAATATTTTAGTCCAAATTCCAAATATTCCACATTCTTCAGTTCATGCAGGTAAGTCCGATACTGATAATATAACAATTAAAGAATCAGGAAAAATTCCTACTTTAATGTCTGGAGCTAAGCCCCATTGGGAATTAACTTCTAAGTATAGTTTAATTGATTTTGAATTAGGAAATAAAATTTCTGGGGCAGGCTTTCCTGTTTATACTAATAAAGGAGCAAGATTACAAAGAGCATTAATTGCTTATTTTTTAGATAAAAATATTGCTGCAGGTTATACGGAATATTTGCCTCCTCATTTAGTAAATGCAGCTTCAGGATTTGGTACAGGGCAGTTGCCAGACAAAGAAGGGCAAATGTATCATGTAACTGAGGATGATTTATATTTAATACCAACAGCTGAGGTTCCGGTAACTAACTTTTTTAGAGATGTAATTGTAAAAGATTTCCCAATTAAATGTACGGCCTATACTCCTTGTTTTAGGCGTGAAGCAGGTTCATACGGTAAAGATGTAAGGGGTTTAAATCGATTGCATCAATTTGATAAAGTAGAAATTGTTCAGATTCAGCATCCTGAAAAATCGTACGAGACTTTGGATGCTATGGTTAATCATGTTGCCAGTATTTTAGATGAATTGGAATTGCCTTACAGAATATTGCAATTGTGTGGTGGCGATTTAAGTTTTACTTCTTCACTTACTTTTGATTTTGAAGTATATTCAGCGGGTCAAGAAAAATGGCTAGAGGTAAGTTCCGTTTCTAATTTTGAAAGTTATCAAGCGAATCGATTAAAGTTAAGATATAAAGATGAAAATGGCAAGACTCAGCTTTGTCATACTTTAAATGGAAGTGCTTTAGCTTTGCCAAGAATTTATGCTGCTCTTATTGAGAACAATCAAACTCCTGATGGAGTAAAAATACCAAAGGCATTACAGCCTTATACAGGATTTGATATTATAAAATAAATGCGTTTACTAGTAGTATTTTTACTAATTTCTACTCTTGCTTTTTCCCAGCAAAGTAATCAGCAAATAGCATATCAGTATTATATTAATGGAGAATATGAAAAAGCAATTGCTCTATATGAGGAGTTGATGAATTCCCATTTTTCAGTAGCTTATTACGAGCCTTACTATACTTCTCTTTTAAAATTGGAGAAATATAAGCAAGCAGAAGATTTAGCTAAGAAACTGGTTAAAAAATATCCTAAAGAATTACACTATCAATTGGGAGTTATAATTGCTCAAGAAAAATCTGGGAATATTAAAAAAGCAGATATTGCTTACGGGCTACTTCTCAAAAAATTTGATGGAGAGCGCTCACAAACAATAAATTTAGCCAATACTTTTACTAGACATGAAATCTATCAAAAAGCTCTTGATTTGTATAAATTATCTGAAAAAATAAATCCCCAGAATAATTTTGGGATGGAAAAAGCACAACTTTTCGCAAAAATTGAAGAGGTAGACTTGATGATTAAAGAGTATTTAGATGAGATGGAGAGAAATCCTGGACAAAAGCAAATGGTTACATCTCAAATCCAAAGATTTTTGGATAATGATGGGATTAAAAGTGATAAGAATTATGAGTTAGTAAAGAAATTATTATTACTAAAAGTGAGAGTCGAACAGCAAAGAACAGATTTCACAGAAATGTTAATTTGGCTTTTTATGCAAAATCATCAGTTTAATATGGCATTGATTCAGGCTAAAGCTTTGGATAAACGAATAATTTCAGATGGAGAAGCAGTGTATGATTTAGCAGAGTCCTTCTTAGATAAAGAATATTTTGAGTTAGCTGTAGATGCTTATGATTATGTGATTGCAAAGGGAAAACAAAACCCTCTTTTTGTTGAGGCTAATATCAATAAGTTATATGCTTTAACTAAAAGTATGACTATTAAAAATCAGGATGTGAGCATTTTAGATAAAGAGTATAAAAAAATAGTAACTGATTTAGGCATAAAAAAGGAGACTGTTATTCTTTTATCTAATTACGCACATTTTAAAGCTTTTTATTTGCATGATCTAACAGCTGCTGAGAGTTTGCTTCAGGATGCTATGGGAATTCCGGGGATTGATAATTATGACTTGGCAGAATGTAAAATGGAGTATGCGGATGTGTTATTGTTACAAGGAGATATTTGGGAGTCAATGTTATATTACGCTCAAGTTGAGAAAGATCTTAAAGAACATCCTATAGGGCATGAAGCTAAGTTAAGAATAGCTAAAATATCTTATTACCAAGGTGATTTTCAGTGGGCACAAGCACAATTGGGAACTTTGAAAGCATCTACATCTAAGCTGATTGCTAATAATGCAATGGAGTTGTCATTATTAATAACTGATAATTTTAATTTAGATACTACTGAAATCTCAATGCGCGTTTTTGCCAATGCTGATTTGCTTCATTATCAACAAAAATATGATGAGGCAATACTAAAATACGATTCAGTATTAATTGCATTTCCAGGACATTCATTATCAGATGAAATTTATATGAGAAAGGCAGCTATTTATTTGAATAATGGAAAAGTTGAAGACGCTTTAGCTAATTATGAAAAAATAGAAGCAGATTGGAGTTATGATATTTTGGCTGATGATGCTCTTTACAAAAGAGCAAAAATATATGATACTATTTTAAAAGATTCTGAAAAAGCCATGAAATTATATGAGCAAATTTTATTAGAGCACAACAGTAGTATTTATGTTGCAGAATCGCGAAAACGATTCAGAGATTTAAGAGGAGATAATTTAAAAGACGAGTAATGATAATTTATAATGTTACTGTAAGTGTTGAAGAAAGTATTAAAGCCGATTGGTTAAATTGGATGAAAACGGAGCATATTCCTGAGGTGATGGCTTGTGGCGTTTTTAATAAAGCTCAAATAAATCGAGTTATTGCCCAGGGGGATAGTAATAATACTTTTGCTATTGCTTACTCCTGCTCCAGCATGAAGGATTTACATCACTATCAAATCAAATTCTCTCCTGAGTTGCAACAAAAACATATAGCCCGTTATGGCGATAAAGCAGTTGCCTTTCGCACTATTATGGAGGTGATAGAGGAGTTCTAAGAGACACATGATTTGATTTGAAAAAAGTTATTAAGCGATACTTGCAATTAGAAGAACATGTTCTTTTAATGATAAAAGCAGAATTTTTTATTCAATTAATTGGTGCCGCTTTTTTCTTAATTTTAAACATCTATTTGGCAAAAAAGGGTTTTTCTGATCCTGAAATAGCTAATTTTATTTCCTATCGTTTTTTAGCGGTTATGTTATTGGCATTTCCTTTGGGAATTTATATAAAAGGAAAACCTCTCAAACCTTTTTTTATGATAGGTGGATTGGGAGTCCCAATAGTTGCTATTGTACTTATTCTTTTGGTGCACTATGGTTGGTATCAGTATTTGCCTGCATTATTTATCCTTTGGGGGGTTGTATTTACGTTATTCCAAGTATGTTCTTTACCTTATTTAATGCGCAATACAATTATTGAAAATCAATCACATGCTATTTCATTAAACTACGCCACTAATAGTTTTGGGACTATTTTTAGTGGATTCATCATTTTTGGTGCTGGTCAATTTATGAGAGAATTTGATGAAGGTAAGATATTACTTGGAATATCAATTCTTGGCTTTATAGGAGTGTATTATGTATTAAAAATGAAGGTGGATGTGGTAGAGTCTGTTAAAGAACGCTTGCAATGGAAATCCTATGATTGGGTTTTGCTTATGAAAGCCATTGTTCCAACTTTAATTATTGCAGTTGGAGCTGGATTAACCATTCCATTTATTAACTTATTTTTCTTTCATAATTTTCAAATAGATTCTTCAGGATTTGCTGTTATAGGAGGAATTGCAAGTATTTTAGTGGCTATTTTATCATTATTAGTGCCTAATTTAAAAAGTAAGTTGGGGTTCCAAAAAGGAATAACTTATGTTCAAACGATTGCTGTTATCGCTTTAGTTGCATTAGCTACAACTGAGTTTTTTAAGGATTACTGGTGGGGACTTCCTTTAGCAATAATGTGTTATTGGGTGCGCACACCCTTAATGAATATGGCTGCTCCTATGACTTCTGAACTTACTATGAATTATGTAGGAGCAAAAAATCAAGAAATGTTAAGCGCAATTATAGCTGCTATATGGAGTGGGAGTTGGTTTTTCAGTTCGCAAATATTTAGATTCTTAAAAGCAGAAGGATTGCCTTATGCTCATATTTTTTATATAACTGCTGTTTTGTATGCTTTTGGGGTTTTTATGTATTCTCTTTTGATAAAAGATTATGAAAGAAAAAAATAATTTTAGAAAGGGATTTCTTAGCTATTTCTTACTGTAAAAAGGGATTGTTTTCTTTTTCATATCCTAAATTGGTAGTAGGTCCGTGTCCACAAAATATTTGTGTTTCGTTGGGCAATGGAAATAGTTTGCCAATTATGCTTTGAATTAAAGTGTCGTAATCTCCACCTGGCAAATCAGTACGCCCTATACTTCTTTGAAAAATAAGATCCCCAGCTATAAGTAAATTATTTTCTTTGCTGTAAAGGCAAATATGTCCAGGAGCATGACCCGGAGTAAATAGAATTTCAAAACTACTTTTTCCAAAAGTAAGTGTATCCCCCTGATCTAAAAAATGTTTTGGATAAGGAGATCCTTCATAATTTTCCAAATCATACATTTTTCCAATTTTGGCTGCATTCTCCAGCAGAGGCAAATCTTCTTTATGCATGTATAATTGTATGTCCCACTGCTCGCTGGTAAATTTATTTCCTAGTATATGATCAATATGGCAATGAGTATTAATGAGTTTTACAGGTTTTAGTTCTTCATTAATTATAAATTGATTCAGTATCTTTTTTTCCTCATTAGTATAGCATCCAGGGTCAATAATGATACATTCTTTAGTTTCATCATAAATGACATAAGTATTTTCTTGAAAAGGATTAAAGGTAAAGGATTTAATCTTCATGATTTTTTCTGCTTTCTGCTTTTTGTGAGTTGCAAATGTATGTTAATTAGTAATATAAAATTATCTCTTTTAGCATGCCTTTACTGACAATTCCTTTTTTACATTTGTACTATAAATAGTTTAATTTTTTTGTTTAATATTTATACAAATAGGTGCGATACAACTTAGCTTTTCAAAATGATACAAAAGATTAAAGAATTAGCCGAAAATATTTTTGATGATGTTGTTGCTATTAGAAGGCATATTCATAAAAATCCTGAGCTTTCGTTTAAGGAACATGAGACTTCAGCTTATATAAAATCTATTTTAAAGAGTTGGAAAATTCCTTTTACTGAGAATATTGCAGATACCGCTATAGTAGTTTTATTGGAAGGTAATAATCCAAATTCAAAAACACTTGCTTTGCGTGCTGATTTTGATGCTTTGCCAATTATTGAAGAGAATAATGTTGAATATTGTTCTCAAAATAAAGGAGTAATGCATGCTTGTGGGCATGATGCTCATACGGCCTCTTTGTTAGGTGCTGTGAAAATATTAGATGCTTTAAGCAAAGAATGGGAGGGGAGTATAAAATTTATCTTTCAGCCAGCTGAAGAGCAATATCCTGGAGGAGCACAGCAAATGATAAAGGAAGGAGTTTTGGAGAATCCAAAAGTTCAAAAAATGTTTGGGCAACACGTATTCCCTGATTTAGAAGTAGGAAAAGTTGGTTTCTGCCCTGGCAAATACATGGCGTCAGCTGATGAGATTCACATAACTATTACTGGTTTTGGTGGCCATGCAGCACTACCAGAAACTTACAATAGTCCTATCATTGCTGCAGCAAAATTAATTACTTGTTTAGATGATCATTTTTTGTCTTATCGTAATATTCCTGCTGTTTTTGCAATAGGTTTTGTAGAGGCAAATGGATATTGTAATGTAATTCCAAATGAAGTTGAGCTAAAAGGAACTTTCCGAACCATTGATGAAGAGTTTAGAAGTTCAGCACATTTGCAAATGCAAGAAATTGCAAATAAGATTGCCAAAGAATGTGCTCTTGATATCAATTTTCAGGTTTTTAGAGGATATCCATCTTTACATAATGATGAAGCATTAACAAATAAGGCCATTACTTATGCTAAAGAATATATGGGGAAAGAGAACGTACTTGATCTTTCTCTAAGGATGACAGCAGAGGATTTTGCATATTATTGTAATGAAGTTCCTTCTTGTTTTTACCGCTTAGGTACGGCTAATAGCTCAAAAGGAATTACATACGGATTACATACTTCTCGTTTTGATATTGATGAGAATGCTTTAAAAATTGGGATGGGACTTATGGCTTATTTAGCTATTAAAAATTAGGCCAATAATTTATTACCTATTGAGTGGAATTCTTCTGAAAAAAGGGCTATTCTTTCCAATAATTCAGTTGATAAGATGCAATCTTCTTTAAAATCTTTGCCGGTTGCATAGACTATTCTTGGCAATTGGATCATCCGCCATTCGTTCATGCATATTTGAGTTAGATGCATAGTAGATAAATAACTTCTCTCTCCTCCTGCGGCACATAATATTCCATAGAATTTTGCTGTAGCATTTGAAAAACACGTATCTAATAATATTTTTAAAGAATCATTTACGCTATAACAATGGACTCCCATGCCAATAATTATGTTGTCAGTTTCTTTTATCTGATCAGCAAAAGCCTCCATTTCAGAAGTGAGTTCATAGTGTTTAGGACGCATTGGAATATATCTTGCATCTACAATAGTACAGTCAACACCTTTTTTTGAGAGGCTTTTTGAAACTTCATTACATAGAATAAAGGAGCGTGAATTTTTAGATAAGGAACTTGATAAAATTAAAGTTTTCATTGCTTCTAATTCGCTACTTGAGAAATAAAATCAATTCTTAAAAGTCTAATTTCATCATCAGAAAATACTTTTTCTTCAAACTCAACTCTTGCCTCATCAAATGAAAACTTTTCAGTTTCTTTAAAAAAGTTATGAATTTCTTCTCGCTCCTCTTGATCTATCATGTCTAATATAATGTGATCAAGATTAAGCCGAGTTCCTGCCTCTACAATTTCTTCCATTTCTTCAAGTAATTCATCACTAGACAATCCTTTGCCATTTGCAATATCATCAATAGCCAGTTTTTTGTCCAATGACTGAATGATATAGATTTTACTTGAGGATTTGTTGGCTATAGTTCTAACTGAAAAATCTTGAGGTCTTATAATTTCATTTTCTTCAACATATTTACTGATTTCCTCAATAAAGTTTTTACCATATTTTTTGGCTTTTCCAATCCCAACTCCTTGAATTTTTGACATTTCTTCCATATTAATTGGATAGTGATTTGCCATATCAATGAGTGAGGGTTCAGTAAAAATAATTGCTGGAGGAAGTCCAATTTCTTTCGCCAATTTCTTTCTTATATCTTTTAGAATATTAAATAGCACCTCATCTGCTGCTGCTGCTTTTTCTCCTCCAGATTCTGTTTCTGAAGTTTCGTCATATTCATGATCTAGCATGATTTCAAAACTATAAGGGGTTTTCATGAATTCTCGCCCTGCATCAGTTAATTTAACGATACCGTAACTTTCAATCTCTTTTATGATTAATTTTTTTACATAGGCCTGACGAATTACTGCATGCCAAAAGCTTAGTGATTTTTCATCCCCACTACCAAAAACATCTTCTAATTGGTGTATGTTTTGTTTGATAAGAGAATTGCTTTCTCCCATCATTATTTTTGCTAATTCTTTTGGCTTGAATCTTTCATGTGAACCTTCAATAGCGTCTAATAATAGTTTTACGTATTGTTTTCCTTCAATTTTTGGTTTAGGATTTTTGCAATTATCACACATTTCATTGCAATTTTGAGCATCAAATTCTTCTCCAAAATAATAAAGAAGGTACTTTCTTCTACACATAGAGGTTTCGGAGAAGGCGATGGTTTCCATAATAAGCAAACGACCAACTTCTTGCTCTGCAACAGGCTTTCCTTGCAAGAAGTTTTCTAACTTTTCAATGTCTTTATAATCATAAAAAGTAATCAAGTCCCCTTTTCCTCCATCTCTTCCAGCCCTTCCAGTTTCTTGATAATACCCTTCTAAACTTTTAGGTATATCATGGTGTATTACAAATCTAATATCTGGTTTATCAATTCCCATACCAAAAGCAATTGTAGCTACCATTACAGCACAATCATCCATTAAAAATGCATCTTGATGCTCAACTCTCTTTTTTGAATCTAGCCCAGCATGATAAGGTAAGGCATTTATTCCATTAATTTGTAAAATCTCGGCTATTTCTTCTACTTTTTTTCTGCTTAAGCAGTAAATAACTCCTGATTCTCCTTTTCGATTGTTTATATACTGTATGATTTGCTTGGCAACATCTTTTTTGGGTTGAATTTCATAAAAAAGATTGCTTCTATTAAATGAATCAAGAAATAATTTTCCTTTATCAATTTGAAGGTTTTTTATAATGTCTTGTCTAACTTTAGGTGTTGCAGTAGCTGTAAGGGCAATAATAGGAGCTTTGCCAATAGCATTTATAATTTGCCTAAGTTTTCGGTATTCTGGTCTAAAATCATGTCCCCACTCAGAGATGCAGTGAGCCTCATCAATTGCATAGAATGAAACTTTAGCAGCTTTAAAGAAATCAGTATTCTCAGTTTTTACTAATGATTCAGGAGCGACATAGAGTAGTTTGGTTTTTCCACTGGTAATATCTTTTTTAACCTGTGCAGTTTCTGTTTTTGATAATGATGAGTTGAGGACATGGGCGATACTCTCATTGTTATAATGGCCTCTGAGTACATCAACTTGATTTTTCATAAGTGCTATTAAAGGAGAAACTATAATAGCACAACCCTCTGAGAGAAGCGCAGGTAATTGATAGCACATTGATTTTCCTCCTCCAGTTGGCATAATTACCATGGAATCATTGCCATCAAGAAGATTCATGATTATTTCTTCTTGGTCTGCTCTAAAACTATTGTAGCCAAAGATATCCTTAAGTTGTTTGTGTAGTGTTTGTGTTGAAATGCTCATTAAATTATAAAAATGTGATACTTTTGTTTTTGGTTTTTTACACGAAAATACTATTTTATTTTATGAAATCCTCATCCGAGATAAAAAAAATTGCAAAAGAAACAATTGCTTTAGAATTAGCTGCAATAGCAAAACTTGAGAGCAGTATTAATGATGATTTTGTAAGTGTTATCAATTTGATTATTAACACAAAAGGACGACTGATAGTTGCTGGGATTGGCAAGAGTGCTAATATTGCAAGTAAGATGGTTGCTACATTTAATTCTACAGGACAACCAGCTGTTTTCCTACATGCTGCTGATGCAATACATGGCGATTTAGGCAATATTCAAGATGGAGATGTGGTAATTTGTATTTCGAAAAGTGGAAATACCCCTGAGGTTAAAGTACTTGTCCCGTTTATTAAAAGTATGGGCAATAAGATTATTGCATTAACAGGAAATCCAAAATCTTTTTTAGCAAAAGAATCTGATTTTACATTAGACGTAAGTGTGGATAAAGAAGCATGTCCAAATAATTTAGCCCCAACATCCTCCACTACGGCTCAACTTGTAATGGGAGATGCTATTGCTGTTAGTTTATTAGCGTGTAAAGATTTTTCGGATAAAGATTTTGCTCGTTTTCATCCAGGAGGTACTCTTGGAAAAAGACTGTATTTAAAATTAGCGGATATTTTATCAGATAACAGTAATCCTAAAGTTGATGTAAATGCAACTATTAATGAAGTAATTATTGAGATTTCTCAAAAAAGATTAGGAGCTACAGCTGTCCTTAAAAATGAAAAATTAGAAGGTATTATTACTGATGGAGATTTGAGAAGAATGTTAGAAAAAGGAATTGCTTTCTCCAATTTATCAGCAAAAGATATTATGAGTTCAAATCCAAAAACAATTGCTGTTAATGGTTTGGCTTATGATGCATTACAAATTATGGAAAACAATAATATTAGCCAAATAATTGTGATGGACAAGGATGTTTATGTTGGAATTGTACATATCCATGAACTATTAAAAGAGGGGATTCTATAATGAGTAATCAGGACAAAGAAATGTCTTTTTTAGATCATTTGGAAATATTCAGATGGCACTTAATACGATCAGTTATAGCTGTATTATTTTTTGCAATCATTGCCTTTATATTTAAAGATATCGTTTTTGATGTAATTCTTTTAGGTCCTAAAGACCCTAACTTCCCAACTTATAAAGCTCTTTGTGCAATATCTCAATATTTAGGATTAGAAGATGCTCTTTGCCTTAAAGAATCTCCTTTTACTTTAATGAATATTACTATGAGTGGGCAGTTTTCTACTCATGTTACTACTTCTATTTTTGCAGGTTTTATAGTAGCTTTTCCATATGTTTTTTGGGAGTTTTGGCGTTTTATTCGCCCGGCTTTACATGTTAATGAAAGCACAATGGCAAGAGGAATTGTTTTTTTCAGTTCTGTTTTATTTCTGCTTGGTGTTTTGTTTGGCTATTATGTAATTGCTCCATTATCGGTAAACTTCTTAGGATCCTATCAAGTAAGCAGTACTGTTGCTAATCAGATAACGTTAAGTTCATTTATATCCACAGTTACAACTGTTAGTTTTGCAAATGGAATAATTTTTGAGTTACCTATATTGGTGTATTTCTTAACTAAGATTGGCTTGCTGACACCTGAGTTTATGCGCGTTTATCGTAAACACGCAATAGTGGTAATACTTATTTTGGCAGCTATTATCACCCCTCCAGATGTTACTTCACAAATTTTAGTATCATTGCCCTTAATTGTGCTTTATGAAATAAGCATAAAAATATCAGCAAGAGTTATTAAAAATCAAAAAAAGAATACAGCATGATTTTAAGAGCCGATAATATTGTAAAATACTATGGAAAAAGAGCGGTTGTTAATGGTGTTTCTGTTGAGGTAAAACAAGGAGAAATTGTTGGACTTTTAGGCCCCAATGGAGCAGGAAAAACTACCTCTTTTTACATGATGGTTGGTTTGGTAAAACCTCATGGAGGAAATGTATATTTAGATGATGTAAACATAACTAAATTACCTATGTATAAGCGGGCTCAAATGGGGGTTGGATATTTAGCTCAAGAAGCATCAGTTTTTAGAACAATGAGTGTTGAGGACAATCTTTTGTCGGTATTAGAAATGACTAATTTGTCAAAAGAAGATCGGCATAAAAAATGCGAATCTTTATTGAATGAGTTTGGCTTGCAAGGAGTTCGTAAAAACAAAGGAGGTTTACTTTCAGGTGGAGAAAGAAGAAGAACTGAAATTGCTAGGGCTTTGGCTACTAATCCAAAGTTCATATTATTAGACGAACCATTTGCTGGTGTTGATCCTATTGCTGTTGAAGATATTCAAGAGATAGTTGCTGCATTAAAGAACAAGAATATCGGGATATTGATTACCGATCATAATGTGCACGAGACTTTAAATATTACCGATAGAGCCTACCTTTTATTTGAAGGAAAAATATTAAAACAAGGTACTGCAGAGGAACTTGCATCAGATGAGCAGGTTCGAAAAGTATATCTAGGTAAGAATTTTGAACTTAGAAGGTAATTATACTGCTTTTATAGTAAATTCGTAAGATTCCATAATTTGATTGCAAAGCATTTTTTTACAAGCCTCATCAACTTTTTTTGAAGCTATTTCTTTGTTTTCTGCCTCAATTTCTAATGTAATATGTTTACCGATTCTTACATTTTCAATTTCAGATAAACCAACATTTCCCATACTTGCGCTTACGGCTTTTCCTTGTGGATCTAATAGCGATTTAAGTGGCATTACATCTATTTCTGCAGTGAACTTCATAATTACAATATATTATTTAAGAGTGATAAAATCAGGTATAAAATTACAATAAATGGAATGGCAGCAAACTCAAATAGCAAGAATAATACAAGGGCAGCTAAAATAAGTGAAATCCTAAAGATATTTACTCTAGACAAAATACTTTCATTCTTGCTGAATTTTAATGAAAATAAAGGCATTTCTACTACCAATAGTATTGGCATTATTACTGCAAGCACTGTAAGTAATTGCATATCGGTAAACATAGGAAATCTATTAAAATCAATATGAGGAATTGCCGCAATAAAAATAGCTAATGCAGGCGTTGGCAAGCCAATAAATGAATCCGTTTGCCTAGAGTCAATATTGAAATTAGCCAAACGGTAAGCTGAAAAAATTGGAATTAAAAGCGCTAATGATGCAGGAAAAAAGAAACTATTATTTTGCATGGAATGACGAAAAATCAAATCATTATTTAGGTAGAACATAAAATGAAAAAGAATAAAACCTGGAGCTACTCCAAAAGTAACCATATCAGCCATGGAATCAAGTTGTTTGCCAAACTCTCCACTTATTTTTAAAAGTCGCGCTGCAAGTCCGTCAAAAAAATCTAAAAAAGCACCTAAAAATATACAAAGTGAGGCTGTTGTTAGGTTTCCCTTAAAAGCAAAAATGATGGCAAACAGACCACAAGTTAAGTTTGCTAGAGTAATAAAATTTGGGATATTTCTTTTTATTGCATTCATTTGAGCAAAAATATGATAATATTTGTAAAGAGTATGAATAAATTATTTTTAGCCTTATTAAGTGGATTATTGTTGGCATTTTCTTGGCCATCAATTGGAGTATTTCCATTGGTTTTTATTGCTTTTATTCCTTTGTTTATTGTAGAGAAAAACTCTGAGAAGGGCAAACAAGTTTTTTGGTATTCTTTTTTAGCATTTTTTATATTTAATGCTATTACTACTTACTGGGTATATCATGCAACCCTTTTTGGAGCAATTGCAGCATTTTTTGTGAATGCTACTTTAATGGCAACAGCTTTTTGGGTCTTTCATAAAATAAAAAAGGCAACTTCAAATAGATTGGGGTATTTCTCTTTTATTGTGCTATGGATATCCATGGAATATTTGCACTTAAATTGGGATTTGTCTTGGCCATGGCTTACTTTAGGAAATGCATTTGCAAATTCACCTTCAGTAGTTCAGTGGTATGAGTTTACTGGATTTTTAGGAGGATCTCTTTGGATTATTTTGATAAATCTATTGTTATTTAGAGCGTATCAAAAACAGGATAAAAAGAAAGCAATCTTATTTCCAATATTGGTGCTATTGCTTCCAATGGGGATTTCTTTTTATAGCTATTTTAATTTTAAAGAAGAAAATAAAAAAAGCATCAATGTATTGATTGTGCAGCCCAATGTCGATCCATATATTGATAAATTCAGCAAAGGATATGAGGAGCAATTAGATGATTTTATTTCATTGGCAAAAACAAAGTTAACAAAAGAAACTGAGCTTTTAGTTGGGCCTGAAACCGCACTTTTAGAAGATATTTGGGAAAATAAGTTGGAAGTTAGTTATAGCGTAAGGGTTTTTAGAGAACTGCAAAGGGAGTTTCCTAATTTGAATATTTTGGTTGGGGCAACTACTTTTAAAATGTTTGGTCATGCAGATAAGAAAACAAATACTGCTAGAGAGCTAAGAGATGAAAATATCTTTTATGATGTATATAATGCTGCAGTTTTTATTCCTGATAGCGGAGATGTTCAGGTGTATCACAAAACTAAATTAGTTCCAGGGGCGGAAAAGATGCCTTTTCCTGCTTTACTCGATCCTCTAGCAAAATTGGCTGTTAATTTAGGAGGAACAAGTGGTTCTCTTGGTAGTGAAAATTATCTTAATTCATTTTTAGCTGATGAAAATGTGGTTTCGCCACTTATTTGTTATGAGAGTGTTTATGGAGAAATGAACTTAGGTAAAACAAATTTATTGGCAATAATCACTAATGATGGTTGGTGGAAAAATACGGCAGGTTATAAGCAACATTTTCAATATGCCAGATTAAGAGCCATTGAGCAAAGAAAATCCATTGTCCGCTCGGCAAATACAGGTATTTCATGTGTTATAAATGCTAAAGGAGAGGTGTTGCAACAAACTAATTGGGATGAAGCAGTTTGCTTAAAAGCCACAATAAATTTAAATAATACTACTACTTTTTATGCAAATTTTGGTGATTATATCGGCAGGATTTCTGTGTTTATTGCCGCTATGCTTTTGATAGTAAGTTTTGTAAAGGGTAGGTTAAAAAAATAAACTGGGGGTTAGTTATTTAAACGCTTGCTCCGCTATTTTGCCAAAGCGCTTTTAGGTGCGTTTTGATTTTTACCAATCAGAATTACTATTGCTAAAAATTATTTAAGCTGTTTAGGTATGATGCAAATTGGAATTTTGATCATTTTATGTTGGTTTTTATGATTAAGTTTGGTATAAATTTGGAGTACTTCTTTCTCCCTTTCTGATAATGAATTTTTATCGCCATTAAAATCCATTGCCCATTCTAATTCTGGGTAAGTAGCTCCAATCTGCTGTTCATCCGTTTTGCCATTTTCCCAGAGCCCATCAGTAGGAGGGGCAATTAAAATATCATTATTTACCCCTAGTTCCTTACCAAGAGCATAAACTTCAGATTTTAACAAATCAGCAATTGGGCTAATATCTACTCCGCCATCACCATATTTTGTAAAAAATCCAATTCCAAAATCTTCCACTTTATTTCCAGTTCCTAAAACAAGAGAGTTATTGGCCTGAGCAAAATAATATAAAGTAGTCATCCTTAGTCTTGCCCTAGTATTTGCTAAGGCGAGTTCGTTCCTATTGTCAGAGGGTAGTTTTGTAATAAATTCATCAAAAATGGAAGTGAGTTCCACCTCCATTGAACTTACATTCGAAAAATTTTCTTTGAGCCACTTAATGTGTTTTAATCCTCTTTCAACTTGTATTTTGTTTTGATGAATAGGCATCTCCAAACAGATTAAAGGTAAACCAGTTTTGGCTGCCAAAACAGAGGCTACTGCTGAATCAATTCCTCCAGAAATTCCAATTACAAAACCATTAGAACGGGATGAATTAGCATACTCTTTAAGCCAATTTGATATGTGAGTAATTACGGCTGTTGTTTGCATAATTGTTTGCAAATGTAAGTCAAAACTTATTACTTTTGCTCTATGAAACGAATAGTCTTATTTCTTTTGGCGGCCATTATTTTAATTGTAGCACTTATTTTTATTTTACCATCTTTAAATAAAGTTGAAAAAGAAGTTTTAAAAGTCAATAGAATTTTTGATAAAGCCGAAAGAGTAGCGTTAAAAGTAAATAGATTTGAAAAGGAGTTGTTTACAATAAACACAAAGAATATTATTGAAAAATCAAACAAATGGGATAAGGAATTTGGGACTTTTCCTGAAGTTTTTGCAGTCCAAATACTCCAAATATCTCAAAAGGATAAAGCACAATATTATAATGAATTACTAGCTTTTACTCAAAATAAAGATTTGCGTGAAGCTTACGATTCTACAGCTCTTTTATTTTCGGATTTCTCTGTTATACAAAATGATTTAGAGTTGGCTTTTGGTCAGTTTGCTGCCGATTTTCCATCTTATCCTATACCTGATATAACTACTTTTTTTGGAGGCTTTAATTATGGAGTGGTTACTTATGATAATAATATTGCAATAGGTTTAGAAAATTTCTTAGGAGAAAACAGTAAGTTTTATCAATATTTAAGAGATCCTGAATATTTAAGGTTTCAAAAGCAAAAAAGATTTATTTCTTCTAATGTGATGGAGGTCTGGTTTAATGAGCATTTTCAAAAATACCTTGGCGGTAGAGACTTATTGTCACAAATAATCTATAAAGGAAAAATGATGTATTTTTTAGATAAAATGTTGCCTGAATTAGCAGTAGAAGACAAGTTTCGTTTCACTGGGGAGCAAATGGCTTGGGTAGAAGAAAATGAAGCAAGTATTTGGGAATATTTTGTTCAGGAGGATTTGCTTTTTTCAAATAAAGAAAGTGAATTTAGATCATTCGTTAATTATGCTCCATTTGCAAAAGGAATGCCAAAAGAAGCTCCTGGAAGAGTTGCTTATTTTATTGGGTATAAAATGGTCTCTGAGTACATGGAAAATAATAAAATTGATATAGAAGAATTGATGTATTTGACTGATTCAAAGGATTTTTTGCAGCAATCAAAATACAAACCAACTAAATAAAAAATAATGAAAAAGAGCTTAAAATTTGAAGTTGAGTTGGATGAAAATCACTTACCAGTAAACATCAAAATGGATGCAAGTGATGGCGTTGCAAATGAGGGTAATATTAAAGCGTTAATGATATCGGCTTGGGCAGCAAAAACAAAAGAAACTTTACGAATTGATTTATGGACAAAAGATATGCCTATACATGAGATGTTTATTATGTATCATCAAACAATGATAGCCATGGCTACTTCTTTGGAAAAAGCCACAGGACAGGATAAGCTTGCAGGTGCTTTAAGAGATTATTGTGAGTTTTTTGCCCAGGAAACAAAGATTAAGGGGTAGTTATTTCTTTAAACTGAGGATTCAGTTGCTCAATATATGTTGTAATTTCACTTAGTCCTGTTTTCTTTTCTGCTGAGGTGATAAATATCTTAGGAAGTTCCTCCCACTGTTTTAGCAGTTCTAATTTATACTCCTCAATATTTTTCAAAAGTACAGTTTTTCCTAGTTTATCTGTTTTTGTAAAAACCAGCACAAAAGGAATTTCGTTTTCAGCAAGCCATTGGATGAATTCTTGATCAATTGCTTGTGGATTATGACGGCTGTCTATCAAAACAAAAAGACACATAAGGTTTGTTCTATTTAATAAATATTCGCTTATCATATCATGAAATTCAGCTCTTTTTTCTTTAGATATTTTCGCAAATCCGTATCCTGGCAAGTCAACCAAGTACCATGTTTTATTTATTAAAAAATGATTTATTAATTGTGTTTTTCCAGGTCTTGCTGATGTTTTGGCTAAGTTTTTGTTGTTAACCAAAGCATTTATTAAAGATGATTTTCCAACATTCGACCTGCCAATAAAAGCATATTCAGCCATTTGTGGTGACGGACATCTTTTGTAATCAGTATTGCTAATTACAAATTCTGCAGTTTTAATTGTCATAAATTTTCTAGAATTTGTTTTTCAGAAAATGAAGTACAATTTCACTAAATCTTTTTGGGTGTTCCCACATAGGGGCATGTCCGCATAAAGAAATCCAATTTAGCTCAGAGTTTGGTAATAATTTATGAAATGCCTCAGCAACGTGTGGTGGAGTTACCTTGTCTTCTGCTCCCCAAATTAAACATACTGGCATTGTCAAATTAGGCAAGTCCTCAGCCATATTATGTCTTATTGCAGATTTGGCATAAGCTAATAATTTAAGGGTAGAGATTCTATTTGTTGCAATTTCAAAAACACTATCTACTAGCTCATCAGTAGCTACTTTTGGATCATAAAATACTTCTTCAGTTTTTTTTCGGATGTAGTCTTTATCTCCTCTTCTAGGAAAAGAGTCGCCCATAGCGCTTTCATAAAGTCCAGAACTACCCGTTAGAATAAGGCCATCAACCATTTCTGGATGTTCTTTTGCGAAAATCAACCCAATATGCCCTCCCATAGAATTTCCTATTAAGACAGCGCTTTTAAGATTAAGATGCCTCATAAACTTATGTAGGTAATCGCTTAAGGATGTGACGGAAACTTTTAGTAAGCGTCCTTCAAAAAGTTTTAAGTCAAGTCCATAAACCTTGTACTCAGCTGAAATGAAATCAACCATTTCCCCAAAATTATCAATGCCTCCCATTAAACCATGAAGTAAAATTATTGGCTTCCCACCTGTACCTTCTTCTAGCCATTTAAACTTTCCTTCTTTTTTAATCATAGGTAGTTGTAGATTTTAGATTACAAAGAAACGAAAATATTTATTAATGTCAACGGCCAAAATCAATAGCGTATAAATGGAATTATGTGGGTAAAGTTATTAACAAAGTGGGGTAGAGTGGGGAAAAGTGGGGTTTATTCGTATATTAGCACCCAGATTTAAAACAAAACATAGTGATTAACATTATAGGAACATACGAATGCAAAGCAGATGCTAAAGGGCGAGTTATGTTTCCTAATGCACTTAAAAAGCAGTTGCAGAAAGTAATTCATGAAGGCTTTGTGATAAAGCGATCGGTATTTAACCAGTGCTTGGAGATTCATCCTATGATTGAGTGGAATCAGGTTGTTGGACAGGTAAATAAACTGAATCGTTTTGTGAAAAAGAACAACGATTTTATCAGATCTTACATGGCGGGATTGAAAGTTGTTGAGGTGGATGGTTCAGGAAGATTTCTTATACCAAAAGATTTATTAGCGTTTGCTGGTTTGGAAAAAGAGATTGTGCTTTCATCATCAGTGAATATGATTGAGATTTGGGACAAGACTAGATATGAATCATCTGTTTCTGAAACATTAAAAGATTTTGGAAGTCTAGCTGAAGATGTGATGGGGAATCAAGCTGTAAATGGATCTGATGGTCTATCATAATCCGGTATTATTAAACGAATGTATACAGGGGCTGAAAATTAAGCCAGAAGGAATTTATGTTGATGTCACTTTTGGGGGCGGTGGACATTCAAAATCAATCTTGAGTAAATTAAATGGGGGAAAATTATTTGCTTTTGATCAAGATGATAGTACCAAGACTAATGATATTAATCAACCCAGTTTTAAATTGATAAATGCAAACTTTAGACATCTCAAGAATTTTTTAAAAATGGAGGGAGTAATAAAAATTGATGGCTTGCTTGCAGACTTAGGGGTGTCCTCTCATCAATTTGATGTTGCTGAAAGAGGGTTTTCTACAAGGTTTGATGGTCAGCTTGATATGAGAATGAATATGAATTCTAATTTATCTGCAAAAGATGTAATTAATGATTATTCGGAAGAAGATTTGGCCAATGTGCTTTTTAAATATGGAGAGTTAAGAAATTCAAGAAGAATTGCTAATAAAATTGCAATTGCAAGAGAGATTTTTAGAATTAATACTACAACTGAGTTGATAGATGCAATTCGTGATTTGTCTCCAGAAAAGTTTAGGAATCAGTTTTTAGCAAGAGTTTTTCAGGCCATAAGAATTGAAGTTAATGATGAGATCGCAGCTCTTAAAGAAATGCTATTAAGTGCTGAGGAATTGTTAAATCTTGAGGGAAGATTAGTGGTTTTATCCTATCATTCATTAGAAGATCGGCTAGTTAAAAATTTGATGAAAAAAGGAAATTTTGAAGGAAAAATGGAGCAAGATTTTTTTGGTAATCCGATAAAAAAATTAAAAGAAATAAATAGCAAAGTGATTGTGGCTTCTGATCTTGAGACTAAAGAAAATTCAAGAGCAAGAAGCGCAAAATTAAGGATAGCAGAAAAAATTAATGACAACTAAAAAGGATAGTTCAAATACGCTTAGCTCTATTTTAAAGGGCGAATTTATTACTGAAAAAAGTAACACAAAATTAATTCCTTTTTTGTTGATGATAGTGGCTTTGGGTTTGATAAATATTCGATCCTCTTTTAATGCTGAGGGACTACTAAAAAAATCTATTGCACTAGAAAAAGAAATATCAGATTTAAGACTGACTTCCATTACCACAAAATCCGAATTAATGAGTATGTATAGAAGGTCAGTTATTGAGATCTTGGTTGAAGATCAAGGATTAAAAACAGCTCTAACTCCTGCTGAAATTATTGAAAAATAATGAAAGAGAAAGCAAAAAATAATAATTTTAGAATAATAGGATTGTACCTATTTATGCTGCTTATTTCCTTTGGGCTGATTGCGCAAATTGTAAAAATTCAACAATTTGACATCCCAATTAATACAAACTCTCAGCCAAAGTTTGTTAATGTAGAGGCTCCTAGAGGAAATATATTGGCTGATGACGGCTCTTTACTAGCAGTATCAATGCCTCTTTACAATGTTTATCTTGATATGAGTGTGATAGACTATGAGTTATTTGAAAGAGATATTGTAGCACTTTCAAAAGGGCTTTCTGATTTATTTGGAGATAAAACTGCTAGTGAGTACGAGCAGTTTTTGCGGATATCAAAAAAATCAAAAAAGAATAGATATGTAAGGTTCAAGTTAAGAGTAAATCATAATGAGTTACTTGCCTTAAAGCGGCTTCCCATTCTTAAATTAGATCAGAATAAAGGAGGCTTAATTGCTGAGCAAAGACCCAATAGAGAGACTCCTTTTGGAGAATTAGCCCACAGAACAATTGGAGAGCATAGAGAAGTAAATCCAGTTGGAGTTGAAAGAGCGTATGATTTAATTTTATCAGGCATAGATGGCACTCATCTTAAAAGAAAAATAGATCAAGGAATTTGGATCTCACAAGATTCCAAGGGTAATAAAATGCCAAAACCAGGCAAGGATGTAGTAACTACTATAAATATTGATATGCAGGATGTTGCTGAAAAATCTTTAGAAAGAACTTTGATAAATCAAAATGCTGAATGGGGTTGTGTTGTGCTTATGGAGGTTGCAACAGGAGCAATAAAAGTAATTGCAAATTTAAAAAAAGATACACTTCAAAATGATACGCTTTATAGAGTAAGTGAGCGGTTTAATTATGCTATGGCTGAGCATGTTGCCCCTGGATCAACTTTTAAGTTGGCATCAGTAATTGCTGGATTAGAGGATGGAAAATTTGAAGTGACCGATTCAGTTGATCTGCATGGAGGAAGAATAACATATTATGATAAGGTAATGGTAGACTCGCCTCACAATTTGAGAAGAGTATCTATAAAAAAAGCGTTTATTATCTCATCAAATGTGGGCATCTCAACAATTATTAATAATAGTTACAAGGGGAATCCCTCTGAATTTACTGATAGAATTTATAAAATGGGCTTAAGCACTCCTTTGGAGCTTGAGTTGCCATATCCAGCTGGATTAAAAATGCCGGACCCTAATTCAAATAGTTGGTCTGGATTATCATTACCTTGGATGTCAACAGGTTATGAAATGGCTTTAACTCCTTTGCATGTACTAACTTTCTATAATGCAATTGCAAATAGAGGTAAGATGATGAAGCCTATTTTTACCACTTCAATTGTTTCAGAAGGAAGAGAATTAGTTAAAAAATCTCCTGAAGTGATTAATCCCTCTATTTGTTCTCAAAGCACGATTGATAAAGTTATGCCATTATTAATAGGAGTTGTTGAAGAAGGGACGGCAAAAAATATTTATACTGATAAATATCAGATTGGAGGCAAAACAGGAACAGCTGTTCTTAATTATGCTGGTAGAAAGGGAGGGGAAGGAAAGACGTATCAAGCTTCTTTTGTAGGATTTTTCCCAGCCGATAACCCAAAATATTCCTGCATAGTTGTGATTAATAATCCAAAGAATGGAAAGATTTATGGCGGTACAGTTGCCGCTCCTATTTTTAAAGAATTAGCAGATAAGGTTTTCGCTATGGGGATGAATATTCAAAATCCTATAGCTAGTTTAGATAGTGTTATAAAACTACCACAAATAAAACAAGGGGATTTAGCAAAATCAAATCTGGTGCTGAAGAATTTAAGTGCTTCAAATAAGCAAACCAAAGCAGCTTATACGCCTTTGCAAACCTCCGAAAAAGAGATTAAGTTATTGGTAAATAAAATTGAAAAGGATTTGCAAAGAGGCATAATGCCAGATTTAAGTGGATTAAATTTGAAAGATGCACTGTATCTTTTGGAAAGCTATGGTATTCAGGTAAAAGTTACTGGATCAGGAGGTGTTGTGAATCAATCTATTAAAATTGGAGAGTATTTCAAAAAAGGAAGTGTAATTAAATTAGAATTAGCATAATGAAATTACAAGACCTGTTGTACAAAGTAAATATTTTAAAGCTAATTGGTTCAACTAATATTGAAATTTCTGATGTTCAGTTTGATTCAAGAAAAATTCAGAAAAAAGGATTATTTATTGCGATAAAAGGAACAATTTCAGATGGACACCAATACATTCAAAAAACTATAAAAGAAGGCGCAATTGCAATTATTGTTGAGCAACTACCATCCCAATTAAATGATAAAATAACTTATGTCCAAGTTGCGAATTCTTATAATGCATTAGGTGTAATTTCAGCCAATTTCTATAACAATCCTTCAGAGAGAATTAAATTAGTTGGTGTAACGGGTACAAATGGTAAAACTACAATTGTCAGTTTATTACATCAACTTTTTACACTACTTAACAATAAAGTGGGGATGCTTTCTACAATTGAGAATAAAATACTTGATAAAATAATTCCTTCTACACACACTACACCCGATCCTTTGCAAATTAATTATTTATTACATGAAATGATTGAAAAAGGCTGTGATTATTGTTTTATGGAAGTAAGCTCACATGCTCTTACCCAAGGGCGGGTAAATGGTTTACACTTTTCTGGAGGAGTGTTTACAAATATCACACAAGATCATTTGGATTATCATCATACATTCTCTGAGTATCGTGATGTAAAGAAATCTTTTTTTGATTCGTTAAATAAAGATGCCTTTGCGCTGGTAAATAAAGATGATAAAAATGGTAGTAAGATGCTTGAAGGGACTAAAGCAAAGAAGTTGTCTTATGCTTTAAAATCATTGGCCAACTATAGATGTAAAGTTTTAGAAAATCAGTTTGAAGGAATGCTTTTGCAAATCAATAAAGTGGATGTTTGGGTAAAACTAATTGGCGATTTTAATGCGTATAATATCCTTGCAGTGTATGCTGTTGCAAAACAGTTTGATTTTGAAGATTATGAGGTGCTCACTGCTTTAAGTATGTTGAATGCAGCTGAAGGTAGATTTCAGTTTATCAGAAATGAAGATGCTATTACAGGAATTGTTGATTATGCACATACTGATGATGCTTTAAAAAATGTGCTTAGCACTATAAATACAATTAGAACCAATTCGGAGTCTTTAATTACTATTGTTGGATGTGGAGGTGATAGAGATAAAAGTAAGCGTCCACTAATGGCACAGGTTGCTTGTAATTTGAGCACACAAGTCATCATTACTTCCGATAATCCAAGATCAGAAAATCCTGATGATATTATTAAAGATATGATTGCTGGACTATCTCCAGTTCAAAAGAAAAAAGTACTTGTCATTACTGATAGGAGACAAGCAATAATGACAGCCGGAAAATTGGCTAATGAAAATGATATCATTCTACTTGCTGGTAAAGGCCATGAAAAATATCAAGAAATAAATGGTGAAAAATTCCCATTTGATGATATGGAGGAATTAAAACAATCACTAAATATAATTTTAAAATAATGTTATACTACTTATTCGATTATTTACACAGTGCCTACGATTTTCCTGGATCAGGATTGTTTCAATATATTTCTTTTCGTGCTGCAATGGCTGTAATTACTTCATTATTAGTTTCTCTTGTTTTTGGAGGAAAAATTATCAGATTGATTCAAAGAAAACAAATTGGAGAGCAAATAAGAACACTTGGCCTTAGCGGAGAAGAAGCAAAAAAAGGAACTCCAACTATGGGAGGGCTTATTATCCTTTCAGCAATTTTAATTCCAACCCTATTATTTGCCAAATTAGATAACATTTATACTCAGATAATGCTTATTTCAACACTGTGGTTGGGGGCTATTGGTTTTATTGATGACTATATAAAAGTTTTTAAAAAAGATAAAGCAGGTTTAGCGGGGAAGTTTAAAATTTTAGGACAAGTTGGTATCAGTTTAATTGTTGGCTTAGTAATGGTTTTTCATACGGATATTGTTGTAAAAGATGAGGTGAGTTTATCCTCAGAAACCGAACTTGTTAAATCAGATAATTTAGCTCAAAAATCATATAAAACTACTACTCCCTTTTTTAAGAATAATGAGTTTGATTATCAGTCTTTAACTTCTTGGATGGGAGATGCTGCGAAGGAGTATTCCTGGATTCTTTTTATACTAATAGTAGTGGTGATTATTACTGCTGTAAGTAATGGGGCAAATATGACTGATGGACTTGATGGACTAGCAACAGGAATTTCCGCAATTATTGGGGTAACCTTAGCCCTCTTTGCCTATGTGTCTGGAAATATTTTTGCGGCTGATTATCTAAATATTATGTATATCCCTGATACAGGAGAATTGGTGATTTACATGTCAGCTTTTGTGGGTGCCTGTGTTGGATTTATGTGGTATAATTCTTATCCCGCTCAGGTTTTTATGGGTGATACCGGTTCACTAGCATTAGGAGGAATTATTGCTGTAGTAGCTATTTTAATTAGAAAGGAATTATTGATTCCTGTATTGTGTGGGGTTTTCTTAGTGGAGAGTTTATCAGTAATCATGCAGGTTGGCTATTTCAAATACACAAAAAACAAATTTGGTGAGGGAAAACGGATTTTTAAGATGGCTCCTTTGCATCATCATTATCAAAAATTAGGAATGCACGAAAGTAAAATTGTAACCCGATTTTGGATTGTTGGAATCATGCTTGCGGTGATAACTGTGGTAACTCTTAAGTTAAGATAATGAGTAAAAGAATAGTCGTATTAGGAGCAGGAATCAGTGGTGTAGGTGCGGCTGTTTTAGCAAAGAAAAAAGGTTTTGATGTTTTTGTTTCTGATAAAGGAAAAATTACGGATGATAATAAAAAAGTCCTTTTAAATAATGAGATTGATTGGGAAGAAGGGAAACATACTTTAGATAAGATTTTAAATGCTGATGAGGTCGTTAAAAGTCCTGGAATTGCCGATAAAGTAGAGTTAATTCAGAAGCTCAAATTTCAGAGTATTCCAGTAATATCAGAGGTGGAGTTAGCTTTTAGATATACAAAGGCAAAGATTGCTGCTATTACAGGAAGTAATGGAAAAACCACCACCACTTTACTCTTAGGCCATGTGCTTAAAAATGCAGGTTATGATGTTTTAGTTGCAGGAAATGTAGGTGTTGGATTTGCATTATCAATTGCCCAAAGAGATTATGATTATATCGTTTTGGAGCTGAGTAGTTTTCAGCTAGATAGTATTCAAAATTTTAGAAGTGATGTTGCAATTATTTTAAATGTAACTCCTGATCACCTAGACAGATATGATTACAAGTTAGGGAATTATACAGCATCAAAATTCAGAATTACTGAAAATCAATTGGCAACTGATTTTCTGATTTATAATGCGGATGATTCACTTGTAAATGCAATACAAACAAAAGCAAAAAAACTTCCAATTTCATTAATCTACGAACAAAAGGAGGGAGGATATTTAAATAATAACGAATTAATAATTAAACTAAATAATCAAACTATGACAATTCAAGAATTAGCCTTACAAGGCAAACACAACATGTTTAATTCAATGGCTGCCGCAATGGCCGCTAGAGTCTTTGAAGTAAAAGATGTACTTATCAGACAATCAATGCTTGATTTCCAGAATGTAGAACACAGATTAGAATACGTACTTACTGTACACGGTATTGATTTTATTAACGATTCCAAAGCAACAAATGTAAATGCTTGTTGGTTTGCACTAGAGAGCATGCAAAAGAATGTAGTTTGGATTGTTGGTGGGGTCGATAAAGGGAATGACTATTTCGAATTGCATGAAATGGTTACAAATAAAGTAAAAGCAATTATTTGTTTAGGGCAGAACAATCAGAAAATTATAAAATCTTTTCAAGGAAAAGTAGATACCATAGTGCAGGCCTCATCAATGAGTGAGGCTGTTAATCAGTCGTTTAGTTTAGCAAATAAAGGTGAGGTGGTATTGCTATCTCCTGCTTGTGCAAGTTTTGATTTGTTTGCAAATTATGAAGATAGAGGTTTTCAATTCAAAAAAGCAGTGAGAGCTTTGTAGATGAGTTCCATGTTTGAAAATATAACACTCAAAGGAGATAAAACCATTTGGATAATAGTTTTTGCGCTCTCTATATTTTCAATAATGGTAGTGTATTCTGCTGCTGGTTGGGCTGATTTAACAAGCCATATTATAAAATTAATTATAGGCTTAATTGCTATGTATATTGTGCATTTAGTGCCCTTTAAGTATTTCGCAAAATTAGGTCAGATAGGTTATTTTACGTCATTAGGGTTATTGCTGATGGTTTTAGTAATTGGAGTGTCTGTTAATGGCGCAGCAAGATGGCTAACTGTTGCAGGATTGCAATTTCAACCCTCTGATATAGCAAAACTTACGGTTATACTTTTTATGGCTCGCCAAATAAGTATCAAAAGAGATAATCTTGAAGGCATGAAAGAATTTATTTGGTATGTATTAGCGCCCTTGGTCATAGTTTGTGCTTTAATATTACCAAATAATTTTTCTACTTCAGCATTGGTATTTATTAATGGTTTGGTATTGATGTTTGTTGGTAAAATAAAACTAAATTTTATTGCCAAAGTATTGGGTATTTCTTTTCTAGCTGCAGGATTAATTTATGGTATAGCAAGATTTATTCCTGAATTAACAACAAAAATAATGCCAAGATCTACAACTTGGGTAAGTAGGATTGATAGTTTTTTTATTAATAGTGACGCTGAAGTAATGGATGAGGATTATCAGAAAACACAAGCTTTAGTCGCCATTCAAAACGGATCTTTATTTGGTGCTGGACCTGGGAAAAGTACTCAAAGAAGTATCTTGCCTTATTCCGAATCGGATTTTATTTTTGCAATTATTTTAGAGGAATATGGATTAATTGGAGGGGCTTCAGCACTACTTTTTTATCTGATTTTACTTTTTAGGGCAATTAGGATATTTTTAAAAACCGAAAGTATTTTTGGTAGTTTGACTGTTATTGGCTTGATGTTTTCATTGGTGTTTCAGGCCTTAATTAATATGTTGGTATCGGTAGGTATAATGCCAGTTACTGGACAAACTTTGCCATTAATAAGTATGGGAGGCACATCATTAGTTTTTACTTTTATTGCACTAGGAATTATTTTAAGTGTAAGTAGAAATTCATTAGAAGGAGAATATGAAAAAGCTTAAAGTTGTTATTAGTGGAGGAGGAACTGGGGGGCATATATTTCCCGCTCTAGCGATAGCTAAAGCAATTGAAAAACAAGTCAGTGATGTTGAGTTTTTATTTGTTGGAGCTCAGGATAGAATGGAAATGGAGAAAGTTCCCAATGAGGGCTATACAATTATAGGACTTTGGATAAGTGGATTGCAAAGAGGTTTGGATAAAAGAAATTTATTATTTCCATTTATGGTAGCACATAGTATTTTGAAGGCTAAAAAAATAATAAAAGATTTTAAACCAGATTTAGCAATTGGTACGGGTGGCTATGCTAGCGCTCCATTACTGTATGTGGCATCAAAGAGAGGCATTCCATCTCTTATTCAAGAACAAAATTCATATCCAGGTATCACCAATAAAATTTTAGCAAAATACGTACAGAAAATTTGTGTGGCTTATGATAAAATGGAAAGATTTTTCCCATCAGAAAAATTGATGTTTACTGGAAATCCTATTCGTGAAGATATTTTAGATTTTAAAAATAAGAGGCAAGAAGGTCAAAAGTTATTTGAAATTGATTTATCAAAACCAACTGTTCTTGTTGTTGGTGGAAGCTTGGGGGCGCTTACAATTAATAATGCAATTGCAGATAATATTCAGAAGTTAAATCATATTGGTGTAAATCTGATATGGCAAACAGGTATTTCTTATCAGCATAAGGCTAGTGGATTTATTACTGATGTAAATATAAAGGGCATTAACGCATATACTTTTATAAAAGAGATGGATAAGGCATATGCTGCTGCTGATGTAATTATATCAAGAGCTGGAGCCATTGCAATTTCTGAACTTTGTTGTGTTGGGAAGCCAATTATTTTAATTCCATCTCCAAATGTTGCTGAAAACCACCAATATAAAAATGCACAATCCTTAGTTAATAAGAATGCCGCATTACTTGTAGAGGACGCTCAGGCAAATTGTAAACTTGTGAATATTCTTAAAGGGCTATTGGAAAATGAAGATTTAAAAGCCTCTTTAAGTAGTAATATTAAAAAAATAGCAGTAACAGATGCGGCTGATAGAATTGCAAAAATCGCATTAGATTTAGTAAAATGAACTTAGATTTATACAAACATATTTACCTGATTGGTGTTGGTGGTATCGGAATGAGTGCTTTGGCGCGTTATTTTAATACCAAAGGGAAAATAGTTTGTGGTTATGATAAAGTGAAATCCGATTTGTGTATTGAACTAGAAAATGAAGGAATTAATATTCATTATTCTGATGAGGTTTCAGCTATTCCAGAGGTGGTTAAAAATTCAAGATATAACGATATTTTGGTTATTTATACACCAGCGATTCCTGTGGAAAATCAAATACTTTCATTCTTTAGAGATAAAGGATTTAAGATTTTTAAGCGTGCTGAGGTTTTGGGGATGATATCCAAACAATCATTTACAATTGCAGTTGCTGGTACTCATGGAAAAACTACAACTTCAACTATGCTGGCTCATATTTTACAACAAGCCGGCAAAGAAACAACTGCATTTCTAGGAGGGATTAGTCGTAATTACAATACTAATTTGTTGTTGGCTGATCAAGGAAATATTTTAATTGTTGAGGCAGATGAGTTCGATAGATCATTCTTGCAAATTCATGCGGATGTTGCTATTATAACTTCAGTTGGTGCCGATCATTTGGATATTTATAAAGATGAAAACGAGTTGCAATTAGCTTTTATGCAATTTGCCTCTCAAGTAAAAGAAAAAGGACTTTTGTTAGTTGAGGAGTCAATAGCTCTTGATTTTCCTATTCCTGATGGTGGAGCAAAGCTTAGCTATTCCGCTAAAACTAAGGCAGATTATATTGCTGAGAATATAAGAGTAGAAAATGGAAAAATGATTTTTGATATGAGAGCATTAGATATTATGCCCGGTATGGCTTTTGAAAAAATGCAAAAAGATATTGTATTGCAGATGCCCGGAGTTCATAATATAAGTAATGCGCTTGCAGCTTCAGCAGTGGCTTGCTATCTAGGATTGTCATGCAATGATGTTGCAGAGGGATTAGCGACTTTTAAAGGAATAAACAGAAGATTTGACAAGCATATTGATACTGAAAAATTGGTTTATATTGATGATTACGCACATCATCCTGAAGAAGTTAGCGCCACTATTGATGCAACAAAGCAATTGTATCCTTCAAGAGAATTATTAGTGGTTTTTCAACCTCATTTATTTAGTAGAACTAAAGATTTTGCAAATGAGTTTGCCACATCATTACAAGGAGCTGATGATTTGATACTGTTAGATATTTACCCGGCAAGAGAAAAGCCAATTATTGGTATTAGTTCACAAATGCTGTTAGATTTATGCAATAACCCTAAAAAAGAACTGTGTTCAAAAGATGAACTTTTATCAGTTTTAGAAAGCAAGCATATAGATGTGCTCTTAACACTTGGAGCAGGAGATATAGGAACTTTAGTTCAGCCAATAAAACACATGCTCAACTAATGAAAAAAGTACTTGTCATATTCAAATGGATGTTAGCAGTTGCTTTGCTCGTTGTATTATTGGTATTTACTAATGCAAGACAAGCTACTCAAAAAATCAGTTTAAATGAGATAAAAATCAAAGAATCAGCTGATTATTTTGTAAATAAACAAATCGTGTTGAATTTTTTGAAAGAGAAATCAACGCTTTTTGATAGCGTTTTAATGATTGATTTTAACAAAGAAAAATTAGAGAATCTTTTAGAATCTCATCCTGTGATTAAAGAAGTTGAGGTATTTGCAAGCCAAAAGGGAGGAGTAGCTGTTTTAATTGAACAAAAGAAAGCGATTGCTAGAGTTAAGAGTAATACTGAGGATTATTATTTAGATGAATTTGGAAAAAAAATGCAACTATGCGATCATTATACTCCAAAACTAGTAGTGGCTACAGGCAATATTTCTGCTAAAAATCATGCTGGAATTTATGAATTTATTAAGGAAATCAATAAATCAGATTTTTGGAGTGCACAAATTACTCAAATTCATTTTGAGAACCATGATATATTGTTAATTCCTAGAGTAGGGAATCAAAAAATTAATATTGGAAGTTTTGAAAATATAGTAGAAAAACTAGATAATTTATATCAGTTTTATAAAGTAGCAATGCCCGTAAAGGGGTGGCAAACTTATTCTGATATTAACTTAAAGTTTAACAATCAAATTGTTTGTACAAGAAAATAAAAAGAATGGAAGAGGATAAAAAATTACCTGTAGGAGCCATTATGGTTGGTCTTGATATTGGAACTACCAAAATATCTGTAATAATTGGCAGAAAGAATCAATATGGGAAGTTAGAAATTTTGGGTACTGGTTACGCAATTTCTAATGGAGTTACAAGAGGTATTGTTTCAAATATTGATAAAACGGTTGCTTCAATAGTTATAGCTATAAATGAGGCAAAAAAGAAATCTGGATTAGAAATAAAAGAAGTATTTATAGGTGTTGCTGGTCAGCACATTAAGAGCTTGCAACATAGAGGAGAAATTGTTAGAGATAATACCGAAACTGAAATTGCTAAAGCAGATATTGAGAAATTAAAATCCAATATGTTTAAGCTGATTACAATTCCAGGAGAGGAGATAATACATGTAATACCTCAGGAGTATACAGTAGACGGAGAAGATGGCATTGAAGATCCAATAGGTATGTCTGGGGTAAAACTTGAAGCCAATTTCCATGTCATTACAGCACAAGTTAGCGCTGTTAAAAATATTATTAAATGTGTAGAGAGAGCAGGTTTAGTTCCTAAGGATTTAATTTTAGAACCCTTTGCATCAGCTGTCGCTACACTTGATGAAGATGAGTTGCGTGAAGGAGTTGCTCTTGTTGATATAGGAGGAGGAACTACGGATGTGGCTATATTTTTAGGAAACATAATTAGACATACAGCGGTTATTCCTTTTGGAGGCAATGTAATTACAAAGGATATAAAAAGCGGTTTAGAGATTTTAGAAAATCAAGCAGAACTTTTAAAAGTAAAATTTGGGTCTGCAATGTATACTCAGGAGCAAGAGAATGTAATGGTTGCTATACCTGGATTAAGAGGAAGGCCCCCTAAAGAAATAGCAGTAAGAAATTTATCAGAAATTATTGGGGCTAGGTACAAAGAGATTATTGATTTAGTGTATCACGAGATAAAAGCTTCTGGGTATGAACATAAGTTAATGACTGGAATTGTGATTACAGGAGGCGGATCACTAATAAAAAATCTAAAACAATTAGTAGCTTATGTTAGCGGTAAGGAAACAAGAATTGGATATCCTAATGAACATCTTGGTCCAGAATCAAAAGATGTGGTGGTGAGTCCAATTTATTCAACTGGGGTTGGTTTGGTTTTAAAAGGATTTGAGTATATGGAACAATATCCTGAGGAGTTTGTAATGGTTGAAGGATATGCTAATGATGTTGAAGTGGAAGAGCTAGTGGGAGAAGCAGTGGGAGAACCAGAAATAACAAAGGAACCGACATTACTCGATAGAATTAGTGGCTGGTTCACTGAAGATATACATTAAAATAATAGGATTAATAAATTAAAAAAATATGAGCGCACTTGACTTAGGAATAGATTTTGAAATGCCAAAAAATCAATCTTCACAAATAAAAGTGATGGGTATTGGTGGTGGTGGTAGTAATGCTGTAAATTACATGTTCGAACATGGAATTAAAGGAGTAGATTTTGTAATCTGTAACACAGATGTTCAAGCTCTTGAGGCAAGTCCAGTTCCAATTAAAATTCAGTTAGGAATTGATTTAACAGAAGGACTAGGAGCAGGTTCTAACCCAGATATTGGAAGAAGAGCTGCTGAGGAAAGTGCAGATAGAATAACTGAGCTTTTAGATGCCAATACTAAGATGTTATTTATTACTGCTGGAATGGGAGGCGGTACTGGTACTGGAGCGGCGCCTGTTATTGCAGAAATTGCACGAGAAAAAGGAATCTTAACTGTGGGTGTAGTTACTATCCCTTTTTCCACAGAAGGCGGTTACAGAAAGCAATATGCTGATGAAGGAATTGCGGAGCTCAAGAAGTATGTAGATACCCTTTTAGTTATTAATAATGAAAAATTAATAGAAGTGTATGGAGATTTAACTTTTACTGCTGCATTTGCAAAAGCGAATGAGGTTTTAAATACAGCAACTAAGGGAATTGCTGAGATTATCTCACAACATTTACTAGTTAATATTGATTTAAATGATGCTAGAAATGTATTACAAAATAGTGGTACCGCAGTTATGGGCCAAGCAAAAGTAGAAGGAGAAAATAGAGCAATTGAAGCAGTAATTGAAGCCTTAGATTCTCCTCTTTTAAATGACAACGATATTACTGGTGCTCAGCAAGTATTGTTAAAAATTGTGACTGGTGGTGGAGAGGGCGAAATCAAAATGTCAGAACTTGCTAAAATTAAGAATAAGATTCAAGAAGCTGCGGGTAGAAATGTGAATATTATTGAAGGTATAGGAATTGATCCTGAGTTAGGAATGGCTATTAGTGTAACTGTGATTGCGACTGGTTTTGAACAAAGAAAAAAGCCAAAAGGACTAACTACAGTAGAATTAAATGATGATAATTTTGATGTTATTGCTGACATAGAACGAGAAGATGAAGTAAAAATTGCAACTTCTGACACTTTTAAAAGTTCTCAGCAAACTTTATTGTTAGATGATGAGATAGATTTTGAGTTTCCTGAAACTGAAACTTCAGAATCTGCTACCAAAGAAGTAATGGAGTCAGTAGTTGTAGCGGATAATGCTTCCCAAAAGATAGTGTTTGATTTGGGAAATGATTATGGTGATGCTTCTGATATAGAAGAATCAGTTGATGCATTGATTAGTTCTATTATTTTAGATGAAGAGCCTATGGCTCCGCAACAAATTGTGAATTTAGATCTGGGGGAAGAATTGGCAGAAGAACCAACCTTAAATACTTTTTCGTCAACACAAGTTACCCCTGAAGTAATGAAAATAGAATCTAGAGAAAGAGAAGAAAGATTAAGAAATATCTCTATGCAATTGCGGACTCCTTCTGGCTTAACTTCATTAGAAGATATTCCGGCATATCAACGTAATAATATAAAGATTAGCGAGCCAACTCATTCATCAGAAAGTGAGGTCTCTATTTATACTTTAACAAACGGAAATAGTAATATTATTGAATTAAAGCAAAACAATTCATTTTTGCACGATAATGTGGACTAAAAATAGCTAATTGATTGTTGTTATTTAATTTATAGCTAGACATTTTTGTTGCTTTTATAAAAAAAATCCCCACCGAATTGATAGGGATTTTTTATAAATAACTAGAAAATCAAATTTTACATCATTCCTGGCATGCCACCACCCATAGCAGGCATAGCAGGATTATTTTCTTTTATTTCAGCAATAACACATTCAGTAGTTAGTAGCATTCCCGCAACTGAGGCAGCATTTTCAAGGGCTACTCTCACTACTTTTGCGGGATCAATAACACCGGCTTTGTAAAGGTTTTCATACACTTCAGTTTTGGCATTAAATCCAAAATCTCCTTTTCCTTCACGCACTTTTGCAACAATTACACTTCCTTCCAATCCTGCATTTTCTACTATTTGTCTTAAAGGCTCCTCAGCAGCTCTAGTAATAATATTGATTCCCGTTTGTTCATCATCATTATCACCTTTTAGTTTAGCTAATTTATCAGTCGCTCTAACAATTGCAACTCCACCGCCAGGCACAATACCTTCTTCAATAGCAGCCCGAGTTGCAGCTAATGCATCTTCCACTCTATCTTTTTTCTCTTTCATTTCCACCTCAGTTGGTGCGCCAACATAAAGAACTGCAACCCCACCGGCTAATTTCGCTAATCTTTCTTGTAGCTTTTCTTTATCATAGTCAGAGGTCGTACTTTCAATTTGTGCTTTTATTTGGTTTACTCTAGCTTTAATAGTAGTGCTTTTTCCAGCGCCATTTACTAAAGTAGTATTGTCTTTATCTATAGTTACCTTTTCACTTGAGCCCAACATTTCTAAAGTAGCGCTCTCTAATTTAAATCCTCTTTCTTCTGAAATAACAGTTCCATTAGTTAAAATAGCAATATCCTCCAGCATTGCTTTTCTTCTATCTCCAAATCCAGGAGCCTTTACGGCACAAACTTTTAGTGCACCTCTTATTTTATTTACCACTAATGTTGATAGCGCTTCTCCGTCAACATCTTCAGCAATAATAACTAAAGGGCGTCCTGCTTTTGCAGATTGCTCTAGTATTGGCAGTAACTCTTTCATTGCTGAAATCTTCTTATCATAAATTAAGATATAAGGATTTTCCATATTGGCCTCCATCTTGTCTGCATCTGTAATAAAATAAGGGGATAAATATCCTCTATCAAATTGCATTCCCTCTACAACTTCAACATGTGTTTCCGTTCCTTTTGCCTCCTCAACAGTAATTACTCCTTCCGTTTTTACTTTTTTCATAGCTTCAGCAATAAGAGCTCCAATTACAGGATCATTATTAGCAGAAATACTTGCTATCTGTTCAATCTTATCATAAGAATTGCCTACTTTTTGTGCTTGTGCTTGAATATCTGTAATTAAAACTTTTACCGCTTTGTCAATTCCTCTTTTTACATCCATAGGATTTGCACCTGCAGCCACATTTTTAAGTCCAGCTGTGATAATTGCCTGAGCTAGTACTGTTGCAGTAGTGGTTCCATCTCCTGCTAAATCATTCGTATTAGAGGCTACTTCTTTTACCATCTGAGCTCCCATATTTTCAATTGGATCTTCTAGTTCAATTTCTTTTGCAACGGTTACCCCATCCTTAGTAATTTGAGGTCCGCCAAAGCTTTTTCCAATTACTACATTTCTTCCTTGAGGACCTAATGTTACTTTTACCGCATTTGCTAAGGCGTCTACTCCTCTTTTTAAGGCATCTCTTGATTCTATATTAAATGTTATTTTCTTTGCCATTGAGTATTATTTAATGATTGCTAAAATGTCAGACTCTTTCATAATCATATAGTCTGATCCGTTATGTTTTAATTCAGTTCCAGCATATTTACCGTAAAGTACAGTATCTCCAGCTTTTACAGTCATAGGATTGTCTTTTGCTCCTTTGCCTACTGCTATAACAGTTCCTTTTTGTGGTTTTTCCTGTGCAGTATCTGGGATAATAATTCCTGATGCTGTTGTTGTTTCCGCTTCAGCCTGCTGTATGATTACTCTATCAGCTAAAGGGGTAATGTTAATTTTTGACATAGTTTTTAAATTTAAATTGTTAATTCTGATTATATACTATTGCACAAACTGTGCCATACTAATTTGACTCCTTAATAAATGAAATTCTGTCAGACAAATTTATAAGACAGGCAAATTTGTCGTAAATTATTCAGCAGCGGGAGCAGTAGGAGCAGCTGGCAAGTTAGGAATAACAGCATCATCAATTTGTTCTTGCGCTTTCATATCAGTCGGCTCGTCAGTTTTTTGTCTTGGAATAGCAAAGTTAGACGCTAATGACAAAACAATTAATGCAATCGCTAGAGTCCATGTAGCTTTTTCTAAAAAATCAGTTGTTTTTTTAGCTCCCATAATTTGGTTTCCAGCACCTCCTCCAAATGATGAGGACAACCCTCCTCCTTTAGGGTTTTGAACTAAAACAACCAATACTAATAGTATAGAAGTGATGATAATTAAGATTGCAAAAACAGTATACATTTTATTTATTATTTAATTTACTAATCAATTTTATTTGGGCTGCAAAGAAAGTACTTTTTTCCGGATATTTCAAAATTAATTTTTCATAAGCGGAAATAGCCTTTTCGTAATGCCCTTGCTCCAAATAAACCTTTGCTAAAGTAGGAGTAACTAAATCATCATTTTCAATTAAACTTTCCTTAGCAACATCTATTGGGTTAAAAAAAGCTTCTTTTTTAGGCTTGCTTATTTTTACTTCTTTTTCCAAGAAATTATCTATTAAGCTCACTTCATTTTGATTTTCTTTTCTTTCAATTTTTTTAACATTTAATAATGTTAGCCATTCAGAAAATGAGTGATTTTCACTTTCGTTAAATGCCAAAGGCTTACCAAGCTCTAATTTTTCTTCTATTGATTCTGCTTGTAACTCTTTAATAACTATAGCTTCAGTTTTGCTGATTTTGTTTAAAGTAATTAGGCTAAAAAGTTTCTTTCTATCTAAGGAATAAGCAGCAGCTTTTTTTAATTGTTGGTTGTAGCGTATACTATCAGTATTCAGTAATCCTTTGGCAAGTAATAATTGCCCGCTTTGAAAATAAGGATGTTTTAAAATCAGGCTGTCTAAATTAGTAACATCTAAACTTAAAATGTTTTGAGGAGCGTTAATTAATGCTATGATTTTTTCAGTATTCATTACCAGTTTACAAATGCTTTGTTAAACACATCTTCTAAAAGCTCTTTAGTGATTTCTTCAATCAAAACAATTTCTACATCAGCTAAGTTTTGCGAGCTGCTAAAATCACGATAACGACTAAAAGTACTTTCAAAATTTTGTTTGTCATCAAAACTATTGGTGTATTTTACTTTTATGTCTATTGTTAAGCGATTTTGCCCAGCAGTTTCATTGGCTTGTATTGCCATTGGACTTAGCTGATATTTAGTTATTTGACCACTAAAACTAAGATCTCCTTCTAACTCTGTTAAGTCAAGATTGGTTTGAGATAGAAAAAGATCTTTTAAGCCCTCAGTAATTGTTTGGTTTAATGAGGATGGCGAATTAGTTGCAGTTGTTGTAAAATAAGCAACAGATACCGTTTTAGCTTCAGTTGGGATGGAAGCTCCTGTAAAGGAGTAAATTCCGCAAGAAGTCATAAAAATACTTGCTAATACTATGCTGAAAATTTGTTTCATTCTAATCCCAGTTCTTTTAATTTACGATATAGTGTTCTCTCTGATATTCCTAGTTCGGCAGCCGCATTTTTTCTTTTTCCTTTGTGTTTTACTAATGATTTTTCAATCAATTTTTTTTCTTGTTCAAATAAGGACAAGGATTCCTCAATATTAATAGTTCTGGGTTCCTTTGCTTGATTTATCATGATGCCATCCTCTTCAGTGTTATTAAAAATTGTTGGATTTACGGATTGCATAATCTCAGTACTTCCTTCTTTTTGGATCAAGTCAAAAGTAATCTTTTTAAGTTCGGTAAGGTCTCTTTTCATATCAAAAAGCACTTTGTAAAGGATTTCTCTTTCTGATAAATCAGCTTTATTTTTGTCTTCATACTTTACAATGCCACTAGTGGCAATATTTGGTAACTGAGCTTGTAGTTTCTCAGAACTTACCATTCTTTCGGTTTCAATTACTGATAATTGGGCTACAAAATTTCTTAATTGCCTAATATTTCCAGGCCAATTATAGTTTTGTAGAACATGTAATGCATCATCAGTTAGTCGGATAGGAGGAGTGTTGTATTGATCCGCAAAATCAGCAGCAAATTTTCTAAAAAGAAGGTTAATATCATCTCCTCTATCTCTTAGTGCTGGCAAATTAATGCTAATGGTATTTAAACGGTAATACAAGTCTTCTCTAAATTTTCCATTTGCTATTGCTTGTAGCAAGTTTATATTTGTTGCCGCAATTATTCTCACATCAATTTTTTGTGCTTTTGATGATCCTACTTTTATGATTTCTCCATTTTCTAAAACCCTTAATAATCTGGCTTGTGATGCAATCGGTAATTCTCCAACTTCATCTAAAAATATAGTACCTCCATCAGCAGCTTCAAAATATCCTTTTCTACTTTCGTGTGCGCCAGTAAAGGATCCTTTTTCATGCCCAAAAAGTTCAGAATCTATAGTTCCTTCCGGTATCGCTCCGCAATTTACGGCAATGTACGGATTGTGTTTTCGCTTACTATTTTGATGGATAATTTTAGGAATACTTTCCTTACCCGTACCACTTTCTCCAACAACTAAAATTGAAATATCAGTTGGAGCCACTTGTAAGCAAACATCAATAGCGCGCTCTAATTTAGGACTGTTTCCTATAATGCCAAATCTTTGTTTTGCCTGCTCTGCATTCATAATTAAATTACTTTTCCTTTTAAAGTTGCAGAAGTGCAATCTTCAATTTTCACCATTACATAATCACCGAGTTTATGCTTGCCTTTTTCAAAAATTACAGCTGAATTATAAGTTGTTCTTCCATAAAAATGTTGGTTTGATTTTTTAGAAACACCTTCAATAAGTACTTCTAAAGTTTTTCCAACTTTCTCTTTCATGTGTAAAAAAGAATGGGCTTGTTGCTTTTCAATAATTTCAGCAAGCCGTCTTTGTTTTATTTCTTCTGGTGTATCATCTTCCATTCGTGCAGCAGGGGTGTTTGGCCGTTCAGAATATTTAAACATATATCCGAAATCATATTTTACATAATCCATCAACGCTAATGTTTGCTGATGATCTTCTTCTGTTTCTGAGCAGAAACCTACAATCATATCCATTGAAATAGCGCAATTAGGAATTCTTTCTTTTATATTGTCAATTAGTTTGATGTACTCTTCTTTAGTATATCCTCTATTCATTAACTTTAGCACTCTGCTACTTCCAGATTGTACTGGAAGATGAATGTATTTGCAAATATTATCGTGTTTAGTTATCGTATCAATTACATCCATACCCATGTCTTGAGGATTTGATGTAGAAAACCGTATTCTTAAAAAAGGATTTATTTGCGCTACTTGATCAAGTAAATCAGCAAATTTTAAGCTATTTTTTTGTGCTTGAGAATTTGCTTTTTTAAAGTCTTTTTTTGCCCCTCCACCATACCAAAGATAAGAATCTACATTTTGCCCGAGTAAAGTAATTTCTCTATACCCATTATTAAATAATTCCGTACATTCTTTTAGAATACTTTTAGGATCTCTGCTTCTTTCTCTTCCCCTAGTAAAAGGTACTACACAAAAAGAACACATATTATCGCATCCTCTAGTGATTGATACAAATGCAGTAACACCGTTTCCTCCTAATCTTACGGGGTTGATATCGGCATATGTTTCTTCTAGTGAGAGGATAACATTTACTGCTTTTTTCCCATCTTCTACTTCTTTTATTAGGTTTGGCAAATCTCTATAAGAGTCAGGACCTACAACAATATCGACTAATTTTTCTTCTTCTAAAAATGTCTCTTTTAATCTTTCAGCCATACAACCTAAAACTCCAACTAACATTTTTGGATTTTTGTCTCTTTTTATTGAATTATAGAATTCTAATCGTTTACGAACTGTAAGCTCTGCTTTCTCTCTAATTGAGCAAGTATTTACAAATACTAAATCTGCAATAGTAATATCTTTTGTTGTAGAAAAACCTTCACCAGTAAGTATAGAGGCAACAATTTCGCTATCTGAAAAATTCATTTGACAACCGTAACTTTCAATATACATTTTGCGGCTTGTTTTTTTGTTTTTAGATAATTGCAAAACCTCTCCTTGTTTGCTTTCATCAATTTTATTTACTAAAAATTCTTTTGTACTCATTGCCTTTTTAAAGTGCAAAAATAATAAAAACTGACAATATGACAGTACTTCATTTTACTTATATTATAATAATATAATACAAACTGTCATTAATTTTTGTGGCTTTATTTAAAAAAAGTTTTTTATTTGCCAAAAATTTCTAACAATAAAACTTATGGCAAAAAACTTAGTAATTGTTGAATCCCCAGCAAAAAAGAAAATTATTCAAGGATTTTTAGGCAATGATTTTGTTGTAGAATCTAGTATTGGACATATTAGAGACTTGCCTAAAAAAGGAGGAATGGCTATTGATATTGCAAATGGTTTTACCCCTAATTATGTTATATCAGAAGATAAAACAAAAGTTGTTAGTCATTTAAGAAGTATTGCAAAAAAAGCGGAAACTGTTTGGCTCGCAACTGATGAGGATCGAGAGGGAGAGGCTATTGCTTGGCATCTGACAGAAGCTTTAAAATTAGATGCGAGTACTACTAAAAGAATTGTTTTTCATGAAATCACAAAAAAAGCAATTACTCATGCTGTGGAAAATCCAAGAGTTTTAAATACTAATTTAGTAAACGCTCAGCAGGCAAGACGTGTATTGGACAGATTGGTAGGATTTGAGCTTTCACCTGTTCTTTGGAGAAAAGTAAAGCATGGGCTTTCAGCTGGTCGTGTACAATCGGTTGCTGTTCGTTTAATTGTTGAGCGTGAAAATGAAATTACTCATTTTACTTCCGTTTCATCTTATAAAGTTGTGGCATTTTTGCTTAATTTGGAGGGAAAAGTGGTAAAGGCTGAATTGCCTCAAAAATTTGATAATAATGAAGATGCTTATGCATTTATGCAAAAGTGTAAAGATGCTACTTTTTCAGTAGGATCTTTAGAGCAGTATCCAGCTAAAAAATCACCTGTTGCTCCATTTACAACTTCTACTTTGCAGCAAGAAGCATCTCGTAAACTTGGTTTTTCTGTGAATCAAACTATGATAGTGGCTCAAAAATTATATGAGGCAGGTAAAATAACTTATATGAGAACCGATAGCGTAAATTTATCTAATGACGCATTGGCTGCAGCAGAGCAAGCAATTTCATCTCTGTACGGAAAGGAGTATTCTCAAAGAAGAGTTTATACTAATAAAGCGAAGGGTGCGCAAGAAGCTCATGAGGCAATCAGACCTTCTTATATGAATAATAAAACGGTTGATGGCGATAGCTCTCATCAAAGATTGTATGATTTGATTTGGAAAAGAACTATTGCGTCTCAAATGACAGAGGCTCAGTTTGATAGAACTACTGTTAAAATCAATTTATCAAATACAGATGAACAGTTTATAGCAAAAGGAGAGGTGATTACTTTTGAAGGTTTCATGAAAGTGTATTTAGAAGGAAAGGATGATTATAATGAGGAGCAAGAGGCAATGCTGCCTAAACTTGCGTTAGAAGAGGCATTAGAACTATCTGAAGCTGTTGCTTCTGAACAATTTTCTCGTCCGCCAGCAAGATATGCTGAGGCGAGTTTAGTAAAAAAGATGGAGGAATTAGGAATTGGAAGGCCTTCAACTTATGCTGCTACAATTACTACTATACAAAAGAGAGGCTATATTGAAAATGAAAATCGTGATGGAGTGGAGCGTATTTCTCAATTAATAACTTTAAAAGATGGAAATCTTACAAAATCAGATAAAACTTCAATTACTGGAGCTGAAAATAAAAAACTTTTTCCAACAGATGTTGGTGTTGTAGTTACCGATTTCTTAGTAACTCATTTTTCAGAGATAATGGATTATAGTTTTACGGCATCTGTAGAAACTGAATTTGATGAAATTGCTGAAGGAAAAAAAGTTTGGAATCAAATGATTGCTTCTTTTTACTCAGGATTTCATACAAAAGTAGAGGATGTAATTGGTAGTGTTGGAAAAGCTTCAGGAGAAAGAGAATTAGGTATTGATCCGGCAACTGGAAATAAAGTTTTTGCTCGAATAGGTCCTTTTGGTCCTATGGTTCAAATTGGAGAAAAGCAAGAGGATGACAATGGACCAAAACCACAATTTGCTTCTTTAATTCAAGGACAAACAATCCAAACAATTACATTGGAAGATGCAATGAATCTATTTAAGCTTCCTAGAACAGTTGGCGAGTGGGAAGGAAAAGAAATTGTAGCTTCAGTAGGTAGATTTGGACCGTATTTAAGATATGATGGACAATTTACATCTATCAAAAAAACAGATGAAGAAGATCCTTTAACAATTAGCCTAGAGAGATCGATAGAGTTAATAAAAATTAAATTTCAGGCAGATAATGATAGATTAATTACTAATTTTGAAGGCAATCCTTTAATTCAAGTGCTTAATGGAAGATATGGTCCGTTTATTCAGGTAAGCCCTGCAAAGGCAAAAAAGATAAATGTGAAAATTCCAAAAGGAACTGATCCAAAAGATTTAACAAGAGAGGAGTGTATTACTTTATGGGAAAATCAACCAGAGCAAAAATCTAGATTTAAAAAGAAATAATGAAGCCTATTCAGTCCTATTTTAATCAAGTAAATTCAGATTTATATGCTGATAAAAATAGGTGGGAAACCACTCAGATTGGTAGAGGCATTGAAACTCATACTGAGGATTTTTTTCCGGATGTAAAATTTGCCGAAATAGCAATTTTTAATGTTCCAGAATATGAGGGATCTAAAAATTCTGCATCAGAGTCTGATTGTAAAATAAGAGCTTCATTTTACTGCTTTCATCATGAGAATTTGCCTAGAATTGCGGATTTGGGCACTTTGCAGCTAATGCCCACTAGAAAGGAGTCTTTTAAAATTATCCAGGAAGTTTGTGAGGAGCTTTTGCATAATGGAACTATTCCATTTATAATTGGTGGTGGACATGATTTGAGTTATGCAATTTATAAAGCGTATGCTTCATTGGATAAATTTATCACTTTAACAGCAGTAGATAGCAAGTTTGATATTGGTTTAGAAGATGATAATTTAGCTTCCTTTTCTCATTTAGGAAAGATTATTTCTCACAAACCGAGTCATCTTTTTCACTATACAAATTTAGGTTATCAGTCTTACTTTGTTTCCAGTATTGCTAATGATATGTTGCAAGCAATGAATTTCGACACCATCCGCCTAGGTGAGTTAAAAGCTAATTTTAATGAGGCGGAACCAATTATGAGAAATACTGATTTTTTAAGTTTTGATATTTCAGCTATTCAGCACGCATACGCAGGTGCTAATGTTTATTCGTCACCCAATGGATTAAATGGTGAAGATGTTTGTAAAATTATGCGTTATGCCGGTGTTAGCGATAAAATTACAGCAGTTGGTTTATTTGAGTATAATCAGGATTTAGATGTAAACAATCAGACGGCTTATTTGCTCGCAGAGATGCTTTGGTATTTTGTTGATGGGTATAAAATCAGAAAAAATGAGTTGAATCCGAATATGAAAGATTGCACAAAATATACAGTAGCTTTTGAAGATGGTAAAAATGAAATTACCTTTTATAAAAGTCAAAGTAGCGGTAGATGGTGGATAGGAGTGCCTTTCAGAAAAGAAGGAGTTAAAGAACTCCAAAATTATTATGTTGCTTGCTCATATAGAGACTACGAAATAGCAAATCAAGGAGAAATTCCTGAAAGATGGCTAAAAACGTTAAATAAATTTCTCTAGCAAACTATTTGAAAAACAATTATTTGAAGTAATTTTATTTAAAAAAAAATAAGATGTTCTTCTGGCTTTATGTCAAAGTCTTAAAAATTGTTTATTTTAGCGCCGAATTTTTTTTAGAGAAAATTATTAGATGAACAGAATATTGGTATTGTTATTAGCTTTGCTATCAGTAGTTAGGGTTTCGGCTCAACAAGACCCTCAGTTTAGTCAGAATATGTTTAATAAATTAGCTAATAATCCTGGTTTTGCAGGAAGTAGAGGCGTAATTGCTACTTCGGTTTTGCACAGATCACAATGGATGGGATTTGAAGGAGCTCCTTCAACTCAAAACTTTAGTATTGATGCTGAAATTCCTTTTCTAAATGGAGGTTTAGGTCTTAATATTGTAAAAGACGCAATTGCTGAATTTAGTAATTTAGGATTACAAGCTTCTTATGCTTATCGTACCGAGTTGGGAGTTGGTCAAATAGGTATGGGTATGTCTGTTGGAATGTTTCAAAGTGGTGTTGATGGTTCTAATTTTCAGTATGCTCAGCCAGGAGATAATGCTATTCCTACTGGCAGTGTACAGGGGTCTAAGTTAGATTTAGGCGCAGGAGTTTATTTTAATACTCAAGATATCTATATTGGTTTGTCATCTGCACATATGACAGAGCCAGTAGTTGATTGGAGTGATGGAAAACAGTATCCTTTAGCTAGACATTATTTTTTAATATCAGGATATTATCATGAAATAAATTCTGAGTTTTCTTTAAATCCTTCTATTTACTTAAAATCTGATGGGGCAACATCTCAATTAGATATTAATACAAATCTAATATATACCAATCTAAACAATAATCAAATGTGGGGTGGCGTTAGTTACAGGTTAGATGAAGGTTTGATATTGTTAGCAGGGCTGGATATTACTAAAGATTTAAGATTTGGCGTAGGTTATGATGTTACTATGGGAAACCCAATGAGCAATTCATTAGAGGTTATGTTAGGTTATAATTTTAAAATAAAAACAAATAAAGCAATATCAAAATACAAGAATCCTAGATTCTTATAAAAACAAGATTTTAACTCACTTAGGTGATAAAATAAATATGAATATGAAAAAAATAATTGTATTAAGTTCAGTAGTAGCATTATTAAGTGCTTGCGGAGGTTCTGGTAATGGCGAATTAATTGGAGTTGAAAATAGACAAATTTGGAATCCAACTGATCCTTATGGCATGGTGTTTATTCCTCAAGGTAGTTATAATATGGGACCATCTGATCAGGATGTTCCTTTTGCCAATGTTTCTCAATCAAAAACAGTTTCCGTTGGGGCGTTTTATATGGATGAGACAGAGATTACTAATAATGAGTATCGACAGTTTACCAATTGGGTGAGAGATTCCATACTTAGGCAGTACTTAATTGCGAATGGAGCAACGGAATATGGAACTGAAGTTATGAATTATACTGACGAAACAGGTACTGGTGTGTATAGAATTGATTGGACAAAAAAAATTAGATGGGATGATCCAAAGGTAAGAGAAATTCTTGAACAAGAAGAAATGTTTTTGCCCGAGAATGAAAGATTGGATGGCCAAAGAGAATTTGATACTAGAAAATTTGTATATAAATATCAAGTTCTTGATATACAATCTGCTGCTGTAAAATCTAATAGAGAAAAAGATAGAAGAGGATTTTTGTCATATGTTGATTTTAATATTTATCCTGATACATTAACATGGACTCATGATTATTCGTATTCATTTAATGACCCTACAACAAAGAATTATTTTTGGCACCCTGCTTTTGATGATTATCCTGTAGTTGGAATAAATTGGAAACAAGCAACTGCTTTTGCTCATTGGAGAACTAAAATGATGAACTCTTTTTTAAGAGAAATTAAACAACCAACATTGCCTGATTTTCGATTACCAACAGAATCAGAGTGGGAGTATGCTTCAAGAGGAGGCTTGGATGCTTCACCCTATCCTTGGGGAGGGCCTTATACTAGAAATTTACAAGGTTGTTTTTTAGCTAATTTTAAACCTTTAAGAGGTAATTATGTTGCTGATGGGGGGCTTAAAGCAATCAAAACAGCTTCTTATAATCCAAATGGATATGGGCTTTATGATATGGCAGGAAATGTTGCCGAGTGGACTTCAAATGCTTATGATGAGTCTGGATTTTCATATTCTCACGATATGAATATGGATTACCATTATAATGCTAAGGAAGACGATAATGAAGTGTTGAAAAGGAAATCGATTAGAGGAGGTTCTTGGAAAGATATAGCTTACTTTATACAAACAAGTACAAGATCTTTTGAATATCAAGATACTGCTAAATCATATATAGGCTTTAGATGTGCGGTTGATTTCTTAGGTAGAGATAAGAAAGATTTTGAATAAAAATAAAATTAATAATTAAAAAAAACTAAAAAAATGAGTTTTACAGCTAGTTTAGAAAGGGTAACGGAAGCAAAATGGTACAAAGCAATGATGCCAAAATTATATGGCTGGGGTGCTGCAGTTGTAATTTTAGGAGCTTTATTTAAAATTGAACACCTTCCAGGGGCATCATATATGTTAATGGCTGGATTAGGAATAGAAGCTATCATTTTCTTTTTCTCTGCTTTTGAGAAGCAATCTACTGAACCAGATTGGACATTGGTTTATCCAGAGCTAGCAAATATGGAAGATCCTAATGCTGCAAAAAGACCTGCTCAATTATTAGATGATGCTTTAGCAAAAGCTAAGATTGATAATGCATTAATTGAGAGTTTAAATGAAGGGCTAAGATCGTTTGGGGAATCGACAAAAAAATTAAATGAAACAATTGCTGCTGCTTCAGGTATTTCTGAGTACAATTCACAAATTCAAGAAGGAGTAAAAAATATGAACGCTTTAAATTCTCTATATGAATTACAATTACAAGCTTCTAATCAGCAAATGGAAGCAACTAATTTATTTCTACAAAATTTACAATCTTCAGTAGATGATTCTAAAAAGTTCCAAGAACAAGTTAGTAGCCTAGCGGATAACTTAGAGCAGTTGAATAAAGTATATAGCAATATGCTTAACGCTATGAATCCTAATAGATAATTTTTAATCATTTAAAAAATACATATAAAATATGGCAGCAGGTAAATTAACGCCAAGGCAGAAGATGATTAATATGATGTATTTAGTGCTTACGGCCCTACTTGCACTAAACGTATCTAAAGAGGTACTTAATTCCTTTTTTGAGGTAAATAAAGGTATTGAACGAACAACTACTAATTTTAGTTTAAAAAATGGGTCTACTTATGCTGATTTTGATAATGCAGTAGCAAATAATCCTGAGAAATTTCAAAAGGTTAGGGATCAAGCTTATTCTGTAAAAACTAAAGTTGATGCAACTGTCTTGTATATTCAAGAAATGAAGTATGATTTGGTAAGCAAAGCTGATAAAGGAAAAGTATATTTAGGAAGCGCTAAAGATGTTTTAGATGAAGAGGGTAAACCTTTAGAAGAAAAAGTAATTGAAGGTAAAAAATTCAGTGAATTAAGTGATGCGCAAAAGCGTTTGCCTATTGCTTATTTATACAATAAAGAAAACAGAGACGCTGCAGGAGACTTATTTTATCCAAATACCCTTGAAAAAGATAAGAGAGCTTCAGTATTAAAAAAACAAATAGAAGAATATAGAGATTTTTTGATTGGTTTAGCTGGTGATAATCAGACTTTAATTGATAATATTAATTTGGCTTGTGATGTGTCTAACAGAGGAAAAGGAAAGAAATTAGAAAATTGGGAAACATATAATTTTGTGGATATGCCCTCTGTTGGTGCTTTAACAATTCTATCCAAAATACAGTCAGATTTGAGAAATCTTGAAGCGGATATGATAGAATATTTAAAACGAGATATTGATGCAAAAACATTAAAATTTGATGATGCAAAAGGTGTAGCAATCCCTCAGTCTAATTTTGTATTGAGTGGAGATGTTTTTGAAGCGGATATATTTATCACAGCAATGAATAAGAATCAAAATCCAGAGATTTATATAGGAGGGTATGATACTATAAACGATAAGCCTAGTGGAGGCACAAAAATAGATGTTCAAAACGGAGTAGGAGTGTTTCAAACAAGAACATCTGGAGAAGGACCTAAGAAATGGGGTGGAATAATAAAACTACAAACAGAACAAGGGCCTAAATTTTATCCTTTTAAGGGAGAGTATTTAGTTGCTTCAAAGCAAGCTGTAGCATCACCAACAAATATGAATGTTTTGTATGTGGCAGTTGATAATCCTATAAAAGTAGCGGTTGCTGGTTATTCTGCTGCTCAAGTTACAGCTGAAACTAAAAATGGCACTATTAGAGTTGTTGATAAAAATAATGGACAATGGATAGTAAATCCAACAAAACGAGATGATAAGAATTCTCCAGTTGTTGATTTATATGTTACTGTTGATGGGAAAAGAAAATTAATGGGTTCTGTAGATTTTAAAGTTAAAGATGTTCCTGCTCCTATTCCTAAAGCAGCTAAAATAGAAAATAAAGCTGTGTCAAAGGGAGAATTGAAAGCAGCGCAAATGCTTATAGCTGAGATGAAAGATTTTTATTTTGATAGAAATGCACTATCTTTTAAAATTGTATCTTATAGAATGAATTACACAAGTCCAAAAGGTTCATTTCCAATTGAAGTAAAAGGAACGAGATTTACTGACCAAGTACTGGATGCTATTAATAACGCTGTAGTTGGGAGTACAGTATCTTTTACAGATATAAAAGCAACAAGAACAGGAGTAAGTGGGGCAAGAGATTTAGGTGATGTAGTTTATACAATAAAAAATTAAAAAAAATTAAAAAAATATGAAAGAATATAATTTAACATTATTAGCAGTTCTTATGTACAGTTTATCTTTTTCTCAAGATATTTTAGAAAATGATCCGTATAAAATGAATAACGTGTATGAAAGAAAACAACATACAGAAAAGGAAGTAGTTGCTTTACCTAATCTAAGAGAAGCAGATGTTATGTGGTCAAGGAAAATATGGAGAGAGATTGATTTAAGGCAAAAGATAAACCATCCTCTTTATCATCCTCAGGAAGTTGGTTCTATCAAAACCGTTGATCGAAATAATTTATTTAAAGTACTTTACAATGCTGCTACAGGAAATGGAGAGATTTCAATTCGAGCATTTAGTGCAGAGAAGGATGATGAATTTCAAAATCAAATGACTGCAACAGATTTGATAAAAGCTGTTGAAGGTGCTGAGTTTGCGGTACCTTTATTAAATGATTTTGCTGAAGATTCTCTAGATTTAAACGGAAATATAGTTTTCGGACCATCACAAAGAAAAAATGGATTAAATCAGGCTGATATTAAAAAATGGCAAGTTAAAGAACAATGGTTTTTCGATAAACAAAGATCGGTGATGGATGTTAGAATAATTGGATTATGCCCTATTGCAGATCTTAGAGATGAATTTACAGGACTACTAAATGGTGAATCACGTCCAATATGTTGGTTTTATTTTCCAGAAGCAAGGCAGGTTTTAAAAAATGCTCAATCATTTAACTTTGTTAAGAATGAAGCCGAAAATAAAACATTTGAAGATATTTTCCTAAAAAGAATGTTTAGTTCTACAATTGTGAAAGAAGGAAATGTGTATGATAGAGAACTTAATAAATATATGATAGGTCTTGATGCCTTGTTAGAAGCCGAAAGTATTAAGGCTGATATATTTAATACCGAGCATGATTTGTGGGAGTATTAATAGTAATTTTAAAATAAAAGAAAGCCCCTTATTTGGGGCTTTTTTGTTATATGCCCTTTAAATAGCAATAATTTTATCTATCTATCGTTTGATAGCGGGGCTAAATGTGATGCAATGATTACTCTTTAAGCATAACAGAAATTTATTCAAGGATTCTATTGCTAATTTTATAAGATATCAAATAGAAAACTTGTATTTTTGAAAATTAAAGGGATTTACAATGAATCCTCTTGGAAATTATAAATAAAAAAATGACTGAAGAATTAAATTTAAGTGCACTTTTTTCAAACTTTGTAAAGTTTAATAGTAGAAATAAGAAATTCATTCTAATTTTTATTGCTATTGGAGTGCTCTCTGTAATATTATTTCAGAAGTTTAAAACTCCTTATTATGAAACAAAGGCAATTTGTATGTCTGGTATCTCTGAATATGAAAGACAAGAACAGATTGAAGATTTAAGCCAAAGAACTGCTATTGATTTGATTAATCATTTGCAAATAAATATTGAAAATAAAGAGTTTAATCAACTTTCAAAAGTTCTTGGGATTGATAGTAAAACCGCAAGAACTATCAAAAAAATTGAAGCTGAGCAGTTGTATCAACAAGATATGGAGGAAAAATTCTATGCTCTTAATAAATTTGAGATTCTATTGATTGTATATGATAACACTAAACTCTCTGATATTCAGAATGGGTTAATATATTATTTCGAAAATAATGATTTTGTAAGAAATTATCATGAAAAATATCTAGAGTCTAATGTTAATCTTATCAGTAATATTGAAAATGAAATTCAATTGCTTGGAAATATAAGAATTGAAGGGGCAAAAAATAATTTGGATGTTAGCTCAGTAAATATTATCAGTGGAAAAGAAGGGAAAGAACTTAGTAATCAAATTGTATCATTGAGCCATTTAAGAGAAGAAATCAAAATGAATCAAGCATTATTAAAACCCTTGGTTTATGTACAAAAATTTGCAAATGTGGAGCAAAAAGAGGACGATATATTAGTTTGGAGTCTATTAGCAGGGCTAATATGTTATTTTATTGGCCTACTAGTTGCATTAATAAAAGAAGTTAAGTAAATATGAAAGTTGGGATAATAGGCTCTGGATATGTAGGCTTGGTTGCGGCAGCTTGCTTTGCCGAAATGGGAAATAATGTTATTTGTATTGATATTGATGCTGAAAAGATCTCGCAATTAATAAAAGGTATTGTTCCAATATACGAGCCAGGATTATCTGCCCTAGTTTTAGACAATCAAAAGAAGGGAACTCTAAAATTTACAACCAATACTAAAGAATCTTTAGAGGGGGCAGAAGTTGTATTTATTGCTGTTGGAACTCCTATGGGTGATGATGGTTCAGCCGATCTTAAATATGTTTTGCAAGTAGCTAAATCTATTGGAGCAAATATGAGTCATCATCTTATAGTTGTGGATAAGTCAACGGTTCCAATTGGAACTGCTGATACAGTAAGAGCAACTATTCAAAAAGAACTTGATCTGAGAGGATCAAAATTAACATTTGATGTTGTTTCTAATCCAGAATTCTTAAAGGAAGGAGCTGCAATTCAAGATTTCATGCATCCTGATAGGGTTGTTGTTGGGGCCAATGATGATAGTTCTTTGGAATTGATGAAAAATTTATATGCTCCGTTTACGGTTAGTAGTGATAGGTTTATTGCTATGGATATAAGATCGGCAGAAATGACTAAATATGCTGCTAATGCTATGCTTGCTACCAAGATTTCTTTTATTAATGAGATTTCTAATATCTGCGAGCGTGTTGGTGCAGATGTAAATCAAGTTCGAAAAGGTATCGGTAGTGATCAAAGAATTGGATACAAGTTTATTTATCCTGGCTGTGGTTATGGAGGAAGTTGTTTTCCAAAAGATGTTCAGGCATTAATAAATATTGCAAATAATCACGGCTATACTCCCAATTTAATAAGCGCTGTTGAGAAAGTTAATCAAGCACAAAAGGAAGTGTTATTTTCAAAATTAACTAGCCAATTAGGAACAGATCTTAAAGGCAAGAAAATTGCCGTATGGGGACTCTCATTTAAGCCAGAAACTGATGACGTGAGAGAAGCTCCGTCTTTAAATCTAATTAAATCAATTATTAAGGCAGGAGGAAAAGTAAATGCTTATGATCCAAAAGCAATACATGAAGCTCAATTTTACTTAAAAGGTTTTTCTGTGAATTATTGTAATGATAAATATACTGCCTTAGAGGCTGCTGATGTACTCATATTAGTTACTGAGTGGAAAGAATTTAGAAGCCCTGATTTTGATTTAATGCGATCAAAAATGAAAGGCAACTTATTTATTGATGGTAGAAATCAGTTTAAATCAGATTTTGTTCAAAGCAAGGGTTTTAAGTACATGCAAATTGGTGTAAAAGCATAGGGATGCATGTCTATTAAAAGTATTCTTCTATCAAAATCTTCATTTGATTTTTGGTATATGTTTTGTGCAAATATTATAAAGAAAGGATTTGGATTTGTACGAGAAATTATTTTAGCATCCATTTTTGGATCTTCTGTTTTATATGCTAATTTCTTATTACTAAAAACGGTATCAGAGTTATTTTCAGACTTAACTCAAGGAAATGCAATGCAGGCAAGTTTATTGTCTAAATTTTCAAAATTATATTCTTCAAATGATGATATTTCTTTAGTTAATATATTCAAGTTTTCTCAAAAGATTATGTTAGGATTATTTATTTTGAGTCAATTGATCCAAATACCCATTATACTTTATATAAATCCAGAATATTTTTGGACCTTTATTTTCTTGTCTTTATTATTGGGGATAATTTTATCTATAAACTTCTATAACGCAATTTTTCTTGTAATTATGCAAGGGAAAGGGCAATTTAAAAAGCATTCTATTGCTACTACAATGGATATGTTTATATCTACACTTATATTGTATCCATTATCTTTATTATTTGGGGTGATAGGAATTGCTATTAGTCGATTATTAGGCTTGTTGAGCTTATTTTATATCTATTTGTTTCCAATGTTTAGAGAGCAGAAAGGTAAAGATGTTGAATTTGGAATTAAAGATTTCAATATTTCATTATTGCTCTTAGGCAATTTTGCAAATATTATTATGCTTCTATCTAGGTTTGTTGCAGGGCTTGATGATGGGAATAATATTACGTTTTTTAATTATTCAGTTGTTTTATTAAATGTATTACTTACAGCAGTTGTACTGAATTTAAATACTATTGTATTAAGAAGACTATCAATCAAAAAAGATATACGTTTAGTTTTATTTTCAGGTTTTACTGCATTGATCTTAGGATTGGGCTTAGTATTTGTAATTAATACGTTTGGCTTTGAGATTATTCAATTTATTTTTCAAAGAGGTGCTTTTACTTTAGAGGATACACTGGCGACTTTGGCTTACGCCAAAGACTTAAGTTTTAGTTTTGTGTTGATTTTTTTGGCATCTGCTTTATTTCAACCCTTTTTTTCGCTTCCTCAAGAATATCTTAATTTATCAAGTAAAAATATAGCACTTCTTTTTTTGATTAGTATTGGATTGATTATTGCATATTTTCAGTTTTCCCCAAGCAGTGCTAAAAGTCAATCATTAATTATGATGTATAGTTTATCAGCGCTCTATTTTATTCTTTCATTGTTTTCGTATGTTAAATACTATAGATATGTCAGATAAAACAATTAATTCATGGATTTTTTTGTTTTTTTCATGTGCATTATTAGCCATTGGAAGAGTTTATGATGAAAGACTAGAAATTGCTGATATAAATCTAGGAATTTTTCTTAGTGTTATTTATTTGGTGTCAGTTATTTTTATGTTGTTTTCAATTAAGAAAACTATTCTTTCCAAATCAAAAGTATTATTTTATTCGTTTTATTTATTGGCACTTTTAATGACTCCTATTTTATGGCTTGTTTTTGATGTTACGGATTATGGATTTGAGAAAGCTATAAACTTCTGGCTAATAGTAATTCCTATTTCAGTAGTTATTGCTGAAAAATATGAAAGAAAAGATGTGTTAAATACTTTCTATATCCTGCTAGCAGTTACATGTTTGTTGGCATTACTCTCTTTTTTTGGTCCATCCATTACTGAAAGAGCTGATGGTAGAATGACTGTCTTAGGAGGCGGCCCTATAGTTTTTGCAAGATGGATGGGTTTTGGAATAATCACGCTCTTATTTCTTCCTGTAAAAATTAAATATATATATAAATACTCACTCATATTAATCTTTTTCATTTTGGCATTAGCAACTGGTAGTAGAGGCCCCATATTAGGACTTTTTTTAACTGCTTTTGTGTATGTATTTTTGAACTTTAATAGAGTAATTGTAAGAATAAGTTTAGGAGTATTTTTATTGATATCAGTTCTTGTCTTTTCTGGAGTAGAGAAACAAATCGCTAAACTTGGGAATTCGAAAAGAGTATTTATGAATATTTCAAAAAAGGGAGGAAGCAAACAATCAACAAGTACTCGTACCAACTTAGCAATTGGATCATTTCTTCTCTTGCAGAACTATCCTCTAGGTGTTGGAGCTGGTAATTGGCAAGTGATTACAAATAAATTAAGCCCCACTCATTTAATGCCATTAGAATATCCTCATAATTTAGTCTTAGAAGTAGCTTGCGAGTATGGAATCCCAACGGTATTAGTATTATTATTGTTATTTCTGTATGTATTTCACTTGAGTTATCATAAAATGATTGAGTATAAAAACGATAAAACTTCATTTTATCCACTTTTATTTTACTTATTTCTATTCTTCTTTTTAAATTCCTTAGTAAGCGGTATGTTAAATGACTCTAGATTACTTTTTATTATTATTTCGTTTATTCTTATACATAACCCTTTAATAATAATTAGAGATGAGTAGTAGTATTGCGCTATTGATATCAACTTATGATAATTCAGAGGATTTATGGAGACCTTTAGAGCACACCTATCTTAAGTATTGGAATGATATTGATTTTCCAATTTATTTAAGTACCCATCATAAAAAAATCGATAGTCAAATATTTATTTCATTAGTTATTGGAGATGAACTATCTTGGTCAGATAATTTAATTAAAAGTTTAAAAAAAATTAATCAGCAGTATGTACTATTAACTTTTGATGATTTGTTTCTAACAGCTAAGGTAGATAATCAACTTATTAAACAATTAATGAAACGTTCTATCGAAAGTAAATTTAACTATTTACAGTTTTATCGTTCTATTTCAATAGGCAAGAGAGTTGATAACTTAATTTTTAAAAAATCAAATCATACAAAATATAAGAACTCTGCTATATGGTCGTTTTGGAATAAGAATATTTTACTTGAATTATTGGAAAAGGAAGAGGATGCTTGGGAATTTGAAAGAAATGGCAATGTCAGATCGTATAAGTACAATGATTTTTATTCAACAAGAAGTAATGTGATACCTTTTGTTAATGGTATTGTTAAAGGAATGTGGAATCCATTAGCTAAAAATAAATTAAAGCGACTGGGTTTTTCAATTTCTGATAATAGAGATTCACTTAAACCACTAGACACCTTAATATATAAGGTGCGTGACTTACAGTTTGATTTTTTAACATACATTATTCATAAGATATATTGAAATTGCAGAATTGGAAAAAATATAATGGAGCTTTGATTCCAGACCACCCACCGCATATTGAGATTGCAATAGATTCAATTTTAATAAAACAAAAAATAAAACAAGAACGCGCTTTTTTTGCTAGATGGATAACAGAATTTGATAGAAGCAAAAAGTCAAGCTTTTGGTATTTGATAAATGATAAGAATTTAGAGTTAGAAGAATATAGCGTTAACACAAGAAGTAAGATAAGGAGAGGATTTAAAGAATTAGAAGTAAGAAAAATTAGCAAAAAAGAAATGTTAGAAAGTGGCTACTCTGTATATTCATCTGCTTTTAAAAGGTATTATACAATAAATAAGCCTATGACTTGTAATGAATTTTTAGATGATATTGAGAAGTTAGATGAGTTGTGGGAATTTTGGGGTGTGTTTAATAAGGAAGATAATTTACTAATAGCTTATAGTCAAAATAAAATAATAGCTAATCAATGTTATTATTCTACAATAAAGTTCCATGTTGATTATTTAAAAAAATATTCCAGTTATGTTCTTTACTACACTATGAATTGTTATTATTTAAAAGAAAGAAAATTATTATATGTTAATGAAGGGACTAGAAGTATTTTACATGCAACTAATACGCAAACATTTTTGATTGAGAAATTTAAATTTAGAAAGGCGTATTGTAAATTGCATATTCAATATCACCCCATGATTAGGGTTATTGTTTTTATGTTATACCCATTTCGTTTTCTAATTATTAGAAGTAGTAATAAATTATTACATAAGATAGGCGTCGTTTTAAAGCAGGAACAATATCACAGATTAAATAAGTGTGAATAGTCTTGTATCCATAATAACTCCTGCTTATAATGCTTCAAAATTTATTGAGGACTGTATAAACTCAGTACTTGCTCAAACCTATACTAATTGGGAGATGATTATTGTAGATGATTTTTCTACTGATAATTCCAAAGAGAAAATAACTGTCTTATCTGAAAATGACACAAGAATTAAAACAATTTTTTTAGATAAAAACATTGGCGCTGCGAAAGCTAGGAATATTGCAATTTCAAAAGCTAAAGGAAAATATATAGCCTTTTTAGATTCAGATGATTTATGGATGCCTACAAAATTAGAAGCTCAAATTTACTTTATGCAAGAAAAGGATATTGCCTTTTCTTTTACCAATTATCAGCCCATTTCAGAAGATGGGAATAAGTTATTTTCAGTTGTAAAAGCACCTAGTATTATGACTTACTCTTCCTATTTGAAAAATACAATAATTGGTTGTTTAACGGTTGTAATAGATAGAGAGAAAACAGGAAATTTTGAAATGCCGAATATTCGATCTTCACATGATATGGCGCTTTGGCTCTTAATTATGAAAAGAGGATTTCATGGATATGGAATAGATGAGAATCTAGCTCAATATAGAGTTGTTTCAAATTCTAATACTTCTAGTAAATTGCGTGCAGCAAAGGATGTTTGGAAAGTATATAGAGAAATTGAAAAGCTGTCTTTTTTCTATAGTACTTGGTGTTTTTTAAATTATACTTTTAATGCAATTAAGAAAAGAATATTATGAAAAGAACAATGGATTTATTGTTTTCGATTTTAGCTGTAATTATTTTATTTCCCTTATTTTTTTTGCTATCAATTTTGATTAAAAGTACTTCAAAAGGACCGGTTTTTTTTATTCAGGAAAGAGTAGGTAAAGACGGAAAAATATTTAAAATGATTAAGTTTAGATCAATGTTTGTTACTCAGGAGTCCAGTAGTACAATTTCTATAAAAGGAGATATTAGAGTAACCAAAATAGGGGTTTTTCTGAGAAGGTATAAATTAGATGAATTACCAGAACTAATAAATGTGTTGCTTGGGCATATGAGTTTGGTTGGTCCCAGACCAGATGTCCCAGGTTATTCAGATAAATTAGTTGGAGAGGATAGAAATATTTTAGAATTAAGACCAGGAATTACGGGTCCAGCAAGTTTAAAATATTCAAATGAAGAAGAAATTTTAGCTAAGCAAAAAAATCCAAAAGTATATAATGACGAGGTGATGTATCCTGACAAGGTTAGGATAAATTTAGAGTATTATAATAATCAAAGCATTTGGCTTGACATTAAGATTATATTTGCGACAATTTTTAGGACTTCTTATTAGTGAAAGAAAACAAAAAAATATGGTTATCACCTCCTCATATGGGAGGTAGAGAAAGAGAGTTAGTGAAAGAAGCTTTTGATGCCAATTGGATAGCTCCTGTTGGACCTCATATTAGTAATTTTGAACAAGAGCTTTCTAAGTTATCTCAAAACTTTAATATTGCAGCTTTAAGTAGTGGAACGGCAGCAATTCATTTGGCCTTAATTTTAGCTGGAGTTCAAAAAAATGATAATGTGATATGCTCTTCCTTTACATTTTCAGCCTCTGTAAATCCTATTAAATATTTAGGGGCAAATCCTATTTTTATTGATAGTGATAAAGAAAGTTGGAATATGTGTCCTGAACTTTTGACTAAAGCAATCAAAGATGGGATAAAGAATAATAAAAAACCAAAGGCAATTATTTTGGTTCATTTGTATGGAATGCCGGCTAAATTGGATGAAATAATTGCAGTTGCTAATAGCTTTGAGATACCTCTAATTGAAGATGCGGCAGAAGCTCTTGGTTCCAAATATAAAAATCAACAATTAGGCACTTTTGCTGATTTTGGAATTTATTCTTTTAATGGAAATAAAATCATTACCACATCAGGGGGAGGGGCTTTAGTTTGCAAAAATAAGAAGCTTATCGAGAAAGCTAAGTTTTTGGCCACTCAAGCAAGAGATGAGGCTCCTCATTATGAGCATTCAGAGGTTGGTTATAATTACAGAATGAGCAATGTTTGTGCGGCAATTGGAGTAGGGCAGTTAGAGGTTCTTACTGAAAGAGTTACTAGAAAAAGAGAAATTTTCAACTTTTATAAAAATGAACTTTCAATGATTAAAGAAATTACATTTTTAGAAGAGCTTGAGCCGAGTTTTTCAAATTATTGGCTGACTACAATTTTGCTTGACAAAAATAGCACAATAGATGGAGAGCAATTGCGTTTACATCTGGAAAAAGACAATATCGAAAGCCGTCCTTTATGGAAGCCAATGCATTTGCAGCCTGTTTTTAAAGACTGTAAATCATATGTAAATGGAGTTTCTGAGGATTTGTTTAATAGAGGACTTTGTTTGCCTTCAGGCACAGCTATGACTACAGAAGATTTGAAAAGAATTGTAAAGAAAGTAAAAGAATTATATGAAGTTTAGACTTCAGAATCTGGAAAGAATCTACAAGCAAATTATCATGTTGTTTGTAGATGTCGCTACTTTACTTTTTGCATTGTGGTTAGCCTTTGTTTTAAGGATTGGAGAGCCATTCCCAACAGAATATATTTATCCTTCATGGTGGCTGTTTATAGCAATTCCTGGTATTATGATTCCATTATTTGTTAAGCTGGGTCTTTATAGAGCAGTTCTCCAGTACATGGGTATAAAAGTAATAACTACAACTTTCCAAGCAACTACAATAGCCTGTTTAATTGTTGGGTTTTTGATGTGGTTTTTTAGAGAACCAAATCTACCAAGATCAGTTTTGCCTATATTCTGGTTTATAGTAAATATAGCTGTAATAGCTTCAAGGTTTTTGTTCAAAGGATATCTTTACTCATGGGATAGTTTTATAAATTCTAGAAAACAAACACTAATTTATGGCGCAGGTAATGCTGGAGTTCAGTTGGTAGAAAGTCTTAAAAAAAGTACGGTTTATGCCCCAATTGCTTTTATTGATGATGATAAGGAAAAACAAGGCACCATTCTTAATTATTTAGAAGTATTTCCGTTTGATAAAATAGATTTTTTAATAAAGAAAAAAGACGCAAAAGTATTGCTTTTAGCAGTTCCATCAGTAAGTGAGAAACAAAGAACCCAAATTCTTAAAAGACTAACAAAGTATCCATTAGAAGTAAAAGTACTGCCATCATTGGATAAAATTGTGAATGGGATTGTTAATTTAGATGCTATTAAACATGTTGAAGTAGCTGATATTTTAGGTAGAGATTCGGTGGAGCCCAATCAAAGTTTATTAGAAAGAAATATTTCAGGTAAAAACATATTAATTACTGGTGCTGGGGGTAGTATTGGATCTGAGCTTTCAAGGCAGGTAATGAAGCTTTCACCAAAGAAAGTAGTACTGATGGATAACTCAGAATTCAATTTGTATAATATTCATTTGGAATTAGCTAGTAAAGGCTTTTCTATTGAGATTATACCATCTTTATGTACGGTTACAAATTACCATCAGTTAAAACAAATTATGGCCCAAAATAACATTCAAACGATTTATCATGCGGCAGCCTACAAGCACGTACCAATGGTTGAGATGAATATAATATCAGGAACTTATAATAATGTAATAGGAACTTATAATATAGCAAGATTAGCTGATGAGTTAGAAGTCGCAAATATGGTATTGGTATCTACTGATAAAGCCGTAAGACCAACTAATGTTATGGGCGCTTCTAAGCGTATGTCAGAACTTATATTGCAAGCATTTTCGGATAAAAGTAAATGTTGTTTCTCAATGGTTCGTTTTGGCAATGTATTGGAGTCTGCAGGCTCAGTTGTTCCTCTTTTTAGAAATCAAATTAAAGCAGGTGGTCCTGTTACAGTAACCCATAGAAATATTACTAGGTACTTTATGTCAATACCTGAGGCAGTTGAATTGGTCTTGCAATCTGGAGCAATGGCTAAGGGAGGTGATGTTTTTGTGTTGGATATGGGCGAACCGATAAAAATTATTGATTTAGCATATAAAATGATTCATTTAAGCGGTTTAACACCTATTGATAATGAAAATCCGGATGGGGATATTAGAATTGACTTTACAGGATTGCGTCCAGGAGAAAAACTATATGAAGAACTTTTAATTGGCAGTAATGTTGTTCAGTCAGAACACCCAAGAATTATGCAAGCAAAAGAAAGTAAATTATCCTTTGATGAAGTGTCGCATTGCGTGGAGGTTATTAAATCAGCTAGAGAAAATCAGGATGAAAGGGTTGTTAAAGAACTCTTGTTGAAATATATTGATGGCTATAGATCAGAAGTAGCTTAAACCTTTTATTTTTGAGTTATGAATATTATTGTACTTGGTGCAGGTACTTTTGGTACTGCTATTGCAAATGAACTTTCGGTAAACACTTCTAATAAAGTATTACTATACTCTAGGAATCAGAAAAAAGTTGATGAGATTAATACTCAAAACACGAATAAATCTTGTTTTCCAAATAAGCATCTTACCAAGCATTTAAAAGCAACTTCTGATAAGAATGATCTAACAAGAGCGGCTGTTATTTTTATCGCACTTCCATCTACTGTAATTATAGAAAACGTAACAACTCTTAAGCCTTACTTTAAAGAGGATGTTTTATTGGTTAACTTATCAAAAGGGCTACTTGCTGGAGGAGTAACTATTGTGGAGAGTATTCAAAAGGAATTAGGCATCAGTAATGTGGTGACTCTTAAAGGCCCTTCCTTTGCTGTTGAGGTGATGGAACATGCAGATACTCTGCTAACTCTTGGTTATACAACAACCGAGCAGTATAATACGGTAAACGCTATTGTAAAAAATACGGCATTGCATATTGACTGCACTACTGACATTAGAGGGGTTGAGCTGCTGAGTGTACTTAAAAATATTTACGCACTTGTTCTTGGTGTTGTAGATGCAAAATACAACTCTCCTAATACTCGTTTTATGATTTTGACAAAATCTTTTTCTGAAGTTAGAGTTCTTTTAAGATCATTAGGAGGATCTGAAGATACTTTGTTTTTAGCTTGTGGTTTTGGAGATTTGTGTTTGACATCTTTAAATGATTTAAGCAGAAATAGAACTTTAGGCTTACTCATTGGAAAAGGATTTTTTAATGCTGATTATAAATCCAATTCAGTGATATTAGAAGGACTGAATGCAATTGAAATGTTTCATGATTTACTAGATGAAAGGCATGAAAAAGAATTGCCAATTTTTAATAAATTATACAGTTACTTTTTGAATCAAGAAAAGGATTTAGAGTTTAAATTTTCCAATAGTAATATGAAATTTGCATTAAATAATGAATAACTTTTTAATACAATAGAATCATTGAAGCAGACAATTCAAAAAATTTACAATAGAGTAGGAATTAAAAGTGATCGAACCAAAAATATTGTCAATCATATTGGTTGGACTTCTTTTTATAAAATTGGCAGTGTAATAGCTAATTTTATGTTAGTGCCACTTACTATAAATTACTTGGATAATGAAAACTATGGCATATGGCTAGTCTTAACATCATTTATATACTGGTTTTCATTTTTTGATATTGGTTTGGGCAATGGACTTAGAAACAAATTTGCTGAAGCAAAATCACTTGGAAATTATAAAGATGCTCAGGCATTTGTTAGTACTGCATACTATACCATTGGCAGTATTAGTGTATTATTAGTTATTGTATTTTTTGGGCTAAACCAATTTATAGATTGGGCACAATTGTTCAATGCCAATGCAAGTTTACAAGCAGAACTATCACTATTATTGCCTATTATTTTTGCCTTTTTTGGACTTCAATTGGTGGTTAAATTAATTACAAGCATATACCAGGCAGACCAAAATCATTCTATAGAAGGGAAAATCCAATTTTTTGGGCAGGCGTTATCTTTATTGGCTATTTGGGGATTGACAAAAACAGATCATAGTTCTTTACTCATTTTTGGAAGTATTTTCTCGGCCTTGCCGGTTTTAATTTTAATTGGGATGAATATTTTTGCATTTAATACAACTTTTAAGGAATTTAAACCCAAATTCTCTCTTTGGGAAAAAGAATATTTAAAGGAAATTACTGGCTTAGGGTTTAAGTTTTTTGTAGTACAAATTGCGGCAATGGTGCTATTTTCAACTGATAACTTTATTATAAGTAAACTTTTTGGACCCGAAGAGGTAGTACCATACAATATTGCATTCAAGTATTTTTCTATTGTTACCATGGCTTATTCAATAATAATTACCCCTTACTGGTCTTCATTTACTGAGGCGTATGCCAAAAAAGATTTTGAATGGATTAAAAAATCCGTGTCCAATATTCAAAAATTATGGATGCTTATTCCTGTTTGTCTTATTGGGATGGTCTTTTTAGCAGACTGGTTTTATCAGTTTTGGGTTGGTGATAAAGTATTGGTGCCATTGCAATTATCTATGGCAATGGCACTTTTTGTACTTTTAGTGACCTTTAATATGATTTATGTGAATTTTATTAATGGGGTTGGTAAAATAAAGTTACAATTGATTACATCACTAATTTCTATGACCATTAATATTCCTCTGAGTATTTATTTAGGAAAATTTCTTGGGCGAGGAACTACATGAATAATTTTGGCTTCTTGTTTCATACTTCTGCCATCC
>CAMBDW010000004.1 GCA_945865535.1 Chryseobacterium gleum | reverse complement strand
TGCGGAGAGAGAGGGATTCGAACCCCCGGTACATTGCTGTACAACGGTTTTCAAGACCGCCGCATTCGACCACTCTGCCATCTCTCCAAATTTCGGACTGCAAAAATAGAAATATTTTGAAACCTCATACATCTTTACAATCTTATTTTAGAAATAATGAATTTACCATTTTCATAGTATTCGTAATCCTCTTGAAAAATATATTTTTATCACATCTTTAGTGCCTGCTAATTATATCATTCTAGAAGTTCTATATTTGCGACCATGATTACAAAGATTCTGTATTACATCTTAGTTTTACCAATTTCTTTGCTTCCCCTACCTATCTTATATCTTTTTTCTGATATTCTCTATTTAATAATTTATAAGGGTATTGGTTATAGAAAAGCAGTGGTGTTCACTAATCTTAAAAAATCATTTCCTGAAAAATCAGAAAAAGAAATTATTCAAATTAAAACTGATTTTTTTAAACATTTTTTTGATTTGATTGTAGAAATTATTAAAATGATATCTGCCGGAAAATCTTTTTTAAATAATAGGGTTACAATTACTAATGCTGAACTGATAAATAATTATGCCGAAAAAAAACAAACAATAATTTTAGTGTTTGGCCATTTTAATAATTGGGAATGGGTAGGACAAAAACTATCGATTTCAGCAAAACAAAAAGTAGTAGGTATTTACAAGCCACTTAACAATACAAGATTTGATAGTCTTTTAAAAAAAGCAAGAACTAAATTTGGAGCTATTGCAGTAAGCATGGAAGAAAGTATGCGCTACATACTAAACACAAAAACTGAAACTCAGATTATAGGAATCATTGCCGATCAAAATCCAGTAGTTAATCCTACTACAAAATGGCATCCATTTTTCGGTAGAGAAGTTCCTGTTTTTATGGGTGCTGAAAAGATTGCAAAAAAAATGGATTATCCTGTGATTTTTTGTGATATGCAAAAGATTGGAAGCGGAGAGTATACTATTACTTTTGAGCATTTGGTAGAAAACCCAAAAGAAACATTTGAAGGAGAAATAACAAAACGCTATTTTGAGCGTTTAGAAAAACAAATAAGCCAAATCCCTAGCCAATGGCTATGGTCCCATAAAAGATGGAAACACAAAAGATAAAAACAGCAGTTGTTGTTCTTAATTGGAACGGAAAAGAATGGCTTGAAAAGTTTTTGCCTACATTGGCAAGGTACAGCCAAGATGCTAGTGTTTTTATAGCTGATAATGGCTCAACTGATGATTCTGTGAGTTTTGTGAAAGAAAGTTTTCCTAAAGTAAAACTTATTATTAATAAAACTAATGGCGGTTATGCTAAAGGATATAATGATGCCTTAAAACAAATCTCTGCAGAATATTTTGTTCTGATTAACTCTGATATTGAAGTAAGTGAAAATTGGCTCTCTCCTATTATTACTTTGATGGATACTAACACAACTATTGCAGCTTGCCAACCAAAATTATTAGATTATAATAATAAAACAAAATTTGAATATGCCGGTGCTAGTGGAGGCTTTATTGATAATTTAGGTTATCCTTTTTGCAGAGGAAGAATATTTAATGATTTGGAAGAAGACAAAGGCCAATACAATGATGCAATAGAAGTTTTCTGGGCAACAGGCGCTTGCTTATTTGTACGAGCATCTCACTTTTGGGAAGTTGGAGGTTTAGATCAAGATTTCTTTGCTCATCAAGAAGAAATTGATTTGTGTTGGCGATTAAAAAATAAAGGATATACCATTATGGTGGAGCCAAAATCTGTGGTGTATCATGTGGGTGGAGGAACCTTAAATGCTGACTCCCCTTTTAAAACTCATCTTAATTTTAGAAACAACCACTGCATGCTTTTTAAGAATTTACCAATTACTTCTTTAGTTACTGTTATACCTATAAGGCTAATTCTTGATGGTTTAGCTGCATTTACTTTTCTAAAACAAACAAAAGGCTTGCAACATTTTTTAGCCATTGCTAAAGCACATTTTTCTTTTTATTTTGAAATTCCTAAACTTATTACAAAAAGAGAAAAAATTGCTCAGAAAAGTAACTTAATTGGCAAAGTCAATTATTCTATATTGCTGAAAAACAAACTAAAAGGAATAAAGACTTTCTCAGATTTATAGTTGCCTAAAATTTTATTCAAATAATTCATGCATTATTTGTCCTTCTATATGTTCAGGATTAAGATGTAATAGCTCAGCAATTGTTGCAGAAATATCAATTAGTTCTGTTCTAGTGTCTATAATCCCTTGTTTAAAATCGGGGCCATAGGTAAAGCAAGTAATACAAGTAGTAGTTTTTTCATAATTATTTATGTTAAAGTTAATAAGCCTGCTTTATAAGAATCCAAGCCCAAACCACAAATTACTGCTTTGCAGTTTGGTGAGAGTAAAGATTTTTGTCTGAACTCCTCTCTAGAGTAAATATTAGAAATATGAACTTCAATTACTGGAGTTTCAATTGCTTTCACACAATCGGTTAAGGCAACTGAAGTGTGCGAGTATCCTCCAGCATTTAGCAAAATCATATCATAAGAAAAACCAACTTCTTGCAATTTATTAATAAGTTCCCCTTCTATATTGCTTTGAAAATAATCAATTTGTAAATGAGAAAATTCAACTTTTAATTTGAGAAAATAATCATCAAAAGAAACATTGCCGTAAATTGACGGCTCTCTTTTACCTAATAAATTTAAATTTGGACCGTTAATAATTATAACCTTCATAAGAGCAAAACTACATAAATGAGTTGGGAAACATCTATAAAAGGCTTTAAATCTTACTTGCAGATTGAACGATCGCTCTCTGATAATTCAGTGCAGGCTTACATTCGTGATATAAAAAAGTTTGCTTCTTATGCCATCCCATTAAACCTTAATGAACTTAAAATAACTAGAGAAAACATAAGTGATTTTTTAGCTGAATTAAAAGATAACAATATTTCTGCCCGCTCTCAAGCCCGTATTATTTCAGGCATAAAAGCGTACTACAAATACCTGATTATGGAGGATTATATTAAATTCAATCCTACTGAGCTGATTGAAAGCCCTAAAATTGGCTTAAAACTCCCAGATACCCTCTCATTAATTGAGATAGATAAACTTATTGCAGCTGTCGATTTAAGCAATAGTCAAGGAGAGCGCAACAGAGCTATACTTGAAACCCTTTATAGTTGCGGACTTAGAGTGAGTGAATTAATTAATTTGCAATTATCAAATATTCATTTTAAAGAAGGTTACCTAAAAGTGATTGGTAAAGGAGATAAAGAACGCTTAGCTCCTATTGGTGGTAGAGCTTTGCACTATTTAAAGATATATATTAATGAAGTTCGAAATTATCAAAGTATAAAAAAAGGACATGAGGATTTTGTGTTTTTAAACAACAGAGGAGCCAAACTCACTAGAGTAATGATATTTTTGATTATCCAAAAATTAACAGAGGTAATAGGATTGAAAAAGAAAATTAGCCCTCATACTTTTAGGCATAGTTTTGCCACTCACCTTATTGAAGGAGGCGCTGATTTACGAGCAGTACAAGAAATGCTTGGGCACGAAAGCATCACCACAACCGAAATCTATACACATTTAGATAAAGATTACTTAAGAAGTAACATTATTCAGTTTCATCCTAGGAGTTAAGCAAAAAGATGCTTTTTTTAAAGAGAGTGCTTTTAAAGTTATATAATAAATCTAATTTTGCACTATGAACAGATTTAAAGAAAAATGGGGAATTACATCCAATTTTCAATTGGTAATTATTCTTCTTGTATTTTCGATTACCGGATCTGTTGCTGTGTGGGTTGCAAAGCCAGTACTTGATCTAGTTGGGCTGGATAAATTAGCTGTTTCTCCTTGGGTGTTTTGGCCTATTCGTATTTTTATCATTTTTCCTATTTACCAAGTACTTATTGTGCTTATTGGAGCCATTTTTGGCCAATTTAAATTCTTTTGGGCATTTGAAAAAAAGATGCTTGTGCGTTTAGGATTTAAGCAATTTAAAGATAGAGAGTAAATTGCTTTTCTTATTTTTGACAACCTTAAATTGAAAGGATGAAATTCATCATATCTTTAGCTACTCGTCTTATCCCAAGACATTACTTACAACATGTGAGTCATTTCTTTTTACAAATCTTTTCCCTTTTTATGAGAGGAAATAAGTTTGAAGATCCAATTAATGGTAAAAAATACCGTAAGTTATTGCCTTACGGGAGATTGCAATCGCGTGAAAATGCTCTTGCTCCCGATAGCATGAGTTTGGAAAGACACCGCTTGATGTGGCTTTTTATGCAAGAAAAAACCAACTTCTTTACTGCTAACTTGAAATTCTTGCACATTGCCCCTGAGTATTGTTTCATTAAAATATTCAAAGGGATGAAAAATTTAGATTACACTACTGGGGATTTAATTTCTCCCTGGGCTGATGTAAAGATGGATGTGCACGCTATTCCTTTTGAAGAAAATACTTTTGAAGTGGTGATTTGCAATCATGTATTGGAACATGTTGAGGACTCTCATAAAGTAATGACTGAATTCTATAGAGTAATGAAGCCAGGAGGTTGGGGAATTTTTCAAGTTCCTATTGATAATAGTAACCCAAATACTCAAGAAGATAAGAGTATTACTGATCCAAAGCAAAGAGAACTCCTCTACTGGCAAGACGATCATGTTCGCCTATTCGGACTAGACTATGGTAAAAAACTAGCAGCAGCAGGCTTTAAAGTTACTGAAAGCGACTTTATCAATGAGTTGAAGCCTGAGTTAGTGGAGCGTTATGGGCTACCAAAAGGAGAAATTCTTTACTTTTGTGAAAAGAAATAAATGAAACCCTTCCTCACTTCTATTCTAGTTATTTGCTTTGCAAATCAAATAATTGCCCAAAATTTAAACAATTTAAGTTTTGGCACAGATTCTACTTTTGAAGTAGTGAGTTGGAATATTGAATGGTTTCCTAAAAACGGAAATACAAGTGCAAATTATGTTCAAACAATACTTACAAACTTAAATGCTGATGTTTATGCACTTCAAGAAATTGATGATACTACCCTTTTAAAACAAGTTATTGCAAACATAGTGGGCTATGAATGTTTTTTGAGTTCTTATGGGGGCTTAGCATATGTTTACAATACCAATACTGTACAGATAAATGCAAAATATGAAATTTATACCTCTCAGTCTTATTGGAATGCTTTCCCTAGAAGCCCACAAGTTTTAGATCTAAATTTTAATGGTGAAAATTATATTCTCATTAACAACCATTTTAAATGCTGTGGTGATGGAATTTTGGATCTAAATGACTCTAGTGATGAAGAAAATAGAAGGTTGCATGCAGTTACACTCTTAAAAGAATATATTGAGAATAATTTTGCTAATAAAAAAGTAATTGTTCTTGGGGATTTAAATGATGAATTAACTGATCTTAGCGCAAACAATGTATTTGAGGACTTTATAACCGACAATGGAAATTACTTATTTACTGACCTGCAAATTGCACAAGGAAATAGTGCAAATTGGTCTTACCCATCTTGGCCATCTCATCTAGATCATATTTTGATAACTAACGAATTGTTTGTTGATTTTCAAAATTTAAATTCACAGGTTACTGTTATAAGAGTTGATGACTATATGAACAGTTGGAATCATTATGAAAACAATGTTTCTGACCATAGGCCAGTTGGATTAAAATTAGCTTCTGATAATACCACTTTAATTGCTGAGGCAATAAATACCAATAATAAAGTAATTCGGATAGTGGATATTCTAGGCAGAGAAGTAACTAAAAATACAACAGGAATGATTTTCTACATCTTTGAAACTGGAAAAGTGGAAAAAGTTTACACTAATACCCAATATAGATAACCTTCTTAGTTTTAAAAAAGTCTTCTTCAAAAAAATCAGCTATTTCATATTTACTGTGAGAAATTCCTCTTAACTCCTCTGTTAAATCCCCTCCTTTTAAGTATAGAATTCCATTCTTTAGAGCATTATTATGCTTGTTATTAAATTTTCCTTTTACCCACTTTTTAAAGTCTGTCATATTAGTAACAGCACGACTAACCACAAAATCAAAAGATTCATTTATATTTTCTGCTCTTTGGTGCATAGTGCGAATATTTGTTAAGCCAATAGCAGAACTCACTTCATTAACCACTTTTATTTTTTTTCCTATACTATCCACTAGTAAAAAATCTACATTAGGAAAAAGAATCGCCAAAGGAATTCCTGGGAAACCGCCCCCTGTTCCAATATCTAATATTTTAGTGCCTTTTTCGAACTGAACAACTTTTGCAAGTGCTAAAGAATGGAGTACATGATTAATATACAATTCAGAAATGTCTTTGCGAGAAATAACATTAATTTGAGCATTCCAATGCTCATACAACTCTTGTAATTCTGAGAATTGTTTTATTTGTTTCTTTGATAAATCAGCAAAATACTTAAGTATTACTTGCATTTAGAAAGTATCTCTCGATCCTGACAGAATTTTAAAGAGTTGTTCCCTACTTCTATGTAATTGTGCTTTTACTGTACCAATAGGAATATCTAAAGTTTCAGCAATTTCTTCATAACTTAATTCTTTAAAATACCTCATTTTTACTAAATCACGATACACAGGTTTTAATTGGTCCACAATTTGTCTTAAAAAAGCAATTCTTTGTTTTTTTTCCATTTTCTGCTCTGGATTTAAGTCATTGGATACTAAATCAAAGTTCGTACGCTTGCCATCTTCATCCAACATCATTTTATCAATAGAGATAGTTGGTAATTTGTGTTTTCTTAAATAATCAATACAATGATTGCGAGCTACCGTAAACAGCCAAGTACTAAAGGTATAGTCAGGCGTGTATAAGTGTAATTTTTGAAATGCTTTTCCTAAAGACTCTATGGTTAAATCTTTAGCTAATTCTTGATCGCTTACCTTCTCATACAACATAAAATAAAGAGGATCGCGATACAATTTCATAAGTTCACTATAAGCAGCAGGATCACCACTTGCTAATGCCCTATTTATCAACTTTAAGTCTCTTTGGCCTTTCTCGGTTAAATTATTGCTCATCTCCTCCATTTCTTGGGTTTTTTAAACAGATTCAATAATACAAAATTTACTTGGATTAAGAGATTTAAAGTTTCATATATTGGATGAATCCAATATAAATCATGAACATTTAATCGCTTCATTGTTTTGTAATTTACTATATATGAAACAAGTAATTTGAGTGCTAATAAAATGAAGATATAAAGCAAACTCGTTTTAACAATAAAGAGCAGTATAACGCTTACTAAAAATAATAATTGAGCCAAAGGATAAAGCCCTAATAATACTTTAAATTTAGCTTTATATAAAGGAGCTGTTGAAAGATGTCTTCTTTTTTGATAGATCCAATCTTTCCAACTTTTTATAACTTCAGATGTCGTTTGGCCATCATTTGCCATTTCAATAGCAACAGTACTATTTGGAGCTATTTCCTGAATAAATAAATCATCATCTCCTGATGGAATGTGTATATGACTTGCAAATCCTTTATTGTCAAAAAAGAGCGATTTTTTATAGGCTAGATTTCTCCCAACACCCATATAAGTTTTCTCTGCTATTGCATAGGACAAATATTGCTGAGCTACATTAAAGGTCTCAAATCTGATAATTTTATTGAGCAATCCTTTTTTCTTTTCATACGATCCGTAACCCAAAATAATTTCAGCATTATTAAAGTTGGAACTCATCTGTTTTACCCAATCTTTTGAATTGGGTATACAATCTGCATCAGTTAATAGTAAATGTTCGTGTTTTGCTGTTTTAATACCTAAAGTTAGGGCAAACTTTTTTCCTAAACCATGAGTTACAAAATCATCAATATTAACTATTATTAAATGTTTATTTTCTTTAGCTAACTCATTTAAAAAAAAAGTACTCTCATCACTAGACTGATCATTTACTACAATTACCTCAAAGTTAAAGTAGTTTTGTGCTAAAATGATAGGCAAATTTTTTCTTAAGTTATCAAGCTCGTTCTTTGCACAAATAATAATTGAGATAGGCTTAGAAAATGAGGAGTTTTTACTTTTATAAAAATGTAACTTTATAAAAAAATAAAAGGAATAAAAAAGAAGAACTGATAAACTTATTACTGCTAATGGCAAACTAATGAGTTCAAAAAAACCAACACAATTGGTCAAAGAAATAGATAAATTATTAAGCACTTAGATAGTTTAAGATATTTCTCTCTACTCGATTTATCACATCACTAACATCCTCTTTTACAAATTTATCTCCAGTAATATACTCATATAGTTCAATATATCTTTCAGAAACCGAATTGCAGTATTCCGCACTCATTTCAGGAATTGATTGACCATCTTTTCCTTGAAAGCCATTTTCTATTAACCACTGACGCACAAATTCTTTTGAAAGTTGTTTTGGAGACTCTCCATTTGCCACTTTTTCTTCATAGCCCTTAAGGTAAAAATATCTAGATGAATCGGGAGTATGAATTTCATCAATGAGAGTAATAACCCCATTTTTATCCTTGCCAAATTCATATTTTGTATCAACTAATATAAGCCCTTTCTCAGCAGCTATTTCTGTTCCTCTTTGGAAAATAGCTCTTGTGTATTTTTCTAATTGGATATAATCTGCTTCAGTAACTATTCCTTGCAACAAAATATTCTCTCTGCTAATATCTTCATCATGGCCTATAACTGCTTTTGTAGTTGGAGTAATAATTGGAGATTCAAATTTTTGATTTTCTACCATGCCATCAGGCATTGAAACCCCACAAATCATTCTTTTTCCTGCTTTGTATTCTCTCCAAGCATGGCCAGTTAAATAACCTCTAATTACCATTTCTACTTTAAAGGGCTCACACATTTTTCCAATTGTTACACTAGGGTCAGGAGTTGCCTCCATCCAATTAGGAACAATGTCAGCTGTAGCCGTTAGAAACTTTGCAGCAATTTGACTTAAAACCTGACCTTTATAAGGTATGCCTTGAGGTAAAACATAGTCAAAAGCTGAAATTCTATCAGAAGCAACCATTACTAATGTTTCATTATTTATAGTATAAACATCTCTTACTTTGCCTTTATAAAACTTTGTTTGCCCTGGTAATTTAAAATTTGTCCCTTTAATTGTGTTAGTCATTTTTTTTATATGCTTTAATTATTTGCGTTACTAATTTATGCCTTATCACATCTTTACTGTCAAGGGTTATAAAGCTGATTTCTTTAATTCCTTTTAGGGTGTTTTTTGCATGTATCAATCCTGATTGCTGATGTTTTGGCAAATCAACTTGAGTTTCGTCTCCAGTAATAATAAATTTTGCTGACATTCCCATTCTTGTTAAAAACATCTTCATTTGCTGAACAGTTGCATTTTGTCCTTCATCCAAAATCACAAATGCTTTATCCAGAGTTCTTCCTCTCATAAAAGCCAAAGGAGCAATTTGTATGGTTCCATTTTCAACATAATCATTTAGTTTTTCAATAGGAATCATATCAAAAAGGGCATCATAAATTGGTTGCATATAAGGATCAAGTTTTTCCTTTAAATCACCTGGTAGAAAACCAAGATTTTCTCCAGCTTCTACTGCAGGACGAGTGAAGATAATACGCTTTACCTCTTTGTCTTTTAATGATTTAACAGCAATCGCAACAGCTGTGTATGTTTTTCCGGTTCCAGCAGGTCCAATAGCAAAAAGCATGTCATTTTTGGCAATTTCTAAAACCATTTTTCTTTGATTTGGAGTTTTTGCTTTTATTATTTTGCCATTTTGGCCATATAAAATAATATCATCCTTTGCCTTAAGTATCTCTTTCTCATCTCCTTCTACCAAGCCTTCAATCTGACTAATTGTAAGAGAATCATATTGATTAATATGCTGAATAAAAGCTGTTAGTTTTTGTTCAAAAAAATTAATTTGAGCACTACTTCCCATCAATTGTAAATCTTCTCCTCTAGATATAATTTTAAGCTGTGGAAACAAACTTTTAATTTTGTCGAGCTTGTTGTTATTTGTGCCAAAAAGTTTCACCAACTCAATGTTACTAAGTGTTATCTTTTTTTCACTCATTAAATTATACCATTCATAGATTTGTTTTATTTTTGGATTTACAAAATAACAATATTTTAACTATTCAATCAAGAGGTTGTTAATAAGAAATGGCAATAATCACACTAACTACCGATTTAGGCACTACAGACAGCTACTTGGCATCTGTAAAGGGGGCTATTTATTCTCAGTTAGAAGATGTTGAAATTGTTGATATTTCTAATTATATTGAACCTTTTAACATACAACAGGCTGCATATATCTTGCGTAATTGCTTTAAAGATTTTCCTGTTGGAACAGTTCATATCATTAGCGTTGATGATGAGCTTTCAATTACAAGTGAACATTTAGCAGTAAAAGTAAATGGTCATTATTTTGTTGGAGCTGATAATGGTTTGTTTTCTCTCTTATTTAATGAAGTAAAGCCTGAAAAAATTGTAAAGTTGAATATTTCATTAACAAGCAATTGTATGACATTTGCTGCAAAAAATATCTTTGTCCCGGCTGCTTGTCATTTAGCTAGAGGAGGCACCATGGAAATTATTGGCACTGCTACAACTGATTTTGAAGTCAAAAAAATGGAATTAAAGGCGGTATTACAAACAGATACTATCAGAGGATCTGTTATATATGTTGATCGTTATGGAAATGCTATAACAAATATTAGTAAGGCCGAATTTGAGCGAGTGCAAAAAGGCAGAGCATTTACCATTCTATTTGGTAGAGAAGATGAAATGATTACTGAACTATCTGAAAAATATAAAGATGTTACTGCTGCTGAAAAACTTGCTCTTTTTGGAGAGAATAACCAGCTGCAAATAGCAATGAATAAAGGTGAAGCAAGTAAACTTCTTGGCTTAAAATTGCACGAAATTGTAAGAATAGAATTTAAATGATTGCTTTATACAAAAAAGAACTCAGTGTATTTTTTAGCACTATTATTGGGCCTTTAATAATTGGTTTGTTTTTACTCATTAACGGCTTATTGTTATGGTCAAATATAAGTCAATTTAATATTTTAGAGAATGCTTACGCATCTATGGATGCTTTTTTTAAACTTTCTCCCCTACTTTTTTTGCTTTTTATTCCTGCCATTAGTATGCGTACTTTTTCTGAAGAGTATAGCGCAGGAACTATTGAAACCTTAATAACAAAGCCTATTGCTGCATACCAAATCATTACTAGTAAATTCTTAGCAATTTTAACTTTAATAACAATTTCTGTAATTCCTACATTTTTATATGTAATTACTATTTACTTACTTGGCGAAACTACAGGAAATCTTGACTTAGCAGGAATTATTGGCTCTTACATTGGACTGTTGATGTTGAGCAGTATTTTTGCAAGTATTGGTGTTTTTACTTCATCCGTAAGCACCAATCAAATTATTGCATTTATCTTAGGAATAATTGTATCTGCAATTTTTTATTTTGGATTTGATTTGTTAAGCGAGATTCAGATGCTAGAACCACTTGCTGTTATTTTGAAAAAAATAGGAATCTCTTATCATTACGACATCATGAGCAAGGGTTTACTGCTAGTTTCAGATATTGTTTATTTTATCTCGGTTAGCTTTTTATTTTTAAAGTTTGCCGAGCTCGTAATTTCAAATAAAAAATAAGCAGGATGAAAAGTTTCTCATTTCTCTCTCCTCTTTTATTAGTAATACTAGTAAATATTTTGCTTTCATGGGTTAATTTTAGAATCGATTTAACAGAGGATAAAAAACATTCTATATCTCAAGAAACCAAACAAATACTTACTGATTTAGAGGATGTTGTTTTCATAAAAATTTATCTTGCTGGCGATTTTCCTACAGAATTTAAGCACTTACAATCTGAGCTGTTGAATCTGCTTACTTCTTTTAAGTCAATTGCTGGGGATAATTTTGATTATGAAGTTATTGATCCGAACAATACATATGATGAAAGCGAGAAAATAGATCTTTTCAAACAATTAGTAAAAGATGGACTTACCCCTACTGATATTGAAATCAGATCCACTTCTTCCAAATCTAGTCAAATCATATTTCCTGGGGCTTTAATTTATTATAAAGACAGGCAACAAGCGGTTAATTTCTTAAAAAATTCTGTCACAAAGAAAGCAGGAGAGAACATAAATGCTTCTATTGAAAATTTAGAATATGAATTTATAGCAGCTATACACCATCTTGCAAAAAATAACATTGAAAAGATTGCTTTTTTAGAGGGAAATGGAGAGCTAACTGATAAGGAAGTATATGATTTGACAGAATCAGTACTGCAAGAAAATGATAAATTGAGCTATCATTACGCTATTGAGCGTTTTAATATTAAAGAATTTGAAATTGATAGCAGTAAAATGGAGGCTGATATTTCAAAACAAATTTTAGATTTAAGTAGTTTTAAAGCCCTAATAATTGCTAAGCCTACCATTGCTTTCAATATGTTGGAGAAGTTTATTATTGATCAGTACATTATGAATGGAGGTAAAATACTATGGCTTATTGATGGTGTAAATGCTACTATGGATAGTTTACAAAAGGCCAATAGTTTTATCGCATTAAAAAATGATTTAAATCTAGATGATCAGTTGTTTAAATATGGCGTTAGGATAAATCCAAACTTGATTGAAGATTTAAGGTCAACTCAAATTCCTATTGTAACGGGATACAGCAATAATATGCCTCAACAATCCTATTTTCCATGGCCTTACTATCCTTTGTTATTTTCAGAAATAAATCATCCTATATCAAAAGGATTAGATGCTATAAAATGTGATTTTGCAAGTTCAATCGATACGATTCAAAATACAATTAAAAAAACTATTTTATTAACCAGTTCAAAACAAAGCAGAATAAATCCTACTCCTGCCAAAATAAGTTTAGGCATTTTACAGAACCCTCCTCCTATGCAGTCATTTAATAAATCTCAATTGCCTATTGCAGTATTATTAGAGGGTGAATTTGAATCTGTATTTAAAAATCGTATCTTACCTAAGGAGCAATCCATTGACTTTAAAGATAAAAGTAAACCAACACAAATGATTGTGGTTGCTGATGGTGATGTTGCAAGAAATAGCGTATCCAATAATGGCGATATTTATCCTTTAGGGTACGATCGATTTATTAATTACACCTATCCAGGAAATAAAAAATTTGTAATGAATGCCATCCATTATCTATGTGATGATGTTGGCCTTACTCAACTAAAATCAAAAGAAATTAAATTACGATTATTAGATAAAGAGAAAATAGCTTCAAATATGTTCTTAATTCAATTTATAAATATTGTTTTTCCTTTGCTACTGCTTTTAATAGCTACTCTTTTATTTTTGAATTTTAAAAAGAGAAAATATGCTTAAAAAATACTGGATACATATAGTTATTTTTATTACTGGAATGGGGATTTTTTGGTTAATTAAATCAGATACTAAATCTTCAATCATAGAAAATAATAAGTTTGCAATTGAGGATACTTCTTTAATAACAAAAGTATTCTTAGCAGACAGAAATGGCAATACTATAAGTTTAACTAAAAATAAAGAAAGCTGGACAGTAAATGACAAATATGCTGTTAGAAAAGATGCTATTGCTACACTCCTATCAACAGCTAAAAAAATAAGCATTAAAAAACCTGTATCAAAAGAAGCTTTTGAAAATGTAGTAAAATTTATAGCAACTACAGGAGTGTATGTTGAGTTTTTTGAAGGTGGTAAAATGGTAAAATCTTATACTATTGGATCGAACACTCCTGATCATTTAGGAACTTATTTGCTATTAAAAGGTAGCAAAAAACCATTTGTTGTTCATATTCCTTCTTTTAACGGTTTCTTGTCTCCAAGATATGGTATCCAAGCTAATGCCCTTGATTTAGCAACATGGCGCTCAACTACTGTTTTTAACCTATCTTTTGAAGCTATTAATCAGATAAAATACACTCATTATTTAAATCCAGAGAACTCCTTTTTTTTAAGAACAAATCCAATGGAGTTAATGAATTCGCAAAACAAATCTATTTCGTTTAATAATGGCAAAATTTTAAAACTGCTTAATAGTTTTAAAAATCTAAATTGCGAAACTTTTAAAAAGGATAAATCTAAGATTGATTTTGCAACTCAAATAGAAGAATTAGTGGTTAATTCCGACACACTAAGAACTTATAAAATTTCAGAGACATCTGTTAAAACTAAAGAAGAAAACTTTACAGTTGACCGAAAATATGCAACTCTAAATAATGGCGAATTAATGCTGATTCAAGATTATGTTTTTAACAAAGTGTTAATTAATATTGCTGAATTAACAAAGTAAAACAAAGTTAGATTAAGAAGAAAATTTATATTTGACACTTCAATTAAATGCTAAAAAAGAAATAAAAAATTAATGAAATTTATAGTAAATAGTAGCGCTCTTTTAAAGGAGCTTCAGAAATTAAATAGTGTAATTAGCTCTAATAACACATTGCCTATTTTAGATAATTTTTTGTTTGAAATTACAAGTAGTAAAATGACCATTATTGCTTCTGATTTGGAAGTAACAATGATGGCCACAATTGCTGTTGAAGCTGATACTGATGGTAGAATTACAATTCCTGCAAGGATATTAACTGATACTTTAAAAACTTTTTCAAATCAGCCCTTAACTTTTGTCATTGATACTGCTACTTTCGGTATTGAAATGAGCTCAGAAATGGGTAATTACAAATTAGCAGGACAAAATGCTGATGAATTCCCGAAAACTCCAATATTATCAGCATCATCTTCCACAACTTTTAGTGGTGAAATTTTAGCAAATGCGATAAATAAAACCTTATTTGCTAGTGGAAATGACGACTTAAGACCGGTGATGAGTGGCGTATTTTGTGAGCTATCATCTGAACAAGTAACTTTTGTGGCTACTGACGCTCATAAGCTAGTAAAGCATAGCAGAACAGATATATCTTCTGATAAAACGGCATCATTTATTTTACCTAAAAAGCCATTAACTATTCTTAAAAATAATATTACTGAAGATGAAAATATAAAACTAGAATTCAATGATACAAATGCTTTATTTTCATTTAATAATAACACTATCATTTGCAGGTTAATTGATGGAAAATACCCTAATTATGATGCTGTAATTCCAAAGGAAAATCCTAATAAACTTACTATTGAAACAGCTGTGCTTTTAAGTTCCATTAAAAGGGTATCAATCTATGCAAACAAAACTACTCATCAAATTAGATTAAAAATTGCTGGAAGTGAGCTCCAAATTACTTCTGAAGATTTAGATTTTGCAAATAAAGCGGAAGAAAGATTATCCTGCCAATATGAAGGAACAGATATGGAAATTGGCTTTAATTCAAAATTTGTAATTGATATGCTAAATAATATTGGAGCAGAACAAATCTCATTAGAAATGAGCGCTCCAAACAGAGCAGGGATTATACTTCCTTTAGATGGATTAGAAGAAGGAGAAAATACTTTAATGCTGGTAATGCCAGTAATGTTAAATAATTAAATTATGAAAAAAACAACTACACTTCTATTTATTACCTTACTAAGTTTGGGTTTAAATGCCCAAAGTTTATTACCCATAAAATACGGGATTAAAGTTGGTGCTAATATTGCCAATATCTCATCTACTCAAAATGATGGAGCCTCTCCTATTGATAATTCAGCGCAAATTGGAGTTGCTGGAGGATTTTATATGGAAATTCCATTAAATGATAAGTGGTATCTTAACCCAGAACTTATTTATGCACAAAAAGGTGCATCATTTACATATGATTTTACACATAACTATCCTGTTAACGAAAAAGATGAATATACTACTACGAATACTTTAAAACTTGCTTATGTAGAAATAAACCCTACAATAAGCTATAAAGCTTCTCAAAAATTAGCTTTAAATTTTGGTCCTTCTGTGGCTTTTTTAATTCAAGTAGATTCTACTTTTACTGAGAAGTTAACAAGTGTAGCCCCTTCATCTACTACTTCTAAAGCTACTTTATATGAATCAGAATCTTTAGATGTTGGTTTAAATTTAGGTATTTCTTATTATTTAACTGAAAATTTTGTAATTGAAAGCAAAGTAAATACAGGCTTTATGAGTATTGGAAAGGTCTCTAAAGTGATTAATCCTGGATCTCCTGGCAATGCTGAAGAATCCAATATTTATGATTTAAATAATAGAGGTATTGTATTTTCTATTGCCTATTTATTTTAAAAATACTATTTTGTTTAAAATAAATTTATAAATTTGAAGCCAAATAATTTAAAATTTACCAAATGAAAAAAATATTTACATTAGTAGTTATTGCTTTATTTTCACTTAACTTAAGTGCACAAAAGATTGAAAAAGGAGTTTGGCAAATTGAAATTGGTACTGGAATTGAGGCAGGATTTAATTGGGTTACTGGTGGTTCGACTGACTATACGCAAACTATAAGTGACCCAAGTGGTAGTATAATTACAGAAGTTACTGGGGATTGGAGTGATTTCTATAATTCTGAAACTGATCTTGGTTATAATTTAGACTTCACCAACTTCTCAAATTGGGAAGAACGATTTTTAAATGGTATAAGTCTCGGGTATTTTGTAGCTGATGGTTTTCTAATTGGATTGGGACTAGATCTTGATGGCTTAAATACTAAAGATGACTACTTTCATGTATCTGACACTAATTCTCAATTAAAAATTAATAATTTTGATCTAGGTATAGTACCAAAGTTAAGATACTATATAGAAACAGGAAGAGGAAATGCAATGTTTTTTGAAACATCTTTTGGTGTAGCTATAGATAACCGAAATACTTACGAAGAAGGACAAATATTAATAGCTCCACCAAACCCTTTAGGCAGTCCTTTTGGTCTACTTGGTACTTTTGATACTCATGAGGTGACAAATAATACATTCACTACTAACCTTGGTATAGGTTTTGGCTGGTCTTTTTTTAATTTTAATAGTAGAGAGATATTCTCAGTTGAGCCTATGATTGGATTTAATATCAATTCATCTACGACAACATCAGAAAGCATATTATATGAAGATGCTATCGATAGAACAACAACTACTGAAGAAATTAGTAAATTAACTTCAATGGGTCCGTATGCTAAACTCAAATTAGGATTTTATTTCGGAAGGCATTTCTGGTCGCACTAATAATTAATGCTGATGATCTCTAGCATCATCAGTAGTTATTTTGTAATCAATTTTAATTTCTTCCACAAAAGGAGTCTCGCTTTCTTTCATCCCTTCTAATATGGGCTGTCCTGCATCTACCCAAGCAGAATACCATAAATCACCCACTGTTGTAATGGAGAGCCGTAATCTTCTTTCAACCATACCATTTAACATGATGTGATATGCTTCTGAAAACTCAGCTGATTTTTGTTTTATAGTTTGTTGCCCTCTTTTTTCATAAGCATATTGCTTATCTTTTTCGTAGAGTTTCGAAACTTCTTTTTCAAAACCTAATACCGAATCTAATGCATTAAAACTCCCTTCAATAGCTTCCCAAGCAACATCAAGCACAGAATATCTATACTTAGCAGTGCCTACCAAATAATCATAATCATCAGCAAAAAGTTCTGGCAGCCTACTCTCCCAAAAAGCATGTATCCCTTTTTGATTGGTTAACTGACCATCATAATTCACAGTTGTATGTAAGGGAACATAAGCATCTGAAATATAATGGCCTAAATCGGAAGAATTCTTTAAAATATCGTCCACATCTTTGTTTTCAAATGCTTTTACTAATCTATTATACACTGTTTGTATATGCCAAGGCACGATTCCATATGCTAGCAAAGTATCTTCAGTAAATTTACTAACAGCATCATTCCACTTTCTGGGCATAATCTCAAAAGGATTTTCTCCATAGTGATCAATATCAATATAATGTCTTGGTGCCTCTTCTTTTATGGCATATCTTCTTTTATCTGCATCAACTGAATGTTCGGTTAAATAATCAATATGTTTTTTGTAAAAACCGATTAACTCCTCAGGCAAAGTAAATACAGCATATCTATTAGCTAGCTTATGAGCGTAAAATCCCCATGGATTTATTGCAAAAGATACCGAACTAAATAAAAGTAAAACGATTAAATATTTAGTTCTTTGATGCATTTTATGCTTTAATTAATTTACCCTCAATAAAAATGGGAACTATATTAGAAATCATTGTAGGATTCAAACAGAAACGAGTGTCTTGGATAACCTCATCAGTAGTATTTCTTTTTCTGTAAGATGACATGGCCAAGTATTCAAATAAGTTATCCTTAGCGCTTGAATACAACTGAAGAGAAGCTTGTAAAGAATCGCAATTTGATGTGAAATTATTCGTGTTTAATAATTTCTCAGATAAAGCCCCTGCAAAAATAGGATCTTCTAAATTAAACATCCCCTTCCAGCCAGAACAAAAAATGATAACATCATTATTTTCTTTAACTAAATAATTAACAACCGCATCAATATTTACAAAGGAAGCAGTAATTACTTTATGCTCTTTTGCTAAATGAATTGCTTGAGTTCCATTTGTGGTTGTAAGCGCTAAAGTCTTTCCTTTCACATCAGCATTTATATAATGATAGGGTGAATTTCCATAATCAAATCCCTCTATTGGAAAAGTGTTTCTTTCAGCTGCAATAATGTGATTTTCAATATTTTTATATGCAAGAGCTTCTTCTAATGTTTTAACAGGAATTATAGCCTCAATACCACACTCAAAAGCAGTAGAAATTACGGAAGTGGCTCTTAATAAATCAACAATTACTACTGTTGAAACCCCATCAGCATACTTAGTAAACTGATCCGTTGAAAAGCAAACTTGTATGTTCTTTTTAGTGGTCATTATTTAACAAAAGGCAATGATACCACTTTAGCTTTAATTTGCTTGTTGCGCACTTGAATAAATACTTCAGTGCCAATATTTGAAAGCTCTTTAGCAACATAAGCCATAGCAATTGCTTTTGATAACGTTGGAGACATTGTCCCTGAAGTGACTATCCCTATCTCCACGCCTTTAGATGTAACAATAGGGTAGTCATGACGAGCAATCCCTTTTTCTATTAATTCTAAGCCCACTAATTTCCGTATTGACGCTCCCTCCTTTTGAGCTTTAAGCTGCTTATGATTAATAAATTCTTTGGTGAACTTTGTAATCCAACCAAGACCAGCCTCAATAGGAGAAGTAGTTTCGTTAATATCATTACCATAAAGGCAAAAACCCTTCTCTAAACGCAAAGTATCGCGCGCAGCTAAGCCAATCGCTTTCATTTGAATGGATTTGCTAAATAAAGCATCCCAAAGCGTACGAACATTTTCATTTTTAACATAAAGCTCAAAACCGATCTCCCCTGTATAGCCTGTACGCGATAAAATCACATTATCTATACCAGCAATAGTACCAATTTGAAAATTATAATATCTTATTTCGGATAAATTAACAGCCGTAAGTTCTTGTAATAATTGTATTGATTTAGGACCTTGAACTGCTAGTAAAGAATAATTATCTGACTGATTATCAATAGTGCATCCAAATGAATTGTGTTTATTGATCCAAGCTAAGTCTTTTTCCAAATTTGATGCATTAACAACTAATAAATAGTTATTCTTTGCCAACATGTACAATAAAAAATCGTCTACTATACCGCCAGTATCATTAGGTAAACAAGTATATTGAACTTGGCCCGGTTGTAACACACTTACATCATTGGTGGTAATGTATTGCAAAAAATCTAGAGAATGTTCTCCGCTTACAAAAACCTCTCCCATATGAGAGACATCAAATACCCCAACTGACTGCCTTACGGTATGATGTTCTGCAATTACACCATCAGTATATTGTACAGGCATTTTATATCCTGCAAACTCAACCATCTTTCCTCCTAATTTTTCATGGATATCAGATAAAACTAATTCTTTCATTTTAATTTTTTGGCAAATTTAAGAAATCAAGGATTTTAATGCACACTATATTTTTGATTATTAAGAATTTTATTTGTAAACTATTCATCTTAGTTACTACTAAAAAGGATATTTTAAAAACCATGTTATTTGGTACAGAAAAAGATAAGTTTGTAGTAAAAGTAACTTATTCAGTTCTAAGATTAACAATCAATAATTAATTTATTCTATAACCACTCTTTTTTCAACTGTTCCATCCTCAAAAAGATAGAATAAAGTCTGGTTTGAATTTGGTTGAGTATCTCTACCTAAAACATCCGTAATTCTTACTAATTTTTTATCATTTTTTGCAATATCCAATATAGCAGTTGAAGTGTTTTCACAAGGCACTTCAACTTCAATGTTATAATAGAAATAATAGTAGCCAGAAGCACTTGCACTATTTCCAGTAATAGTCATGATTGAACCAATATTATATGGGTAAATTGCTCCAGCATCATTTCTATACAATCCAGAATTTCCATTTGAAATCCCCAATTGCATATCACTTCCTGCAGGAACTTCAAAGTTTAAAGCCAATTGTTGCTGTCCTTGAATTACATTATGAGTAGTGTCATCAATGACAGTCCCATTACTATTTCTTAATTCAAAGGTTATTGTTTTAGGATCCTCAGCATAAAACACTGCCGACTTAATCACTAAATCAGTTGTAGCATCAAAAATCAAATGCTGATTATTATTAAAAAAACTACCTGTTCCAAAAATATTATCTAATTCACCTCCATACTCTAAAGAAGTATTAGCATTAGGGTTAAAATTACTTGCAATCTCATCCATACATCCTAAAATTAAAACATTAGGATCAGCATACAATGCCGCATTTAACAGTACCACTTGACCGTTTATTAAAGTAGCTTGCAAGGTATCAGAAATGTAACCTAGCATTGAAAAAGCTACATTAAAAGTGCCCGAATCAGCATTACCACTAGCATAAGATCCGCTTAAAGTAGAAGATGAACTATTTGGAATAGTTGTATTTAAAATTACAACAGTTGCACCACTTAAACTATTACCAGTACTTGCATCAGTTACATTTCCTTCCAAATAACAAGCCCCTGAGAATTCTCTTGAATAGATTAAGAGTCTTGCATTTCCATTACTACTACTATTAATATCAGAGGAGATAATAATACCTGATGGTAAAAAAGGATAAGTACCCCAACAACCATCAAATCCATCACCACTTCCTGAATAAGAATCATAATATGCAACTTGGACTAAGTTATGTGGATTAGAAACATCATGAACTGTTGTTCCATCTCTATACCAAGAAGTAACAACAAAATTGCCATCAACATGAGTATTGTGAGGAATAGAATTTGAACCTGGATTAGATTGTATTCTATCTACTTCTTGTATATTTGATAAGTCTGAAATATCATAAGATCCAATATAGGAATCAGGTTTCTCATCTGTTGTAAAAACATAATTACCATCATCACTTACCCAAGCGTTATGTGTAAATGCATTAGGCGTTTGATGCGAGCCTATAGTAACTGGGTTGCTTTTATCGCTTACATCAACAATGAATAAATCTCCGCTATAGACACAACCTGCATACATAGTATCACCCCTAACCATTGCGTCATGAATATACTCATCATTCCAATTTCCAAGATAAACAGGGTTAGTGGCATTTGCTGCTACATCTAAAAAGATAGCACCATTTGGGCAAGTACCATTATTATTTGAGGCTCCAAAAATATAACAGATTCCATTTTCATCAATGTACAAATTGTGAGCTGCCGTAAAAGTAACGCTTAATCCAGTTGATGGATTTGTAAACTGAGAGACATGCCAATTCGTATTGCCTGTCATATCATTTAAGTCTACAATTAAAAGACCAGCATCAGCTTCAGTAGTTACATAAGCATAATTTTGCCAAGTTTTTACATCTCTCCATGTTGAGCTCAAATCAGAAATGAAGAATTCCTGAACAGGAATAGATGGATTACTTACATTTACACAAGAAAACCCATCAACTAATCCAACTAGAGCATATTCATCTTCAGTTATAGGATCAAACCACCCCCAAATATCATTACCCTCAGTTGTTGGCCATTGATAGGATCCTAATAAAGTCATATTATAAGAGGATTGTCCTACAAGCAAAACAGGAGCAAGTAAAAATGTAAATAATAGTTTTTTCATGGTTTTATTTTTTTTTGCAAATTTAGAACTATTTAATTTATAATTCAAGTGTTATTTGGCCTCCGCTATATTCATCATCAGAATTTTTAGATGACTTAGTTTGCTTATCTTCTATAATTTCATTGGTTATTTCTAATTCAATATCATTCTGAATCTTGATGCTTTCTGTTGCAGTTTTTTCTATTACTTGTGTCTCTATTTCTTCAATTATCACTTCTTCATAAGGTAATGGATCTAGTAAATTAATCTCTTTTACATTTTTAGATGTTAATTTATTACCTAAAGCTTTCTCTCCTTTAATAGCTATAAACTCTGCAATATTTATTATTTCAGCCTGCCTTTCTTTTCCTTTTTCTTTAACAAAAACCAGTTCAACTTGAGGCCTCCAATGGGTACTTACAACTTCAAGTTGACTTTCTTTATGATCGGTAATAAAACTAAAACGAGACATGCTGTTGTCAACTAAAAAACGCTTCACATAATAGGCCTTTTTATGACCATCAAAATATACAACAGAAATAGGTTTATTTGGGTTATTTTGTTCAATATGAATCATGTCTTCATCAAAATGATTAGAGATGTCAAAAGACTTTAATTCAATTTCTCCAGATTGCTGAATGGTAAGAATCTTATCTGTTGGTTTAAAAGCTCCTAACAACTCTCCTCTTTGATCGACATTCAATCTTTGAACCGTGTCGTCATACCAAATTTTTCGAGCAGATAATGTAGAAATTCCAGTTGATTTAAGCTCCACTTTAAGAACTGGATTTTTTGTGATAATATTGCCGCCTGCCTCTTTTCCTTTAATTGTTAATTCCGCAAAATCAATATCAATTTTAAGTGTTTTTAATTTTGCTAACTTTTTAAGATGAACTATCACAGTTTCAGCCTCACCATTAGGATTTGCAGTAAAATAAAGTATTTTACTTGCTTTTGCTGATTTTGTAATACTGTAATCTTTACCCCTTGTAATTGAACTAACTGGGAATCGTTTCATCAAAGTATTGCCTGATTTTCCGTCTTTATAAATCATATTATAAATTGTACGATCATCTTTCTTTTTAAATACCGCACAATAAATAATCCCTTTTCCAACAAATACTTTACTGTCAACTTTTACCACTTGCATGTTTCCATCTTGCTTAAAAATGATAATATCATCAATATCCGAACAATCACAAATAAATTCATCTTTACGCATAGCAGTACCAATAAAACCTTCTTCTCTATTAATATAGAGTTTTTTACTAGCTACTACTACTTTTGTAGCGTCAATACTTTCGAAAGTTTTAATTTCGGTTTTACGCTCTTTTCCTTTACCGTATTTAACTTTTAAATTCTTAAAATAGTAAATGGCATAATCGATTAGATTGGCTAAAAATCCTTTTATATTTTGAATACTTTCTTCAAGCTTTAAGAGCTCTTCATTTGCCTTATTCAAATCAAACTTAGTAATTCGCTTGATTTTGATTTCGGTAAGCTTTTCAACATCTTCATTAGTTACGCTCCTTAAAAGCTGTTTAATGTGAGGTATTAATGCTTTATGGATCGTGCTAATTATTAAATCCCAATTATCTAACTCCTCAATTTCATGATAAATTCTATTTTCAATAAAAATTCTTTCTAAAGATGCAAAATGCCATTTTTCTTCTAATTCATCAAGATTTACTTCAAGCTCTTTCTTTAATAATTCAAGGGTATAATCTGTTGATTGCTGTAAAATATCAGACACCCCAATAAACTTTGGAGTATTGTCCTCAATTACGCAAGATAAAGGAGATATTGAAACTTCACAATCGGTAAAACTATAGAGAGCATCTATTGTTTTATCTGGTGATATTCCTGATGGAATAGTAATTGCAATTTCTACATGTTCAGCAGTATTGTCCTCTACTTTTTTGATTTTAATTTTACCACTATCATTGGCTTTTAGAATAGACTGAATTAATGATGAAGTAGTGGTTGAAAATGGCAATTCTGAAATAATAAGCGTGTCTTTACTTTCTTGATAAATTTTAGCTCTTACTCTAATTCTTCCGCCTCTTTTCCCATCATTATAATTGCTAAAATCAGCACTTCCTCCACTAAAAAAATCAGGAACTATTTTTGGCTTTACTCCTTTTAGTATTTTTATTGAAGCATCTATTAACTCGTTAAAATTATGAGGTAATATTTTAGTAGATAACCCAACAGCAATTCCTTCAACACCATGAGCTAAAAGCAGAGGAAATTTAACGGGTAATGTCTGAGGTTCTTTGCCTCTACCATCATAACTAGCGGACCAATTTGTAATTTTTTTATTGTAAACAACATCAAGGGCAAAAGGAGTTAATCTTACCTCAATATACCTTGGAGCTGCAGCACTATCACCAGTGGCAACATTTCCCCAATTTCCTTGCATATCCAAGAGTAATTCTTTTTGACCAATTTGGACCATTGCATCACCAATTGAAGCATCACCATGAGGATGGTATTTCATAGTATGACCAATTACATTGGCTACTTTATGATATCTTCCATCATCCAGCTCCTTTAAGGAATGAAGAATTCTTCTTTGAACAGGTTTTAATCCGTCATTAATATGAGGAACTGCACGCTCTAAAATAACATAAGACGCATAATCCAAAAACCAATTTTGGTACATGCCAGAAACATGAATCACTCCTTCTTGAGCATTGTTATTTTGTTCTAAATTTTCCTCTTCCATCTAATTGTTTTTTGCAATTATTCTATCCAATGCACTACAAATTTTCTCTATTTCTTTTTTCGACATCAAAGTAAGATGAAATCGTTTTATTACTCGCTTCCCTTTATCAGATTTTATTTTTAACATCAATGTTTTATTAAAAGATAATGGCCTATTGAAAAATGCATAATCAGCTAACATTGTATGTGGAATGTCTACATAATCTTTTTCTTTGAAAAATTCCAAAATCGGTCTGTATGATGTAACTTGAATGATATAAGCATCTATCTTAATAGTATAATAATACTGCCCAATTATTATTAAGTAAAGTAAAATAACCCCACTAATTAGACCAAAAATAAGATTTTCCATAAAAAAATTCGAAATACCTGAGGAACTAAAATACTTTATAAACCCAATAGGAATTACAACTGCAATAAGAAAAGAGAAAAAGAGAAATCCAAATAAGTAGATTATTTTTGTTTTATTATGAAACTTTAAATTTATTTTATGCATCTACAATATCTTCCTCAATCCTTAAATTATCAATTATAAAATCTTGTCTTTCTTTAGTGTTTTTACCCATAAAATAGGCTAATAAATCCTGTATCCTATCTTCTTTGGCTAAAATTACAGGATCTAACCTCATATCTGGGCCAATAAAGTGTTTAAACTCATTAGGAGATATTTCACCCAATCCTTTAAATCGTGTTATCTCAGCAGATTTTCCAATCTCTAACAATGCACTTTTTCTTTCCTGCTCATTATAGCAATAAATGGTTTTGTTTTTATTTCTAACTCTAAATAGTGGAGTCTCTAAAATGTAAACATGGCCTTCTTTTACTAACTCGGGAAAGAACTGCAAAAAGAAAGTAAGTAATAACATTCGAATATGCATACCATCCACATCAGCATCAGTTGCAATTACAATTTTATTGTATCGTAAATCATCAATACCTTCCTCAATATTTAATGCTGCTTGTAATAAGTTAAATTCCTCATTTTCATACACAACCTTCTTAGTAAGCTCGTATGAATTTAAAGGCTTACCTCTAAGACTAAACACCGCTTGAGTTTGAATATCTCTGGTTTTAGTAATCGATCCTGATGCCGAATCCCCCTCTGTAATAAAAAGTGTTGAGTTTACTCTGTTTTCTTTTTCTTGGTCATTGTAATGCACTCTACAATCCCTTAGTTTTTTATTATGTAAACTGGCTTTTTTAGCACGCTCTCTAGCTAATTTTTTTACCCCATCCATAGCCTTGCGTTCATACTCGGTCATTTTTATTTTTCTTTCAATCGCCTCAGCTGTTGCAGGATTTTTATGCAAATAATTATCCAAATGTTTCTTTAAGAAATCCTGAATAAAAGTAAGTACTGAAACTCCATTAGGCTCCATCTCTGTTGATCCTAATTTTGTTTTGGTTTGAGATTCAAATACTGGCTCTATTACTTTTATGCTTATAGCAGCATGAATTGCTTGTCTGATATCAGAAGATTCATAGTTCTTGCCAAAAAATTCTCTTATTGTTTTTACTAGGGCTTGCCTAAAAGCACTTTGGTGCGTACCTCCCTGAACAGTATGCTGCCCATTAACAAATGAATAATACTGCTCAGAATATTGATTTTTACAATGGGTAATTGCCACTTCAATATCATCTGCTCTTAAATGTATAATGGGATACAAGATTTCATCATCAATTCTTTGTTCTAAAAGATCAAAAAGACCATTTTCAGAATAGAATTTTTCGCCATTAAAAATTATTGTCAATTCTGGATTGAGATAACAATAATTCCACATCATTTTCTCTATATACTCATGTATGAATCGGTATTTCCCAAATAGTATTTCATCCGGAATAAAAGACACTTTAGTTCCCTTTCTACTAGAACAATCTTGTATGGGCTGTTCATGAGTAATTTCTCCATGTGCAAACTCTACTATCTTACTTTGACCATCACGAACAGATTTTATTTCAAAATAAGATGAAAGTGCATTAGCCGCTTTAGCCCCCACCCCATTAAGCCCTACTGATTTTTTAAAGACTTTAGAATCATACTTAGCTCCTGTATTAATTTTTGAAACTACATCTGTGACTTTTCCAAGAGGTATTCCTCTACCAAAATCACGAACAGTAACTTTATTATTTTTGACAGTAACTTCAATAGTCTTCCCATTTCCCATCACAAACTCATCAATGGCATTGTCAAGCACCTCTTTTAATAAAATATAAACGCCATCATCAGGAGAAGACCCATTTCCCAATTTTCCAATGTACATTCCGGGTCTTAATCGGATGTGTTCTTTCCAATCTAAGGATCGGATACTATCTTCATTATAGGATACTTCAGCCATTTTTATACTTATTTTCTTGGTATTTGAAACAAAAAACAAATTTAAAATTCTAAGAGAATGAATCTAATTGGATGTTCTTTCGTTATTAACAGGGTTTTCAACTGAAAAAATAATCCTGAAAAAGAAATTTTTTTTTAACTAAACATTAAAACGAAAATGCATAATATCGCCATCTTGTACGATATATTCTTTTCCTTCAACCGATAATTTGCCATTATCACGACAAGCTTGCTCTGATCCTAATGAAATAAAATCATTATAAGCCATTACTTCTGCTCTAATAAAGCCTTTTTCAAAATCAGTATGAATAACTGCTGCTGCTTGTGGCGCCCTAGTTCCTTTAGTAATCGTCCAAGCTCTTACCTCTTTTTCTCCAGCAGTAAAATAAGTTTGTAAATTTAAAAGTTTATATGTTGCTTGAATTAAATAATGAACTCCGGGCTTATCTAAACCCAATTCTTCCAAAAACAGGAACTGTTCTTCCACATCTTCTAATTCTGCAATTTCAGCCTCAATGGCAGTGGCAATTAAAAGTACTTCTGCATCTTCATTTTTAACAGCAACTCTTACTGCTTCCACATGTTTATTGCCTGTTTTCACAGACGCTTCATCAACATTACACATATACAGTACTGGTTTAAATGTAATCAACTGTAAATCAGAAATAATTTTCAATTCTTCTTCATTTGCATCCAAACTTCTTGCTGAATTTCCTGCTCCTAAATGGGTAATATATTTCTTAGTAGTATCAACAATTTTTTGAGCAGCTTTATCGCCTGATTTAGCAGTTCTTATATTTTTATCATGAAATTTCTCAAGTGTTTCCAAGTCTTTTAATTGCAATTCCATATCAATAGTTTCCTTATCTCTTACAGGGTTAACTGAGCCATCAACATGAACAATATTATCATCATCAAAACATCTTAAAACATGAATAATTGCATGTGTTTCTCTAATATTTGCTAAAAACTTATTACCAAGGCCCTCTCCTTTACTAGCCCCTTTCACAAGCCCCGCAATATCCACTATCTCTACAGCAGTTGGCATTACTCTTTGAGGATTTACAATTCTAGCAAGTTGCTCTAGTCTCTCATCAGGTACTGAGATTATTCCAATATTAGGCTCAATAGTACAAAATGGAAAATTAGCCGATTGCGCTTTCGCTTTTGATAAACAATTAAACAAAGTTGATTTGCCAACATTGGGTAACCCTACAATTCCACATTTTAATGCCATAGTACTATTTTAAAAAAGTTGACAAAGATATAATTTAAACCAAAAGACAAAAAAATATTCCTTTTTTAGATTATTTTGTCAACAATGCGTTAATAAAATCAAAGATGTTTCGTTTGCATTAATGCAACAAAAAACTTGTATTCTTAAATTTGCAGATAAATTAATAAAGCAATAAAAATGCCCACTATTTCCGAGCTAAAAAATACAGTTACCCAAATAAGAAGAGATATAGTGCGAATGGTGCATGCTAATAATTCAGGACATCCTGGAGGATCTCTAGGTTGTACAGAGTTTTTAACCGCCCTTTATTTTGAAGTAATGAATCACAATACCAATTTTACTATGGACGGTATTGGTGAAGATATTTTCTTTCTCTCTAATGGACACATTTCTCCTGTATTTTATGCTGTTTTGTCCCGTAGAGGTTATTTTGATATTGCAGAATTAGCAACTTTTAGAAAAATAGACAGTCGTTTACAGGGACATCCTACTCCACATGAAGGATTGGAAGGAGTGCGTATGGCATCAGGATCATTAGGACAAGGACTTTCTACTGCAATTGGTGCAGCACTTACTAAAAAGCTTAATAATGACAAGAGTATTATTTACACTTTACATGGTGATGGAGAATTACAAGAAGGTCAAGTATGGGAAGCATTTATGTATGCAGCTGGCAAAAAGGTAGATAATCTTATTGCTACTATTGATTACAACAAAAAGCAAATTGACGGGTCAATTGATGAAGTTTTGCCTATGGGTAATCTTAGTGCTAAATTGAAGGCTTTTGACTGGATTGTTTTAGAAGAGTTTCAAGGAAATAATCTAGAAGCTGTTATCAATACATTAAAAAGAGCGAAAGAACTTACCGGAAAAGGAAAGCCTATTGCTATTATCCTACATACTGAAATGGGAAATGGAGTTGATTATATGATGGGAACACACAAATGGCATGGTTCTGCTCCTAATGATGAGCAGCTAGCTGCTGCCTTATCACAAAACCACGAAACTTTAGGTGATTACTAAAAGAATCCAAATAGTACTAATGGCTACTCTCCTACTAATGGTGAGTTTTTCTGCTATAGCTCAAAAAAAGCAGGAGCCAGTAAATCGTATTCTTTTTATTTTTGATGCCTCACTATCAATGCAAGGCAGGTGGCAAAGTGGTAGCAAAATTAATATTGCTAAAGATCTTTTAAGCAATATGGTTGATTCTTTAAGAAATATTGAAAATCTTGAAATAGGACTTAGAGTTTATGGACATAAAAGTAAATTCCCTCCACAAGATTGTGAGGATACACATCTAGAAGTGAATTTTTTAAAAGCAAAGGATGCTGTTGATATTATAAAAAAGAAGTTAGCTGTTATAAAATCTAGAGGAACTACTCCTATTGCTCGATCACTTGAAGAAGGCGCAAAAGATTTTCCTGATGATGATGGTAGAAATATAGTTATCTTAATTACTGATGGAAAAGAGGAATGCGGAATGGATCCCTGTGCAGTTTCTCGTTTTTATCAAAAAAAAGGAATTATTCTCAAACCTTTTGTGATTGGTGTTGGGCTTGATGATAGTTCGAAAGAATCGTTTGATTGCGTAGGTCGTTTTTTTGATGCTAGCAGAGAAGAAGATTTTACCAATATTTTAAATATCGTAATCTCACACGTTATTGATAATACTACTGCACAGGTTAATTTATTGGATGAAAATGATGAGCCAACAGAAACTAATGTAAACATAACTTTTTACAATGAATTTACCGGTATGGCTAAATACAATTTTGTACATACTATGAATGCTTATGGACATCCTGATACTATGGTAATTGATCCTGTTTTAACCTATAAAGTTGTAGCTCACACCATTCCACCGGTGAGTATTGAAAATATTATACTGACTCCAGGTAAACACACTATAATCCCTTTAAAAACGCCTCAGGGTAAGTTTGAAATAAAAATGAATTCACAAATAAACTACCAATTTATTGTGCGCCCAGCAGGAGTTGATACCACATTAAATATTCAATCAATTAATGAGGTGGAAAAATATCTTATTGGTAAATATGATATTGAACTTTTGACTTTACCCAGACAAAAATTTTATAATGTTGAAATTTCACCCATTGAAACTACTTTTCGGGCTATGCCAACACCTGGATTAGCAAATATTGTACTACCATCAAAAGGATATGGTGGGTTGTATAAGCAAAATGGCGATCAATTGGAACAAATTTATCATTTTAAAGGTGATAAAACTGATTATAAACTTACATTACTACCAGGAAAGTACAAAGTAGTATTTAGAGCAATTGGAGCTAAAGAATATATTTATACTATTGAAAAAAGTTTTACAATACAATCAGGAAAATCTGAACTGATAAAAATTTATTAAATATGGAAATGAAAGATACACGCTCAGGATTTGGAGCAGGATTAACTCAATTGGGAAGAACCAATCCAAATGTAGTAGCATTATGTGCCGACCTTACTGGATCGTTAAACATGACTGATTTTCAAAATGAAAATCCGCAGCGCTTTTTTCAAATAGGAATTGCGGAAGCCAATATGATTGGCATTGCAGCTGGAATGACAATTGGAGGAAAAATCCCATTTACAGGCACATTTGCTAACTTTTCTACTTCAAGAGTTTATGACCAAATAAGACAATCGGTTGCATATTCTGGAAAAAATGTAAAAATCTGTGCGTCTCATGCTGGCTTAACATTGGGTGAAGATGGGGCAACACATCAGGCGCTTGAAGATATAGGTATGATGAAAATGCTACCACACATGGTAGTTATCAATCCATGTGACTACAACCAAACAAAAGCTGCAACTATTGCAATTGCAGACCATATTGGGCCTGTATATTTAAGATTTGGAAGACCGAAAGTTCCTAATTTTACGCCAGAAAATCAGCATTTTGAAATTGGAAAAGCACTACATCTTAAAAAAGGAAATGATGTCACTATTTTTGCAACAGGACACCTAGTTTGGGAAGCTTTAGAAGCTGCTAAAAGCCTAGAAAATGAAGGGATATCGGCAGAAGTAATTAATATTCATACTATTAAGCCTTTGGATAATGAGGCTATTTTAAAAGCTGTGAAAAATACAAAATGTGTTGTTACTGCTGAGGAACACATGCTAAATGGAGGGCTTGGAGATAGTATTGCTCAATTACTTTCAAGAAATACCTCTACTCCTATTGAGATGGTTGGTGTTGATGATACTTTTGGGGAAAGTGGGCCACCAATGAAATTGATGGAAAAATACGGATTAACAGCTGCTGATATTATCACGGCTTCTAAAAAAGTAATAGCTAGAAAATAATTTTACTATCTTTGTAAAACAACTTTTTCAAAATGAGAAAGACACTAGTTATTATTATTTCTTTATTTGCAAATATTGCTTTTGGGCAAGTTCAACTCTTACCTTCTATTGGTTTAAGTAGTCCACCATTGGATACTGATTCAGTTTGTACAATTGTTCCAAGAACTCAAGGAAATCCTTGGATTGCTGTAAATGAAGGAGATACTATGGCTGATTTCACTCTTTGGGATATCAATGGAAATGCGCTGACCCTTTCAGCAGTTTTAAACTCAGGTAAAAGAGCACTAATCGTATCTGGAAGCTATACTTGCCCTATCTTTAGGTATCATATGACAGATCTTAATGCTGTTGCTGCTCAGTTTAGTAATGAAATCGAATGTTTTGTTGTATATGTTGTAGAGGCCCATCCAACAGGTAGTCCTATGCCTAGTAATGGAAATATGAACCCTACAAATCCTCCATATTATCAGCCAGCTACTTATGGGGAAAGAAAAGCAATTGTTTCAGATTTAATAAATGGAGTAGGGGCCGGTCAATATGTGCCTACACCTGTAAATGTGCCTATTTATATTGATGGTCCCTGTAACCAATGGTGGCAATATTATAATTCTCCTAATAATGCCTATTTAATTGATACAAATGGTGTGCTCTTTGCTTATCATAGCTGGTTTAATAATTCCAATCCTCCAAATGGACAAGCAACCAATATTTGGTGCGATATCGATAGTTTATTAGGCGTAACTTCTGGTGGATGTACGCAAATAACATCATTAAATGGTACTTTTGATTTTCAATTAAAACCCAATGAAACTATCACAACATTTGGTAATGCAGGTGATATTATTGATATTTTTGGTGAAATAATAAATAACTCTAGTGATGGAGTACAAGTAGATATTCAAAGAATAATGAATATACTACCTTCTAATACCTGGGAAAGTTCAATGTGTATTGGGGTCTGTTTGCCTTTCGATCAGGATACAGCCTCAGTTATTATAGCTCCTGGTGATACCCTTGATTTTTCTTTTCATTTTTTTACTGACCCCTTAATGATAGGACCTGACACTGCTAGTGCAAAAGTTAAATTTACTAATGCAAATGGAACGCAACAGTTTATCATTCAAAATTATAGAGGTATTACCTATGGCCAATCAACTCAAGTTACAGAGCTTTCTAAAACTAATTCAAGATTGAGTAAAATTATTAACTTATTGGGTAAAGAAGAACAACAAAGAAATAATCAGCTACAGATTCATATTTTTGATGATGGTAAGATAGAAAAAAGAATTGTTATAGAATAATAGCATCTATCTTCTTACTTTTGCCCAATGAGTAATCCAAAAGACATCTTTAAACAGCACCAAGCACAAACCTTTCCTTATCCTTCATGTTTAGAGGTTGAATCATCTCAAGGAAGTTATATTACAGATGTAAAGGGAAAACAATATCTTGATTTTGTTGCAGGAGTTTCTGCTTGTACTTTAGGTCACTCCAACCCTATTATTTTAAATGCAGTAAAGAGCCAATTAGATAAATACACTCATGTAATGGTGTATGGAGAATATGTCCAAACTCCACAGTATAAGTTGGCCAAATTATTAGCAGATAATCTTCCTAAAAGTTTAAGTACCACTTATTTTACCAATTCAGGAACTGAAGCTATTGAAGGGGCTATGAAACTTGCCAAAAGAGCCACTGGAAGATCAGAGATTATCTCTTGTAAAGATTCTTATCATGGCTCTACACAAGGGGCATTAAGTATTATGGGAAATGAAGAACATAAAGCCAAATACCGTCCTTTATTGCCATATTGCAATCAAATTATTTATAATGATGTAGATTCATTAAAAAACATAACAGAGCAAACAGCAGCTGTTGTAATTGAGCCTGTACAAGGAGCCAGTGGATTTATGACTCCTAAAAATAACTTCTTACAAAAAGTAAGAGAAAAATGCAATGAAACAGGAACGCTACTTATTTTTGATGAAATACAAACTTGTTACGGCCGCTTAGGAACACTTTTTGGATTTGAGAAATACAATATAGTACCTGATATTTTATGTTTAGCAAAAGGTATGGGCGCAGGAATGCCAATTGGCGCTTTTATTGCTTCATGGGAACTTATGAATCTTTTAACTTTTAAGCCCAAATTAGGACACATTACTACATTTGGAGGCCATCCTGTAAGTTGTGCCGCATCTTTGGCTTGTTTAGAATATTTACTTACTTCTGATATTATGAAAGAAGTAGAGAAAAAGGAACAGCTTTTCCGAAAGCATTTAAACCATCCAAAAATTAATACAATTAGAGGAAATGGCTTGATGCTTGCTATAGAATTTGATGATGAAGATTTAGTGCAAAAAGTAGTAGAACAATCGCTTGAAAACGGACTGCTCCTTTTTTATTTCTTATTTACCAAAACCGCAATTCGTATTACTCCTCCCCTTACTATTTCTGAAAAAGAAATAATTAAAGGTTGTGAAATAATTAAAGCAATTTTAGAAACATAAAAAAGGAGCCAATGGCTCCTTTTTTATTTCAGAAATATCTTTTTATTTAAAAGTACCTACTCTAGCTTTAACATTAACTGTAGTAATTTTAGTTAATATACATAGTCCAATAATCGGACATTGGGTTTTCTTTTCCATTTGAGGATAAAATACAAAATCACCTCCTTCAGAACCTTCTAACAGATTATACATAGCATAAGAAGATGTAGGATCTGCTAAATATTGCCCAACAATTGGGATACTAGCAGCAGAAATACCAAAGTCAGCTGTTTTTGTCATAAATAATCTTTCTAAATCAATTCCAAGAATTAATACACTTGTTGCTTTGCCACTCTTTTGTTCTGAAAGCTTAAAATCACTCATCTTAATATCAACGAGAGAATTTGGTTGTTTCATTGTTTTGTGAATAGATGTACAACTTGAAAATACTAGTGCTACAATAAATAATGGTAATAATTTGTAAATTTTTTTCATAATAATTTGTTATTTAGTTATTTAATTAGTTTTTAGTTATTTAATTTTTTAATTCCAGAAATCGCTTTTACAATCAACACCAGGTTCATCTTCCACTGACTCTATGTAATCATTAAAGTCATCTTTTGATTCAAAGTTATCACTACATACTTCTTCAATTCGATCTCCATAAGTTTCATATTCTCCAGTATATTCATTATATTCTCCTGCATACTGGTAATTACTGTTTGTGCATTCTACACATTTGTTACAGGCAGAGAACATAAAAGCTAGGGCTGCCATAAATAATAATTTTTTCAAAATTTATTTTTTTAATTAATACTGATACAATAATACTTATTTATTTTTAACTAATTGATTTTTTTGTGGATGATTTTATTTACAATCTGCACCTAATTGCTCAAGTGCTAATAATGCTGCTTGATAATCTTCATTGGAATCGAAATCATCTCGACATACTTCAGTAGTAGTGCTCTCACTTACATAAGTGCAATCTTGACAATCAGTACAAGAAGAAAAAGCAAATGCTATTCCAAATATAAATACTATTTTTTCATATTTTTTTTTAATTAATAATGGTACAATTATACAAAAAATAGTAGCGTTAGCAAAAAAATATAAAAAATGAGGAATTTAGTTTCCGGTATTTTTATCATTTAGCATAGGAACAAATGAAAAATTCCCATGAGTCGTTATTCTGGTTTCGGTCTCTGATATTTTTTCAATCAAATGCATTACTTGTAAATCTTCATCTCCAATTGGAGCAACCATCTTACCTCCTACCTTTAGTTGCCCAAGCAAATCCTCTGGTACAAAAGGAGCCCCACAAGTAATAATGATCTTGTCAAAAGGAGCAAACTTAGGCAGTCCTTTATAACCATCACCATAAAAAAAATTACAATTATGCCCTAGTGTAGGTAAAAATATTTTGGTTTTTTTAAAAAGTTCTCTTTGCCTTTCAATAGTATATACATCAGCATCTAACAAACAAAGTATTGCTGCTTGATAGCCTGAACCAGTACCCACTTCTAGCACTTTTTCATAAGCTTTTATATCTAGTAATTGAGTTTGAAAAGCAACCGTATAGGGCTGTGATATTGTTTGCCCTGCTCCTATTGGAAAAGCCTTATCCTGATAAGCAAAATTAACAAAAGCATTGTCTATAAATAAATGCCTAGGAATAGTATTTATAGCTTCTAATACTTTGCTGTTTTTAATCCCTTTTCCTTTTAACTCTTCAACTAATTGCTTGCGCAAGCCTTTATGCCTAAAACTATCCGTCATTGTTTATTTCTCAATCAAACTTTTAAACTATTTTTGAAGCCAATTATGAATCACAAAAAAACAATAAATTTTCATTTTTTACATTAAATAATAATTGTAAATTACACAGCAAATTGTTAATAGATAAATATGAATAGAATAATCGCACTACTACTACTTGCTAGCCTTTTCTCTTGTAAAAAAGAGAATGTTATTGAGATTCCTTCATATATTACTATTGAAAGTATCACTCTAGATGAAAACGCAACTCATAACATTACAGATGCCTGGGTTTATATTGATGATAAGTTGCAAGGAGTTTATGAGCTTCCTGCCAGCTTTCCAGTATTGGCACAGGGAAAACACAAACTCAGAATTAAAGCAGGAATAAAAGATAATGGAATAGCAGGAACTAGAATTCCGTATCCATTTTACGCTTCATATATTATAGAAGAACAGGAATTTAATACAGAAACAACCATCTCAATTACCCCATCAGTAAGTTATCTTGAAAGTGCCATCTTAGATGACAAGCCAGAAGACTTTGATGGCCCTGGATTAAACTTAGAGACAGATAGTTTGACCTTCTCTCAAAATATCACTAACCCTCTAAATCATTATGGCGTTATAACACTTTCTGATTCAATATTTTTAACTGAAGTAACAACTAAAGAATTTACAAATCTTCCTCAACAAGGTGCTCCTGTTTATTTAGAACTTGATTATAAGTGTAATACACGGTTCTTAATTGGAGTATATGTTAACTTTCCTCAATCATTAGTATTACAAAAAGAGTTACTGTGGATAACTCCAAAAGAGGATTGGAATAAAATATATGTAAACCTAACAGCTACTATTTCAGAGGCAGTTGGAGCTGATTCTTTCAAAATATTTATCGGCATGCAAAGAGATTTTACACTAGAGAAAAATACCGTTTCTTTTGATAACCTTAAAATAGTCTATTAATACAACACAAAAAATGAAAAATATTACAGTAATTGGTGCAGGAACTATGGGAAATGGAATTGCTCATGCTTTTGCCCAAAAAGATTTTAATGTCAACTTAGTTGATATATCCGCAGATGCTCTAAATAAAGCTTTAGCAACCATTGAAAAAAATCTTGATCGAATGGTCAGTAAAGAAAAAATTACTGCCCAAGAAAAGGCCAATACGCTTAATAATATAAAAGTTTACACTGACATTGCTCAAGGGGTAAAAGGAGTTGATTTAGTAGTAGAAGCTGCTACTGAAAATGTGAATTTAAAACTTAAAATCTTTAAACAATTGGATGAAATTTGTGATTCCAATACTTTGTTGGCTACCAATACATCTTCCATATCAATTACTCAAATTGGGGCTGTTACAAATCGTCCTTCTCAAGTAATAGGCATGCACTTTATGAATCCTGTTCCTATTATGAAACTAGTTGAAGTAATTCGGGGCAAAGAAACTTCTGATAAAGTAACTTCCACTATAATGGAAATGAGTAAAAATCTAGGAAAAATTCCTGTTGAGGTAAATGATGCTCCAGGATTTGTAGCAAATCGAATATTAATGCCCATGATTAATGAGGCTATTTACACCCTACATGAAAATATATCTTCAGTTGAAGGTATTGATACGGTAATGATTTTAGGAATGTCTCACCCAATGGGGCCCTTACATTTAGCTGATTTTATAGGATTGGATGTGTGCCTATCTATCTTAGAAGTAATGAATGACGGATTTGGGGGTAAAAAATACACTCCTTGCCCATTATTAGTTAATATGGTAAACTCTGGTAAATTAGGCATAAAATCAGGAGAAGGTTTTTATAATTACTCTGAAGGACCTAACAATAAAAGAGTTGCAGCTCAATTTGCTAAATAGATTTTAAACTTATAGGAAATACTAATGTGGGCTTTCATGTCCGCTTTTTTGTATTATTGTATTATGAATAATGAAAATCCAGAATCTCTAGCTCCTTTTAGCTGTAAATACACCCCACAAATCCCCCAATTATTAAAACAATTGAATTGCAGCATTGCAATATCTACTTACCAAGCGGGAAAAGTTGTGTTTATTTCTGCTCAAGATGAGGACAGTGTGATTCAACTTCCAAGAAACTTTGAAAAAGCAATGGGAATCGCTGAGGATACTCAAAAAGATAAAATTGCTATTGCATGTAAAGATGAAGTTATCGTTTTTAGAAATTCTACTGATTTAGCACATTTCTATCCAAAAGCACCTAATAAATATGATGCAATGTATTTACCCAGAAATACTTTTCATACAGGAGCTATTGATATTCATGACTTAAATTTTGGAAACAATGGAGAATTATATGCCGTAAATACTCTTTTTTCATCCATAGTAAAAATTGATGATACCTTTAATTTTACTCCTTATTGGACACCTCCTTTTATTGATAAAATTGCTTCTGAAGATAGATGTCACCTCAACGGAATGGCAATGCAAAATGGAAAACCAAAATATGCTACAGCATTTAATAATGGAAACACACCTCAAAGTTGGAGAGAAAAAGTAACTGAAAGCGGAATAATTATTGATGTGGAAACTAATACTATCGTGGCTGAGGGGTTGGCTATGCCACATACACCAAGAATTTTTAATAATGAGTTATATGTACTGCTTTCAGCAACTGGTGAATTAGTAAAAATCAATACTAATAATGGCACTTATGAAGTTATTATACAAATTGATGGTTTTGTAAGAGGTATGAGTTTACATAAAGATTATTTGTTTATTGGACTTTCTAAACTCAGAAAAAACTCTTCAACTTTTGGCAAACTACCCTTTGCTAAAAAAGCTAATGAAGCAGGAATAGTAGTTGTTCATCTACCTACCAAAAGCATCATTGGAAAGTTAATTTATCTTACTTCTTTAGATGAAATTTACGATATTCATATACTAGCTAATAAAACACGACCAAATATCTTAAACACCTTAACTGAGGATCATAAAAAAGGTTTAATGATACCAAATACTACTTTTTGGAGAGAAGATAAAAGTAAATAGTAACTCAATATTATTATCTTAAAATTAATTTTCTATAACCTATTGTATTTAAATTTCTATTTCTTAAGTTTGTGGACTGTATAATTAACATTGATAATAATGTCTACAAAACACTATTCAAGAAAAGAAAGACAATTAAAGTACTTAGTAAAAAAACTAAATATTTTAATCCAAAAAACTGATTCAAATCTAAAATCAGAAATTAAGAAGATTTCAGATAAGATTAAGTACTTAGTGAGTCAACTTAATGGCATTATAAGTGCCCCTGGATTGAAGCGCATTCTTGGAACTATTGCTCTTTTTATAGGAATTTCTTTTACCAATACAGCTGCTGCTCAATGGTTTGCCTATCCTGTAACAAATCCTTTTGGAATTACACCAGGAACTACTAATAATTTCCAATCAGTAAACCTAATTGATATTGATAATGATGGGGATCTCGATCTTTTTACAGATAATATAATTTATGGCTACTATGTGTATATGGGAAATTTCAATTTTCAAGAAAATATTGGTACCTCAACCAATCCTAATTTTGATGTTCCAGAGTCAAATCCTTTCAATTTACCTGATTCAATAATTTCATCTGATATTTTTCAACAAAGACACTTTGTAGATTTTGATGGAGATGGAGATTTTGATGTATTATCTAATATTTTTACTTTTAATTATTCCACTTATTCTTACGTTTCTAGATATAGGTATTATGAGAATATAGGCACCCCTGCTGTTGCTAACTTTGGACCAGCTGTTGTAAATCCTTTCGGATTGCAAGACTCTCCTAATATTGAATTCTCAGCTATAGGAGACATTGATAATGATGGAGATTTTGATTTAATTAATTGTTCCTTAAGCTACGGTAGTTATTATAGCAACTTTCTTTTTATTGAAAATACTGGAAGTAGTACATCGCCAACATTCAGTTTGGCTCAAGCCAATACTTTTGGTATTCCCTCTGCTTATGGAGTTGGAATTACATCATTAACAGATTTGGATAATGATGGTGATTTAGATATAATATTTGGCGAATATGTAAATTATGCTGGACAATTTTCATTTAATGAAAATACAGGCACTGCTAATACTGCTCAATTTTCCACAACTGTAAGTAATCCTTATGGGTTAAATGGATCCCTATTTAATAGTGCACCCACACTTGAATTTAAAGATTTAGATGGAGACGGTGATTTAGATTTACTTGCAGGAACATCTGAGGAAACATCTTATTTTGAAAATGTAGCTATACAACAACCCATTACTTATGAATGTATTAATTATTCATGTGTTGACCCAGGAACAGGAAGTGGTCCTTACTCAACACTTGCCGCATGTCAAACTACTTGCGTAGTTCCTGTAAGCTATGAATGTGACTGGTGGAGCGGTGGCTGTTATGATCCAGGAAACGGAATGGGAATGTATGCAACTCTGACTGATTGTCAAACAAATTGTATCATTCCTACAGTAACCTATGAATGTGATTTAGGTTTTGGATGTTATGATCCTGGTAACGGAATGGGAATTTATGCCACTTTGACGGATTGTCAAGCAAATTGTGGAATAGTAACACCAACTTGGAATTGCACAAATGGAAGTTGTACAGACCCAGGAACAGGAAATGGAACTTACGCTTTATTAACTGATTGTCAAGTAAATTGTGGAATAGTAACACCAACTTGGAATTGTAATACAACTCTAGGATGTATTGATCCAGCAGATGGTTCTGGTTTATATGCTAGTCTTGCAGGATGTCAAGCAAATTGCAATCTAACTTCAGTTCAAAATACTAAGGTTGATAATTTAAAATTATTTCCTAATCCTGTAAATAATACTCTAAATATTAGTACTGAAAAAGAAATAAAAAAGATTGAAATTTATGATGGCTTAGGTAGAATAATACTATCAAAAGAAAATCCATCTACCACTATTAATGTAGAACAACTTGAAAGCGGAATTTATTCCATTGCTATTATTTTTGAAGACAGTAGAATTTTAAGAAAATTTACTAAATAACCCCACTTACTAAAAAATGAAACGGGCTTCTAAAGCCCGTTTTTTATTCTAAAACTCCTTCCAATTTAGCTTGTATAAGAATGTGTTCTATAAGCATATCCTCTCTGATATTTACAGGATCATATTGAGTTTTTAAATTATTATCCCAAAGTTTAGCCATGGTTTGCCAAAATAATGCATTAAAACTTCCTCTATATGATTTTACAATATCATAAGATGTAGTATTGGTTTCACGGTAAATCAGCTTTACCAATATCTTTCCTTCATTCATAGTAAGGCTCTTTAATCTATCGGTATATTCCTCTTTGACCCATTTGGTCACTTCTTTGGTGTACTGTTTCTTTTTTCTCCTTTTTGGAATATTCTCTAAATTTGATTTAATCTCATCTAGTTTCTTTTTCGCTATTAATGCATAGGGATACACTTTAAGCACTCTCCTTTTTAAAATGTAGTAAGCGTTTTTATCCTCTTTACTCTTAAATGCTAATATTTCTACTTCTGGTAATTTAGAAAAAAAAATAGTGTCCTGATCTATTACTTCAAAATCCAAGACATTTATAGTTTGTGCATTTACTGAAAGAAAAAATAAGCTAAAAAGAAAAAATATCGCAAATCTTTGCATTATTGGATAATTATTTGTCTTTGAAAGGTTTCTTTTTCAGTTATAACTTTGATAGTATACATCCCTTTTGATAATTCACGCATATCCAATACTGTAGCATTGCTGTAAGGGTATTGCAACATATAAAGGCGAGCACTTACATCAAAAACGAGTATTTGTTTAATTGTATTAGTAGCCGTAATAGTACACTTTGATGTTGTGGGATTTGGAAAAATATTTATTAGCTGATTATTTTCTGCAATAGAGACAGGTGAAGTAATGAATACTGCTGTAGCATCTGCATACTCTGATTTACAATTCTCTATCATGTTTAGATTGTAAAAAAAGTAGTAGTATTCAGGATCACCAAATGGGGAATTATGGCCTGTAATACTTGCTAAGCTAGCCAGTTGATAAGGATAAGAAGCTCCAGAATTATTCCTGTATAAGCCAGAACTTCCACTAGAGATTCCTAATTCCAAATCATTCATAACTGGAACATTAAAATCTACATTCAAAGTATTTAATCCTAACTGAACTGTAATTGTAGTATCTTCCACCACCTGTGAATTATTATCCCTTAATTCAAATGTTATTGCTTGTGATGTTCCAGCATATACATCAAAAGAAACTAATTTAGAAGGAGTGTAACAATCAATAAGCAGATGTCTATCATTATTGTAATATCCTCCACCACCAATGCTGTTATCTAAGGGGCCACCAAATACTGAAGATCCTCCAAAATCTCTAGCATAATAAGTCGTATTCTGAGTTAAAACTGGTGTAGTAAAGTTTGCTCCAGAATATAAAGGAGCGCTTCCCAAAGTGTCTGAAAACCATTTTACATTATTTGAAGAACTGCTTAGAATAAATGAAGATGGATTTACAAAAGAAGTGTCATTATAAGTTATAGGAGCAGGAGTATAATTCACACTAAATAAATTTTGATAAAAAACAGTATCTGCACCCAAATTATTTGAAACTATTAATTGTACTGAATAGCTGCCACTACTTTGATAATTATGGACAGGATCTTGCAAGCTTGAAGTGTTTCCATCTCCAAAATCCCAACTCCAATTATTTGGCTGATTCTGACTCAAATCTGAAAAAGAAATTTCTCCTGAGCAAGATAATGAAGATGAAACAGAAAAATCTGCAATAGGAACATCAGTACATCCATTATAAGTTGGTTGTGCGTTTACAGCTATCGCCCTTCTTCCTTTTTTTCCATTAACTTTTGCACAAACTGAAAACCAACTATCCGTAACTAAAGGATTAGGATTTAGAAAGAATGCATTTGTCGTTGTAGTTGTTGTCATTGAATCCATATACATATTTCCTAGCATGCTCACTTCATAAGATGTAGCACCACTTACTGCATTCCAAAAAACATAAACAGAATCTGCACAAATCCAGTCTACTACTACATTTTGAGGCACATTAATAATACTAAAAAAATCATCACTCTCATCTGAGAAACCATTTCTACTGACACGTACTTTTGCATTATTCGCAACTACATTAGGTACTGAAACAAGTGTATATTGTCTATTACTACCATTAATACTAGAATTTACTCCTATCCAATTCGCCCCTCCATCAATAGTATATTCTAAAGTAAAATTACCGCTATTTCCATATGCATCCCATCTAATAATTTCTGATTCACTAGCAACCCAACCTTCTCCACCCACTGGGTAAGTAAGCGTTATTTCATCATTTAAAAAAACATAGGAAACCGAATACTCCTGAGGTCCAAAAGGAATAGAATTGCCACTTACCATTAGAGTGTAATTTCCAGGCAATGGATTATCCATAGTAATCTGTTCCATATTATTAATATGATCCGCTCCTTTTATAGCATTAGAATTAAGTGCTGCTGAATTTGCAGTAGTGTCAAGTATCCATGGTAATTCTACTGAATTGCCTAAATCATCAAACAATTCTATATCCAAATCATTCACTAAAGCCGGACTAGCATTAGCACTTGCTTCTTTATCATGCCAATATACCATTAATTTTAATTGATTTGTTCCAGAGGGAATAGTAATGGAATGCGTGTTAGTACCCCCCTGAGAAATATTATCAATAAGATACTGATTATTTTCTAGAATTGTGACTGCTCTAAGCACATTTACTTCTCCCCATCCATGCTGGAAATCAGGTCCAGGGTTTCCGATATCATCAGCAGCATTCAATAATACATTCTTCATAATAGAAGAATTTGGATTTTGTCCACCATTCAATTCTTTATAAGCCTGATACAATTGCCCCATTACACCAGCAATTCCTGGACAAGACATTGATGTTCCTGTTTTTAAACCATAATCATTGTCTGGAATAGTAGAATTTACAGAACTGCCTTTTGCTCCAATATCAGGTTTTATTCTGCCATCAGCAGCAGGACCCCTACTTGATGATGAGGCTAAAATTCCTGATGATGTAAGATTTGCTACAGCAATTACATTTTTGCCTTGTTTATGCCCTCCTGTTACATTGCCCCATCCGCTTCCTGCACCATATCCACAATCAGAACTTCCATCATTTCCTGCTGAAAACACATGAATGAGTGATGGATATAGATTAATCTGCTCATCTAAATCTTTTGCTAATGAGGTGTATCCAGCATTGCAGCCATTGCTATATGATTTTGAGGTAATAATTACATCATTATTTTGATATAATAAAGGAACATCATAATAGTTGTTATTATTCGAACTATACACATATAAAAAGGCTGCATCAGACATACCAGCAGCAATTGGATCTAAATTGCCAGAACCCATAATAGTACCAGCAACATGATCACCATGATCGTCTCCACTACTTGTACTACATCCTCCACAATTTGACTGGTCAATTCTACCTTGATAATCAATATGAGGACCAATTATTCCATCATCTTGCATCATAATATTTATTCCTTCTCCATTATAATGTCTTCCACTGGTATATTCAGTATTTATTGTATTTGACCTATGTAATGTTCTTCCCGTTTTATTTTCTTTCTCTGATGGAGAGTCAATAGGTTCAATATACCACACTTCATTAATAGTTGATAATGCAGATAATTCAATAGGGTCTATTTTTAAAGTAATACTATTGCTAAAACTATTTATAGCATCTATTTGATAATTACTCATTTTAAAAGATTCCTGAACACTAAATATATCTGCATTTTTATATAATAATACTTTAACAGATAACTTGTTGTTATTCAAAGCCCAAACAGGAAAATTATTATTCTGCAACTTAGGATCAATTTTATAATGAGGCTTAATAGCAGAGATAGCAAGAATACCAAAATCAGATAAAGTAGTAATATTGATGTTTTTTGGAATACTTACTACATACGCTCTATTTGGAATATACTCCAAAAAATCAATACCAATATCTCTAATATTTTCCTTTTCTTTATTGCTTGGAATCTTAGAAAAACACACAAAGTGATAATTTATATTATTTGATCTATCTATTTCAATATCATAGCTTAAAGTTATTGTGCCTGACTTTAGAAATAAAGTGCTTTCTTGAGCAAATAAATTAGCGCTAAAGAATGTAATTAAGAAAATAAGAAGAAGATGCTTTCTCATTGAATAAATTGTTTCTTACAAAAATACAACTGTTAAATGATTTCACATCATTATAATAATTAAATTTAAAATAGTTTATTCGTTCAGAATCAATATGTAATTTTGTCTTGATGATAAAAAAAGTACAACTTCAAGTTTTACCTAAGGAGGCCGCAAATTCTGATTTACTTTTAGAAATTGTTTCTGAAAAAGTTAATGCTGAGAAGTCTTCTATAAAACATATTGAAATTTTAAAAAGATCGATTGATGCAAGGCAAAAAATAACTAAAATCAACTTAAGCGTTGCTATTTACATTAACGAGTCCTGCAATATCGTAAAAAAAATAATTACTGAATATAAAGATGTCAGTAATGCCCAGGAAGTAATTATTATTGGTGCTGGTCCTGCTGGTCTTTTTGCAGCTTTAAAACTACTAACAAAAGGATTACAGCCAATTATTATAGAAAGAGGAAAAGATGTGAGAGCAAGAAGATTAGATTTAGCAAAACTTACAAAAGAACATATAGTAAATGAAGATTCCAACTACTGTTTTGGTGAGGGTGGTGCTGGCACCTACTCAGATGGAAAGCTATATACCAGAAGTACAAAAAGAGGAGATGTCGAAAATATCTTAGATGTTTTAATTCATCATGGTGCTAATCCAGAAATAAAAGTAGATGCACATCCTCATATAGGGACTAATAAACTGCCTAAAATTATTAAAGCTATACGCGAAACTATTATAAAATATGGAGGCAAAGTTTTATTTAACTCTAGAGTAACTGATATTATCATAAAAAATAAAAAAGTTGATGGTGTTTTACTTCACAATGGCGAAAAAATTAATGCCAGTAAAATTATTTTAGCAACAGGGCATTCTGCTCGTGATATATTTGAACTATTACATAAAAAAGAGATTGAGATAGAAGCAAAAGCATTTGCTCTTGGTGTAAGAGTAGAGCATACTCAAGAATTAATCGACCAAATACAATATAAATGTAAATCAAGAGGAGAATATTTGCCTCCAGCTCCATATTCTATTGTCAAACAAGTAAATGGTAGAGGAGTTTATTCCTTTTGTATGTGTCCTGGCGGGATTATTGCTCCTTGCGCCACAAGCCCTGGTGAGGTTGTAACCAATGGATGGTCTCCATCCAGAAGAGATTACGAAACTTCAAACTCAGGAATTGTAGTAGAACTTAATAATAAAGATTTCGCAAAATATGCTGATAAGGGTCCGCTTGCTGGCATGTATTTTCAAAAAGAAATAGAGCAAATTGCTTGGGAAATGGCAGGCAAAACACAAAAAGTTCCAGCACAAAGGTTAGTTGATTTCACTACTAATAAATTATCGGCTAATATTCCAAAAACATCTTATTTTCCTGGTACAAAATCGACTCAACTGAGTACAATTTTACCAAAATTTGTAAATGAAAATCTCAAAGAAGGATTTAGACAGTTTGGTATGCAAATGAAGGGATATTTGACAAATGAAGCTGTAGTACACGCCCCAGAAAGCAGAACCTCTTCCCCTGTTAGAATTCCTAGAGATAAAGAAACATTACAACATCCTCAAATTAAAGGGCTTTTTCCTTGTGGTGAAGGAGCTGGTTATGCTGGAGGTATTATCTCTGCTGCCATTGATGGCGAAAAATGTGCTGATAAGTGCTGATTTATAGTAAATGAAAGATTATCGTATCTCAGCTCCTGCTTGTTCTTTAAAAGATTGCATTAATTTCTCCATTAGCTTATCGACATATAAATCAGTTAAAGTTTGAGTTTCATCAGCCATAGTAAAGGCTAAAGCATAAGATTTTTTTCCCTTAGGTAGTTTATCGCCTTCATACACATCAAATAAATTAACTCTTTTTAAAATTTTAGTATCCACTTGCATTGCTATTTTTTGGAGATGATCAAACGAAACATCCTTGTCAATTAGTAAAGATAAATCCCTTCTTACTTCAGGGAATTTTGAAATTTCTTGATAGTTGATTTTAGTATCTCCAACCAATTCAAGCACTAAATCCCAATTAAAATCTGCAGCATACACCTCTGATTTTACATCAAATGCTTTGCAAAGCTTTTTATCCAATTTTCCAAAGCAAACCAATCTTTTTTTGTTGAATTTATACATCAAAGCCTCATTAAAACCATAAGTATTGATTGATTCTGATTTTATAGTATTGATTCCCAATCTGCTTAAAATGTGTTCTACTTTCTCTTTGATAAAAAAGAAATCTGCTTTAGTAGAATTGGTATTCCAATTTTCAGCCTCAACCCTACCACTTACTAAAATCTGGAGGTGTTGATTTTCTAAATAACCTTGCTCTGTTTTATGATAAGTTTTGCCAAATTCATAAAACTTAACATCTGCATTTTTACGGTTCTGATTGTAAGTAATGTTTTCCAAACCACTAAATAAAAGTGACTGACGCATTACATTCAAATCTTGGGATAAAGGATTCAAAAGCTCCACATTTTGATTTGCATCCAATTCTGGAATTAAAGCTGTATACTTCCCTTTGGTTAAGGAATTGTTCATAGTCTCATTAAAGCCATTGCTAGACAATAAATCGGAAATTGTATTCCTAATATCTTCAGGATTTACTCCATTGCTATATGAAATTGTTGAATTTAACTTTTTAGGAATTGCAACTGTGTTAAAACCATAAATTCTTAAAATCTCCTCAATTACATCAACTCCTCTTTGTACATCAGCACGAAAGGGAGGAACAAGCAAGCTTAAACCATTAGGACTTTCGCTTGTAATTTCAATTTCCAAATCTTTAAGTATACTTTTTACCGCTTTTCTATCAATAAGCTCACCAATAAGATTATCCATCTTTGCATAGGAAAGCTCAACTGAAAAATGTGCTATCTTATTTGGATAAATATCAGTAATCTGAGAAGCAATTTCACCACCACATATCTCAGTAATTAAAAGAGCAGCACGTTTTAGCGCATAAACAGTAATATTTGGATCACAACCTCTCTCGTATCTAAAAGAGGCGTCAGTACTAAAACCATATCTTTTAGCGGTTTTGCGAATGCTAATAGGGTTAAAATAAGCCGATTCTAAAAAGATATCTTTAGTTGCTTTAGAAACACCAGAATCTATCCCACCATATACCCCTGCAATACACATAGCTTTGGTGGCATTGTTTATCATTAAATCATCAGCTGAAAGCTCTCTTTCAACTGCATCCAAAGTAGTAAACTTGGTTTTATTCTTAACTCTTGAAACAATAATTTTATTTCCATTAATCTTAGCCATATCAAAAGCGTGTAGAGGCTGACCAATTTCATGAAGTACATAATTGATAATATCTACTACATTATTGATAGGCGTAAGCCCTATAGCTTTTAATTTATTTTGTAGCCAATCAGGTGAATCGGCCACTTTAATACCGCTAATACTTAGACCAGAATACCTGGGACAAAGTTCAGTGTCTTTTACTTCAACGGTAATAGTTTTGCTAGTATTGGCAACTTTAAATCCATCTACTGATGGTCTGCACATTTGTAGTTTACTTCCTTTATGGTTAAGTGCTGTTAGTAAATCACGGGCAACACCAATATGCCCCATAGCATCAGAGCGGTTTGGGGTAAGCCCAATTTCAAAAACTGTATCTGATTCCAATTGGAAATATGTACTGGCAGGCATACCCACTTTTGCTTTAGTATCCAATACCATAATACCACCTGTTGGTTCTCCAATACCTAACTCATCTGCTCCACAAATCATCCCTTCTGAAGTTTCTCCTCTAATTTTACTTTTTTGGATTGTAAAGCTCTCAGCCCCATTATAAATAATAGTACCGATAGTAGCAACTGGTACCTTTTGCCCAGGAGCAACATTAGGAGCGCCACATACTATCTGCAAGGGCTCCTTAGCTCCTATATTTACAGTAGTAATGGCTAATCTATCTGCATTTGGGTGCTGGATTCTAGTAAGCACCTGACCAATTACAACTCCTTTAAGCCCTCCTTTTATGATTTCTACTTGGTTTACACTTTCTACTTCTAAGCCAATATCAGTTAATAGTGTGGCTAGCTGATCAGCAGGTAGCTCCAGATTTAAATAGTTATTAAGCCAAGCATAAGATATTTTCATTTAGCAATACTTTGTAATAAATACAAAAATATAAAAATAGCAAGCTAGTTTACATTATTTACTATTAGGTTTTTAAACAAAAAAGCCCACCATGGTGGGCTTTTTATAAGTCTTTTAAAATTTACTAGTTTTATCCTCCAAACGTATATGCTACACAAATGTAGAAACCAGAATTTTTAATACTAGGCAAATCTATGCCTAGTTGTTGCAAAAGTGCTTTCTCGTCATCATCTATATCTATATTTATAGATAGCAGATTTGATAATATATTTGTTAATCCTGAAGAATATCCTGCACTTACGCTCATTGCATCATTAATAGAGTAAACAGCACCAATATTAATTCCGAAATCTATAGCTTTTATACCATCATCATTTGCACCATCTCCAAATTTTATTGATTTTGATGGTAATGTTGTTGTCACGTTAGCTGAATCATACTCTATTTTAATTTTACCACTAATAGCATAAGCAAGATATGGTCCAAATGAAAGTGAAAAAGCATCAGAAACATTGTAAGAAAAACTTGGTGAGATGTCTAAATAGTTAACCGTAGTAAGAGTGTATGTACCTTTATAAGTTACATCATCAATAGTATACTCATAAGTTTCTTTAATATTTGATTGCTTGAAAGCTACAGCAATATCAAGACTCGCTTCATCATTATACCGTTCCATTGCATAACTTGCACCAATAATCATACCTAATTTTATGCCATTTTCCGCATCGCCATCATTTGCAGTAAAATTTGCCATGTTAAGACCCATTTTAGCGCTAAATTGGCCAAATGAAGCTGTTGTAGTTAAAGCAACTAAAGTTAAAATTATAAATAATTTTTTCATATTGTTTTTATTAGTAATTTAACAATAATAATGTATTGAATTGGCTGCAAAATTAATCTATTAAATTTAAAAAAAGCTACTTATCTACTCTTTTTAAATCGAGAAGGTTCATAGCATTACACTCAAATCCTGATATATTCTTTTGAGAGAAACGCAATACTTTGTCATAATAAAGCGGTACTACAACCGCATTCTCAATAATAATCTCATCCATCTTCTGATAAAGTTTAACTCGCAAACTATCATTTGTCTCTGATAATGATGCTTCATACAACTTATCATAAGTGCTATTATTAAAATGTGTGTAGTTTGGGCCGTTTGGGCAAAAATTCTTACTGTAAAACAGAGAAAGATAATTTTCAGCATCAGGATAGTCGGCAATCCAACTTCCTCTAAAAAAGCTAAGCTTTGAAGTTGCCACCATTTGCCTATGTGTAGATGGAGGATTTACCTCTACCATAACATTTAATCCAATTTCTTGTAAACTATTTTGTATATATTCGCATAAATCCAAATAGGAAGAAGTGGTAGAAAGTATAATTTCTTGTTTAGTATCAAAATCACTTTTTGCAATAAGTTCTTTTGCTTTTTCAGCATTAAAAGTATAGCCGATTACATTTTCAGAGAAAGAAGGCAATCCTACAGGTACAAATCCGTTTGTAGCTGGAGTTCCAATATTATTTCTAAGGTATTTGAGCATTTTTACTCTATCAAAGCCAAAATTAATAGCTTGCCTAATTTCCAAAGGCAAAGGCTCATTTTCAAGTAAAAAACCCAAATATTCGGTATTCAAATAAGCCAAAGATTGTAAGTTTACTTTATCTTTATACTTTTCTTGCAATTCTCCTGTATTGGTAAGTATTTCATCATTATAGCTAGCATCAATTCCAGAGATAAAATCTAATTTCCCTTGTATAAACTGCAAGAATGCAGATTGTTTGTCTTTAATAAAAGTAATGGCTACTGCATCTAAAAATGGCAATTGCTCCTGCCCTTGCTTTTCAAAATAGTTAGGATTTTTTCTAAAAACTAATTTTACCCCATCTTCCCAAAGTTGAAATTGAAAAGGCCCCGTACCAATTGGATGACGATTAAAGTTGCCTCCCTCCACAATCTCCTTAGGAACAACTGAGCAATACTGCATGCTTAATAGTGATAAAAATGCTGGAAAAGGGCTACTGAGTGTAATAGAAAAAACACTATCATTTACAGCATAAAAAGACTCAACGCTAGCTAAAACCCATGCCCCAGGAGCTGCTAAATTTTTATCTAAAAGTCTGTTAAAAGAATATTCAAAATCGGAAGCTAAAACCTTTCTTCCCTTACCGTTTTTAAACAATTCATGATTATGAAAAACAACATCAGTTCTTAAATTAAAAGTGTAATTTAAAGCATCAGAAGAAATATCCCAATCTTTTGCAATAGAAGGAATTACATTTAAATTATTATCTAATTGTACCAAGCCATTAAAGAGCTGATTAGTTGCCCAAATTGTTGCTTGGTCTTTTGCAAAAGTAGGATCTAAAGTTGCTATTCCAGCTGACTCATTATACCTAAATATAGCTAAGTCAGCATTAGAGTATTGCTTGCCACAAGAAATGATAAAAAGTGCTAAAACAAAAAAGCCAACTCTCCACTTCATAAATAAGTTTTAAGTTGGCTAAATTAAGTAATTAAAATTACCTCATAAAATTTAGTTCTCCATTATAAACCCAAAGTTTCTTAACCTATATAAGCTTGATGAATCTCAAACTTTTAACACAACATCATAAAATCCTGGTGTGTTATATACTGTTATTGGATTTTTTAAAGTGGAAGTATTACCATTTCCAAAGTCCCATAACCATGATGTTGGGCTTATTGTAGATAAATCTTTAAACTCTACAACTAAGGAGCCACATCCTGTTTCTGAAGTAATTGTCGTGAAATCTGCCGTTACTTGTGGGGTTGCACTAAAGGAAACAAGCATGGCTATTAGGACAAGGAAAAGGTATTTACAAGATTGAGTAACTTTTATGCTGATCTTTCTTTTTAATAAAAAACTAAGGAGTAATAATGTTATCATAAATTTGAGTTTTACTTAAATTTTTTTTGAAGAACTTATTGGTTAATACGCGTTTAAAATAAAATTGGTTACAAAAACACGAATCCTTTTTCATTTCTCTATTTTTGCCAGATGTTTAAAGATAAAAAAGCAGCATTTTATACTTTGGGTTGCAAACTCAATTTTTCTGAAACCTCTACTATTGGTAGGCAACTTACAGATATTGGTTTTAGTAAAACTGATTTTGATAGCCCTGCTGATTTATATGTAATAAACACTTGCTCAGTTACTGAAAATGCCAACCGTGAGTGCAGAAGAATTATCAGAAAAGCTAAAAAAAACTCTCCTAATTCTTTTGTTGTTGTAACGGGTTGCTTTGCTCAATTAAAACCCAAAGAGATAACTGCAATTGAGGGTGTAGATATGGTATTGGGAGCAAATGAAAAGTTCAATTTACCCAAACTACTAACTGATTTAAATAAACCTAAAAAAGCAGAAATTCACGGATGTGAAATTGATAATTTGGATTACTTCACTTCTTACTCTTTAAACGATAGAACCCGTTCATTTCTTAAAATACAAGATGGTTGCGATTATCCTTGCACCTATTGTACCATTCCTCTTGCAAGAGGAAAAAGTAGATGTGATAGTATCGAAAACATTATTAAAAGCGCTGAAGATATTGCATCTAAGGGGATTCAAGAAATTGTTATTACAGGAGTAAATATTGGAGAGTTTAAAGATAAAAACAATAGCAAAGGATTCGGTTCTTTAATGAAAGAACTTGAAACAGTTAGAGGAATTAACAGGTACAGAATATCATCTATTGAGCCAAATCTAATTACAGATGAAGTAATAGACTTGGTAAAAAAATCTGATAAGTTTATGCCTCATTTTCATATTCCATTACAATCAGGATCTGATATAATCTTAGGTAAAATGAAAAGACGCTATCAAACTAAATTATATAGTAATAAACTGGAGAAAATTGCGGCAGAAGTTAAAGACGTTTGTATTGGGGCTGATGTAATTGTTGGTTTCCCAGGCGAAACAGATGAAGAATTTGATAAAACAATCCATTTTATTAAAGAGTTGCCTATATCCTATTTGCATGTGTTTTCATACTCTGAAAGAGAAAATACTCTTGCTATTGAATTGGAAAATAAAGTAGCTGAAAAAACTAAAGCTGAAAGAAACAAACAACTACGAATTTTATCCGAAAAATTGCAACGATCTTTTTATCAAAAATACTTAAATACTGAGCATACAGCACTTCTTGAACAAGAGAACCATGAGGAAATGCTTTATGGATTTACAGATAACTACATAAAAGTGAAAGTACCTTTTAATGAGAAAATATGCAGAAGTAAACAACAAATAAAACTTCTGGAGATTGACTCAGATGGAATAATGAAAGCTGAATTATTAGCAACTAAAAAATAATAAATGTATCCTACTATTTCCCACATTATTTATGATCTATTTGGAGTAAATATTCCTTTACCAATACAGACTTTTGGTTTTTGGGTAGCAATATCTTTTTTAGCAGCAGCATGGGTTATTACTTTGGAGTTAAAAAGAAAGGAATCGGAAGGATTCTTATCAGCAGTTAAAGTAAAAGAAATAATTGGAAAAAAATTAAGTGCTCAAGAAATTATTAGCAGTGTACTTGTTGGATTTGGGATAGGTTTTAAAGGTGTTGAAGCCCTCTTTCATTATAGTGATTTAGTGGCAAACCCTCAAGATTTTATCCTATCTACAAGAGGAAACTTATTAGGAGGCTTGTTAATTGCAGGAATTGCATTGTATTTAAAATGGAAAGAAAATCAAAAAACAATATTAGCTATACCTAAAGAGATAGAAAAAACGGTTCATCCTTTTGAGTTAGTAGGAAATATAACAATGATAGCAGCAATATCTGGAATTATTGGGGCAAAAATATTTCATAACTTAGAAAATTTGGACAGTTTTTTAGCTGACCCCATTGGGCAACTTATGTCGTTTAGCGGACTTACATTTTATGGAGGGCTTATAGCTGGTGCTATTTCTGTTATTTGGTATGCTAAAAAATATCAAATTAACATCAAACATCTTATTGATAGTGCTGCTCCTGCACTTATGCTCTCCTATGGAGTTGGGCGTATTGGATGCCAGATGTCAGGAGATGGAGATTGGGGAATTGATAATTTAGCTCCAAAACCAGAATGGATGAGTTTTTTACCAGATTGGATGTGGAGTTATAACTTTCCTCATAATGTAATTAATGCAGGAATTCCTATTGAGGGCTGTACGGGAAATTTCTGTATGCAATTAGCTAATCCTGTATGGCCAACTGCCTTTTATGAGGTGGTTATGTCAATTACAATTTTTGGAATACTTTGGGCTATGCGTAAGCATATAAAAGTTCCAGGGGCCTTATTCTTTATTTATTTAGCTTTTAATGGTATAGAACGCTTTTTTATTGAAAAGGTGAGAATAAACACTGAATATAATATTCTAGGAGGTATAACTCAAGCTGAAATTATCTCATTTTGTTTGGTTTTAACAGGAATAATAGGTACAACGTATCTTTATAAAATCCGAAAGATAAATTAGATAAAATTATTAACTTATGTATGAGTTGATTTTACATACTATTAATAAATTATTTTATTTTTGTTCAAATGAAAAAACTATTTTTAATTAGTATTTGTATACTACTCGGTTTTAGTGCGTTGTCTCAAAAAGGAAATAAAACACTTATTTCAGAATATGAGGACACCTTAAAAGTAATGGCGCATGAAATAATGAATGCTCCATCAGAAGAAGAAAGAAGAATAGCAAATACTGCTTTTATTACCAATCTTAATGAGGTTTTGCAATATGAAAAATCATTTACTTTTCCTTTTGACTCACTTATAACAATCGCAAAAATTAAGGCTCCTGATAATACTTTTCGTATTTTTAATTGGCTGCTCCGAAAAGATAATGATACCTATGAGTATTATGGAATTGTCCATTATCATAATAAAACACGAAAACGATATGAGTTAATACCTCTAACTGACAACTCAGCTAATATCAGAAATCCTGAACAAGCTGATCTAGATGCTACAAATTGGTACGGAGGCCTTATTTATGACATTGCTTACATTAAAAAACCAGGCATAAAACATTATACCCTTCTTTCTTATGATTTAAATGATAATTACAGTAGAAAGAAAATAATAGATGTCATGTACTTCTCTGGGAAGAACAAAATTAAATTTGGATTACCTATCTTTAAAAAATCAAAAAATGAAAGTCAGAAAAGAGTGATTCTCCAATATGATGCCAAAACATCAATTAGTGTAAAATATCATGAGGAAAAAAACCAAATTATCTTTGATCATTTAGTGCCAAGCCGTAAGGATTTAGAAGGTTTGTATGAATACTACATTCCTGAAGGCACATTTAATGCTTACAATTACAAAAATGGAAAATGGTGGTTAGAACAAGATATTGATATTAGGAACTCTCAAAAAGCCCCAAAAATTAAAACACCAGAAAGAGGATTAATTCCTAGATAGATGTTAAAACACTATCCTTTAAATAAGCTTATTGCCGGATGTGATGAAGCGGGAAGAGGCTGCTTAGCGGGTCCTGTTGTTGCTGCAGCCGTAATCTTACCAAATAATTTTAAAAACAAAATGCTGAATGACAGTAAGTTATTATCAGAAAAGAAAAGAGATTTACTAAGAAAAGTTATTGAAAAGCAAGCAACATGTTGGGCAATAGGCATAGTTTCACCAGCAGAAATTGACAAAATAAACATTCTAAATGCTTCTTTTTTAGCAATGCATAGAGCAATTAAGAAGTTATATTTCGAGCCTGAATTTCTAATCATTGATGGTAATCGATTTAATCCCTATCAAGGTATTAATCATGAATGTATCATTAAAGGTGATGGTAAATATTTAGTAATAGCTGCTGCCTCTGTTTTAGCCAAAACTTATCGTGATGATATCATGAAAAAATTAGCTGTTGAATTCCCAGATTATAACTGGAAAAAGAATAAAGGATATCCAACAAAACTGCACAGAAATGCAATTAAAAAGATCGGTATTTCAAAACATCACCGAAAAAGTTTTCAACTACTTCCTTCTCAGCTAAGTTTAGAGTTATAAATTTTTAATTTTGTGGTCAATGCCTATTTATGTTTAAAAAAATTCTTAAAATTTCAGTACCGATAATATTAATAGGAATTATTGTATTTTATTTTTTAGATAAATATCAAACAATAGCGGGTTCAACACCAAGTCCTATTACTGTTATTCCTACAAATGCATCAGTAATAATGCAATTAAATGATGTAAAAAACCTTAGCAAATCGCTTAAACTATCAAATATTTGGAGCAAACTTCAAAATATCAAACAAGTTGAAGTTATTACTAAAAAAGCTGAAGAAATAAGTATCTTTTTTAACAATAACCAAGCTATTTTTGAGTCAAACAGTCTTTTTATATCATTTCATGAAGTTACCGCTAAAAAAAGTGCTACCCTCTATAGCACTACCTTTAAAAGAAAGTATTTAAAGAAAAATAAAGAGATAATTGCTCTCTTTGCTAATGACATTACAACATCTGAATATGACAATCAAACCATTTACTTCAGTAAATCTTTGAATAGACACTTTAGTTTTAAGAATGATATCTTATTCTACTCAGATAATAAAATGTTGCTTGAAGATGCCATCAGAACTTCTCAAGAGAATACTGACAACTTATTTAACAATCCATTATTTTCAGATTGCTACAGTACTATAAATAATTCTTCTGAGATTAACTTGATGATTAATTACAACAGCTTACTTACTCTTAGTAATATTTTTACAGCTGTTCCAGTAAAGCTAACTCACTTCTCAGAGTGGACTGCTACAGATATAAAATTTGAAGATAATGCCATTTTAGCTAGTGGCTTAAGTGCTTTTAATAGTACTGTACATAACTTTACTGATATTTTTAATACTCAAAAGAGCCAAAACTTGAGTATCTTAGATATTCTTCCTCAAAATACCACTCAATTATTTGCAATTACATTCAATAGTCAACAGCAACTTTATGAAAAAAAAAATGAAATTTTACGTATAAAACATCAATTCATGACTTGGGATAAGAATAGACAGGTTATGGAGAAAAAGGGAAATATAAATTATACTGATTTTTTAAGCGAGATTGATAATGAAGCAGGTATTTTTAACACCTCTCCAAGTTTAGATGTTGACAATAGCTACACTTACTTCAATACTAAAGAATCAATTAGAGCAAGCTCTTTACTTCAAGCAATGATTGTTTCTTCTTCTGATTATAAAGACTTCAGGATTAATAAAATTAAAGACAATAACCTCACAGCTAATTTATTTGGAACTGTGTTTAAAGCAAATAATCCATTTTTTACAACAATTAACGACTATTTTATTTTTGGCAGTTCGGCAGCATCACTAGAAAATGTTATTGATAATTACACTTCAAATAATATTCTTTCAGCCAATACGTCATTTAAAAAATTGAACGTGTATATTTTAAATAATTCTAATATCTTTCTTTATTTAAACCCTGGTAAAACTGCAGGAACTTTAATAAATAGTTTTGTTGACACCGAATTGTTATCACACAACTCTGATTCTATTGCTAAATTTACTGCCTTTAGTCTTCAAATAAATACTACAAAAAATGGCATGTTGCATAATTTCTGTTTATTTTATGATGACGAGTACAAAGAAGCTATAAAAGAAAAATGGGATTATGCTTTGAATACAAGTCCGATTATAAATCCTCAATTTTTTGACAACTATTTTACAAAAGAAAAAATGATTTTAGTGCAGGATAACCAAAACAATCTTATTGCTTTAAATGCATCTGGAGATAAGTTATGGGTTAAACAAATAGGCAATAAAATTTTAGGAGAAATTCATATTATTGATTCCTATAACAATAATAAATTTCAAGTACTCTTTAACACAAAAAATCAATTGTATGTAATGGATAGAAATGGTGAATTTATTGATGGTTTTCCTAAGAATTTACCAATCTCTACATCAATTGGACTTTCTTTGATGGACTACGATAAGAATAAAGATTATAGAATAATTATTGTTGGAAATGATAATACACTTTACAATCTGGATAAGCAAGGAAAAAAGCTAGATGGCTGGAAGTATGCAAAAACAACTAATCGTATAAACCAAAGTCCTGTACATTTTGTTGTTAGTGATAATGATTACATTCTCAATGCAACAAATAATAGTACTACTACATTATTAGCTAGAAATGGAACTGAAAAGGTAGGATTTAAAAATACCCCATCTTTTACTACTCCTGTTAGTATTTCTGAAAATGGAACTCTTTATGCTATTACTACTAAAAACAAACTCTGGACTGCCTTTATAAATGGAAGTACTGCAATTTTTGAGCTATCCAAACTAAATGCTACTTCAAAGATATTAGCTTACAATGATGGTTATTATCTTACAAATGAAAATTCAGTATTTTATATAAATGATGAAAAAAAAGAGGAACTTAATATTGAGCTTGATGCTTCAGTAAAAACACTTACTTTGTGCTTAGGATATATTGCAATAACAACAAATACCAGTCTTTATTTAATTAAAGACAATAAAATTGTAGAAGGATTCCCAATCCTTTCTGACGGTTACTTCAATATCTCAGATATTGACAATAATGGCAAAATGAATGTTGTAAATATCAAGAACGGAATTATCTACAATTACGAATTAGCAGACTAATCTAGCAAATAAGTTAATTTTAGAAAAGGAATCAGTTTGTAGTCCATTGTTTCTAAAGGAAATTGCACTCCTGCTCTTATTAAAATAGCCTTGTTTTTATATATTAATTCCCCTGCTATTTGAGGAATAAAATCTTTTTCAGTAGGCAGATAAATGATTCCTGCATTAGTTCCTGCATAGCATTTACTTAAAAGTTCGTAATGAAATCCTATATTTGCTTCACTAAAAACAAATGAAGTATTTATCTCAGTAGAATATAGTAATTTTTTCTTAAAATAATAAGCCCCTACTCCTGTTAAATAAGGCAATCCGTAAGAATGTGCAAAGTAGAAATTCTTTTGCTGAACTTTCTCATTATCAAATCTACTTAAATCGTATTTTTCAATTAAATTTATCAATAAATTTGGGTATTCCGGATTGGTAGCATATCCAGCTTTTTTGAGTCCTTCTGCCCACTTTTTATATTCTGTATTTTTGTATTCAAATAAAAATAGATAACGTTCTCTTTGTGTCAAAAAAATCGAGTGATCTCTATACGAATCAATAGCTTTTGAATATTTTCTGAAACACTCTCCTTTTTCATCATCATCTTCAATAATAGTTTCTCCATTCCAATTATCCTGACACTTAATTCCAAAATGATTATTTCCTTCAGTAGCCAAACGACTCTCTCCAGATCCACTTTCCAAAATACCTTGGGCTAAAGTAATAGAGGCAGGAATATTATGTCTATTCATTTCTTCAATAGCAATACTACTATATTTTACAATGTATGCTTCTGTTTTAGTTTGAGCTTTTGTAAATAAAAAGCAAAGGAGAATAATAGAAAGAGATAGTGATTTTTGCATTTCTCAAAGATATTAATTTGTAGGAAAATTACATTCGAATCTCTGATTCATTCCTTTGTTTCCTTGCAAACCTCCTGTGTGAATAGCTAAAATACTACTTCCTTTTGGGAAATAATCTTTGGCTACTAAATCCATAATTCCAAGCATCATTTTTCCAGTGTATATTGCATCCAATGGAATATTTTGAGTTTTAAAGAAATTATTCATAAACTCAATTAACTGGTTAGTTAGTTTAGCATAACCATCACAATAATAATCATTTATAAATTTAAAATTCTTTTTATTTACCCAACTTTCTGTATTTTTTTCTAATTGAGAAAACCCTTTTATTGAAGGAAAACCAATTACCTCTTGATACTCATTTGTTGCATTAATAATTCCTGCAATGGTACCCCCTGTTCCAACAGCGCAACAAATAAAATCTTGAGTATCATTTTTATCTAACATTTCAGCAGCCCCTTTTATAGCCAACTCATTTGTACCTCCTTCTGGGATTAAATAGAAATCACCAAATCGTATTTTTAGCTTTTCTAAAAAATGAACAGTATGTTTTAATCGATAATCACTTCTACTTACATAATGAATTTTCATACCTTGCTCTATTGCAAAATCAAGTGTCGGATTTAAACACAAATGCTCCTCTCCTCTTATAATTCCAATGCTAGTAAATCCATTTTCTTTTGCTAGAAAAGCAGTTGCTGCAATATGATTGGAATAAGCCCCACCAAAAGTCAATATTGATTGAGCTCCTTGCCTTTTTGCTTCAATTAAATTGTATTTTAATTTAAACCATTTATTGCCAGAAATATGCTTATGAATTTGATCAATTCTTTTAATGAAAAGTCGAATTTCCTTCTGTTTTAAAAGCGAAAAGGATATTTCTTGAGTTTTTATTTTCATTTGTGCAAATATCGTAATTTAGCACAGCCAATGAAAGAATTTTCAAAATTAGACCAGCTAGATAAAGAAGATTATTACTATGCTAAAGAAGGCTATATTATTTTTACCGAAAAATATCATTTAAAAAGAGGATATTGTTGCAACAACAATTGCAAACATTGTCCTTTTAAAAAAGAAGTAAAGAAAAAAGAAAATGACAGATCTTAAAAAAACTATTTTGCAAGGAATTCCTTCAGAACTGCCTGCTAAAAAAAATAGAAACCCAAAAATCAGTCATGCTCCTAAACGTAAAGATATTCTTACAAAGGAAGAAAAAAGACTAGCCATTCGTAATGGGTTGCGTTATTTTCCTGAGCACATGCACCCTACTCTAGCTCCTGAGTTTGCTGAAGAACTAAAAACTTACGGAAGAATCTATATGTATCGTTTTATGCCTGATTATGAGATAAAAGCAAGGCACTTAGAAGATTTTCCACATAAAAGCAAACAAGCAGCAGCTATTCAATTAATGCTCTCCAATAACCTAGATGATGCCATTGCACAGCATCCTCAGGAATTGATAACATATGGTGGAAATGGATCTGTATTTCAAAACTGGGCCCAGTATTTACTATGCATGCAGTTTTTAGCAGAAATGACTGATGAACAAACCCTAGCAATTTATTCAGGTCATCCAATGGGATTATTTCCTTCACATAAAGATGCTCCTAGAGTTGTTGTAACCAATGGAATGATGATTCCTAACTATTCTAAAGCGGATGATTGGGAAAAATTTAATGCTTTGGGAGTTACTCAATACGGACAAATGACGGCAGGTTCCTTCATGTATATTGGACCTCAAGGAATTGTACACGGAACAACGATTACTGTGCTGAATGCAGCCCGAAAAATTGATCCAAAAGCAGAAGATTTAAGTGGAAAGATATTCGTTACTTCAGGGCTTGGGGGAATGAGTGGTGCTCAAGCTAAAGCTGGAGTCATTGCTAAAGGAGTTTGTATAGTTGCAGAAATTAATCCTCAAGCAACTTACAAAAGACAGGACCAAGGCTGGGTAGATGAAGTTTTTACAAATCTAGATGAATTACTAGATAGAGCGATTATTGCGAGAGAACAAAAAGAGGCTGTTTCATTAGCTTATGATGGCAATATTGTTGAGCTCTGGGAAAGAATAGTTGAGCGTAATATTCATATTGAAATTGGTTCTGATCAAACTTCATTGCACAATCCTTGGGCAGGTGGCTACTACCCTATTGGAATGTCTTATGAGACGGCAAATGAGATGATGATTAAAAATCCTGAGCAATTTAAGAAAGAAGTTCAAAAAACATTGATTCGTCACACAAATGCCATCAATACACTTACTGCAAAAGGAATGTACTTTTTTGATTACGGAAATGCTTTTTTACTAGAATCTAGTCGTGCAGGTGCTGCTATCTTAAATGCTAAAGGAGATTTCAAATATCCATCTTATGTACAAGATATTATGGGTCCTATGTGTTTTGACTATGGCTTTGGTCCTTTTAGATGGGTTTGCGCCTCCAACGACCCAAAAGACTTGGCAATTACAGATAAAATTGCATGTAGCGTTTTAGAAGAACTGATGAAAGATTCCCCTTCTGAAATTAAATTACAGATGAGTGATAATATCAATTGGATAAAAGCTGCTGGAGAAAATAAGATGGTAGTTGGTTCACAGGCTCGTATTTTATATGCAGATGCTGAAGGAAGAATGAGAATTGCTGAAGCTTTTAATAATGCTGTTTTTGATGGTACACTTTCTGCTCCAGTTGTTTTGGGCCGTGATCATCATGATGTATCTGGTACTGACTCTCCTTATCGAGAAACTTCCAATATTTATGATGGCTCACAATTTACTGCTGATATGGCAATTCAAAATGTGATAGGCGATAGTTTTAGAGGGGCCACTTGGGTGTCTATACACAATGGAGGTGGCGTTGGTTGGGGTGAAGTAATTAATGGTGGTTTTGGTATGTTATTAGATGGTTCTGCTGATTCAGAAAGAAGATTAAAATCCATGTTATTTTGGGATGTAAATAATGGAATTTCTAGAAGAAGTTGGGCACGAAACAAAGAAGCTAACTTTGCTATAAAAAGAGCAATGCAAATGAATCCTAATCTAAAAGTCACTATGCCAAATATTACAGATGATGATTTAATTAATAATTTGGAATTTTAAATTGAAAAAGTCTTTAGTTTATTAAATCTTACTACTAAAATTCAAAACAAAAGACTGCAAGGTCTTTAATAAAAAACCCACTTCTCAGTAGGGTTTTTATTTTTAAGTCGGGGTAGCAAGATTCGAACTTGCGACCTCCTGCTCCCAAAGCAGGCGCGATACCGGGCTACGCTATACCCCGAAAAAAGGTTTGCAAATCTAAAAAAGTTTTGTACATCAAAACCAAAAAACTTTTTTATTTTGCGGAGAGACGGGGATTCGAACCCCGGGTACCCCGTTAGGGGTACGCTTGTTTAGCAAACAAGTCCTTTCGGCCTCTCAGGCACCTCTCCAATTTTAAAATCTTTTATGAACTATTTTTTTAGGGTTGCAAATGTATACTAATCTCAATTTGTAGCAAACAAAATTTTAAATTTATTTGAAATGTAATATGCTAATTTATTTGGGTCAAATGTTATATTTGCAGACCTATTAAATTAGATTATGACTAAAAAAATATTGTTAACACTCTTTATATCAGCTATATTAACTTCTTGCGTTAAAAAAAGAGATCTCTCACAAAACACCGTTATTGCCCATTTGACAGCTCAGCCTGATGGATTGCACCCTTTTAATGACAACTCTGTTATGAGAAGTTATATATTTAATTACACACAGAAAACACTCATAAAATTAGATCTAAGAACACTAGATTACATTCCAGATCTAGTTAAAGAAATGCCTATTGTATCAGAAGATAATTTATCATTTGACTATGAACTAAAAAAAGGTGTTTTGTGGGATGATGGATCAGAATTAACTGCTGAAGATGTTGCATTTTCGGTAAAATTAATGCTTTGCCCTCTTACTGATAACGCACAAATAAGAAGCAATTATTCTACTGTAATTAAAAGTATTGAAATAGATCCTACAAATCCAATGAAATTTACCATGCATGCTCAAAAAATACATTGGGAGAATAAGTATATTTTCTCTGAACTTTATATGGTTCAAAAATCACTTTGGGATCCAAAAGGTGTGTTAGATAATGTAACTTTTGTGGATTTATTATCAGAAAATTTTAAAGAAACTGAAGTTTTGTCTAATTTTTTTAATAGCTATAACAATGCAGATAATGGAATTAAACCAGATTTATTAGTTGGGCTTGGAGCCTATAAAGTAACAGAGTGGGTAGTTAGCCAATATATAACAATTGAGAAGAAAAAGAATTGGTGGGGAGCAAATGACACCTCAGTATATAATAGAGCATACCCCGATAAAATAATTTTTAAAATTATCAGTGATGACGCCTCTACTTATCTTGCACTTAAAAATCAAGAAATTGATGTGACAACTGAAATTGGTACTATCAAACTGCTAAAATTACAGGAAAGAGAATATTTCAACGATAACTACGAATCTGACTTTTTAGATCAATATTCGTTTAATTACATGGGCCTTAATATGAAACCAGATGGCATAAAACAAAAGCCATTTTTTACCGATCAAAAAGTAAGAAGAGCAATGGCTTATATGATACCAGTTGATGAAATAATAGAGGTCATGATGCATGGAAAAGCAAGCAGGCAAGCATCATTGATTTCTCCACTACAAAAGGCATATAATGATACTTTGAAACTTATTCCTCTAGATATTGAAAAAGCAAAAGAGCTTTTAACTCAGGCAGGTTGGGTAGATACTGATGGAGATAATATTCGTGATAAAATGATAAATGGAGTCAAAACTCCTTTTTCTTTTAAACTAAGCTACATGAGTTCTCCAATCTCAACAGAAATAGTACTTATGATGAAAGCTAGCATGTACAAAGCTGGAGTAGTTGCTGAGCCAACTCCTATGGATTTTACACTCTTTTATAAAAATGCTAAGGACCATGAATTTGATGCTATGCTTGGTGGTTGGGGAGGTAGCGCTTCTTACTCTAATCCTATGCAATTATGGCATACATCATCTTGGGTTACCAAAGGATCTAATTTTTGTGGTTTTGGAGATGCTGAGAGTGATGCATTAATTGAAGAAGCAAATCATACCCTAGATCCTGAAATAAATCACAATGCACTTTTAAAACTCCAAGCAAAAGTATATAACGATCAGCCTTATGTATTTCTTTACGCCACAAAAAAGAAATTTGCATTACACAAAAGATTTAACAACATAGATAGGTACTTAGAACGACCAGGAGTTATGCTTCAAAATTTAGATTTAAAACCAGCATTTTCTGCCAAAAATATGGTACCCACTAATAACTAAAGAATAATTAGCAATAAAGAAATATGTTTAAATACGTAATCAAAAGAGTACTAACATTTATGCCTATGCTAATAGCGATTTCTCTATTATCATTCATAATTAGTATCAATGCTCCTGGAGATCCTGTTGAACGCTTATCCAAAGCAGCAGGAAGTGAAGGCTCTGCTGAACAACAATCAGGAGCCTCCAAAAAAATAAAAGAAGAACTGCGAAAAAAATTAGGATTGGATTTACCTATCTTTTACTTTAGCATTACTGATCTGGCATCTTCTGACACACTTTACAAAGTACAAGATAAATACCATAAAGTAACCCTTGAAGAGCTAACGCATCAAAGTGGAAACTGGGAAGTAGTATCTGATTATTACTCTTCTTTATTACAGTTGCAAAAATCTCATTTAAAGATAAATGCAAAACAAATTGTTGCAAATGATTCCACTTTAGATTTGAATACTGTAACTGAAGTTACGAATCAATTTGGTATTGAAATAGGAAGTCTATTAGAAACATCCAATAAAGAACTCATTGCAGGAAAATTCGAGAAAATGAATGGCTTGGTTGTTAAACATTCGTTTCTCAATTTTTTAAGCAAACCTTTATTAAAGACACAAAATTGTAGAGCTGATTTGCTTGCAAAACAAACAATATGGAAGACTTATATTCCTGCAATAAATTTCTATGGAACTACAAATCAATATCATTTATGGCTTTTTGGTAATGGAAAAGAAAGAATGGGGCTTTTAAGAGGAGATTTTGGTATATCTTATATTGATAGTCAACCAATACAAGATAAAATTTGGGGAAAAGTTGGAATCTCGTTTACTCTATCATTAATTTCAATCTTCTTAGCTTATCTAATTAGTATTCCTATTGGTATTTATTCAGCTTACAGAAAAGATTCAGTAGCTGACAAAGGAATGTCACTAGTACTTTTTATCCTGTATTCTATGCCTTCATTCTTTGTTGGCACACTTTTATTATTACAATTTGCAAACCCTGATAATTTGAGTTGGTTCCCAGTTTCAGGAATTCAAGACCCTACTATATTTAATCCAGAGTGGGGCTTTTGGGAAAAAATAAAACACAGGATGCCGTACTTAGTTTTACCAATTATTACTTACACTTATGGTTCATTTGCTTTTTTAAGTAGAATTATGAGAGTTGGTATGATTGATATAGTAAATCAAGATTATATTAGAACTGCCAGAGCCAAAGGATTAGGAGAAAAGAAAGTAATTCTTAAACATGCATTACGAAACTCTTTACTACCTGTAATTACAGTTTTTGCTGCTATCTTCCCAATGGCTATTGGAGGTAGTATTATTATTGAAGTTATTTTCTCCATACCTGGAATGGGAGTTGAAGTTTTTAACGCCATATTAAACTACGATTACCCAATGATTATTACAGTCTTTACCCTTTCTGGCTTTTTAACCATGATTGGATACTTAGTATCTGATATACTTTATGCCCTGGTTGACCCAAGAATTTCATACAAATAGAATTATGCAAAATACTAACGAAAATTTTTCATTTAAGAAATATGCTTGGACTCAATTCAAGAAAAATAAAATTGCATTAGTTTGTTTATATCTACTCTTTGCGCTAATCATTCTTGCTGTTTTTGCTCCATATATTGCTAATGACAGGCCTCTTTATGCAGAATTTGAAGGAAATACCCTTTATCCTGCATTTGCTAATGAAACAAGAATTGATTCTATTTATAATCCTAAAGGGGAATTTATTCAAGTATTGCAATATGATATTACGGATTGGAGACAATTGAATCTCACCTCAGTAGTATGGGCTCCAATTCCTTATTCTCCATCAAGTATGGATATGTATAATAGAGAATATGCTTCACCTTTAGGCAAACAAAGATTTAAAAATAGTGAAGGAGAAATTATAGATATTCCATCAAAATTCAGACACAAATTAGGAACAGACGGAATTGGTAGAGATTTAGCATCTGGTTTAATTCATGGAACAAGAATCTCCTTAATGGTAGGTTTAGTTTCTATGGGTATTGCTTCTTTAATAGGCATAATTTTAGGAGCTCTAGCAGGATTCTTTGGTGATACAAAATTAAAAATGCCTAGAATAAAATATTGGCTAACACTTTTTGGAATATTTATGGGTCTATTCTATGGTTTTGGACAAAGAAAATATGTTTTAGCAGAAGCTTTTGGAGAAAGTATCTCAAGTGGAATATTACAAATGCTAATAAGTATTGCTCTTATAATCTGCATTGTATTTTTATTCCGACAACTTAGTAGATTGTTTCAATTTGGCTATTTAAAAGCCGAAACAAATGTACCTATAGACACATTTGTATCTAGAGGTATTGAGCTTCTAGACTCTATTCCAAGATTACTTTTAATTATTACAATCACTGCTATTGTTGACAGAAGTATATGGATTGTTATGATCATAATAGGTATTACAGGATGGAGTGGTATTGCAAGATTTACTAGAGCTGAGTTCTTGCGTATTCGTTCCTTAGAGTTTGTTCAAGCAGCTGAATCATTAGGATTTTCATCAATTAGAACCATTTTTAAACATGCACTACCTAATGCATTAGCTCCTGTATTTGTAAGTATTGCCTTTGGTATTGCTTCCGCAATTTTAATTGAAAGTGGACTTTCATTTTTAGGAATAGGAGTACCAACAGACATTGTTACTTGGGGCTCTTTACTGAACCTTGGTAGACAAAACTTAGAAGCTTGGTGGTTGATTATTTACCCAGGTATAGCAATATTTATAACCATTACAATTTACAATATGATTGCTGAAGCCTCTCGTGATGCTTTAGACCCTAAATTAAAAAGTTAAAATTTTAAGAACATAGTATAAAAAAAGCCGAGTAAATTACTCGGCTTTAGTTTTGTAATATTATTTTACATCTCATCAAAATCAATAACTACATTTTCGGATGCTGGATGTGATTGACAAGTTAATATATATCCTTGAGCAACTTCCTCTTCCGATAAAGAATAGTTGGCATCCATAGTAACTTTACCTTCCATTACTTTAGCTTTACAAGTACAACAAACAGCTCCTTTACATGAAAAAGGCACATCAGCACCATGCTTCATTGCAGCATCTAAAATTGTTTGACCTTTATTTGATAAAGTAAACTGAAAATCTTCTCCATCTACACAAACCCTAACATTAGAGATAATTTCTGCAGCATCACTAATACCATCCTCCTTTTTAACAGCAATAAACCTCTCAAAATGTATATGAGATTGATTTACTTGATTAAGTAATAATAACTCATTAGTATTGTCAATTACTTCTCCGGGACCACAAATAAAATAATCATCAGCTTGTTTTAAATCCCTAAAAGTGTTTATGAGGTGTTGTAAGGTATTTTTATCAATCCTGCCATTTACACAAGACTGAACTTTCTCTTTAGAAAAAAACCAATGTATTTTTAACTTTTCAGGGTTTTTACTTGCTAAATCTTTCAACTCATTATAAAACATCACGGATTCTTGTGTTTTATTGCCATAGATAAGTGTAAATTTTGAATCTTTTGAATTTTCCATTTTTGATTTAATCATAGACAAAATTGGGGTAACTCCACTTCCAGCACAAATACCTACAATATGATTCTTATCTCCCTTCATTATAAAATTTCCACTTGGAGGCATTACTTCTAAAATATCTCCAATTTTTACTTTAGTGGTTAAAAATGATGACATCTTACCTCCTGCTACTAATTTCACACCAATTGAAAGCCCTTCTGATAGTGAGGAACATATTGAATACGCTCTTCTAACTTCTTCCCCATTAATTTGGTGTTTAATGGTAATGTATTGTCCTGGAGTAAAATTAAACTCAGGTGATTTTGAGATCTCAAAACTTATCTCAACTGCATCTTTTGTTAATTGATTGATGTTTTTAATGGCTAAAAAATGAAATGAACTCATAGTATTTTAAAAAATTTGTGCAAAAATATCATTTTAGATATTAGGGTTAAAGATATTATGACAAATATCATATTTATAGAAACAGAAATTCATAAATTTGCAAAACAAAATTTACACCATGACTGAAGAAAGATTTCAAAACAAAATTGATAGAGAAGAAAAAATTGAACCTAAAGATTGGATGCCTGAGGCTTACAGGCAGCATTTAATTCGACAAATTTCTCAACATGCTCATTCTGAAATTATAGGTATGCAACCTGAAGGAAATTGGATCTCAAGAGCACCATCACTTAGGGCAAAAATGATACTACTTGCTAAAGTGCAAGATGAAGCTGGACATGGTCTCTATCTTTATTCTGCCTGTGAAACTTTAGGAATAAGTCGTGAAGAATTAATACAGCAACTTCATGATGGAGAAGCAAAATACTCTTCAATTTTCAATTATCCTACCCTTAGCTGGGCAGATATGGGAGCAATTGGCTGGCTCGTTGATGGTGCTGCTATTGTTAATCAAGTTTCCTTGCAGAGAACCTCTTACGGCCCTTACTCAAGAGGAATGGTGAAAATATGTAAAGAAGAAAGTTTTCATCAAAGGCAGGGCTATGAAATTATGGCAGAAATGGCAAAAGGAACACCCGAACAAAAAGCAATGGCACAAGATGCTTTAAATCGTTTTTGGTGGCCATCTATTATGATGTTTGGGCCCAATGATTCTGATTCTCCAAGAACCGGAAATGCAATGAAATGGAAAATAAAAAGACAAACTAATGATGAGTTAAGGCAAGATTTTATTGATAAAACTGTTGGGCAAGCTCAAGTAATTGGACTTACTATTCCTGATAAAGATTTAAAATGGAATGAAGAAAAAGGACATTATGATTTTGGAGCAATGGACTGGGATGAATTTTGGAATGTAGTAAATGGAAATGGTCCCTGTAATAAACAAAGATTAGCCCATCATAAAAAAGCACATGATGAGGGAAAATGGGTTCGTGATGCTGCAAAGACATATGCTAAAAAACAAGAATTAGCACTAAATTAAATTACTATGACAGAGAATGCAACAGTTTGGGAAGTATTTATTCAAAGTAAAAATGGATTACCACACAAACATGCAGGAAATGTGCATGCTGATGATAAAGTAATGGCTTTAGAAAATGCTAGAGAATTATATACAAGAAGAAATGAAGGATCGTGTATCTGGGTGGTAAAAGCTAGTGAAATTGTTTCTTCAGAATCGGAAGATAGTGAAGCGTTTTTTGATCCATCAAATGATAAAATGTACCGTCATCCCACTTTTTATACTATGCCTCAAGGATCAAAGCATATTTAAAAATGAGCGCTATATTTACATACACTTTGCGTATTGCTGATAGTTCCTTAATTTTAGGCCAAAGAATGAGTGAATGGTGCGCAAAAGGCCCTACTTTAGAAGAAGACATAGCACTCTCAAATATATCACTAGATCTATTTGGACAGGCTAATGGATTTTATGAATATGCTTCTCAATTAGAGGGAGTAAGATCAGCTGATGATTTGGCTTTCTTAAGAAATGAAAGAGAGTTTTTTAATCATCAAATAGTAGAAATAGAGAATGGTCATTTTGGAAATACCACAGTTCGTAATTTTTTACATGATGTTTTTAGTTTTTTATTCTATACTGAGCTTTCAAATAGCAAGGATGAAACCTTAGCAGCTTTAGGGGCAAAATCATTAAAAGAAGTAAAATACCATTTACGCCATTCTACAAATTGGCTCATTCGTTTGGGAGATGGAACTCAGGAATCAAATACAAAAGTGCAAGAAGCATTAGATACTATTTGGCAATTTACTAACGAACTTTTTGAGATGGACGAAATTGATAAAGAGCTACTAAATAACGGAATTGGGGTTAATAATACTGAGTTAAGAAATCCGTGGAATGAAATCGTAAATAGTACACTCCAAAAAGCAAAACTAAAGCGACCTGAAGATGGTTATATGGCAACTGGAGGTAAAAAGGGAATCCACACAGAATACCTTGGTTTTCTATTAGCGGAAATGCAGTTTTTGCAAAGAGCATATCCTGATGCAAAATGGTAATACAAAATACATCTGGGAACTTTTAAACACCGTTCCTGATCCAGAAATTCCAGTGATTTCTGTAGTTGAATTAGGCGTTATTCGTGATATTACTTTTACAGATAATTGCTATGAAATTTCAATTACTCCGACATATTCAGGTTGCCCTGCTGTAAAAACATTTATGGATGACATAAAAACTTGTCTTAAAGAAAATGAGATCCTGAATTTTAGCTTAAAACTTGTCTATGCTCCCGCTTGGACTACCGATTGGATGACAGAAGAAACCAAAGAGAAACTCAAAAAATACGGAATTTCCCCACCATCAAATACAGTGGTTTGCCCACTTTGTAATTCCCAGAAAACGACTCTAGTAAGTGAATTTGGAGCAACAGCCTGTAAATCACTTCACAAATGTATTGATTGCTTAGAACCATTCGAACATTTTAAATGTATCTAGAGTAAAAACTTCTTGATTTTTCGTTTCTGTGCTCATAAATATAAGTTCAATAAGAAATTAGTATTTTAGCCATTTAATCTTATCTTAAGATGATACAATACGAAATCATAGCTGGTGTAGGAAAAATTACCTTAAATCGACCCGATAAATACCATTCTTTTGTAAGAGAAATGGCTCTACAATTGCAAGAAGCACTAGATAAATGCAATGAAAATAATGAAGTGAGGGCTATTTTAATTACTTCAAATGGAAAGGCCTTTTGTGCTGGTCAAGATCTAGTAGAAGCAACGGATCCAAATGGACCTAGTTTAACACAAATTATTTTGGAACACTACAATCCCATCATCCGAAAGATAAGAAATATTGAAAAGCCTGTTGTAGCTGCTGTAAATGGAGTTGCTGCTGGAGCTGGAGCAAGTATTGCCCTTTGTTGCGATATTGTTGTTGCAACTCAAAGTGCCTCATTCATTCAAGCATTTAGTAAAATAGGCTTAATACCTGATAGTGGAGGAACTTTCTTTCTACCAAGATTAGTAGGCATGCAAAGAGCTACTGCTCTAATGATGACTGCTGATCCAGTTTCAGCTACTGCTGCAATGGAAATGGGTATGATATACCGAATATTTTCAGATGAAACTTTTGAAGTGGAAAGTTGGAAATTAGTAAGTAAACTAGCCAAAATGCCAACCAAAGGATTAGGACTTACCAAAAGATTATTAAATGCATCTTACACCAATAATTTTGAAGAACAAATGGAAATGGAAGAAAAATGCCAAACTATTGCAGGAAAAACTAGTGATTTTAAAGAAGGAACAACAGCCTTCTTTGAAAAAAGAAAACCAAACTTTAAAGGGGAATAAATGAAAGTAAGTGTAATTGGTGCTGGAACAATGGGAGTAGGAATTGCTCAAATAGCTGCAACAAATGGCTATGAGGTTTGTCTTTTTGATGCATTTGATGGAGCCATTGAAAATGCCCAGCAGCAACTTACAAATATACTTAACCGATTAGTTGAAAAAGAGAAGATAACAGAATCTAAAAAGATTGAAATATTAGCCAGAATTAATTTCTCAAAAGATTTAAAAGATATAAAAGGAAGTGGATTAGTAATTGAAGCTATTATTGAAGATTTGAAGATAAAACAAAAGCTATTTTCAGATATCGAAAAATTAGTAGATGAAAAGTGTATTATCGCATCCAACACCTCTTCCCTATCCATTGCATCTATTGGCTCAGCTTGTAAAAAAGCCGAAAGAGTAATTGGTATTCACTTTTTTAACCCTGCCCCTTTAATGCCACTTGTGGAAATTATACCTGCTGTACAAACAGCAGAAGAAACACTAAAGCTTGCCAAAGCTATGATTGATAGTTGGGGAAAAGTTACGGTTGTAGTAAAAGACACTCCAGGATTTATTGTCAATCGAGTAGCTCGACCATTTTATGGAGAATCGCTTAGAATTTATGAAGAAGGAATTGCTGATTTCGCAACAATCGATTGGGCTCTTAAAGAAATTGGAGGATTCAAAATGGGACCTTTTGAATTGATGGACTATATAGGTAATGACATCAACTATACCGTAACAGAAACTGTATTTACTAGCTTTTATTTTGATCAAAGATACAAACCCTCTTTCACCCAAAAAAGAATGATGGAGGCAGGATTTTTAGGCAGAAAATCTGGTAGAGGATATTACGATTACTCATTAGAAAATTTACCAAAAGCCAATGAAGACAGGGAATTAGGGAAAAAAATATTATGGAGAGTTTTATCCATGCTGATCAATGAAGCTACTGATGCATTATTTTTAAAAATTGCAAGCCGTGAGGCTATTGATTTAGCCATGACAAAAGGTGTGAATTACCCAAAAGGACTACTTGCTTGGGCTGATGAAATAGGAATAAATAATGTTTTAAAACAATTGGAAGATTTACAAAAAGAATATGGGGAGGATAGGTACAGGCCCTCACCTTTACTAAAAAACATGGTTAAAGAGAATAAAACTTTTTACTAATGGAATTGGCAAGAAAAGTAGTGGAAAAAATGATAACTGGAGATGCTTTTAGCCAATGGCTAGGCATAGAAATTTTGGAAATTACTCAGGGATATTGCAAATTAAAAATGACTGTAAGAAAAGAAATGACCAATGGCTTTGATATTGCCCATGGTGGCATTTCTTATTCTCTAGCAGATAGTGCATTAGCATTTGCTGCAAATTCAGATGGTATTCAGTCTTTATCTGTTGAAACTTCCATTGCGCATACCAAAAAGGTAATGAGTGGAGATACCCTAATTGCAGAAACCCAAGAAGTAAGTAAAAATGATAAATCTGCAATTTATAACATTAACATAACCAACCAAGATAATATAGAAGTTGCTCATTTTAAAGGTAAAGTTTACCGAACTAAAAAGGAGTGGTTTCCAAACAACTAAAAACAAAAACAATGATAAAAAAATTACTTATTTTACTTTTGATTCCATTTATCGGATTAGGACAGAACCCTAATTATTCCGAACATGTTGCCCCAATAATCTATAATAAGTGCCTAAAATGCCATCACAATGGAGGAATAGCTACTTTATCACTAGAAACATATGCTAATACAGTCTCTAATGTAGGGATGATACAGCATGTCACAAGTACTGGAGAAATGCCACCATGGCCTCCAGACACATTATATCAAAATTATGCCTACCAGAATACCTTAAGTTTAAGTGAAATCACCACAATTATCGATTGGATCTCAAATGGCTCTCCACTTGGAAATACTGCATTATTACCAACAATGCCAACATTTTCTAATACCTCACCATTTGGAACGCCTGATTTAGAGTTACAAATGCCCACATACGCAAGTACAGCAACTACAAACTCAGATGATTATGTATGTTTCTCAATTCCAACTGGTTTATTACAAACCCGAAAATTAAGAGCTATTGAAGTCATTCCAGGAAATTTGCAGACCGTACATCATGTATTAGTTTCAATAGATCTATTTCCAAATTCTTCAATTATCACCACAGCTAACTGTATGGGTCCGCAAGGAGATATGATTTATACTTATGCACCTGGAGCATTGCCATTAATTTTTCCTAATCTTGCTAATAATTCTTTTGGAGTAGAATTACCTGCAAACAGTAGCGTTTCACTTGCAATGCATTACCCTGAAGGAAGTCTTGGACAGTTAGACAGTACTAAAGTTAGATTCTATTTTTATCCTCAAAGCACAGTAATTAGAGAAATTTCAAGTGATTTTTTAATTAATGAAGGTTTGTTTGGACCACCATTTTATTTACCTCCAAATCAGATTACAGAAATTACAGGTTCTTATGGCCCAATACCAGTAGATGTTTCTTTGATGTCAGTATTTCCACACATGCACCTTTTAGGAAAAGACATAATTTGTTATGCAGTTACACCTACCAATGACACCATAAATTTAATAAAAATAAATCATTGGGATTTTGAGTGGCAAGGAACTTATTTATTTGAGAAATTTATTAAAATACCATCTGGAAGTATGATATACGCTAAAGGAAATTATGATAACAATACTCCTTTGATGGTACAATCAGGATTCAACACCACAAATGAGATGTTTATTGTTGGTTTTCAATATCTTCCATACCAATTTGGTGATGAGAATATCTCCATTGAAACTCCATCAATTGCTACAAACACCAATTCAGTTATAGTAAATTCATCAAGAAAAAAGCTGCTTAAAATATCAGATGTTACTGGTAAAGAAGTGTACTACAAAAAAAATACACCTCTATTGTACATTTATGATGATGGCACAGTAGAAAAAAGACTAACCATAGAATAATTATGAGTACATACATAATAGATGCAATTCGAACTCCAATTGGTAATTTTGGTGGCAGCCTAAAAGATGTACGAGCTGATGATTTAGGAGCAATTCCAATAAAAGAACTTTTAAAAAGAACAGGAATTGATGCTTCTAAAATTGATGATGTAATTTTGGGCTGTGCCAATCAAGCTGGAGAAGATAACCGAAATGTAGCTCGTATGTCTTTACTACTGGCTGGCTTACCATTTTCAGTACCTGGAGAAACCGTTAACCGCTTATGTGCTTCAGGAATGTCGGCAGTTATACATGCTCATAGAGCTATTGCAGCTGGTGATGGCGATTTATTTATAGCTGGTGGTGTTGAAAACATGACAAGAGGACCTTGGGTAATCTCAAAAGCCTCTAAACCTTTTGCTAGAGATATGCAGATGTATGATTCCTCTTTTGGTTGGAGATTCATAAACCCAAAAATGAAGGCTCTTTATGGAGTTGAGGGGATGGGGAATACGGCTGAGAATTTAGCAGAAAAATACAATATCTCTCGTGAGGATCAAGATATGTTTGCTTACCATTCACAAATGAAAGCTGCTAAAGCACAAAGTGAAGGAAGATTTAATAGTGAGATTGTTGCTGTAGAAATTCCTCAAAGAAAAGGCGATCCAATTATTTTCAATCAGGATGAGTTTATAAAAGGGAATACTTCATTAGAAGTTCTAGCCAAATTACGCCCAGCATTTAAAACAGAAGCAGGTACTGTTACTGCAGGAAATGCCTCAGGCCTTAATGATGGAGCTGCTGCAATGTTATTAGCATCTGACAAAGGGGTAAAAGAAAACAACCTCACTCCTATTGCAAAAATTATAAGCTCAGCAGTTGTAGGTGTGGAGCCAAGAATTATGGGCATAGGACCTGTAAAAGCAGCTAACAAAGCACTTGAAAAAGCAGGATTAAAAATGAAAGATATGGATGTTATTGAATTAAATGAAGCTTTTTCAGCTCAAGCCCTGGCTTGCATCCGAGAATGGGGACTTGAAGATAACGACCCAAGAATTAACCCAAATGGTGGAGCAATTGCTCTTGGGCATCCACTTGGGGTAAGTGGAACAAGAATTTTACAAACTGCTGCTATTGAACTTCAAAAGCAACATAAAAAATATGCCTTAGTAACTATGTGTATAGGTGTTGGGCAAGGCTATGCAACTATAATTGAAAGCGTGTAATGATTTATCAATTTAACGGATATAAACCAGTTATCGATCCTAGTGCTTTTGTACATAAGGAGGCAACCATTATTGGCAATGTAATTATCGGAAAAAATGTATATATTGGTCCTGGAGCATCACTTAGAGGAGATTGGGGACAAATTACTATTAAAGATGGTTGCAATGTTCAGGACAATTGTATTATTCATATTTTTCCTGGAAAAGATGTGATATTACAGGAAAATGCTCATATTGGCCATGGTGCCATTATTCATGGAGCAAATATTGGTAAAAATGCTATGATTGGGATGAATGCGGTAGTAATGGATGATGCCAATGTTGGGGATGAGTGTATTGTTGGGGCTTTATGTTTTGTAAAAGCAGAAATGCAGATTCCTAGCAGGAAGATTGTGGTGGGCAATCCTGCTCAAATAAAAGGGGATGTTTCTGATGATATGATAAACTGGAAAAGTAAAGGAACTCAGTTGTATCAGCAATTACCCAAAGAATGTAAAACTTTAATGAAGCAGTGCACCCCACTTTCTAAAATTGAAAAAAACAGAAAGGAAAAACAAAAAATAACTTTTGAAACTTGGAAAAAAATAAAATAATATGAAAAAACTACTACTTGTATTACTTGCTTTGCCTTTGCTATTTAGCTCTTGCATTACAAAGAAAAAAGGATGTGATGGTTTGAAAGAAAATTTAACTTTAAAACAATAGATTAACAATAAAAAACATTATGAAAAAACTACTACTTATTTTAACTTTTGCATTTTCGGTTTTTTTTGCAAATGCTCAATGCACTCCGGACCCTCAATATACAGCTGCAGGTATTTATCCTGATAGTGCTACTGGGCTTTTACCTGCATATGTTGGGCTAGCCTATAATCAAAATATTACAATAATTACACCTACTGATACAGTGGTTGATGTGTTTGGGCAAATGCTTCCGGTAACTATTGATAGTATTAATTTAACTAATGTTATAGGACTTCCTGCTAGTTTCGCTTACTCTTGTGACCCTACTAGTTGCTCTTTTCCTGGAGGTACTATTAAATGTGCTGCACTTTCTTCAGCTGCTCCAACATCTTCTGAAGTAGGATTGCATCAAATAATATTTGAAACAACAACATATTTGAGTAATGTTCCATTTATTGGAACAACGACACAAAATGATGTTTTTTATTATTATCTAGAGATTTTTGGGACAACAACTACAACTTGGAATTGTATTAATGGAAACTGTGTAGACCCAGGAGATGGAAGCGGACAATATTGGAATCAAAATGCTTGTTTAGCAAATTGTGGAGTTCCAACTGGACCAACTACCTATGTGCCAGACAATAACTTTGAATCCTATTTAGAGATAAATGGAATGGGAGATGGTATTTGGCTTAACGACTCTGTATCAACAGCTAATATTAATACCGCTACCTATTTAAATGTAAATAATCAAAGTATTGCCGACTTAACAGGAATAGAAGATTTTACTACATTAACTACTTTGAATTGTAGTGGGAATCAACTCAGCAGCTTGGATGTAAGTCAAAATACTGCTTTAACTTATTTGGATTGTGAATCTAATCAACTCACCAGCTTAGATGTAAGTCAAAATACTGCTTTAACTAATTTGTATTGTACTAGTAATCAATTTACTAGCTTGGATTTAAGTCAAAATAGTTTTTTAGCTAAATTGTATTGTGGAAATAATCAACTCAGCAGCCTTAATGTAAGTGGTGCTACTGCTTTAACTACTTTGTGGTGTTGGTATAATCAACTCACCAGCTTAGATGTAAGTCAAAATACTGCTTTAACTTATTTGGATTGTAGTGATAATCAACTCAGCAGCTTGGATGTAAGTCAAAATACTGCTTTAGATACTTTGGTGTGTGCTGATAATCACCTCACCAGCCTTGATATAAGTCAAAATACTGTTTTAACTATTTTGTCTTGTGATTTGAATCAACTCACCAGCCTTAATGTAAGTCAAAATACTGCTTTAACTAATTTGGATTGTTGGAATAATCAACTCACCAGCCTTAATCTAAGTCAAAATACTGCTTTAATTCGTTTGATGTGTGATGATAATCAACTCAGCAGCTTAGATGTAAGAAATGGGAATAATACTAACTTTCAATATTTTTATGCTTCTTCAAACCCTAATCTATATTGTATAGATGTAGATGATGATGCTTTTAGTACTTTTAATTGGACAAGCTCTAATTATTTTGGTTTTGACTCACAACACTACTTCAGTAATAACTGTAACCCTTCTGCAATACAAGAACAAACTACCAACAAAGAACTGCTTAAAGTAACAGACCTCTTAGGTAGAGAAACAAAAGCCACTAACCAACTTCTCTTTTACATCTATAATGATGGAACAGTAGAGAAAAAAGTAATTATTGAATAAAATGATACATTACCAGAATTACGCATTAGGAAAATGGATAAAAGGTGATGGAGAAGGAACACCACTTTTTAATGCTATTACAGGTAATGAAATAGGAAGAGCATCCTCACAAGGATTGGATTTTGCTGAAATGATGGATTATGCTCGTAAAGTTGGGTCGCCTGCTCTAAGAAAAATGACTTTTCAACAAAGAGGATTGATGTTAAAAGCATTAGCACTTCATTTGCATAATGTAAAAAATAAATTTTATCCTTTAAGTGCACAAACTGGAGCAACAAAATTAGATTCTTGGATTGATATAGAAGGAGGAATTGGAAATATTTTTACCAATGCCTCCTTAAGAAAAAACTTCCCCGATCTACCCTATCATATAGATGGAAATGCCGCTCCCCTATCTAAAAACGGAACTTTTATTGGACATCATATCATGACTCCAAAACAAGGAGTTGCCATACATATTAACGCCTTTAACTTTCCAATTTGGGGAATGCTTGAAAAAATTGCAGTCAATTTAATGGCTGGAGTTCCCTCTATTGTAAAACCGGCCACTCTTACTTGTTTCCTTACTGAGATGATGGTGCGTGAAATTGTAGATTCTAAAATTTTACCACCAGCAAGTTTGCAGCTCATTTGTGGTAGTGCAAATGGCATTTTGGACTCTGTTACTGCTGAAGATGTAGTTACTTTTACTGGAAGTGCTTCCACTGGCAAAGTGTTAAAATCGCATCCAAGATTAATTCAAGAGGCAGTTCCATTTAATATGGAGGCAGACTCTCTTAACTGCTCAGTACTTGGAGAAGATGCAGTTCCTGGCACTCCAGAGTTTGATATTTTCATAAAAGAAGTTCAAAAAGAAATTACGGTAAAAGCAGGCCAAAAATGCACTGCAGTTCGTAGGATTATAGTTCCTGAAAAATTAGTAGAAGACGTCCAAATTGCACTCGGAAAAAGGCTCTCACAAACCATTATTGGCGACCCTGCAGTTGAAGGAGTAAGAATGGGCTCTTTAGCAGGAAAGCAGCAAAAAATAGAAGTAACTGAAAAAGTAAAACAACTTGCTCAAACTCAAGAAATAATTTACGGAAGTTTAGAAGAATTTGAAGTGATAGGTGCTGATAAAAATAAAGGAGCTTTTATCTCCCCTATCCTATTTTTAAATGATGATCCCTTTAATAAAACCGATTGTCATAACATTGAAGCTTTCGGCCCTGTTGCTACTATTTTGCCTTACAAAACCCTAGCTGAAGCCATTGAGCTCTCTAGAATGGGCAAAGGTTCTTTGGTCTGTTCTATCATCACCAATGATATGAAAATTGCTGAAGAATTTGTTTTAGGAGCTGCCTCTATGCACGGCAGAATTTTGGTGCTTAATGAGGCTTGTGCTAAGGAAAGTACAGGGCATGGTTCTCCTATGCCATTACTTACCCATGGTGGGCCAGGTCGTGCAGGTGGTGGTGAAGAAATGGGTGGAGTTAGAGGAATAAAACATTATTTGCAAAGAACTGCAATACAAGGACATCCTACCACAATTACCGCACTTACTAAACAGTATCAAGTGGGTGGAGCTCAGAATACTGCTGGGCCTCATATTTTTAGAAAACACTTTGAAGAAATTGAAATTGGCGATACCGTAATTACCGATAAACATTTGGTGACATTGGATAATATTGAAGCTTTTGCCGAGTTGAGTGGCGATAAATTCTATGCTCATATGGATGAAAATTCTTTGGATGGAACCATATTTACTGAGCGCGTAGCACACGGTTATTTCATTTTGAGTAAAGCCGCTGGTTTATTTGTTGATCCTGCCAAAGGACCGGTATTACTAAATTATGGGATTGATGAGTGCCGGTTTACCAAACCTGTGTACCCAGGGATGACAGTTGGAGTTCGTTTTACAGCAAAAGAAAAAATAAGCCAAGAAAAGAGAGAGGATAGCGATATTGCAAAAGGAATTGTAAAATTCTTGGTAGATGTATATGATGATGAGGGAGACACAGTAATGTTAGCCACCATTTTAACTATGGTAAAAAAATTAAACCAAAAATGAAAATGACAGAATATGTACATTTAAATACCGAAAATGGAATAGGAACTATTGAGTTTTTTCATCATCAATCTAACTCCCTACCTGGGCTTATACTAGCAGAATTAGCCAATGCTATAACAAAGGGGGGAAAAGATAATGCCATCAAAGTAATCGTACTTAAAAGCGCTGGTGATAAAGCATTTTGCGCAGGCGCTTCTTTTGATGAGTTAGTAGCAATTAATAATGAAGCCTCTGGTAAACAATTCTTCTCTGGTTTTGCCAATGTGATAAATGCAGCTCGTAAATGCCCTAAATTTATTATTGGACGTGTACAAGGTAAAGCAGTTGGTGGTGGTGTTGGTATGGCAGCTGCAACAGATTATTGCTTTGCTACCCAATTTGCAGGAGCTAAATTATCTGAACTTGCCATTGGAATTGGTCCTTTTGTAGTTGGCCCTGCTGTTGAGCGTAAAATAGGAACTGCTGCTTTTTCTGCAATGACTATAAATGCCACTAAATGGTTTGAGGCTTCTTGGGCAAGAGAAAAAGGGCTTTACACTGAAGTATTTGATACAATAGCGGAAATGGATATTGGAATTGAAAAATTAGCTACTACCCTTTCCTCTTCAAATCCTGAAGCAATGGAGGGTTTAAAGAAAATAATGTGGCAAGGAACTGATCATTGGGACGAACTTTTAATGGAAAGAGCTACAAGTAGTGGAAAATTGGTTTTATCTGATTTTACTAAAAATGCTATAGCAAAGTTTAAAGCAAAATAATGAGTAAAAATCTCTCTAAAGATACATACAAAAAAGCATATTCCTTAATGTGCACAGCTCGTGCTTTAAGTGATCTTTATGAAGAGAACAAAGAAGTTACTTCTAAATATGTACATGCAACATCCAAAGGACATGAAGCTATTCAATTAGCAGTTGGCTTGCAACTCACTAAGAATGATTGGGCAGCTCCTTACTACAGAGATGATGCCATGCTTTTAGCTATTGGACTGACTCCTTATGAATTAATGCTCCAACTTTTATGTAAAAAAGACGATCCTTTTTCAGGGGGAAGAACCTATTACTCCCACCCTTCTTTAAAAAGAGAAGGATTTCCAAAAATTCCACATCAATCTTCTGCAACCGGTATGCAAGCAATACCTACAACAGGAGTTGCAATGGGGATTCAATATCAAGAAAAAGAAAAAATAACAAAGCCTAAAAAAGGAGAAGAACCAATAGTTGTTTGTTCTCTTGGAGATGCTGCAATTACTGAGGGAGAAGTAGCGGAAGCCTTTCAAATGGCAGTACTTAAAAAATTACCAATTTTGTATTTAGTACAAGATAATGAATGGGATATATCGGCTCATGCCTCTGAAACAAGAGCAGTTGATGCCACCCATTACGCAAAAGGTTTTGGACTTAAAACGTACACTATTGATGGTACTGATTTTTCAGCATCTTATACATGTATAAAAAAAGCATTTGAAGAGATAAGAGAGCAAAGAACTCCTATTTTAGTACATGCAAAAGTGCCACTTCTTAATCATCATACTTCAGGGGTTCGAATGGAATGGTACAGAGATGATTTAGAGGAAGCAAAAAGTAGAGATCCTTTACCAAAACTCAAAGCAGAGCTGTTAAAAAATGGTTTTGCTCAAACAGAAATACTGGAAATTGAGCAAATAGCCAAACAAATTGTTGAAACGGATTATAAAAAAGCACTTTTAGCAGAAGATCCAAAACCTGAAGATTTATTTACACATGATTTTGCTCCTACTTCAATTTTACAAGAAAAAGGAGAAAGAGCACCAAAAAATAAAGAGGCTACTCTAATGGTTGACTCTGGCCTATTTGCTATAAAAGAATTGATGTCTGAGCATCCTGAATGCTTATTGTATGGACAAGATGTTGGTAAAAGATTAGGTGGTGTTTTTCGTGAAGCAGCAACACTAGCTGACACTTTTGGAGATAATAGAGTGTTCAATACTCCTATTCAAGAAGCATTCATAATTGGCAGTACAGTGGGTATGTCAGCTGTAGGATTAAAACCTATTGTTGAAGTACAATTTGCAGATTATATTTGGCCAGGACTTAATCAGCTTTTTACAGAAGTAAGTCGTTCTAATTATCTGTCTAATGGAAAATGGCCTGTGAGCTGTATTATCCGTGTGCCAATTGGAGCTTATGGAAGTGGAGGTCCTTATCACTCATCTTCTGTGGAGTCTGTTTTGGCTCAGATTAAAGGAATAAAAATTGCTTATCCCTCAAATGGTGCTGATCTAAAAGGATTAATCAAGGCTGCTTATTATGATCCTAATCCTGTTATTATTTTAGAGCATAAAGGACTTTACTGGAGTAAAATAAAAGGAACTATGGAAGCAAAGACTATAGAACCTTCAAAAGATTATATTATTCCATTTGGTAAGGCAAGAATTGCTTTAGAAAGTGATAATTGTGATAACACTATCTGCATCATTACATATGGAATGGGAGTTTACTGGGCTCTAAATGCAGCAAAAAATCATCAAGGAAAAGTAGAAATTATAGATTTAAGAACAATCAATCCTATTGATGAGGAATTAATTTTTGAGAGAGTAAATAAGCACGGAAAATGCTTAGTCCTTACTGAAGAACCATATCACCACTCTTTTGCACAGGCCCTATCAGGAAGAATTCAAGAAAATTGTTTTAGCAATTTAGATGCGCCCGTTTTTGTTATGGGTTCTAAAAATTTACCTGCAATACCTTTAAATGCTACTTTGGAAGCAACAATGCTACCAAATGCAGAAAAAGTAAGCACTAAAATTAGAGAGATTTTAGCCTATTAATATTCAATCCTTTGATGGTGAATATTTACAAGTTTCTTTTTAAAGAGATTTTTCAATTTTGTAATTTCCCTTAAGGTAATATCTGCATCTGAAAATTGATCTTCATTAAGTTGCTTGTTAATCACACTCTCAACCAGATTATCGATATTCTCAGCTGTGGGATTTTTTATACTTCTTGCAGCTGCTTCTGTTGAATCTGCCATCATAAGTATAGCCGTTTCCTTTGAAAAAGGTTTTGGTCCAGGATAAGTAAAATCCTTTCTATCTAATTCTTCATCTGGAAAGTTAGTAATATATTGCTTGTAAAAATACTCAACAGTAGTTGTGCCATGATGCGTTCTTATAAAATCAATTAATTCATCAGGAAGCTTATTTTCTTTGGCAATTTCTATTCCATCAAATACATGATTAATTATTATTGATGCGCTTTTATCAAATTCAATATCATCATGAGGATTAAAATTACTACTTTGATTCTCGATAAAATACCTAGGATTTTTGAGTTTACCAATATCATGGTAAATGGCTCCAGCTCGAATCAATAAAGCATTAGCACCAACTTCAAGAGCTCCCATTTCAGCCAAATTAGCAACTTGTAAAGAATGTTGGAAAGTTCCTGGAGCTTCATCAGATAATCTTCTAATTAAGGGGCTATTGGTATCTGTTAATTCTAATAAAGAAACATCCGATACTAAAGAAAAAATCTTTTCAAATAAAAAAACTATAGGATAGGCAAAAATGGTAAGCGCACCGCTAATGGTAAATTGCAATAATTTTAGCCCTTGTATTCCAGAGAAAGAAGCATCATGTGTAATGGATAGAGCAATATAAAGTAACAAATACACCCCCATAACTTTAATAACCGACATGAATAACTGTGCCCTTTTATACATCTTAATTACGGTAAGAATAGAGATAATACCAGCTATTAATTGTAAAAACACGAACTCAAATCCATTGGGCATAATAAAACCAATAATCAGAATTGTAATCAGATGTACAAATAAAGCAACTCTTTTATCAAAAAATGCTTTAAGAACTATAGGCAAGATACAAAAAGGAATACAATAAATCCAATCAACAGCTAATGATAAAACAATTGAAGACATAAGAACCATAATCACAACTAAAGATAATATCAAACTCATCTTTGTTGTATTTTCTAATATTCTATTTCTATATTGTCTTAAAAATAACCAAAGCATTAATAATGAAATCCCTACCAATATAAATTGTCCAAAAAGAACTAGCAGATAAGAGCTTTTCTCCCATACCGCCCCTTCATATTTTTGCTTTAAACTGAGTAATACTTGGTACTTCTGAGCATCTACCAACTCCCCCTTATTAATGATTACCTGACCTGATACAACTAACCCTTTTGTAGTACTGATATTTGATAATTCACTGCTTAATAACTCATCAGTAGCTAACTTATCAAAAAGAATATTTTGCTCGATAGCTGCTAATAAAAGAGGCACTAAAAATTTATATTCTGTGCCAGATAATTGTTGAATCTTATTAGCCGCAGAATTTACAGTATAAAAATCGGAAATATCTCGCCTTTGAGCTAATGATTCTGACTTTAGTAAAACTTGACTAAAATCTTGAAAATCAGAACTATTATTTAACTGAATAATACCCTTTGAATAAATATCCTTAAGATAATTATAGCCAAAATTCACTAGCTTATTCTTTTGAGAACTTGCTAACTTACCATGTTTTGAAACCCATTTTGTTTCAAAATCATTTGTAAAATCTTCCGCTTTAATCTCAAAGATAGTTTCTGAATAATTATAAATGGGTAAATGCTGAGATGCTACAATTTCACGCTCTTTGCTTAATTCATTATTTGATTTTAAAATAGAAAAATCAAAAGGAGTAATAATTGACTCATGTAGCCATGGTTTTCCTTTAGTAAATTCGTACTTAAATTTTGTTTGTCTAGGAAAAAGAAATAAAATAAAAACAAGTGTTAAAACAAATAAGAATAATCTAAAATTTGGCTCATTACTATCTCTAAATTTAGATAAAATATTCTTCATTATTAGCTTTAATATCAATAGCGAAAATAACTATAATTTAACTAAATTCGCCCCATATTAAAAATCTTAAAGTATTTATAGAATGAAAGAAGTAGTAATTGTATCGGCAGTACGCACTCCAATTGGAAGTTTTGGAGGTTGTTTATCATCAATATCGGCAACTAAATTAGGAGCTGCTGCTATTAAAGGTGCCATTGAAAAAGCTGGAATTGATTGTAAAATAATTGATGAAGTCTTTATGGGAAATGTCTTACAAGCAAATTTAGGACAAGCCCCGGCTAGGCAAGCGGCTATTTTTGCAGGAATTTCAAATGATGTGCCCTGTACCACAATAAATAAAGTATGTGCATCAGGGATGAAATCAATTATGATTGCCGCACAAACAATTATGTGTGGTGATAATGATGTTGTAATTGCTGGTGGAATGGAAAATATGTCAAATGTACCGCATTATTTTGCCCAAGGTAGAACTGGACAAAAATTAGGTGATATGAAGCTTTTAGATGGCATGGTAAAAGACGGTTTAACGGATGTTTACAGCAATGTTCATATGGGTGTTTGTGCTGAAATTTGCGCAAAGGAAATGCAATTTAGCCGTCAAGAGCAAGATGCTTTTGCTATAGAATCTTACAATAGAAGTACTAACTCATGGGCTACAGGTAAATTTGCAGATGAAGTAACTCCAGTTGCAGTTCCTCAAATAAAAGGGGATGCTTTAATCATTTCAGAAGATGAAGAATACAAGAATGTAAAACTAGACAAAATTGCTAGCTTAAGACCAGTATTTGATAAAGAGGGTACTATTACAGCAGCAAATGCCTCTACACTTAATGATGGAGCTTCTGCCCTTGTCTTAATGAGTGCAGATAAAGCTACAGCATTGAACATCACCCCAATTGCAAAAATTAGAAGTTATGCAGATGCAGCACAGGAACCAGAATGGTTTACAACTGCTCCATCAAAAGCCTTACCAATTGCTATAGCTAAAGCAGGCCTTACTAGTAATGATATTGATTATTATGAATTAAATGAAGCCTTTTCAGTAGTAGGACTGGCAAATATTAAAATTTTAGGTTTAGATGCCAATAAAGTTAATGTAAATGGAGGTGCTGTTTCTTTAGGACATCCTCTTGGTAGTTCTGGTTCTAGAATTATTGTTACTTTAATAAATGTACTAAAACAGAATGGAGCTAAAATTGGTGCTGCTGGAATTTGTAATGGTGGCGGAGGTGCCTCTGCAATGGTAATTGAATTGATATAATGCAATACGGAATTTCTAATCTTTCAATCGTTCCTATGCGCAGTGAGGCTGCTGACCAAACAGAAATGGTGAATCAAATATTATTTGGAGAGCATTTTAAAGTTTTGGAGATTCGAAAAAAATGGAGTAGAATTCGCTTAGCACACGACAGTTATGAAGGTTGGATTTCTAACAAACAATGGATCGAAATTCCGGAAGAAGATTACAAGCAATTGGACAAAGATGTATCAACAATCACTACGGATATTTTAGACATTATCACCAAAGACCAGCATCTACCCATAGTTATGGGAAGTATTTTACCTTTTTATAAAAGCGGACACGCCCTTATAAATAATGAAATGTATCAATTTGATGGGCTTACAACTCCTGGTTTTGTGAGTAAAGAAAAATTAATCGAAAATGCTTTAATCTATTTAAATGCGCCTTATTTATGGGGAGGTCGCTCTCCACTAGGTATTGACTGCTCCGGTTTGACTCAAATGGTGTACCGCTTGCAAGGAATTAATTTACCTAGAGATGCTTATCAACAAGCCAAAGTTGGAACTACTCTTAGTTTTGTGGAGGAAAGTGAGCCTGGAGATTTAGCATTTTTTGATAATGAAGAAGGAAAAGTTATTCATGTTGGAATAATTTTAGAAGATAATCATATCATACACGCATCAGGAAAAGTAAGAATTGATAGAATTGATCAACAAGGAATATTTAACACGGAATTAGGCAATCACACTCATAAATTAAGACTGATAAAAAGCATTTGTTAAGATGCAAAATATCCCTTTAGCCGAACGAATTAGACCTAGAAAACTATCAGAAGTAATCGGTCAAAAACATCTTATTGGGGAAAAAGGTACTCTTAAAACAGCAATAAACAATAAACTGATCCCTTCCATGATATTTTGGGGACCACCAGGAGTTGGAAAAACTACTTTATCCAACTTAATCGCCCAAGAATTAGACAGACCCTTTTATACTTTATCGGCAGTTAATTCTGGTGTTAAAGATGTGCGTGAAGTAATAGAAAAAGCTTCTTCATTGGGTTTATTTGGAAAAAATATTCCAATTCTATTTATTGATGAAATTCATAGGTTTAGTAAAGCCCAACAAGATTCCTTATTGGGAGCTGTTGAGAAAGGAGTTATAACACTAATTGGAGCAACTACTGAAAATCCTTCTTTTGAAGTTATATCTGCCCTGCTTTCTCGCTCTCAAGTATATATTTTGGAATCATTATCTAAAGATGATTTACAAGAATTACTAGAAAGAGCATTAAATCATGATGAAGTTTTACGTAAACTAAAAATCACCCTGAAAGAAACGGAATCTTTAATCCAAATTTCAGCAGGAGATGCTAGAAAACTACTTAATATTCTAGAGCTTGTTGTTAGCTCAATAGATGAAAAAGAAATTGTAATTACTAATGATTTAGTAGTGGAAGCAGCACAACAAAATATAGTGCGTTATGATAAAAATGGCGAACAACATTACGATATTATTTCTGCATTTATTAAATCCATAAGAGGAAGCGATCCAAATGGAGCCGTTTATTGGCTTGCTAGAATGATTGAAGGTGGAGAAGATGTTAAATTTATTGCCAGAAGACTTTTAATTTTAGCCTCAGAAGACATAGGAAATGCCAACCCGACAGCCTTAATAATAGCCAATAATTGCTTTCAAGCAGTAAATGTAATTGGCTATCCGGAGTCTAGAATTACACTGTCACAAACTGTTATTTATTTAGCTTGTTCTAGCAAAAGTAATTCTTCCTATCTGGCAATTAATCAGGCGCAAGAAGAGGTAAGAAATAGCGGGAATTTATCTGTTCCCTTGCATTTACGCAATTCCCCTACCAAACTAATGAAAGAATTAGGTTACGGCAAGGATTACCTATATTCACACAATAAACCTACTGACAACCAAGAATTTTTACCTAATGAAATCAGTGGAAACACTTTTTACAACCCTTCTAATAATAGCAAAGAAAATGGGTTTAGAGAGGGATTAAAAAATCTTTGGGAAGGAAAATATAATTATTAATCTATCTTTGTAAGATGAAAAGATTCCTTCCAAAAGGAAAAAAAAAAATTGATTCTAGGAACACATCATTTAGAAGATATTTTTAATGGCGATAAAGCAAAAGCTGTAAGCTTTTATTTTAACATACAATTACAATTCTAAAATGCTAGCAAAAATAAATAAAATAAAACACCAAAGAAGTGAAAATTTCTTTCTTATGGCAGGACCTTGCGCTATTGAAGGAGAAGCAATGGCTATGGAAATTGCAGAAAAAATCCTTGGGATAACCAACAAGCTGGAAATCCCATTTATTTTTAAAGGAAGTTACCGCAAAGCAAATCGTTCACGCCTGGATTCATTTACAGGAATTGGCGATATGGAAGCATTGGAAATTCTTAAAAAGGTAGGCGAACGCTGCAACATCCCCACATTAACCGATATTCATACTGCAGAGGAAGCTGCTATTGCTGCACAATATGTTGATATCCTACAAATTCCTGCGTTTTTGTGCAGACAAACTGATTTATTAGTGGCTGCAGCCAAAACAGGAAAAGCAGTAAATATAAAAAAAGGGCAATTTCTTTCTCCTGAAAGCATGATACATGCTGTAAATAAAGTTAAGGAAAGTGGTAATAATAACATAATACTAACCGATAGAGGAACTATGTTTGGCTACCAGGATATAGTGATAGATTATAGAGGAATCCCAATAATGCAGAACTTTGGATTGCCAGTAGTTTTAGATATTACCCATTCCCTGCAAACACCTAACCAAAATAGTGGTGTAACTGGTGGAAAGCCAGAAATGATAGAGATACTTGCAAAAGCAGGAATTGCAGCTGGAGTGGATGGTATCTTTTTAGAAACTCACCCAAAACCTAATGAAGCAAAATCAGATGGTGCGAATATGTTGGAATTGGAAAAACTAGAAGATTTACTTATTAAACTAGTTAGAATTAGAAAAGTTTTATAAAAATCTATTGCACCATCCTTCTTTTATTGGTTTTAACCAATTAGAAAGCTCGCTCTTTTTCTGTATGGTAAGGTCATAAAATAGAGTATTCTTATTTGTGCTTTCTGCTAATTTGAAAGAAGGAATACATTGTACTTTATCAGCTATCCTGCAAAATACATTAAGTCTATTCATTAAAGAGACAGAAAGATCTTTTTCTATTTTCAGTATTTTATTTTGAAGTGTATCAATAGAGCACCCACTTGCTCCAGCCTCATTATCATCCAAAGCAACAACAATAAAATGATTTTCAAAAACTTTAACCCCAGCTGTTAAAGGCACTTTATGAGCTTCCCAATTTTGAAGTTGCTTAGAGATGTGAGTAAGAATATAGTTTTCTTGATCAGTTGTTAATTTTTGGGCTGATGGATAAATCCAAATTCTGGACTCATTAGGAAGAATATCAAAATCAACTAACATCTAAATATTTTCTGCGATAAGTTCTGCAATATCCTTAACTTGTGCAGCTCCTTCCTTTACTGCTTTTACCCCATCAGTCATCATAGTATTACAAAATGGACATCCTGTTGCAATAACATCTGGATTTAATCCAAGAGCCTCTTCTGTTCTATCAATATTGATTTCTTTATCTCCTCTCTCAGCATCTTTAAACATCTGAGATCCTCCTGCTCCACAACAAAAAGATCTACTCTTAGATCGCTTCATTTCCACAACATCAACTCCTAAAGATCTTATTAATGATCGTGGGCTATCATACACCCCATTAGCTCTTCCTAAATAACAAGGATCATGATAAACTATCTTCTTGCCTTTTAAATCGCCTTTAATAGTTAATTTACCCTTAGTAATTAAATTAGAAATAAACTCACTATGATGTTGAACAGTATAATTGCCTCCTAAAGACGGATATTCATTTTTTATTGTATTATACGAATGAGGACAAGTGGTCACAATATATTTTACATTATAAGCATTCATCACCTCAATATTTGTCATGGCTTGCATTTGAAACAAAAACTCATTTCCGGCTCTTTTTGCGGCATCTCCTGATGAAGATTCTTCCGTACCTAATACTCCAAAATTAATTCCTGCAGTATTGAGTATTTTTACAAAAGACCTTGTTATTTTCTTTGCTCTATCATCAAAACTTCCTGCACTACCTACCCAAAAAAGAATATCAGCTTCTTTTCCTTCTGCCATAAATTCAGCCATTGTTTTTACTTGTAATTCACTCATACTATTAAGATTTAAAAACTTGAATAGTCACTTCTTTATCAATAAGATCGGTAAATTTACCATCAAATCGGGTTGCTCGAACAATATGATTATCTACCCAGTGATAGTTCCCTCCTCTTGGTTTTCCCATTAAAAGTACATGATACATAAAACCATTTTGTTTTAACCAATTTTCTGTTACTTCTCTATGATCTTCCAGTCTAGAAGTAAAGAAAGTAATATAATGCCCTTGATTATACCAACTATTTAAAGTTTCTAAAGCGTCAAGATAAAGTTTAGCAGTAACCATTCTTTCCGGTTCTTCATTTGGAATATCATCACAAATAGTACCATCAATATCAATCAGATAATTTTTAATATCATCAGGTAAAACAGGAGATATGTGTTTCCCATCTACTATCTTTTCTACTAATTTACTCATCTTTCCAATTTAATCTGTCAGCTGCTGGAAATTGCCAAGGAGCTCCATTATTTTCTATATTATTAAACATCATATTTAGCTCTTGTGGTGCAGCTGATTGCTCCATAACTAAATACCTTCTTAAATCTATGATAATTGAAAGAGGATCAATATTTAAAGGGCAAGCCTCTGTACAAGCATTACAAGTTGTACATGCCCATATTTCTTCCGTTGAGATATAATCATTTAATAAAGATTTATTATCCGAATAATCTTTACCGAACTTATCAATATTTTTTCCCACCTCTTTTAGTCTTTGGCGAGTGTCCATCATAATCTTTCTTGGAGAAAGTAGTTTGCCTGTTTGATTAGCTGGGCATTCTGAGGTACATCTACCGCACTCAGTACAAGAATAAGCATTCATTAATTGGACCCAATTTAAATCTGTTACATCTTTTGCTCCAAATGCTTGCGGAGGTGGAGCATCAATAGGTGGTGTTGGATACGGATCAGGATTAGGATTCATCATCAATTTAACTTCTTTAGTAACAGCAGCCATATTTTCCATTTTACCTAAATTTTCAATATTTGAAAAATAAACATTAGGGATAGACATCACTACATGGAAATGCTTGGAATAAGGCAATTCATTAAGAAAAATAAGAACCAACATGATATGAGTCCACCAACTAATATCATGAAGAAGATATAAATTCCAATTTTCAAAATACGGAAGCAAAAAATTACTTATCGGATAAGAACCTAAATAATCATCAGGATGAATACCTATGTAGCCAATATTCATTGTAAGTAAGGAAATCATTAAAAAAACAATAATGATTAAAGCAATAATAGCATCAATTGAAGATGATTTTTTCATCTCTTTACCAGAAAAACGCTTAATATTTAGAAATAATCTTCTAACCATAAACAGTAAACACGAAACCAAAACCAATACCGCCATAACATCTCCTGATGCAGTGACTGTATTATAAAATCCACCTAACTCACCAAAAGATCTATCTAAATTAAAAATCCCATCTACCATCATTTCTAATGTTCCAATAGTAATCACTAAAAATCCCCAGTAAACAATGGCATGCAATATTCCAGAGGCAGGACGTGCAAACAGTTTGGTTTGTCCGAAAGCTATTTTTAATAAAATCTTTGTGCGCTTTAAGGGTTGATCAAATCTATTTTTTGATTTTCCTAATCTAATATTTCTTACTATTTTCCAAAGATTAAAAGAGAAAAATGCTAATGCAAAAAATAAAATGCAAGAAAAAATTATCGACTTCTCCATCCTTTATTTCTTTTCCTGTTGAGCTGGAGTACTTCCTCCTATTATTGAAAAACTTACATACCTTTTTGGATTCGCTTTAATATCTTTAATCAGTGCCTCTAATTCTTTAGATGACTTTTCTAAATTTAAATACAAATCTTTATCATTAATAAGCATGCCTAAGCTTCCTTCAGAATCATTTATTTTCTTAGAAGCTGCACTCAAACTAGTCAGTAAATTTTTAATGTTTGATTGAGCAATATCATCTGATATATTAGAAAAATTCTTAAGGATATTTGTTATCTCATCATTATTTGCTTCTAAGTTTTTTACAATACTTGATATCCTCTCATCATTTTGATCTACAATTTGATTTACCTTAATCATAGTTTGATTCATCAATAAAAATGTTTGGTCTAATGATTGCAAACTATTGCTTAAATTTTCTCTAGCATCTTTATCAAGTATAGCTGCAATAATTGTCATTACAGAGTCAATCGAACCAATTAACTCCTCTGTTTTAATCTTAAGAGGTAAGATTTGGGCACTTACTTCTTCCTTTAATGAACCTTCCATGCCACTAATTAAAGTATCTTCATCTACTGCAAAAGAAGCCGCATCTCCCAAAATTAAATTAACACTTTTTGTACCCATTAAATCCTGATTTACAATCTTTAAAATTGAATTTTTAGGAATATCAAAATCTTTTTCAATACTAATTGTTACTAATAGTTGTTGATTTTCATTAGCTAATAAATCAATATTAGACACCATACCTACTTGGTAACCATTTACAAAAACAGAGCTACCAACTTTTAAGCCCCCAATATTTTCATATTTTGCGTAAAATTTTCTACTAGAATTAAGCACATCTAATCCTTTAAGATAATTTATTCCTATAAATAGTCCTACAATAGCTAATAATGCAACAAATCCTATCTTTAATTCTTTATTCATTATTTTTTATTTTCGTTTGCAAATCTAAAGCTTCTTGTATAGAAATCCTTACTCCTTTATTAAAAGCTAAAACAAAAGCTCCATTAAATCCAAGATCAATCATTTTATTTTTAATTATATCCGCATTAGCTTTATCATTTTCAGCCCCTACATAGTATTTAAAAGTACCATTTAGTAGCTCTTCTTGTGCTTTTATTTCAACAAACAACTTGTCATTTTTCATTGATTTTGAAAATGTACCAATCTGAACTTTAAAAATAATGTCATTTTTTTCTATTTGCGCAGCTTGTGTTTGAACAACAGTATTTGTCACGGGTTTTTTAACTGAAGTATCTTCTGCTGGTAAATCATTAACATTCTCAACACTTTCTTTATAACTTTTAAAAGCGCTAAAAATTGCAGAAGCAAGATAATCTTGTCCCTTTTCTGAATGCAAAAAGTCTTCTTCAGTTGGATTGGTTAAAAAACCACATTCAATAAGAATAGAGGGCATATTAGCTCTACTAATTACATAAAAAGGTGCTTGTTTTACACCTCTACTTTTCCTATTAGCTGTAGTTGAAAATTGCTGTTCCACCTGCTCTGCTAATTGTAAACTTTGATCAAGATGTGTATTTTGTGTTAAACTAAAAACAATATAACTTTCTGGAGTATTTGGGTCAAAACCTTCATATTTTTTTTTATAATCATCTTCTAAATAGATTACCGCATTCTCTTTCATAGCAACATCCATATTTGCTTTCAACTTGCTCATACCCATCACATACACTGAAGCACCAGAAGCCTCAGGATTTGTAAAAGCATCACAATGTATTGAAATAAACAAATCTGCATTATTATCATTTGCAAGTTGTGTTCTTTCATAAAGCTCAAGAAATTTATCATTACTTTTCCTAGTATAGATGATATTTATATCTGGGAAGTTTTGTTTTATATAGGCTCCAAATTGTAAAGAAATTGCAAGTGCAACATGTTTTTCAGTTGTTTTATATCTCCCCGTCCCCGCAGTGCCACCGTCCTTTCCTCCGTGTCCAGGGTCAATTACAATAGTTCGTATCTTATTTGTAGTAGTTTGAGCTTCTAGAAAATTACTCACACCAAGGATAATCACAAATAAAAACACCCATCTTGCGTTAGTTAAAATTATTTGGTATAATTTAATTAGTTTTGACACGTTTTTTCTATTGAACAATTGATACAAATATAATACTAAGATTGAACTTAAAAACACAAACTTTATTTCTATTTCTATTCTTATTAACAGGGGCTTTTAATAAATCTATTGCTGATACAATTCCTACTACTACAGATTCAACACAAATTCAAAATAACTTCTTTGATGATGAAATAAAACAATTTGCTGAGGATTCACTTAAATTGAGTATTGATGGTAAGAAAGCGTTTCTGTATGGAAATGCTAAAATTGAATATCAAAAGACAACCATCACTGCATCTTATATTGAGATTGATTGGGATAAAAACACTATTTACGCTAGTTTTACCACCGACTCTGCAAAAAGTAAAATAGGAGTTCCTGTATTTACTGAAGAAAATGAAAGTTTTAAAGCGGAAGAAATGACCTATAATTTCAAGACTAAAAAATGTAGCGTAAAAAAAATTACAACAAAAGAAGGCGAAGGTTATATTTTAGGCAAAACTGTTAAAAAAGTAAGTGATGATGTTTTTTACCTTCACAAAGGGGATTACACTACTTGTGACGCAGAAAAACCTCATTTTTCGATAAGAGCAAACAAGATTAAAATCATACCTGGTAAAAAAATCATTACTGGACCTGCTTATCTTTCTTTTTTTAGAATCCCCACCCCTTTAATTTTTCCATTTGGATATTTTCCAAATAATGATAAAAAGAGTTCTGGGCTTATAATTCCATCTTATGGCGAATCTGCCAATATGGGCTTCTTTTTAAAAGATGGAGGATATTATCTTACTCTAAGTGAAAAAATAGACTTGTCTTTAAAAAGCGATATCTACACCCAAGGGAGTTGGAATCTGAAATCACTTTTAAGATATAATAATCGGTACAAATACAGTGGTAATCTTAACCTTAGTTATGGAAATATGAAAAATAGCTATCTTGGATTTCCTGATTATAGTGAAAAGAAAGATTTTAATATCAAATGGTCTCACAAACAAGATCAAAAAGCAAATCCATCATTAACTTTCTCAGCAAATGTAGAAGCTGGCAGTAGCACTTATCACAGAAACAACTCTTATGATGATAATGATTATCTAAAAAACACAATGTCTTCAAATATTAACTTGTCAAAATCATGGACTGATGGCTTTTTCAATAATTTGAACCTGAGTTTAAGACACAGTCAAAATACATCAAATAAAAATATAAGTCTAACTCTTCCTGATGTTTCACTGAATTCAAAAAGGGTCTATCCTTTAAAATTAATAGGTAATTCAGCAAAAACCCAGTGGTACGATAAAATTTCAATTCAATATGGAATGAATACAAAAAATACCATCTCTACTACTGATTCCTTATTATTTACAAAAAATTCTCTTTCAAAATTTAGAAATGGAATGACCCATAATATACCTATCAGCACATCAATCAAGGTTTTAAAATATTTCACTTTAACTCCAAGTTTTAATCTTACTGAAAGATGGTACTTAAATCGAATAGAGAAAACTTGGAATTCAAATGATTCCACATTAACAACTGATACTATATCTAAATTTACTAGAGCCCATGATTATAATTTATCAACCGGTTTAAATACCAAGATATATGGCTTGGTAGAATTCAAAAAAAGTAAGATTGCTGGAATAAGACATGTAATGTCACCTAATATTTCCTTTACCTACAACCCTGATTTTTCAGATGAAAAATACGACTACTACAAAACTGTTCAAATAAATGAAAATGGAGAAACTCAAAACTACTCCATAATGGAAAATGGAATTTATGGAAGTCCATCAAATAGAGAAAGTGGTACTATTAATTTTAGTTTGGGAAATATACTGGATATGAAGATCCGAAATAATAAAGATACTGTAGAGACTTTTAAAAAGATAAAATTAATTGAAAGTCTTGGAATAAGTAGCTCCTATAATATTTTCTCTGACTCTCTAAATTTTAGTAACATCAGATTAAATGCAAGAACAAGATTGCTTAATATATTAGACATTACTTTTTCAAGTGATTACGATCCCTATGTTACAAATACAGATAGAACAAACAGAATAAATCAATTTGAGCTTTCTAAAAATAAACGGCTTGCAAGATTAAAATCATTCACAACTTCAATTGGTCTAAGTATAAATGATAAAAGTTTTAGCGCTTATAAAGATGAGAATAAGTATGAAAAAAAAGAGGAGGACGAAAACCGAGACTTCTATGCTATCGCATGGGATCTAAGCGCAAATTATTCCTTAACCTATGATAAAGGGCATAATATTGCTGCTTTTGCAGACACTACACAATCCTTAACATTTTCAGGAAATCTAAAAATTACCAAAAATTGGAAAATTGGTTTTAGATCCGGTTATGATTTTGATCAAAAAGAATTGACTTACTCCTCAGTAGATATTTATAGGGATTTACATTGCTGGGAAATGCTTTTCCACTGGATACCATTAGGCTATCATCAAAGTTACACCTTGACAATCCGAGTAAAAGCTGCCGCATTACGGGATTTGAAATACGAAAAGAAGAAAGACTGGTTTACTCCAGAATACGACTAATTAAAAAGCCAATTTTTAATTAGCTGCAATCCGTTTTCTGTTAAAATAGATTCAGGATGAAATTGAACTGCTTTAATATCGTATTTTTTATGTTTTATTGACATTATCAAGCCACTGTCATTTATAGCAGTTATTTCCAACTCTGCAGGAAAATCTTTATCACAAACTACCCAGGAATGATAATGTCCTATTTGAAAAGAAATAGGTAAATCCTTATATAAATTACAATTATTTAAATGGCTTATTTTAGAAGTTATTCCATGCATTGCATCAGCTAGATTCTGCAGTTTAGCGCCGTAAAACTCAGCAATTGCTTGTTGGCCCAAACATATACCCAAAATTGATTTTGAGCTACCATATTTAACAAGAATAGTATTTAAAATTTGATATTCATTTGGTAATCCTGGCCCTGGTGAAAATAAGATTTTATCATACTTTTCCACATCATCTACCCGTAATGTATTACATCTAATCACATCAACATCATCACAAAAATGATTGACATAATGCTTTATATTATAAGTGAACGAATCCTTATTATCTACAATTAAAACTTTCAACTATATTTCTGGTTTTAAGAAAAATTGCTTTAGTTTTTGCAAAGGTTTTTTAAGTCTAACAAACATAGGTTTTTTTAACTGGTTTTTTGTCCAAGCTAAACTATCTTGCTTATTTGCCTTTATTCGATTCCAAAAAGATTTATTACTCTCGCCTCCCATTCTCATATTCACTAATATCATTGGAAGATAATGAACTGAGATATTGTGTTTATAAAGCAATTTTAAGATCATCTCATAATCAGCAGCAGATTTCAAGTCCGTATCATACAAACCATATCTTTTATAAATTTTCTTTTTTACAAAAAATGTGGGATGAGGCAACATCCAACCATTTTTAATTTTTGAAGTAGTGTATTCTCCAGCTTGCCAATATCTTATGATTTTATTAATACTATCAGCTTTAACATAAACCAAATCGCCATAAACAGCATCACAACTGTACTTCTTAAATAATTTTGCAACATTACTGAGCACAAAACTATTTGGATAAAAATCATCAGAATTAAGAATGCCAATTACATCTCCAGTAGCAGCCCTTATTCCTTTATTCATTGCGTCATATATGCCATTATCTGGCTCAGAAACATAGTATTTTACATGCTCAGAATAGGACTTAACGATTTCCATTGTTCCATCTTTAGAACCTCCATCAATAATTAAATACTCTATATTATTATAATCTTGAGAGATGATACTTTCTATGGTTCCTTTAATAGTTTTCGAACTATTAAAAGCAACAGTAATAATTGATATTTTAGGATCTTTAAGCATTCTTTCTTATAATAAAAACATGACAATTAGCTGAATTTTGCTCCATTAACTCTTTTAAGAGTGGATTCATATTGGTAATTATTTCTGCTTTAGAAGAGCAAACATACTCAAAAGGAGTGATATCATAAAATGTGGGTTCAGACATTATCTTTCAATAATTATATTTTCCATTACTAGCATATCCATTTTTGTCCTTAAAAAACAAGCTAATGCTTCCTCAGGCTTATTTACTATGGGTTCATTTTCATTAAATGAAGTATTTAACAAAATAGGCACTCCTGTTTTTTCAGCAAATTTAGAGATTAATCTATGATATCTTGGAGACACATCCTTATCAACTGATTGTAACCTGCCCGTACCATCAACATGAGTTACAGCAGGAATCTGTTCATATTTCTCCTTTTTGATATCAAAAACCTTCTCCATAAAAGGAACCGTATAGTTTTGCACAAAATAATCACTTACTGACTCCTTTAAAATTGAAGGAGCAAATGGTCTAAAACTCTCTCTCCTTTTAATTTTTTCATTTAACAAGTCTTTTGCATCTTTTCTTCTAGGATCAACTAAAATAGACCTATTTCCTAAAGCTCTAGGACCAAATTCAGCTCTTCCTTGAAACCATCCTACAACACCTCCATCTACTAACTTATCTGAAACTCTTTCAAATAAATCATCATCAGATACAATAGTGTATGTTACGCCCTCTTTATCTAAAACTTTAATAATTTCTTCATGATTAAACTTACTGCCGAAATAAGCAGATGTAATTTCTGGCATCCTAGCATTTCCTAATAGCTGATTATAAAGAAATAATGCAGAGCCAATTGAAGTTCCGGCATCATGTCCTGCTGAAGGAATGTAAATATTTTTGAATGGAGTATTTTCCAAAATTCTACCATTGGTAACTGAATTTTGAGCTACTCCTCCAGCTATACATATATTCTCAGAGCCAGTTTCTTTGTGTAAATGATTAAGTATATGAAAAATAACTTTTTCAGTAAATTTTTGTGCAGAAGTTGCTAAATCGATATGCCATTGCTCCAATTTAGCTCCTTTTTCTCTTGATTTTCCAAATAAATCTTCCCAATCTTTAGTAAATAAGGATTCAATAGTTGGACTACCTCCTTCCCAATCCATTGCAACACCTTCTTTAAAATGTTTAAAGTACTTTTTATTTAACTTAAAAAACCCATCATCTGAGAGCTTCAGTATTTGTTCTAGCTCTTTTAAATATTTTGGCTTCCCATAAGGGGCTAGTCCCATAACTTTATACTCATCACCATAATTAGGAAAACCTAAAAATTGTGTTACAGCTGTATAAAATACACCTAAGGAATGAGGATAATTTACTTCTTTTAAAACTTTAAACTTATTGTCCGAACCAACAGCAGTTATAGTAGAAGTAAAATCTCCAAAACCATCAATTGATAAAATGGCAGATTCTTTAAAAGGAGAAGCAAAAAAAGAAGATGCAATATGGCTTCTGTGATGTTCAATATTATGAACCTCTGCCTTAATAGAAGATATAGGAAGATGAAATAGATTTGCTAACTCCTGCTTTACTGAACTCACTTTTTTGAAGTTTCCCAATCTATCCCAAATTACAGAAATGCTCATTGAATATCTTAAAGCATGTAATATTTTCTTGTAAAAATTAGATTTCGGATCTCTTGAAATGGTAATGTAATTTACTTGCTCAATACTGATTCCTTCATCTTCCAAACAAAATTTTATTGCCTGTGAGGGAAACCCAGCCCAATGCTTAATACGTCTAATACGCTCTTCCTCAGTTGCACAAACTACTATTCCGTCCTTAAGTAGGCAAGCTGAAGAATCTCCATGATATGCATTAATTCCTAAAATATACATCTACTTATTTTTTATATTAGCTAAAAAACAATCTGTAATAATACTCCAATCATAATTGGATTGAATATAATTTTTAATCGCTTTACTATCGTACTTTTCTTTTATAACTTTTGAAAACGCATTAGAAAAACTATTTTTTTCATTATCAACTAAAATACCACATTTATTCTTTTCTAAATCTTTCCAAGGTGTTTTATTAGAAAGAACTATTGGTTTGCCACAAGCTAATGCCTCAGCTACTACAATTCCAAAACTCTCAAATTCAGATGCCAAAGTAAAATAATCACAATTATTGAAAAGTGTTTTTTTATCTTCAAAATCAATAGCTCCAATTAGAAAAACGGAGTCTTGTAATTTTAAATCAATAATTTGCTGTTTTAACTTTTCTCCTACCCCATCATCACCTCCAGCAATAATTAATTTAGCATTTGTATCCTCTTTAATAAAGAGTGAAAAAGCATCAATCAGCACACCAAAAGCTTTAATGGCATGTAATCTTCCAATAGAGAAGAAGATGTTTGAAATAGCTTCACATTTAGTATTTGTATACTTTTCTAATAAAGCATTCTTCTCATATTTATTAAATTCCTGAAAAGATAAAAAATCAACTCCATCATTAATGATTTCAACTTTTGCTTTTGAAAAATTTATTAGAATATCATCCTTCTCAATATATGAGGATGCTTGAAAAATTACACTCTTTATAAATGGATTTACAAATAGAAATAACCAAGCTTTCTTAAAGTATTTCTTTTTATACCTCAATCCCCACTCTCCTAAACTACCTCTTGGACAAATTATAATCTCTTTAGTCTGAATTCTACTAAACAATAAAGAAAATAAAACAGTATAATGAAACAAATATTGGATATACACTACATCTGCTTTTCTGATATCATTCCAAATACCGAAAATAAAAGCTAGAGAAAATCTATTTATAAATTGCTCGTGATAATACTTTACAAACAGTTTTTCCTTTTGTTTAATAAATCTATTTGTGTTAACTTTTAATCTAGAATTTCCATTAGCGTTAGTAGTAGATATATACATCTCCACATCTTTCTTTGCTAATTCTTGTGATAAATCCCATGTAGCAGAAATTGGGCCGCCATAAAAAGTTGCAGGATAGAAAGAAGATGTTACTAAACAAATTCTCATCTCTTAAAATGTTTTAGTTTATACCAAAATGCTAAAATATGATCGCCACCTTTTAGTATGGCTTTAAATTCTTTCTCTAGAGCAAATTGCACCAAACTTCTTCTAACAACACCATCTTCAAACTTATCAGCAAAAAAACCAGGCAAAGAAGAATATTGCTTTTTATAGCCAACTTTTTTTGCAATATGAATTGTTTTTTTATCAAACTTTCCTTCAGGATAACAAATTGAATCTACCGTAGCATTTAATAAATCTTCAAGAATCTCTTTTGACTCTTTCAATTCTCTTAGTAGCTCATTCTCATCAAGCTGATTTAAAATTTTATGGGTATGGGTATGAGAGGAGATTTTAATTATGTCTAATTTACTAAGTTCCATTAATTGTTTTTCATTGATGTAATTTTCTCTCTCTAGATAAGAAGAAATAACAAATAAGTGAACAGGTATATTTTGCTGTTTTAAGAAACCAATATTTTCATACAATCCTAAGAAGGCATCATCAAAACAAATCTCAATTTGCCCGTATTCATTTGTTATTTCAGGCACTACTTCATAGCCACTTTCTCTAATAATCTGAATATGATTCGCAAAAAGTTGAATAGCAGTTGACATATTAGTATATTTCTTCTTAGAATGAATATCATGATAAAAAATCACCTTACTCCTATTTTTAAAATAAAAAAGAGAACAAATTCGAATAATTAATATTCTAACTAATGAGTCTATTGCCATTGCTCCACTTTTTTAATTGCATCTTGTAAACATTTATCATACAAAGCATAATTCCAATGATTTCTCATTAAATCAGAGGCATTTTTTGAAAATTGCATTAATAAATCTGCATCATTATACAAATTCAACATACACTCCCCAAACTCGTGCATATTTGATGCAATCATTCCGGTACTTTTACCATTAATCAAATCATTATTTGCACCAACTTCTTTAGTTGTAATAACTGGTAAAGTTGAAGATAAGGCCTCATTTACAACCAATCCCCATGGTTCAAATTCTGAAGGGCAAACAAAGCAACTAGCATTTCTAAATTCAGCTATTAAATCATCATTAAATAGTTTGCCTAAAAAAATCACTTTTTGTGAACTGTATTTATTCTTCAAATAATTTTCTTGCTCACCACTACCAATAATTTTTAGAACTGCACTTTTATCAGAAAAGTTCTGATTAAATTGTTGTATCAAATTTTCTACATTTTTATGTTTTACTAATCTGCCAACATACAAAAAGGTAAATATCTCCGGAAACAGCTTTTCTTCTTGATAAAATTTTGAGTTGTCCACCATCATTGGCATTAAAAATATTCTATTCTCTTTCATTCCATAATGTATGAATAAATCCTTGTGAGAAAAACTGCCTCCTGCAAAACCTAAAATAAATTTATTGCGAAATATTATTGATAAATATATCCATTTAACAAAGCGTTTTAATGGACTCTTTGGAATACTGAATTGAGTATCTGATTCAGTCGCAATATATTTTCTATTAAATGAAAATAGATTCAAAATAAAAGTTACAATAAAAGGATAATTATTATACCCATTTACAATAATAAAATCATTGTTATTATAAGTAGTAATTAGAAATTTCAATTTAGAGAAAAAAGTTAAATTATCTAAAAATATCTTAGCTGTTTTTTCCTCTGATTTAACTAAAGTGCTGGAGTTTATAAAGCCATAATCAATGTTATTTTTTACATAAATATTTTTTGCTAAATCAAGTGTATATAAGGCGGGCTCTACAAAATAACAAAATACTTTCATCTTTTTATTTTTTTATAGATTGATTTTAAAATCTCCTTGATGTTATCTACAAACAGAAAAATCAATAACTGCAGCTTATTTGAGAAGATATAGAATGCAAACAGCTGCTTGATATCTGGCTTAAAATTTGTAACCTTATAATCATATACCCCTCTACCAAAGTTTATTTTTGTATTATTTTCTTGTGAGATGCGCTCTATAAATGAAATGTAATTGTAGATATTTATCATTTTAGAATTATCATACATATCAATCCAGAACAAGTATTCATTAGTATTTCTTAAAATAAATGAAATTGCGCAAATATTACTCTTACTCTTCACCATACTTACAATCATCCTATTAGAATTATACAATTCTTTCAGAAGTATTAATCTATCTTCATTTAAGAAATTCGCTTTTCTTAGCCCTAACCCTATCATTCTTTCTTTAAGCTGATAGATGTCCTGAATGGGAAAATTGGAGTTGTCTTTTAACAAAAAATGATGCGTATTTTCAGCACTCTTTTTTTTAATTCTCCTAAATTCAGTTTTTTGTTTTGATGTGTATTTTAGCACATTATAAGGAAAAGTACCTTTATCTAAATTTAATGTCGAGTACTTCTCAAAGGATTTTAAAAGGCTATTTTTCCATACTTTTTTCTTATATAAAGCATATAAAAAAGAATCTTCTGTTAAATTAATAAAGTGCACAGAGTAAAGTTTAAAATGCTTTCTAATCTCAGACAAAATATCTTCAAAATCAAATTTTTCATTTGATAATACATCACAAAAATCAGCATGTTTATCATTTATAAACCGCAATCTTTTTTTAAAGTCAATATATAAAGGAAGAATAGCACACGCTCTTTCATTGGTTGTTAACAAAATAACACATAGCTGATTCCCTTTAGCTTTACTTAATTCCGTTAGCCAAGAATAATAATTAAACTCAAATGACTGAAAAGTGCTATAATCTGCTTTAGAATATAAATCATCCCAATCATCTTTGATTGAATACAACTCTTTTATTTCCGAAATAATTCTAATTTTCATGCTCAGTGATAAATTTAGAATATGATAAAAAGGCTAATCCAAACCAAAATAAAATGGTATGAAACTCATTAATTCCAGTAATCATAGTTTCATATACTGCTGCAAAAAGACAGGAGATTATTATAAATAAATAAGCTCTCTCAGTCTCAAAAGATTGTTTAAACCAAGTTGATACTTGAACAGTTTTTCTAAAAATTATAAATAGAATTATAGACCCAAATATAAGCCCATATTGAGTAAGAATAGCAAAATATCCATTATGAGCAGTAACATTATAGGCTCTTAAATAATCCGGAATAACACGAGAATCAATATACGCATATTTATCTAGCCCAAAACCAAAAAAAGGTTGTTGTAAAATAGTTTCATAAGCATATTGATATTGCAATAATCTATCATTAAATAAGCTTTGAGAGGCAAAACGATTTATACTTGTTTCAAGCTCAATATTTATTATTAAAAAGTAAACCGATAAAGCTAAAAAAGAATAAACTACATTACGATTAGAAAAACCGTATTTAAAAAGAAATGCTAAAGTAAGAGGAAGCAATACACCCCTAGAGCCAGTACTAATAGAAATCACAAACAAAAGTAATAGCAAAAAAACTTCAAATCTTGAGTGCTTTTTCTGCTTTAAAAATAAAGTTGCAAATGCCAAAGAGGTAAATGAGGCCAACATATTAGAATTCCATATTAGCCCCACATATCTACCAGAAAATAAATCTGCATTTAAAAGTAAGCCAACCAATACAATAAATACAATCAAATAAATCAAATGATCGAGAAACTTTGTTTTGTAATATTCATAATTAAAATAAATGGCTAGCGATATAATTGAAAACTGGATTCCTCTTGCTAATAAATACTTTATTGCCTGTATATCATTAATGGAATGAAATATTAAAAAATATAATACATTTAAAAGGTTTAGAATTAACAAAAAAGAAAATGCTTTATGAAAAAGAACATTCTTTATCTGCTGAGGATTAATAAGTAACGCTATAGCATACACGGCCGTTAATACTAAAAAAACCTGATCACCAATAGTATTGGTTCTCTCTATCGCCAATAATACGGTATTAAATAGAAAAATAACTGCCCCATATTTAAAAAGCCATTTAATCATTATTAATGAGTTGAATGATAGCAATTGGCAATGGATCATTATAATCCATCTCTCCTTCAAAAATAGTAGCATCATTTATTAGTTTCTGCCTCATTTGTCCAGGAAACCAAATAGTTGAATGCTGGCCTAAAAATGATGCCCACATACTAAAAGTACTTGCTGATGAAATCAATATCTTAGCATTACTTAACACTAGCATATCTGATATAGCAGACCCAAAATGCACTCTCTTGCAATTTTCTAATTCCAAAATCTCTTGAAGGTCTTCATCATTTGCATCAGAAAAAATATAAATTGGTATATTACTAACTTCTCTAATTTTTTCAATAATACTTTTATACCATTTTATGGGTAAACGATAACCCCAACGACCGCTTCTTAAAATCGTTTCATCCTTTGGAATTTCAAAATCACCCATTCTAATATGAATAGCAACTGAATTGTTGTCAAACCCATTTACTTTGTTAATATGATAAGGATTAATTATTTTTAATAACTCAGATTTTACGAAATTATGTTCGTGTTTAAATGGCTCAAATAATTCATCCATATCAGAGAAAATCTTTACTTTACTTGAAAAATTCAATAATAAAAACTTTTTTATTCCGCTTACCCCATCTCTACCGGAAAATAAATCAAGGTACATTCTTTTATCTCTTTCTTTTCTAATAAATGTTCCTAATTTCAAATTTTTCCAAGTTGTTTGTATTCTAATCAGATTATGTTCTTTTGCGTACACTATTGCAGTTGCCCAAGGGAATAATATATTGCCTAAGCCTGCTCCTCCTAAACGAATTCCAAAGCTTTCTAATTTACCTAATGATACAAATGAATATTTCATTATCTCAATTCTTTAATTAGAGACTTAATGGGTTTCAACATTAATAAAAAACATGCTAAATACACCCCTATTGGTATTAAAATGAAATGTATTAATTTGAAATTATAACTCTGATTTATCGCAAAATACATACCAATAATAGTTAGCCCGAAAAGTTTTAATAAATCAGCAGAAAATGGCGAAATACTTACATTTTTCTTAATATAGATTAATTGTGAAACATTTATAAATAACATAAAAATAACATATAGTGATACAATAGCAAGCATTTTATATTCGCTCACAAAAGCAAAAGCCAGTCCAGTAATTAAAACTGCTTTGAGAGTTTGTAGCTGTAACTCCTTTTTCTCCAAACCAGCCATTATAATAAAAGTGCCCGAACTTCCAGCAGCTAATGATAACATCCCTCCTACAAGCATAAAAAACAAAAAGTCTTTATACTTGAGCATTTCAACAGAATAAAGTCCTAAAATTTCATCAGCAAAAGTTGTTATTATAATTACTAAAGGAATAGTTAATACATTTATCAAAAATGTAGTTTTTTTATACAAATTACTAAGTTCAAAAGAATTTCCTTCATGATATAATTTTGAAATTGCTGGGGCAAATACTCTATTTAAATTTATAAGTAAAAAAGTTGTTAGTCCTGTAAGAGTAAGCAAAATATTATAGGCCCCCACATCTTCTGAAGTCAACTTAATACTAATAATAAAACTTAATGCCCAAGCTGAAATAAATGTAATAATTGAATTCAAAAACATTTTTTTACCATAAGAAACCATTTTGGAATCTCCAACAAACTCTCTGAAATCTGACTTTACAAATAATGAAAATTCATTTTTATTAAATAAATATAATAAAATAGATAAAACTATAATTTGAGTAAAAACTTCTATCAATATAAAATGGCTTATATCTGAAGTATACTGGAAAATAATAAAAGTTGATATTGCCCTTAATGAAACAGTAACTACTGTTCCGTACAATACAATCTCTTTTATTTTTAACATAGACCGATACAAAGAGATAATAACACCAAATAACATACTAATTGGCACATGTATACACATCATAAACAGAATCAAGTTTAATCCAGATACATCATTATAAATATACTGATTAATTAAGTCAGATGAAAAATAGACAATAGCAAGAAAAACACTTCCAACTACAACTGCATATTTTAAAAAAATACTTGCAATTCTACTGGCTTTTTGCTTATTGTTCTCTATAAAAGTAGGTATAAATTTTATAATTACAAATGGAATCCCTATGGATAAAACTGTTTCAACAAAGGAACTAAAGGTTTGAGCAATAACATATTTTCCCCATGCCTGTAAACCAACAATATCTATAAGGTAAATTTTAACAAAAAAACCAATAGCAAAGCCAAAAATTGAACCTAATACACTCCAGTTTGCTTGTTTTATTATTAACTTAAGCATCTATTTAAAATTATATTTAAAAATCGCTAAATCTTTTTTATAAATCTCTTTTACTTTTTCAATCATTTCATTGGTGTATACATCAGTATAACTTAATTCCTTCATGTTTTTATTTAGATGATCAACTTCTATTTCTTTTTCTAATTTTAATGATAACCTTTTCACATCTTCTTCTAAATTTTCAAATGTACCAATAAAATCCACAAGAATTTGTCCTTTGGTATTACATAGAAAATCTGATTGAGGGATTAAATGAGTAATCTGAAAAATCAGCTTTTTATCTAGACCATTTACAACAAAATCCTCAAAGTCTTTAAACTTTTCCAAGTGAGTCTCAAAAGCAATTTTATCAAGTTTATTAATTCCCCCTTTTTCCAAGAACTTGTAAGCAGCATACAATCTATCATACGGGTTACGCACAAAAGAGAAAGAGAAATAATTATCCTTATCAGATTTTAAAGCTATACGATTAAAATATAAACTCCTATGGCCTTCAAGAGTAACATCACCATAAATTGCTTTTAAAAGAGAAATCCCAGCCGTTTTAGGTATATGAATAAAAATGGTTTTAGACTCATGAAAAGCATTCAATAAAGTGCCTTTTTTAAAAACCTTATACCTCTGAGATTTTGCGAACTTCCAGGTATGATATTTCTTTAACATTCTCTTAATTATCATTCTTGAAAATATTTAATGTTAAAAAATTATTAATCGTATTATTAATATCATATTTTTCATTAAACGGATAGCATCTTTTTCTATTATATTCTCCTATAATTTTCTCTTTTAATGATTCTGGTAATTTCTTATCTGCTAATAAATTATCTATTTCATTTATAGGAATTAACTCAGCAATACCCTGTTCTTTAATTGATATAATAGGAGTTTCAGTAGCCCAAGCTTCTAAATAAACACATCCTAAAGCCTCATAATATGAAGGTAAAACAAAAAGATCTATTTCATTATAAAATAGATTAAGTTCATCATGGAGCATCTCCTTTTCAAAAAAAACATATCTCTCTAGTTCTTTATCAATTACATATTGTTTACACTTCGCTAATTCATCTCCTAAACCAATTAGTCTTAATTCAATGTCTTCTTTACCATCAGTAATTATAAGCTCAACTGCTTTAATTAAACTAATCTGATCTTTAATTCTCCAAAAATTAGCCACACAACCAATCTGAAATTTGTCAGACTTATTAATTGAATCGATTGGATAAAACTTTGTTCTATCTACTCCATTATACAACACATATTCTGATTTTGGCTCATACAGCTTAAATGCCTTAAATTGCTCTAAAACTAACTTAGAAACACCAATATTTAAGTCCATTCTATTTAGATGATTTATTGTATTTTTTATCAGATAATTTCTTTGTATTTTTCTTAAAATTCCACTTCTGCCATTTAACAATTGCAACACATCTAAACCATGATGTTGAGCTATTTTTTTACATGATAAATCCTCCACTAAATAAGATGCAGGGTAAGCTACATGAGAGTGTGAAATTGATACATCTTCAATTTTATTTTTACTTAATAAAAATTGAAATCTTTTTTTATTTATTGAGTTAAAAATTCCAGGGAAGAAAAAGTATGGAAAATCCCATGTTTTAAAAATTCGCACATTAAAACCATGAAACTCATAGTCTTTTTCTGAGGAAAATAAAGAAACTGTTTTTACTATTTCAATATTAAAATCACTTTGCTTGCTGATCTCATTTATCTGGTCAAAAACATAACTTCCAACATGACTTTCATCAGAAGGAAAAAATGGAGTAAGCACCAGATATGTTTTTTTATTTTCCATTATATAAATCTTCAATTACTTTTTCCCAATCATTAATGATCTTTTTCCAATCAAATCTATGAGCCAAATCCTCAGTATTCTTAGAAACTTCATGTAATAATACTGGATTCTCTAAAAGCTCATTTACTAATTCTTCAACATGATTAAAGGAAGATACAACAAACCCATTCTTTCTATTATCTATCCAAGAAGAAGCTCCATAACTATCATACACAATGGATGGGACTCCAGCTGAGGCAGCTTCTAAAATTACTTTAGGAAACCCCTCAGATTTAGATGGTAAAAACAATAAGTCAGATTCTTTTAAAAACTCATCCATTTCTTTATGATTCACACTTCCAAAAAAAGAAACGTTCAAAGGTATCTTGTGCTTCAAACTTTGTTGTTCAGGCCCTTGACCAATTATTTTAAATTTTATATTAGGATATAGCTTTGCTAAAGTAATAAATTCATAAACTCTTTTTCTTTTTATCAATCCCCCAACAAATACAATTGAAGAGAGTCTTTCTTTATTGTTAAATGAAAAACTCAAACTATCAACACCAAGTAATAAAGGATTATTTTCTAATCTAATATCTTTATTAAGATTCATAATATGATCTGTAATAGGATATATCTTATTAAAATATTTAAATCTACTTAACACCATATCTTTGTAATTATAAGATGTTATAAGCATCTGAATAGTGTCAATTCCCTCAATTGTAGTAAAAATTGGTTTATTTAATAATCTAGCTAGTTTCAATACCCATAAAGGAGTGTCACTGTGTTTTGGTAAAAAAGCCACATCACAATGAAGAATACCCCAGAAAAATCCTAAAGCAGTAGAAATTCTAAGTGGATAAAAACAATGAAACAAATTTGCTTTGTTTTTTACCTTAGGTGATAAATAGGTGCTTAAAGCATAAATTGTAAACTTTGAAGAATCAAGATACTTTGTTAAAGCTAAACAATTCAAATTCTGTGCATTTGTATAATTTACATAAGCCCCTAAAAATACTTTGATTTTCTTTTTATCCATTTTTTAAAGCTTTTAAAAAAGATACTTCACAAAATGGCTGATAAAATTGTTCTGCCCATTTCTTTGTCTGTAAAGTGCAAGAGAAATAACTATTGTACAAATCAGCTAATGAAATGGTGTAAAAAGGATAAATATACTGAGTCTTAAAAATATCCATTTTACAAGAATTTGATTGCAAAAAGCAAGTTGGAATTCCGTGTAATGCTGCCTCAAAAGTTACTGTGGAATAAGCAGTTAAATGGAAAGAAAATCTAGCAAAGGCCTCTTTTAAATCGCTAGAAAATAACGATACATTTGGTAGCGATAAAAATCGAGTTAAGTCTACCTCATTATTAAACCTTGGATGATTTTTTAGAAAAAAATGAAAAGTAGACTCCTTTTTTATGAGCTGTTCTAAACTATCAGCAATTTGTTGATTTTCATCTTTTAAATGATCGTGAGTGAATTGTAATGAAACTAAAACATTTTTATTTAGTTCAGAAGGAGTAATAGCATTAAACTGAACAACAGAACTCCCAATAACTTGAATGTGAGTCTGAAAATAGTTTTCTCTATCATTTTTAGTTAACAACTCTTTGTAAGCCACTCCACTTAATAAAAGATGGGTGTCGTTCTCTTTCAGATTTCTAGACACCAGCCCATCATTCAGATAGCTTTCCTTTCTCGCATGAATTGTCCCATGTTGCAAATCAAATCTTTTTGCATCAGTATTGATTCCATTGAAAAAACTTAACATACTTTGAGAGATAGCAATATAGTTATCAAACGTGACTCTTCTAAAAAAAATCTTTTTCAAAAACCGCCCAATCTTTGCGTCTATTTCAATATATGACATCTCTGATCCCATAAATTTACGCAACAATACAATCAAATAATAGATAAAATCAAAGGGAATAGCCGTTTTTGAACGCTTTTGATTGGAGTAATTATCTGGTTCTTCCAAATATAAAAAACTGATATTATGTATTTTACATACATGTAATAAATCTTTAAAAAAAAGATTCTCTGCGTTTTCTCCCCTATTAAAATGATGTGGGGCATAAAAAATAATAGTATAGTGTTTTTTTGTAAAAGCTTGTCTTACAAAATAAAAAATTGAATAAAAGAAATAATAGATTTTCATATTTGACAGCCAAAAAAAAATTCAGTTTGTATCGCCTCTATTAAAATACTGAGGGCAATAGAAGATTAAAGCATATTTTCTTGTTTTAATTAATTCAGCAAAAAGAAAAAATAAGAATTTTATGATATATGGTGAATTTCTAATCATTTAATCTAGTAAATTTTCACTTTTTTTAGAATGTGAATAATTATCTCCAATATGCACAATGATATCATGAAAATAATTAGCCACTTTTGATTTATACTTGGTTCTTATTTCTTGTTTTAACGCTTCCACTACTGTAGAAATTAAACGATTATTATCCTTAAGTCTAAAATGAGGTTCAGGAATTTCTATTTTAATTACTCTGATATCTTTAGGGTAGGATGACAATCCGTTTATTTTTAAATCAACTTTCCAATCTTTAATATCATCAATTTTATATAAAGCCTTTATATAGTTGTTAAAATGAAGAATATCCTTATGATCTTTAGAAAAAATTATTGTAAATTTTGCTTGTATCAATGCTTCAATCTCATCAAAATAATCTGCTACAGATGGCCAAAGAACAATTTCAAAATACAAATGATTATTATTAAAAATTTCATTCTTTTGATCAGTTATTAATTTTAACTCTTCATTAGAGAAGTTATTATTTTTAAACCAATCAATTCCATAAGGAGAATGATCTAACTTTCTATTTACTCTAATAGCAATATACTTTTCATTAAAATATAAAGCGCAAGCCAACCTATGTGCCCCATCAACAACATGCATATCCTTATTAACGAGTATTGGTTGGCTTATATCAAAACCATTATCTTTTATATTTACAATCAAATCTTTAAAACATTTCCAAGGATTTTTATAAACAGATCCCCCTCTATTTTCCTGCATTTTCTGATAAAGTGCAATTCCGATATTATCACCTTTTAAAAAAGAAGAAATAGCCATATAGCGAACTACTAAATCATAACGATTAAACAACTGATAAACAACTTGCTTAGCTAACAAATGAGAAGTTGGAATCATTTGAAAGTAATCTTCATGTAATTTAGTCTCAAATCTGAAATACTCTATTAATCTACTTTTATAAAGTGCAAATCTATTATTACATTTTTTTATTAAAATCTTAATGAGAGAAGGATTGGGTAAAGCTCCTTTTAAAAGTTCCCAATTCCAGTCTTTATGCATATTCGCATATTCTCTTAATTCGATAATATCTAATTGATCTTTTAGCCTATTATGCCATACTTTTCTATGAAAAACCAATTCAGGACAAACAAATTTAAAACCATTATAAATAATGTGTAGAGTTGCATTTTCAATCAATTCATCATCAGAAAACAAAGAGCTCCAAGGAGAGTTCACTTTTTCAATCAACGGATGTGATGATAGGTTTTTAATGGCGTTTTTGGAATGGACAACAATATCTATATCATTATGATTTCTAATTCCAATTAAAGAAAGAGTTGCGCTCCCAACAATACAAACTTCCTCTTTTGAAATATTGCTTAATTTCAAATACTCTTCTAACGATTTTAAGTCATTAGCATCAAAATTCATTATTCTAAAATTAGCTCAATAAATTCTCTTACCACTCCTTCGCCTCCATTTTTTTCTAATTGGATAATGTTTGGAATCAACTTTATTTTTTCCACTGCATTATTTGGACAAGCAGCAAAACCAATATTTGATAGCAACTCAAAACAATTTACATCATCTCCAATGTAAGCAACTTCTTTAAGAAAAATATTTTCTTTTTTACATAAATCTGTTACAATTTGAAGCTTATCCTTTGTGCCATGAAAATCAAAATCTAACCCAATTTTTTTTGCCCGCCTTCTGTTTAAATCTCTATCTTCAGATGTGATAATCCCTACTTTAACTCCCGTTTTTTGCAGAAGCTGGAATCCCATTCCATCATAAGTTGAGAATTTTTTAAATTCATCTCCACTTTCTGTATAATACATTCCAGCATCCGTTAGTACCCCATCAACATCCGATAGAAATAATTTTATCTTAGAAAAATCATGTAGCTTATTTTTAAGAACGAATCTTTTCATTAAAGATTCAGCCACTATCCAATCTTCATGCTCATCAATTTCAGTATAGGTATATTCTGGCATTTGATAAACACCAATAGCTCCAGAAATTCTATTCTTAGTTTTTCTAATATTCGCAACTGAGGAAATATAAAATGCCCCATTTTCAATCATAGTACCTTTAAAATCTTGTCTTCTTGGACGGTTGTAGATGTCGTAATTAAGTGCTTTTCCATCTTTCCAGGAAAATCGTTTAGACTCACAACAACTCAGTACAGAATCATAATCTTTAAATAAACTTAAAGCTTCATTAAAATCAGATGTTTGAGTAAAAGGAGAAGTTGCTTGCACCAACATAAAAGTATCAGCATCTGATAGATTAGATTGAGAAATATACTCTAACATAACAGATTCAGTAGAAGAAGTGTCTTCAGAATTTTTAGAATTTCTATTATAAACCTTAACTTTAGAAAAGTTAAATGAGTTTACAATATCTTTAATTTCTTCATTATCAGTTGCAACAATTATCTCCTTAACTACAGATTTTTGCAACTCTTGCAGATTCCAAAAAATAAGTGGTTTTCCACAAAAAGATTTAATATTTTTTTTTG